>JAZLAJ010000001.1:0-1862 GCA_045613145.1 Acutalibacteraceae bacterium
TTCCGTCGAGGACAGCTCGGTAATTTTCTTTGATGTAAAGAGAATACTTACCACTTGTTCGTCAGCCTGCCGTTTTCACAATATGATAGTGCAGAATATGTTTTTCGCCATTTCCGATAAGAACAGAAAATTGGTGCAAAAGCTCGGACACATGTCGGGTCGTACCACCCGTACAAAACTGATTTCTTACCTTTCCGAGGAAGCAAAACGCCAAGGCAGTTCCGCTTTTACTGTACCCTTTAACCGTCAGCAGCTGGCGGACTACCTTTGTGTTGACCGCAGTGCAATGTCAAACGAGCTTTGCAAAATGCGGGATGAGGGAATGATAAAATTTGAGAAGAGTAGGTTTGAACTGTCGTGAGAGTATAGAACGCCTTACTTGTGAAAGTCAGGGGCGTTTTCATCCGTATATTTTCTTAAATGTTTCCTCGTCAATCTTACGGTCTTTAAAGTAGAACTTTTTATCCTTTTGCGTAATTGCTCTAATAACCTTGCAAGGATTACCTGCGGCAAAGGACCAATCGGGAATGTCTTTTGTTACCACACTTCCTGCACCGACAACCACATTATCTCCGATATGAACTCCGGGGAGAATAACCGTGTTGCCGCCAATCCATACATTATTACCTATAGTTACCTCAATGCCGTACTCATAACCCATAGCACGAGAGTCAGGGTACAGAGTATGTCCCGCTGTATAAATTGACACATTCGGAGCGAGCATACAGTTGTCACCGAGAGTAACCCTTCCGTTGTCAAGGATAGTACAGTTATAGTTGATGAAGCAGTTTTTACCCACAAAAATATTGGATCCGTAGTCACAATAAAAGGGCGGATTGAGGAATGTACTTTCATCAGCCTTACCGAAAAGCTCTTTTACAATAGAGTTGATGCCGTCAAAATCACAGCGGTCAATATTGTTGAGCTTCTGAGTGAGCTGTCTTGCCCTTTTCATTTCTATCCAGTCATTATCGTCTGCGATGAAAAGCATCCCTTTTTCACGTCGTTCTTTGCTTGTCATAACCTTTCTCCTTGCACTTAAGATAAGATTATTGTAGCATAGTTTCAGTTTGTTGTAAACTTGTTTATTTCATTCGATCAACTCAATTACTGTCTTGCCTTGTCTTTCAGCCAATTCCTTAAACTGTGCCGCTCCACCGAAGCTGTGAGTAACATAAGTCACAACAATATCTGCTTGCTCGATCATCCACTTGTTACGCCAGGAGATTGCGAAGCGTTTGGGTGCAGTTTCAATGCCGTCGGGGAGGATAGTATTTGTATAATCATCATACTCACTTTTCTTTGTAGGCAGATAGGCTAAAACCACGTTGTAGGTTATAGGGTAAGTTTGGGATAAATCTTCAAGCTGACGACGCACCATAGTGTCAAAATTGCCGTTATTACCTACATAAAACACAGTTACATTTTTATTTTCAATCAAATCTATGAGAGTCGACCTCAGTGTCGGCTCTATTTTTTTTGGTGTGTCCTTGTGACCAAAGAATGTACAAACCATAAAATACCACCTCTCAATATGGGATATATCGTAATTATAGCACACAAAATGCAATTATGCGATATATCACACACGATTTATCGTAGATTTTATTAAACTTGAATCAGCGATATATCGTAAAGGTGGTATAAATATGAATGTAAAAGAAGCGGTTGAGAAGAGAATTATTGAACTCTGCAACGAAAGAGATATTGCAATAAATGCACTTGCAAACCTTGCAGGTGTTGCGCCTTCAACTTTTTACAGTATGCTTAATGAAAAGAGTCAGAACCCCGGTGTTGCATCAATCAAGAAATTATGCGACGGTCTTGAAATAAGCATCAGAGAGTTCTTTGACAGCAATTTG
>JAZLAJ010000002.1:0-4570 GCA_045613145.1 Acutalibacteraceae bacterium
TTCAATGCTCTTGAACTCAAGCTCAACGTGAGCATTGTTTGTAAGCTTATCAGTGTGAACAATCCATTCACCGTTGTTTACAACAAGGTGTGTGCCGACTTTTCCTTCGGGAGCGTCGGGGCAAAGTGCACTTATCTGATAAATTGTGTGAGCGTGCTCAAACTTCTTTGCAAGGTTAGGTACATCATTTGCAATGACCTTGATAAGCGGGATCGCAGCACAGAGGAAAATTTTATTGGTAAAAACTTCGTCTCTTGTAGACATAAAAATCAATCCTTTCTGCCGTTGAAACTTAATCGGTTAAGATTAAACTTCGTCGTCCCAATCGTCGTCAAGCTCAAAGTCAGCGTTCATTGCCTCACGGACTGCTGCGATGATACCGTTGGAGTCAATACCGAGTGTTGACATGATATCCTCGTGGAGACCGATGGGAGCAAACTGATCCTGAATACCGAGGCGCTTGAATGCACAGCCCTTACCTGTTTCAGCAATAACCTCTGCAACAGCTGCACCGAGACCGCCGATAACGGAGTGGTCTTCTACAGTGATGATACGGCGTGTATCCATAATTGCCTTAACAACAGCTTCCTTATCGAGGGGCTTGATTGTGTGCATGTTGATAACTCTTACCTTAAGACCGTCAGCGTTCTCAAGGAAGTTAGCAGCCTGAAGAGCCTGGAATGCACAGGAACCGCAAGCAATAACTGTGATATCTGTACCCTCTTTAAGCTGAACAGCCTTACCGACTTCGAAGCCGTAGTCTGTTGTTTCGTAAAGAACACGGTCGAAACCGCGGTTGATACGGATGTAGTAGGGACCGAAGTTTTCATAAGCTGCGTTAACAGCGTTAGCTGTTTCGAAACCGTCAGCGGGAACGATAACTGTAAGGTTGGGCATAGCTCTGGTGATAGCGAGGTCAGTGATAGCATGGTGAGTGGAACCTGCCTGACCGAAGGATGTACCTGAATGTGTAGCGATGATTTTAGCGTTTACATTCTGATAGCAGATATCTGTGTGAAGCTGGTCACAAGCTCTCATTGATGTGAAAGCAGAGAAGCCTGAAAGGAAGGGAATCATACCTGCACGAGCCATACCTGCAGCAACGCCGAACATATCCTGCTCTGCGATACCTACGTTGATAACTCTTTCAGGGCAAACCTTAAGAACGTCACCTAATTTTGTTGATTTAGCAAGGTCAGCTGTGATAGCAACAACCTTGGGGTCCTTTAAAATAATGTCAGCAAGAGCCTTACCGTAAATTTCAGCTGTGGAAAGCTCAGTCTGGTCAACTGCTGTATAAACAAATCCGCCTGCCATAATTATTTGCCCTCCTTTTCTGCACGAGCAACACGAGCCTTGTAATCTTCTTCAAGTTCTTTATTGAACTTTTCAAAACGTGCATCGTCGATAGCGCCGTAGTGCCATGTGTAATCGCCTTCGATTGATTTGATACCTGCGCCCTTCTTTGTATCCATAAGAATACATGTGGGTGCACAGGGCTCTTTAGATCTTTCGATAGCCTGATCGATAGCATTGCAAAGCTCACCGATGTTGTTACCGTCAACAACGATTGTGTTGAAGCCGAAAGCTGTCATCTTGTCAGCAAGGGGTTCAAGCTTTTTGATGTCTTCAGTGTTACCGTCGATCATATTATGGTTTCTGTCGATGAATACGATACAGTTGGAAAGGTTATAGTGATTGATGGTCATAAAGCCTTCCCAGCATGAGCCTTCGCCAAGCTCACCGTCACCGGTAACTACATATGTAAGGAAGTCCTTACCCATAAGTCTTGCTGCAAGAGCTGTACCTGCTGCGATAGAAGGACCGTGACCGAGTGAACCTGTTGATGCGTCTACACCTACAACCTTATTTGAGTCAAGATGCATACCCATCTTTGAACCTGAAAGGTTGAAAGATTTGAGCATTTCTACATCGTTGAAGCCCTTATCGCAGAGTACGGGAGCATAAGCGAT
Organism: Acutalibacteraceae bacterium; assembly: GCA_045613145.1. Taxonomy (GTDB): domain Bacteria; phylum Bacillota; class Clostridia; order Oscillospirales; family Acutalibacteraceae; genus UBA6857. The sequence continues at coordinate 1,974 of JAZLAJ010000002.1, forward strand.
AGCTGCGTGACCCTTTGAAAGGATAAAGCGGTCTCTGTCTTCCCATTTGGGATCGTCAACCTTGATGTTAAGATACTTGTGATAGAGAACGGTAAGAAGATCCATGACGCTCATACCGCCGCCGAAGTGTCCGCTGCCTGCCCAAACAGTAGTCTGAACTGTAAGCTTACGGAGTTCGAAAGCTTTCTTTTCGAGAGCAAGCCATTCGTTTTTTGAAAGTGGCATAATGTTTTCCTCCATTTATAATTTTTTTATTTTGTTCTCCCTTCGAGGGAGAAAATTTCACTTATTTATCTGAAAAGCTCAGGATGGTTCTTTGCTACGATACCGAAGCATTCCTCAGCAACCTCGATTGAGTGCTTGATGTCCTTTGTTGAAAGAGCAGCATTGATGAAATGATTATGATGAGATGAAAGGAAGATACCTCTTGAAACCATTTCAGCTACCCATTCCTGATGAAGAAGCATACTGTCATCGTTGCCGATTCTTAAGTAGAAGAGAGCGGGAGCACCTGAAACAACAAGGTCAATGCCGTGCTCTTTACCCGCCTTAACGAGACCGTCACAAAGCATTTCACCCTTCTGCTTGAACATTGTGGGAATGTCGAGAGCCTTCATCTTATTGATGTTAGCAATACATGCTGCAAAGGGAACAGCTGAAAGCCAGTATGAGCCGGTGTATGCAAGAGAGCTCATTGCACCCTTAAGGAATTCCTTACCGCAGATAGCTGACATGTTGTAGCCGTTTGCGAGTGCCTTACAGAAGCAGATAAGGTCAGCCTCGAAGCCGAAGAAATGGTCGGAACCTGCGAGGTCAAGACGGAAGCCTGCACGAACGTCGTCTACGATAAGAACGATGTCATTCTTTGTACAGATTTCTCTTACCTTAGGCCAGAAGCCTTCCTCGGGGAATGCGTTATCGTGGAAGTTACCGTGGTCATAGGGCTGAGCGATAAGACATGCAATTTCATTTTTATTTTCTTCGATAGTTCTCTCAAGAAGAGGAATATCGTTCCAGGGAAGCATAATGTTGTTTGCTACATCCTCGGGAAGAACGCCCGGATAGTCAATCTTCTGACACCAGGGGGAAACACCGTGGTAGTAGCCTGAGAACATAATAACTTTCTTTCTGTGTGTATATGCTCTGGCGCACATGATAGCGCCCTGAGTAGCGTCGTTACCGTTCTTTGCGAAGAAAGCCCAGTCTGCTGTAGCGACAGTGTCTACGAGAAGCTCTGCACATTCAACCATAACCTTACCGGGCTGTGTTGTGCAGTTGCCGAGAGCAGTCTGCTTTGCTGCTGCTGCATCAACATCGGGATCGCAGTAACCTAAAACGTTAGGACCGTATGCGCACATATAGTCAATAAATTTGTTTCCGTCAACGTCCCATACGTATGTACCCTTTGCTTTTTCAGCAAATACAGGCCACTTTGAAACGGGAATGAACTGACCTTCTGCGGGGCCGAGATGACCGTAAACACCTGAAGGTATTACTTTTGTGGCACGGGAGAACATCTCTCTGCTTTTGTCTGTTTTATATACGGGAAAACTCATATCTGTACCTCCTTATGCAAGATAGAGTGCAACTCTGTCAAGAATTCTGTTAACGTTGTCGATCATATTGATAAGACCGTGCATTTCTACCAGACCTTCACCTACAGCGGCGATAGCATTAAGCTCGCCGTCGAAGAGAGCTCTTGCAGTACGGATGTCGCAGAACTGCATCTGTGAACGGAAGGTTTCTGATTTTTCCTTGATGGTAATCATATGATGATCCTTGACCTGAATGGTTGCATAAACGCAGTCCTTGATAGAAACATCGATGATACCGTCGGGGATAAGGCTGGCACTGAACTTACCGATTTCGTCGTTATTACCGATCTGAGAGAGAGCAACGGTGATAACGCTGAACATAAGCTTTGTGCTGATTTCGAAGAATTTTTCATCCTTAAGGTCTTCCGCAGAGGGTCTGAGATATTTGGTAAGGATGTCTGTGAGGGGAGTGAACTTTTTAAGAAGGAAGCCTATCTTAGAAAAGCCCTTTGAAGGAATGGGGGTAACGGTGCCGTCGATAAGGCCGTTAAACTTTTCGCAGGAAGAGAAGGGAAGAAGAACGTCACAGTCAGCTGTGCCCTGTTCCATTCTGCATCTGCCGTTAGCGAAGGTGAGAGTAGCACTGGGGCCGCCCTTTACTTCGAGACCGACGGAAACAGGCTTCTTTGTTTTGATAAGCTCGCTTGCTTCCTTGTCAAGTTCGCAAAGGTTTTCCAGAGTACCCAGAATAGCATACATATTTATGTAGGCTAAGGTTTTTGCATCTGTCATCATGATATAATCCTCCTTCGGTGAGCGAACACTCACCCGAAATTTCTTTTGCAACCAATTGCAGTTGTAAATATTTTACCAAAATCCGCCCCAACTGTCAATAGTTATGTTGATTTGTAACAGAATAATATGTAGGATTACAATAGATGTGTTACAGTAAACGAAAAAAATAATGACGAAAGGAAAATCCTGTGTTACAGTTAAGTTGCCGAGACAAAACGAACAGGAGGATTAACCAATCGTCATGACAACTGTAACACAAACAATGAA
>JAZLAJ010000003.1:0-68185 GCA_045613145.1 Acutalibacteraceae bacterium
CTATTGCGGTAGCAATAATATTACTCCGACGAAGTCGGAATATCATTCTTGTTATCTCTGCCGATTTGTGATATAATGGGATATCGTAGGGCGGGGGCTTGCTCGGAACCCCCAAAGCTCACTTTGTTCGCTTCGGGGAACCCCTCGCGCTCCCGCCGTAACATAGGATCTAAGCCAACAAGGCGGCGGGAGTAAACCCCCGCCCTACAAGGGGTATGGGCTTTGCCCGAAGCCGGCGTTGCTTACAACGCTGTAATACAAAGGCGAAACCGGCGATAAAATAAAATCAAAATAGAATTGTGAAAGGAACTTAAAAATATGAAATTGAGAAAGGCGTTATTGATTCTTATTTGTTTCTGCGTAATGCTTTCGCTATGCAGTTGCTCTTTGTTAATAAGTAAATTTAAGGTCGAAACCAAAGATTTGAACGGGGAAGATGACTTTTCGTTAGCCGTATTGACTGATGAGGATATATGCGCTGAAGATAATGTGTGCTATTGCGTTGTTTTTGGCTTTAATGCTTCGGGTTCAAAAAGTTATGCAGATGAAGATTATTTACATGATGGAGATATTGTTGAAGCATCTGCAATCACACCGCTCTCGGGCGTTTCTCTTTTGCAATTAACATATGGAACAGCGGAAACCATTACTTTTACTGTTGAATGTGATCGCACCAAAGGAAATGTGAGGATTGTATTGTTGGATGAAAATTTGGATATTATCCACGATTTCAGTGTAACTGAAAAATCAAGTTATACCGTGAATAATGCAAAAGGAAAAGAGTTTGAAATTCGCGTGGCGGGAGAAAGCGCGGAGTTTACTATAAATGTATCGAGAGAATTTATAATCGAATAAACGAACCCCGACAGACCTGTCATTGTCCGTTTTTAACGGACTTGTTCAAAGGGACTGTGAGGTAAAACTATTTCTTATCAGTTTTTCTTGAACTGCTTTTTCATTCTCTGCTCCTTTGAAAGAATAGTCTTTCTGAGACGGAGTGAGAGGGGAGTAACCTCTAAAAGCTCGTCATCCTTGATGAATTCCATACACTGCTCGAGGGAGAGAGTGACGGGAGGAACGAGACGGAGAGCATCATCAGAGCCTGAAGCACGGGTGTTTGTAAGATGCTTCTGCTTGCAGACATTACATACTACGTCTTCTGCCTTTGAGCATTCACCGACTATCATTCCTTCATATACGGGAACACCTGCACCGATGAAAAGACGTCCTCTGTCCTGAGTGTTGAAAAGACCGTAGGCTGAGCTTTCACCTGTTTCGTGAACTACGATTGAACCTCTTTCTCTGGTTACGATATCACCCTTGTAAGGCTCGTAGCCTGCGAAAAGCTGATTCATAATACCGTTACCGTTAGTGTCGGTCATAAATTCACTTCTGTAGCCGATAAGACCGCGGGAGGGAATGCGGAATTCAAGATGAGTTGAACCACCGTCTCTTGCTCCCATATTCTCGAGCTCACCCTTACGTGAACCGAGCTTTTCGATTACAGCACCTACATACTGCTCGGGTACTTCTACGATGAGAAGCTCCATAGGCTCCATGGTTACGCCGTTTTCTTCCTTGAGGATAACCTTGGGACGGGAAACAGAGAATTCATAACCCTGACGGCGCATAGTTTCGATAAGGATGGAAAGATGAAGCTCACCGCGGCCGCTTACCTTGAAGCTGTCTGTGGTTTCGGTTTCTTCCACACGCATTGAAACGTTGGTTTCAACTTCCTTGAAAAGTCTGTCACGGATGTTTCTCGAGGTAACGAATTTACCTTCCTTGCCTGCGAAGGGACTGTTATTTACGATGAAATTCATCGAAATGGTAGGCTCGTCGATTTTTACAAAGGGGAGAGGATCTACGTTTTCGGGATCACAGGCTGTGTCACCGATGTTAAGCTCTGAGATACCCGAAACACAGATAAGGTCACCCATGGAAGCGGTGGAAACCTCAGTTCTCTTAAGACCCTCAAACTGATAAAGCTTTGAAATTCTTACATTTGTTCTGTCACCGTCATTGTTGCAGAGAACTACCTGCTGACCCTGCTTTACGCTGCCTCTCTCCACTCTGCCTATACCGATTCTGCCGATGTAGTCATCGTAGTCCAGAGAGGAGAAAAGAATCTGTGTAGGACCTTCGAGGTCTCCTTTGGGCGGATCTATGTTTTCGAGGATAGCATCAAGAAGAGGTCTCATATCACCCTCTCTTACGTTCTCGTCTGCTGAAGAGTAGCCGTCTCTTGCAGAAGCATAGATAACAGGGAACTCGAGCTGGTCTTCGTCTGCACCGAGGTCGATGAAAAGGTCGAGAACCTCGTCGATAACCTCAGCAGGTCTTGCGCCCGGGCGGTCGATTTTATTTACTACTACGAGAACCTTCTTTTTGAGACCTAAAGCCTTTTTCAGAACGAAGCGTGTCTGGGGCATACAGCCTTCGAAGGCATCGACGAGTAAAAGCACACCGTCTACCATCATAAGTATACGCTCTACCTCGCCGCCGAAGTCAGCGTGGCCCGGTGTGTCAACGATGTTGATTTTTACATTCTTATAGTTGACGGAAGTATTTTTGGAAAGAATGGTGATACCTCTTTCTCTTTCCAGGTCGTTAGAGTCCATAACTCTGTCAGCCACCTGCTCATTTTCACGGAAGGTACCGCTCTGCTTGAGCAGCTCGTCAACCATAGTGGTTTTACCGTGGTCAACGTGGGCGATGATTGCTACATTTCTTACAGTGTTTCTTACGTCCATTATTTCACCTGATTTTCAGTATAGATTTAACTCTACTATTTTATCACGGTTTTCTCCCGTTGGCAAGTTGAAATTAACCATTTCAGGGCTGATATTTTTGTGTAAATCCTACAATAAAAAAAGAAAAAATATTTTGATTTTACTATTGATATTTGTTTGGCGGATATAATATAATAAAAAATGACAATAATTCTGTTGAAAAATATTAACGGGGTGATTTTATGTCAGGCAACGTTATTTTTATGCCGGATATTGAATATAAGGCCTGGGTAAACGGAAATAAGGAGCTTCTCGATGAGATAATCAGTACGGGAAAGGTCTCTACTCTGTGGCTCAGTAAAGGGAATAATAAAAAATTTCTTGTCCGCTATTTCGGTGAGTGCGGATATACTATTTCGATTGATGATTAAGGAGAAAAATAATGGACAGAGAAACTATAATTAATCTTCCTCGAAAAATACTGAAATTTGTTATAGCCGCCAAGGCTATTAACAAGACAGTGAGAATAGCTCGCAGAATTTACCTTTTCATTCCTAAATTCGACAAGATAACGGGAATAGATACAGATAAGCTTGTAGAAAATCATATGCCGAAAGAAATGTAAATACCGTAGGGCGGGAGTATGCCGACTTTCCATAAGGAAGTATTTCTTTAAAATGTAAAATTTTGGCACAATAATGCATTAAAAACAGCCGATACGCGTCACAGCGTTATCGGCTGTTTTTGCCTTTTCTTGCACTCAAAATTTTCATTTTAAAGTGCTTCGCAGTTTCGTAAGATAAGAAAATTTCTTGTATTGAAGCCATAAAATGCAGCAAAGCTGTCGCCCTGCGAGGCTTTTGGCAAAAATACGGGGAATTTTCATCGAGAAACAAATACTGCCTTACGGGAAGGCGGCATAATCATCCCGCCTTGATTTTTTGTTAATTTTTAAATTACTATTGTCATTTATCCTTCGTTATAGTATAATGTTTCATATGTTTCTATTTTCGCCAATTCACTTATATATAAAGGAGAAAATATACCTATGAGAAAGAACACCTTTGAATGGTTCAGACTTGATAATGCGGCAAAGATTTTTCCGGGACAGAATTCGAGAACCTGGTCTAATGTTTTCCGTTTCGGAGTGGAGCTTAAGGAAGAGGTCGATCCCGAGATTCTCGAAAAAGCACTGGAGAGAACTCTGAAAAGAATACCTACCTTTAATGTACGTATGAGAAACGGATTTTTCTGGCATTATTTCGAAAAAAATCCTGAAAAGCCTATGGTGTGTCCTGATATAAATAATCCTTGCTACCGTATAAATTTCAAGGAAAATAACGGCTTTCTCTTCCGTACCTACTATCACGGCAGAAGAATATGTGTGGATGTTTACCATGCACTGTGCGACGGATACGGTGCCGTAATCTTTGTTTCCACTCTTGCTGCCGAATATCTTCGTATGAAGGGGCACAGCATTTCCTGTAATGAATTCGTACTCGATGTAAACGAAGAACCCAAGCCGGAAGAATTAGAGGACTCTTACAGCAAATATGCTTCTTCAAAGGTTAAATTTGACCGTGGTGACAAATGGGCCTACCACGCTAAGCAGACACGTCTGCCCAGACACGAAAGAAACTATATCACAGGTGTTATGTCCTTCAGTCAGGTTCATAAAATCGCTAAAAGCTACGGTGTGACGGTTACTGAATTTTTAACAGCTCTGCTTATTGATATCCATTATCACAAACAGCTCAGAGAAAAGAAAAAGCAGAAGGAAATCAGTGTTCAGGTTCCCGTAAACCTCCGTAAGGCCTTCCCGTCGAAAACTCTCAGAAATTTCGTGCTGTGTCTCGTTGTCAGAATCAATCCTAATCTCGGAGAGTACACCTTTGAGGAAATTCTTCGCAGTGTTTCTTTGCAGCTTCGTCTTGCTAATGACCCGAAGCTTATTAATTCTCTTATGACGGATAATATGAAAATCGAGAGAAATCCTGTAGCCAGACTGCTTCCGCTTCCCATAAAGGATTTAGGTGTAGCCATAACCTTCCTTATTACGGCAGAACAGAAAACCTCCATTCTGCTTTCAAATGTAGGCCTTGTGAAGCTTCCGGAAGAAATGTATGAGCACGTGGAGAAGTACATCTTCTACACAGGTGCAGGTAAGCTCAACGGTGCCAGATGCTCTGTAATGAGCACCGGTGACACTCTTATTTTCGGCTTCTCCAGCTGCTATGAAGAGACTGACATACAGAGAGAGTTTTTCACAAGACTCGTTAAGATGGGTGTCCATGTAAAAATCGAAAGCAACAGAGATTGATTTTAAAATAAAAGGAGAAATAAAATGTCTTACTGTGTAAACTGCGGCGTCGAGCTTGACGCAAGCGCCCGTAAATGTGTACTCTGCGGCACAGCCGTATATAATCCGAATAAAAGCGAAGAGGAGCAGAAGGAGGTCATTCATCCTTTTTCTGAGCACATCCATCTTCCCGAAGAGCTTTCACCTTATGGCAGAAAGAAGCTTGTTCTCGCTATAGTAACTACTGTTATGGCGATACCTGACCTTGTGTGTATTCTTCTTAATCTTACTCTTTTTAAAGAAACACTTTGGTCTCTCGGTGTTATTTCGGGTACTCTTTTTGCCTGGTCTGCCTTTGTGCTTCCCTTTGCTACTAAAAAGCCGAGACCTTATGTTATATGGGCGGCGGACAGTGTTTTGGCCTGTCTTAACTCACTTGTTTTTGTGTGGATTTATGGCGATATGAGTCTTTTTTATGAGTGCCTTATGCCTGTAATCGCTTCGTGCAGTGTATGTGTTCTGGCATATATGCTCTGGTACAAGAGAAAAAGACACATTATTCTGAAGATAGCCTTCGTTTTTCTCACTCTTTCCGTTGCGCTTCTTTCATCCGGAGTCATTCTTGAATTTTCAGACGTATTGACTTACGGTACAGAGCTCGGAATTATCTGTTTTGTATCCTTACTTGCCGTGGCAGGATTTTTCTTCTACTGTTATTCGAGCAAGACAATCAGAAAATGGGCATCAAAACGCTTCTTTTTATAATTCATTATCGTTGACTCTATGCCTCAGGGAGGTAAATCTTTGGATAAATTTGAAGTACTTAACAAATATTTCGGCTACAGTGAGTTCCGTCAGGGACAGGAGGAGCTTATTGATGCCATTTTAGACGGAAGAGATGTAATGGGTATTATGCCTACGGGAGCCGGTAAATCTATCTGCTTTCAGGTTCCGGCTCTGATGCTCGAGGGTATTACTCTCGTAATTTCTCCTCTGATCTCTCTGATGAAGGATCAGGTAAATGCTCTGACACAGTGCGGTATCAGAAGTGCATATATAAATGCGTCTCTTTCTGAAAAACAGCTGAATACAGTCTACGCTAAAGCGCAGGCAGGACGGTACAAGATTATATATGTGGCTCCCGAGAGACTTCTGACTCCGGTTTTCAGTGAGTTCTGCCGTAAGGTGAAGATATCTATGCTCTGTATAGATGAGGCTCACTGTGTTTCTCATTGGGGACACGATTTCCGTACGGCATATCTTGACATAAGTGAGTTCGTTTCATCTCTTTCCGAACGGCCTGTAGTAACTGCGTTTACAGCTACGGCTACGCAGAGAGTAAGAGACGACATAGAAAATCTTATCGGTCTGGAAAATCCTCTGAAGGTGGTAACCGGATTTGACCGTGAAAATCTTTATTTCGAGGTAGTGAGACCTAAGGTTAAGCTTGTTGCCCTCAGAAGATATCTTGACCTTTATTCGGGCAGAAGCGGTATCGTTTACTGTTCTTCACGAAAGAATGTCGATGAACTGTATGAAACACTGAAAAAAGAAAAATACAGTGTCACCAGATACCATGCAGGACTCACCAAGCAGGAAAGGAAGCTGAACCAGGACCTTTTTATCGGCGATGAAAAAGAAATAATAATCGCCACTAATGCTTTCGGAATGGGAATAGATAAATCTAATGTTTCTTTTGTTATTCATTATAATATGCCCGGTGACATTGAAAGCTATTATCAGGAAGCGGGCAGGGCAGGCAGAGACGGAAACGAAGCCGACTGTGTTCTTCTTTACAGTGCATCCGACATAAGAATGCAGAAATACTTCATCGATAACCCCGAGGAAAATCCTTGTCTGAGTGACGAGGAAATAGAAACGCTGAGACGGCTGAGACTTCAGAAGCTCGAGAAAATGGTTTATTATTCCACGAAGGCTTCGTGTCTGAGAAATTACATTCTCGCTTATTTCGGTGAAAGAACCAAGGGTAAATGCAACCGATGTTCAGGCTGTAACGGTAACGAAATGAGTATAGATGTCACCGTACCCGCGCAGAAGATTTTTTCCTGCATAAAAAGAGTAAGAGAATGTGAAAATAAAAGAAATATCATCGATATTCTTAAGGGTAACGAAACGGAATACATTCTTTCAAAGAACTATAATCAGCTTAAAACTTTCGGTGCTATGAGTGACAGTGCCGAAAGTGAAATAGAAAAGCATATCGACCATTTCCTTAAATTCGCTTATATTTCCGAGAAAAGAACGGGAAGTCTTTACCTCGAAGAGAAATGTGCGGACATTCTCTGGAACGGAAAAAGAGTCAGAAAGTTCGCAGAGAAAACCGAGAAAACCTCTCCTAACACTTCTCAGGATGTGGATATCAGACTTCTGCTCAGACTTAAAACCCTCCGTAAGCTTCTTGCGCATAAAAGCGGTGTACCCGATTATTCGGTGCTTACTGACTACGCTGTGGTAAAAATGGCTATGGATAAGCCGAAAACAATGGAACAGCTCAGAAAAATCGAGGGTATTTCCGAGCATAAGCTTAATAAATTCGGTGCGGTTTTTCTTAAAGAAATTGTCAGACACTGTGGCGAAAATATTGAAAATGAGTAAAATAAGTGATATAATATTAAATTATTCTTGACAGAAAGGACTGAGGTGAATGAGCCGTAAAAAATGGGTGGTTTCTTCTCTTGATAAAGAGCTTGCATCCGATATAGCCGAAGAATACGGAATAGATCCGTTCGCAGCTCTTTTGCTGGTGGCACGCGGAATTACCGACGAAAGCGAAATCGCCGAATTTTTCTCCGAAAGCACCTCTCTTATCAGTCCTTTTGAAATCAAAGATATGGATAAGGCTGTGGAAAGAATCAGCCGTGCTATGGATGAGGGTGAAAAAATAGCCGTTTACGGTGACTACGATGCTGATGGTGTGACCTCTACAGCTCTTATGTACCGCTTTTTCGAAATGAACGGCTGTGATGTCATTACATATATACCTGACAGAAACAGCGAAGGCTACGGACTTAATAAAGAGGCAATCAAAAAGCTGAGAGAACAGGGTGCCGAGCTTATCGTTACCGTAGATAACGGTATTTCAGCTTTTGAAGAAGCGGAGTATATCTACGAGCTTGGTATGGAGCTGGTAATCACCGATCATCATAAGGCAGGCGATAAAATACCCCGTGCCGAGGCGGTTGTGGACCCTCACAGAAAGGACTGTCCCTGTCCTTATAAATTATGGGCAGGTGTAGGTGTAGCATTCAAGGTGGTCTGCGCTCTTTCCGGTGCTGATGACGAAGAAATGCTTTCGATGTTCTCTGACCTTGTAACCATCGGTACTATCGGTGACATCGTACCTCTGACAGGTGAAAACCGCACCATCGTAAAGCACGGTCTCCGCTGTCTTAACAGTGAAACCTGTATGGGTGTTTCTGCTCTGAAAAAGCAGGCGGGTGTGGACGGTAAAACGATGAATGCTACATCTGTTGCTTTTTCTCTCGTGCCGAGGATTAATTCCATCGGCAGAATGGCTCACGCGTCGAAGGCTCTCGAGCTCCTTTTAGGTGAGGACGAAAGAGAAGTATCGTTCATAGTAGATACTGTCGATAAGTCAAACAATGACAGACAGGAAATAGAAAAGAAAATTACCGCTGAAGCTGAGGAGCAGATAAAAAGAAATCCCGATATGCTCTGTGAGAGAGTCCTCGTATTTTCGGGTAAAAACTGGCACGGCGGTGTAATAGGTATCGTGGCTTCCCGACTCGTAGGAAAATACGGTAAGCCCTGTATAGTAATAACCGATGACGGAAATGAGGCCAAAGGCTCAGGCAGAAGTATAGAAGGCTTCTCTCTTTACGATGCTATTTCGAGCGCAAAGGAGCTTCTGACACATTACGGCGGTCACGTTCTTGCTGCGGGCTTCGGAATGAAAAGCGAAAATCTGTCTGCATTCAAAAAAGCTATAGCTGATTATGCTAAAACGGTAGAAATGCCGTTCCCTGTAACAGAGCTTGACTGCAGACTTAAGCCGGAGTTTATTTCTGCTGACATTCTTTCTGTTATTTCTGCGCTCGAGCCCTTCGGAGCAGGAAATCCTCAGCCTATGTTCGGACTGTTCGGTGTGACGCTTTCTTCACTTCAGACTATCGGCTCGGGAAAGCACCTGAGACTTAACTTCAGAAAGGGCAATTCTTCCTTCTCTGCTCTTTATTTCGGAGTAACCGAAAAGGAGTTTCCGTATGCTCCGGGTGACAGTCTCGACCTTGCCGTCAGACTCGAAAGAAATGAATATATGGGACAGGTAAGAGTAAGTATATACATCAGAGATGTGAGAATGTCCGGTACCGATGATGAGAAATATCTGAAAAGTGTTCGTCTTTATGAAAAAATGAGGAGAAAGGAAAGACTTTCACCTAAGGAAGCAGCCTTTATTCTTCCGTCGAGACAGACCGTAGCCGATGTTTACCGTTACATCAGAAGTGTCGGTGTGTGGAAATATGACAGTGATGTTCTCTGCTACCGTCTTGGCGGTGACGGCAGTAATGCCTGTACGGTGCTTACGGCTGTAGATGTTCTGAGTGAACTCGGAATACTGAAAAAGGAAGAGGGAGAAATCTCTGTTAAAGATAACGCTGTAAAGGTGGATTTAGAGGATTCACGTATTATAAAGCATATTAAAAAATTTCTGTAAGGGAGGGGTACAGTAATGGATTATTACAAAGATTTTGAAGAGCTTATTGCGACGGTGTCAGAAAGCTTTCCGAAGGAAGATATCGAAAAAATAAAAAAAGCCTTTACTATAGCTGACGAAGCACATAAAGAGCAGCGCCGCCGTTCAGGTGAGCCTTACATTATTCATCCTATTGCCGTAGCCCGTATTCTTGCAGATATGGGTATGGATGCGGATTCCATATGTGCCGCACTTTTACATGATGTGGTCGAGGATACACCCACTACAGGGGAAGAAATCCGTGAAATGTTCGGCGAAGATGTCGAGCATCTTGTAGACGGTGTTACCAAGCTCGGTCAGATTCCTCTTTCGGCAAGTAAGGAGGAGCAGCAGAGCGAAAATATCCGTAAAATGTTTCTTGCTATGTCGAGAGACATCCGAGTGGTTATTATCAAGCTTGCTGACCGTGTTCATAATATGCGCACCCTCAGATTTATGCCTGAGGAAAAGCAGAGATATAAGGCGAGAGAAACCTTGGAGATTTACGCTCCCATAGCTCACCGTCTCGGTATCCGTGCTTTCAAGGAGGAGCTTGAGGATCTGGCTATCAGCTTTCTTGATCCCGTAGCCTACGGTGAAATAGCGAAAACTCTCGAAAAGCAGGTGGAATCCCGTCAGAGCTTTCTTGATAATATAAAGGACGAAATTCTCGAGAGAGTCCGTAAGGATGTTCCGAATGTTCACATCGAAGGAAGAATTAAAAGTGTTCACGGTATTTACCGTAAAACTTATATGCAGAACAGAACCATCGATGAGATTTACGATATTTATGCCGTGAGACTTATCGTGGATTCCGTTTACGAATGCTACTGCTGTCTCGGTATCATTCACGATATGTTTAATCCCATTCTCGGCAGATTCAAGGATTATATTTCCACTCCGAAGCCTAATATGTATCAGTCTCTTCACACTACCGTTATCGGTAAGGCGGGAGTTCCCTTCGAAGTGCAGATAAGAACCTGGGAAATGCATCATACTGCTGAGTTCGGTATCGCAGCCCACTGGAAATACAAGCTCGGTATGAGCGGTAAGGTGAAATTCGAGGAGCGTCTTTCCTGGATACGTCAGCTTCTGGACAGCCAGAAGGAAAGTGACGACGTAGAGGAAATCGTAAAAACCATCAAAACCGACTTCGTTCCCGAAGAGGTTTTTGCTTTCACACCTAAGGGAGATGTTATCAGTCTGCCTATGGGTTCGTGTATTATTGACTTTGCCTATGCTATTCACTCGGCTGTCGGCAATAAGATGATAGGCGCCAAGGTTGACGGCAGAATCACCACTCTCGACCATAAGGTCAATAACGGTGAAATTATCGAGATTCTTACTACCTCACAGCAGGGTAAGGGTCCCAGCAGAGACTGGCTTAAAATAGCTAAAACTACCTCTGCCAGAACGAAAATCAGAGGTTGGTTCAAAAAGGAAAGAAGAGAAGAGAATATCGCTGAGGGCAAGGCTGAGGTTGAACGTGAGTTTAAGCGTAACAGTATTCTTCTCCCTGAAAAGCAGATGCTTGAATTCCTCGAAAAGATAGCCGAAAGACAGCACTGTAACAGTGTGGATGAGTTCTTTGCCGCTATCGGTTACGGTGGTCTCTCTCTTAATAAAATCATCCCGAGGATAAAGGATGATTATCTGAAGCTCGTTAAGGAAATGTCTCCTGAGGAAGAGCAGGTTGTCGTTAAGGCTGTGCCTAAAAAGACCACCAAGAGTGCAGACGGTATCATAATTGAGGGTATTGATAACTGCCTTATCAAATTCTCCCGCTGCTGTGATCCGCTTCCCGGAGATGAGATTATCGGCTTCATTACACGAGGTCACGGTGTATCTATCCACACTAAAAAGTGTGTCAATGTACCTAAGGATATTTCTAAATCACCTGAACCCGAGAGATGGATCAATGCATCCTGGGACAGGAAGGTACAGAGCTCTTACCGTGTAACCCTCGCTATAACATGTATGAACCGTATGGGTATGCTTGCTGATACCTCTGCGGTTATGGCGAATATGCACGTTATGATTCATTCTATTTTCACTAAGGATGCTTCTGACGGCAGATGCACCATCTATATGACTATCACCGTTAACGGTGCAGAGCATCTTAAGAGTGTGTGCGAAAAATTAAAGAAGGTAAAGGGCGTTCTCGAAACAGAGCGTTCAGGTTTATAATATGAAAGCAGTCATTCAGAGAGTAAAAAGAGCCTCGGTTACCGTAGACGGTAAGATTACAGGCGAGGTAGGAAAGGGCTTTCTTGTCCTTTTAGGTGTAGTACAGGGTGACACGGAAGAGGAAATGAAGCTACTGGCTAAAAAGGTGTCACAGATAAGAATTTTCACCGATGAAAACTATAAGATGAATCTTTCTCTTGAACAGGTTGACGGTGAGGTTTTAGTGGTTTCACAGTTTACTCTGTGTGCCGATGTTTCTCACGGAAGAAGACCCTCCTTTATCGGCTCTGCACCTCCGTCTATAGCTAATGACCTTTATGAAAAGTTCTGCACAGAGCTTCTTTCTCTCGGAGTGAAGAAGGTAGCTACGGGTATATTCGGTGCAGATATGGATGTGGAGCTCATTAATGACGGACCTGTGACCATAATAATGGACACGGATGAATGGAAGAAAAAATAACGAGGTGACACCGATGAATATAAAAATCAGAATATGTCCGCTGGCACCTCTCGGTACTAACTGCTATATAATAAAGGCCGGAAACGGTGATGCAGCGGTTATAGACCCTACCTCCTTCGGTCCTGCACTGCGCAGAGCCTTAGAGGCGGAGGGCGTGAGTGAGCTTAAATACATTCTTCTCACGCACGGCCATTTTGACCACATTACCGGAGCAGATAAATTAAGAACAGCCTTCGGCGGTAAAATAGCTATTCACCGTCTTGATGCTCCCTGTCTCGAAAGCTCTAATGAAAGCAGAGCGGCAGATTTCGGTTATCCGTTTAAATCCTTCAAAGAGGATATAGTTCTCGAAGACGGCGATGCTTTACCCTTCGGTGACGGTGAAATAGAAGTTATCCACACTCCCGGTCACACTGTAGGAAGCGTTTGCTTTAAAATGGGTGACAGCCTTTTTACAGGAGATACTCTTTTCCGTCTGAGTATCGGCAGAACGGATTTCCCCGGAGGAAGTATGATAGAAATGATGTCTTCGCTCAGAAGGCTCAAAGCAATCGAAGGAGCTTATAAGGTTTATCCGGGACATGAAAATACATCCGAGCTCGATTATGAAAAAGCCTTTAATCCTTATATGAAAGGTATATAAGATGCAGATAATTAATATAAATAATTCATATCACTACGAAACGGAAAATCTCCTACGTGTCTTTTTCCCCGACGAAAAATTCCTCTGTGCCGAAAGTGCAGAGGAAGGGGAGGACTACTGCATTTTCGAAACAGAAGGCAGTAAGGTTAAAATCGAGCTTTTCCTTTCGGGTGAAAAGCTTTCAGACGAGGAGTGTTTTTCCTTTGACGATAAGGAAGTGGGCGAAACCGAGGAAAGCTTTTTAGAACGCAAGGGTGCCATAATGCTCTTCGGTCTTCTTTGCGATTACACGGGATATACACCTCCGTGGGGTATACTTACGGGAGTAAGACCGGCTAAGCTTATGACGAAGTTAGTAGGTTCGATGGGAACTGAAGGCGCTAAGGAATACTTCATCAATGAACTTAAGGTAAGCGAGGAAAAGACAGCACTTGCTTTGATGGTAGCGGAAAATGAAGCACCTCTGATGGCGGTTAACACGGAGAAATCCTATTCTCTTTACATTTCTATTCCCTTCTGCCCCTCGAGATGCAGCTACTGCTCTTTTATTTCTCACTCCAATGAGAGTGCGAAAAAGCTTATGCCATCCTATGTGGATAAGCTCTGCGAGGAAATAAAGGTTACGGGTGATATAGCGAAGGAACTCGGTCTTACCCTCGAAAGCATTTATATGGGCGGAGGTACGCCTACGGCACTGACAGCTGAGCTTCTTAAGAAGGTGACTGATGCTATCGGTGAAAAATTCCCTGTTACATCAGTTCGTGAATATACTATTGAAGCGGGCAGACCTGACAGTGTAACACCTGAAAAGTTAGAGGTAATCAGAAGCTGCGGTGCTACCCGTATCAGCATCAATCCTCAGACCTTCTCTGACGATGTGCTTAAAGCCATCGGCAGAAATCATTCGAGTCAGATGACAGTGGATGCTTTTCTTATGGCGAGAGAAAAGGGCTTTGATAATATAAATATGGACCTTATCGCAGGTCTTCCCACGGATACGGTGGAAAATTATGAGAAAACTCTCCGTAAGGCTCTGTCGTTCTCTCCCGAAAACATCACCGTACATACCCTTGCTCTTAAGCGTTCATCGACTATTGTGACGGAAAAAAGAGGTACAAACTCCGGTGAAACAGCTTCGGAAATGCTGTCCTTCACTCAGAAGGCGCTTCTTGATGCGGGATATATGCCTTACTATATGTACCGTCAGAGTAAATGTCTCGGCAATCTCGAAAATGTAGGCTGGGCAAAAAAGACTTACGAGGGACTTTATAATGTTTATATGATGGAGGAAATCCATTCTGTCTTTGCTGTGGGTGCCGGTGCGGTTACGAAGCTTAAAGCACCTCACGACAGCTCTATAGAACGTGTGTTCAATTATAAATACCCTTATGAATATATCGGTTCATTTGATGAAATAATAAAGCGAAAAGAACAGATTAAAGATTTCTACAGCAAATATTTTAAAGGGTGATTATGTGAATAAGCTTACAGTTGAGTATATCAATACTCTTGTTAAAGAAACACCTGAAAAAATAATATCGGAAAGTGAAAACAGATATAAAAATATAATCGATACCACGGCGGAGAGAATCTGCGCTCAGGAGGGCAGAACTCTCGTAATGGTGGCAGGACCTTCCTCCTCGGGCAAGACAACAACCTCAAAGCTTCTGAAAAAAGCCATAGAAGCCAAGGGGAGAAGAGCGAAGATGATTTCTCTTGACGACTTTTACAGAAGTCAGGGTGAAATTTACTTTTTCGAGGACGGCACCGTGGACTATGAGACAGTAAAAGCTCTCGATGTGGATTATATCGGTGAATGTCTCCACAGCCTTATGAATGAGGGCAGATGTAAGCTTCCACGCTTCAGCTTCAAGACAAAAAAGAGGGAGTATTACGTGGAAACTGTGGCAGAGCAGGACGATATTATAATCGTCGAAGGTCTTCACGCCCTTAATCCTGTCATAACCGATCAGCTGGAAAATGAGCAGATGGTAAAAATTTATGTCAGCGTCTCCTCACGTATATTCGACGGAGAAGAAATTCTTATGTCGAAAAGGGATATCCGACTTCTGCGACGGATGATAAGAGATTACCACCACCGTAATTCCTCTCCCGAAAACACATTTTATCTGTGGAACGGTGTGAGAATGGGTGAGGACAGATATCTTTTCCCCTTCGAGTACAGAGCAGATATTAAAATTGACTCTATTCATCCTTACGAGGTGTGTGCCTTTAAGGATGTTGCTGAAAAAGTACTTGACTGTACGGATAAAAAGAGTGTATACTATCCGGCGGCACAGATGCTTAAAGAAAAGATTTCCAAATTCATTTCTATCGGTGAAGACTCAGTTCCTGAGGGCTCACTGCTTAATGAATTTATAGGATAACGGGATAATAAAACAAGAACTCAAGAAAAGAGATGATAAATAATGGCTGAAAGAAAAAAACAGTCCTTACTTGCGGGTGCAGGCGTACTTGCAATCGCCACAATCGTCGTTAAATTAATCGGTGCAGTTTACAAAATTCCGATGAATAATCTCCTCGGAACGGAGGGTTACGGTTATTTCACCGGAGCCTATGCAGTTTATACGCCGCTTTATGCCATTTCGATGGCGGGTCTTCCTATTGCTGTTTCCAAGCTCGTATCACAGAATATGGAGCTCGGAAGGGTAAGGGATGCCAAGGCTATCTTCAAGGTTTCGCAGAAGATTTTCTTCCTTGTCGGTCTTGTCGGCACAATAGTGCTTATGGCGATTTCTGTTCCTTATTCTGTTTATTCGGCTAAGGCTCCTATGAATTACATAAGCGTTCTCGCCGTAGCGCCCTGTGTGCTTTTCTGCTGTATGATGTCGTCCTTCAGAGGCTATTATGAGGGCCTTAATAATATGACACCCACCGGTGTGTCACAGGTTATTGAGGCGGCTGTCAAGCTCGTTTTCGGCCTGTCTGCTACTTATGTTTTTATGAACGGTGCTGTTTCCTATTATGAGGAAAATGCAGTTGACGGTGCTATGAAGCTTTTCGGTGTGGATGTAACCAATAAGGCTGAGGCTATGGCTGCCATTTATCCTTACGGTGCTGCTGTTTCCATTTTAGGTGTAACACTCGGCTCTGCACTTGGTCTCGTTTATCTTTTTGTTAGATATAAGAAAAAAGGCTTCGGCTTTACCAGAGAAGAGCTTGTAAATTCACCTGAGGCCGAAAGCGACAAATCAATCCTTAAAAGCATACTTCGCATTTCAATACCCGTTGCTGCCTCATCTCTTGTGCTTAATGTAAGTAATCTTATTGATGACCTTACTATCAGAAGCCGTCTTGCTTATGCTCTTGAAAACGGACTCGAAATAATCAAAAATATATACGGTGATACATTATCCGTTTCACAGACACTCGACGAAAATATTTCTACCTATCTTTACGGTATGCACGGCTCTGTTATCAACATCAAAAACCTTATTCCTACCATTACTCTGACCCTCGGAATCAGTGCTATTCCTGTTCTTTCCAAAGCATGGACAGCTAAGGATAAGGGAGAAATAAAGCTCTGTGTCGAATCTGCTATGCGTGTTGCTATGCTTATTGCTATGCCTGCAGGTATCGGTATCGCAGTTCTTTCCGAGCCTATTCTTGATCTTCTTTACGGCTCGAATAATCCTGAATTTGCTCCGGCAGCAGGCTCGATGATGTTTGTTTACGGTCTTGCACTTCCGCTTTTTGCACTGGCATCACCACTTACGAATATGCTTCAGGCAGTAGGAAAAACCAAGGTTCCCATTGTGACGATGTCCATAGGTGCAGTTATTAAAATAGCACTTAACTTTATGCTGATAGCCAATCCCGAAATCAATATAAAGGGTGCGTGTATAAGTTCAACAATATGCTATATAGTGATGGTTCTTATTAACTATAATATTCTTACGAAAACAGTGGGTGTAAAGGTAAATGTTGTCTCTGTTTTCCTGAAACCCTTCCTTGCTGCTCTTATGTGCGGAGTAGGTGCATGGGGTGCAAACTACATTCTGGTGGACGTTCTTTCCATCGAAAGCCGCCTTACAACCCTTTTAGCAGTGGGTGTGGGAGCTGTTTTCTATGCGATTTCCATACTTATATTTAAAGGAATTGTTAAAGATGACATAGAAATGCTTCCAAAAGGAGAAAAAATCGCAAAAGTCCTTGCAAAATTTGGATTATTAGGTTAAAATAGGAACAATGAGGTAAAGGAAATGGAAAAATTTACTTTCAAAGACAGATACAGCATTGATGACTTGCTTGAGATAATGGCTGTTCTCCGTTCTCCCGGCGGATGTCCCTGGGATGCAGAGCAAAGTCACGAAAGCATAAAAAAGGATTTCATTGAGGAAACCTATGAGGTTATCGAGGCTATCAACAAAAAAGATAAAACCTTACTTGAGGAAGAGCTTGGCGATGTGCTGTTACAGGTAGTTTTTCACGCTCAGATAGAAAAGGAAATCGGTTCCTTCGATTTCTCCGATGTGTGTGACGGCATCTGTAAAAAGCTTATCGAACGTCACCCTCACGTTTTCGGTGAGGTCAAGGTAAACGGTACAGATGATGTTCTCAGTAACTGGGACGATATCAAGCGTAAGAGCAAGGGTCAGAAAACTCAGGGCTCATCTATGCTTAAGGTGCCTAAAGAGCTTCCCGCACTAATGAGAAGTCAGAAAATACAGTCAAAGGCTAAAAAGGCCGGATTTGACTGGGACACCGTTGACGGTGCATTCGAGGCGCTCGAAAGTGAAATCGCAGAGCTTAAGCAAGCGATGAAATCGGGTGTTCAGGAGGATATAACCGAGGAGTTCGGTGATCTTCTTTTCTCCTGTGTGAATGTAGCGAGGTTTATCGGTGTAGACTCTGAGGAAGCGCTGAATCTTTCTACTGAAAAATTCATTTCACGCTTTCTCGAGGTAGAAAGACTCGCAGCTGAAGGAAACATAGATATGAAAAATTCCACTATTGAGGAACTGGACAAACTATGGCTTCAGGCGAAGAAAAACTTAGTATCCAATCGGGATTAAACCCGTGGAAAAATAAATTATATTTTTGGAGGAAAACAAAAATGAATAAAACTGAATTAATCAATGCAGTTGCAGCTAAGGCTGAAATCTCAAAGAAAGACGCTGACAAGGCTCTCACAGCAGTTCTTGCTTCTATCGAAGAAGCACTCGTTAAGGGCGACAAGGTTCAGCTCATCGGCTTCGGTACTTTCGAAGTTAAGGAAAGAGCCGCAAGAACAGGTCACAACCCCAAGACAGGCGAAGCTATCGAAATCGCAGCTGCAAAGCTTCCTTCTTTCAAGGCAGGCGCAGCTCTCAAGAACGCTGTAAAATAATTTAAATTCAGCTTATTCGGACTGTTCTTCGGAGCAGTCCTGAATTTTTTCAGGTGGTAAAATGAGACTCGACAAATATCTTAAGGTTTCACGTCTTATCAAGCGCAGAACCATCGCCAATGAGGTGTGTGATGCCAAGCATGTAACAGTCAACGGCAAGGTAGCAAGGGCTTCTTACGATGTGAAGGTAGGCGATGTTATCGAAATACAGATGGGTGAAAATCTTCTTAAAGCCCGTGTGCTTGTGGTTACGGAACACGCTACGAAAAACGATGCAGGTCTTATGTATGAAATCCTTTGACCTGACATAAGAATATAAAACCTCCTCACGGAATAAACTTTTTCCGAAGGAGGTTTTTTTATGACCGAAAATAAAATAAGAATGCCACACAGCTTAATTCTGAAGGACAGAAGTCAGCTGACTCTCAGCGGTGTAACGGATGTGGATTCCTTTGACGAAAATCTCATTACAGCTTATACCGATTTCGGTGAACTTACAGTAAAAGGGGAGGGACTTCACATCAGTGTTCTGAATACGGATACAGGTGAGCTTTCCATTGACGGCACAGTGTCCTCACTTGTTTATCTCGAAAACCAGCCAAAGGCCACATCTTTCTTTTCACGGGTGTTCCGATGAATTATTCCGAGCCACTCATAAGTCAGGTGGTAATCTTCTGCAGAGCCATCGGTTGCGGTATACTTTTAGGTGTACTTTATGATGTTGTAAGTCTGGTAAGAATGTTTTTCGGAGAGAGAAAAGCCATATATGTCTTTTTCGATACGGTTTATTTTATTGCTGCTTCCGTGATATCCTTTTTCTTTATGGTGCTGTATAATTCGGGGCAGGTGCGTCTTAATCTGATGCTTGGTGAGCTTTTTGGAGGCATGGCTTTTCATCTGTCACTGGGAAAGTACATCCTCGGAAGATGTAACGTTTATCTGAATCGTGCGTGGAAAATTCTCTCTTTACTGCTTTGGCCGTTCAGAAAAGCTGTGCTTATAATCTGCAATATTTCGAAAAAAAATTTTTTCCTGTAGCAGAAAAAAAGACAACAAAGGTGAAAAAGCAGAAAAAAATACAAAAAAATTCTGTAATATTAGTAAAATACTCTTGAAAAATAAAAACAAATCTGTATAATTAACAGTAGGTGTATTTTAATCTGTATGCCGAATTTTTTAAGGAGTGGATTCGTTTGGCGGTCAGAGATTTCAATGAAGCTAAGAAAGCTAAAAAAAAGGAAATCAAAACAGTTCACATTGCGATAATTTTCGTCGCCGCACTTTTAACCGCACTGCTTTTCTCACAGTGTGTGACTAATTATGCCCGTGCAGCTGAATATAACCGTGAAGCAGAAGAAATCGAAAGCCTTGCTTCGGCTGTAAGTGAAGAAAGTTCTGAAATTTCCGAAACCCTTAAAGAAGAAAATCATCAGGCTTATTTCGAAAAAATAGCCCGTGAAGAGTATGGCTACTGTAAGCCCGGTGAAAAGGTATATTACAATTCATCCTTCGGTGAATAATTTTAGGAGGTTTCTGTCTTTTTATGGTTGAAGTTGGCGCAGTTTTAGAAGGTAAGGTAACAGGTCTCACAGCATTCGGTGCTTTTGTAAGTCTTCCCGACGGAAAAAGCGGTATGGTACATATTTCCGAGGTGTCAAACAGCTTTGTTAAGGATATCAAAGATTTTCTTAAGGAAGGTCAGGATGTCAAGGTCAAGGTTGTAGGTATATCTGAAGAGGGAAAAATAAGTCTTTCCATCAAAAAAGCCGAAGAAGCTCCCAAAAGAGAAAACCCCAGACCTGCCAGAAAAGCTGACAGACCCGCACGAGCAAATGTTTGGCAGGGTCAGCCTAAGCAGAATAAAGAGGCAATGTCCTTCGAGGATATGATGGCACGCTTCAAACAGGTCAGCGATGAAAAGATGACTGATCTTAAAAGAAACTCCGATTCCAAACACGGTGGCGGATATTCCCGTCGCGGGTCAGGAAGAAACTGATATAATTAATTACAGGCTGTATCAACTGATGTTGATACAGCCTGTTCTGCTTTTATACGAACTTTGTTTCGAGTGTTACATTGTCGTCATCGAGGCCGCTGTTATAAAGAAGAGGTTCGATGAACTCGGAAAGTGTGTATCCGCTGAGTGCTTTTTTGATGTCCACACGGAAAAGAGAAAGGAGCTTTTCGATTTTCTTCACGCTGGCCGTCATAAGCTTATACTCGACGGTGTCGGGAGAATAGTTGGCATTACCTCTGTAGAGATTTGCTACTATTTCCATCGCAAGATCTACAAATTTTTTATCCTTCACGTCTGCATAATCGCTTTTTTTCAGAGAGTGGTATTTCTTTGAAAACTTTGCCATTTTGGAATAGGTGATTCCGTTTACTTTTCTTCCGATGAACATTACTGTTTTAGGATGCTTAAGGATAAGGTCCTTCGGGAGATTTATACCGCCTTCGGTGTTTGCGAAGGCCTCTACATCGTGTTCCATATTATAGGGAATATTTTCGATGATGCCGAGGAAGCCTCTTCTTGCATAATCTGTGAAAGACATTCCGAGATTAAGCTCAGGTAAGTCAATATCTATAGTGCGGATGTCGGTGGTCCCTTTTTCTGTATCGATGGTAATTTTTCTCATCTTCGGAGGGAAGCCTGAAAGTGAAGAGGTCTGAACACTGTAAATTTTGTTGCCTTTTTCGCTGGTTATTTCCTTCATACACTGTATGTGTGTATGTCCGCTGAAAAAGAGTCTTACACCCATATCAGCCAGCTGCTTCATCGAATTTTCACCTGAATAGAAGGTGTTACCCTTACCCATAGTTTCATAAGCTGGGGAGGGTGTTACTACGGGATGGTGTGCACCGCAGATTATAACTCCGCCCTTTTCTTTGATTTTTTCTGCATGACCCTTTATCCACTCCATTACCTCATCTGAAAAACAGGGGTAAGTTGTTCCGTCGATGCGTATGCGGGCAGAGCCCAGGGCTATGTAGTAAAGACCGGGCAGAATTTCTGCTATATAAGTGGTGTCATCGCCACTGAAAATATCGAAGCCTTTATCTCTGCCGAAGGGATAATAGGAGGGAACTACCTCTTCTCTCGGAAGATGCTCTGCGGGGACTTTATTACCGTTCTCGTCGATGGTGTAGATAGGGAAGTGAGGGTAGTCGTGTCCGTCTGTAAAGACATAGGGGTTACCGCCTCTTTCCGTGAATTTACGGAGAAGAACACGCATTTCCTCGTGGCTGGGGGCATCGCCGTGGTTTGTAAGGTCACCTGTGATAATAACTGTATTTGTATCTTCGTCAATTTCTATTGTTTCCAGTGCTTTTTTAAAGGCTTCTTCGCTGGCTGTGATACATATCTGTGTGCTTGGCTGCGGCATAGCGCGATAATCACAGGCAAAATTCTTTTTACTGAAATAATGGACGTCAGTTACGTGATAGAAATTGTAAATCATAATTTTCTCCTTTTATTAAGAGTAAGCTCTTATGTCTTTCAGGACGGGGTTGCTTCGTGCCTGGGTTATGACAATAAGAATCTCATCGGTAAGTACAGGTTTTTTAAGTCTGACTATTTTCCTTGAGCCGATTACAGTTCCGCTGTAAATGTTCGTATATTCTCCGTTTGTGTCTTTGGCGTAAATTCTGAATTCCTCGACACGCTGACTTAAGCGGAGGTCTTCACGTAATGACAGAAGACTGACCTGAGTTTTTTCGGAAAGCTTAAGCGCTACTCCGTTTTCGTTACTGTCAAGATAAATGCTTTCTCTGTCTGCATCTCTTTCAGAGCCTTCAGCAGTACGTGCGAAGAGCTTTGCATTACTGATTTCGTTTCTGAAGGGTTCGGTGATGAGACGGGTAAATTTTTCGAGCGTCTTTATTTCTCTCTTATTTATCAGTCCGCTTTTATCGGGAGGAACATTCAGGAGCATAGAAGCATTTCCACCGACAGAATCGAAGTAGATTTTAGCCAGATCCTCTGCTGTTCTCTGCTTCTTAAACAGGTAATAGAGATTACCGTGCCAGAACCATCCCAGATTTACGGAAACATCTGCTTCTGCAGGCTTAAAAATGAGATTTTTATAATTTTTAAGTACAGCTCTTGAGCCTAAATCCTCTGAGGTGTCAGAGAGCTTTTCTGCCATAAGCTTCGTCTGATTTTCGTCTGTCTGAGAATTTTTCGCTACGGAATCGTTACTGTCTTTTTCTGAGGGAACGACACTCCATTCGCTTTTACGGACTCTGCCGCCTTCGTTTCCTATCCAGCGTACATCGGGTCCGCAGATAGAAATTACGGCATCGGGATGGTATTTTCTGATAACAGAATAATATCTTTCCCAATCATAAATTTGTTTTTTTCCGTTCTGTCCTTCACCGCAGGCTCCGTCAAACCAGAAACAGAATATGTCACCGTAATTAAGGCAGAGCTCTGTGAGCTGTCCGACAAAAAAGTCATTATAAGCATCTGTTCCGTAGGTTTTCTCGTGTCTGTCCCAGGGGGAAAGATAGATTCCGAGCTTAAGACCGAATTTTTTACAGCTTTCGGAAAGCATTTTTACTATGTCTTTGCTGAAAGGGGTGTTCATTACATTGTGGTCCGTGTACTCAGTGTCGAACAGACAGAAGCCGTCGTGGTGCTTGGCGGTAATGATGATACCCTTACTGCCTGTGCTCTTAAGAACACTGCACCACTGGTCTGTGTCAAGCTTTTCGGGGTTGAATTTCGAAATGTCTTCTTTTCCGTTTCCCCATTCGACGTTATTTACGGTATTTACTCCGAAGTGAATGAAGTTATAATACTCCATCTCCATAAATCTGAGCTGCCTTTCGGAGGGGGTAACACTTATGTATCTTTCTGTTTCTTCGTCACCGACGGGAAAGCTGTTATTGGTTATGCACCAACCGTCATTGATTTTTTTCATATATCGGTACCTTTAAATCGGATTATTTTTTGTATTTTTCCTTGTATTTCATAACAATGGCGTTCATTTCATCCATATGCTTTTCCATATCAGCTACGAGCTTGAACTGATTTCTTGCTCTTACGATGTTATGCTCGGGATAGGTAGTTCTGAAATAAACGTCACCCTCGAGGTAGTCAGTCAGGAAGCGCATACCGCATTCGAAGGTCATCAGCTTCGCACCGAAGGCAAGATTTTCGATTTCAGCATCGTTGAGGCTGTCTGCAGTTTCACTGAGATAACCGTCAGTATAGCTTTCGAAAAGTCTGAGGTCAATGCCTACCTGTGACAGGTCGGATTCATCCTCTTTGCCTGTATTGGCACCTGAACGGATACTGTCGCCAAAATCGTAGAGTGACAGACCGGGCATAATGGTGTCAAGGTCGATTACGCAGATGCTTCTATCTGAAGCTTTGTCGAAAAGAACATTGTTAAGCTTTGTATCGTTATGGGTAACTCTTAAAGGTAAAGCACCTTCGGCGATGAGATCGGTAAGTCTGTGAGTGTCAGCTTCACGCTCGGTAACGAAATCTATTTCCTTCTGAACCTCTGCCTTTCTTCCCTTTACATCCTTCTCGGCTGCTTTAAGGAAGTTTTCGTATCTTGAGGGAGTGTAGTGGAATTTAGCTATGGTTTCGTGGAGAGTTTCAGCAGGATAATCCGCTAAAAGCTTCATAAATCTACCGAATGACTGACCGGCACTTCTGAAGGTTTCGCTGTTTTCAGGCTTGTTGTAGGTGAGAGCGTCATCTACATAGATGTACATACGCCATGCTCCGCCGTTTTCATCCGTGTGAAAATATTCTCCGGTTTTACAGGGAAGGAAATTGAGAGTTTCTCTTTTGTAGTCTCCGTCGGCAGCTTTTATTTTTTCTGAGAGGTGCTTTGTGACACCGACGATGTTTTCCATTAACTGGGCGGGATTTTTAAATACGAAGGTATTTATTTTCTGAAGTATGTATTTCTCATTTATATCTGTTTCGATTAAATAAGTCGCATTGATGAGTCCTGCAGTAATCTGGCTTACATTTTTTATTTTGCCTTCCCGACCGAAGGCATCAAAGGCTGACTGAATTTCTTTGGTTAACATTTTAAGCATCCTTTCATTTTTTCGATTGCATTTATTATTATATATTATAATAATGATAAAAGCAAGTAGGCGCATAATACAAAATTTATGATAACATCACACATTTGCCCTGGAAAGAAAATGAAAAAAATAAAATAAATAATTTACAAAATCAAAAGATTGTGATACAATTTTATCATTCTAAAGAAAGAAGGATGAAAATATGGATTTAACCACAATACTTATCTATCTTAAGGATTTATTTGCAACAGTTATGACACTTGTTATGATGATTTCTCCTTTTTCTTCTGTGCAAGGTGTTCCTTATACTGCAGAGAATCCCGATGAACTCATCACCAGCTTTGTTGTAGTTTCCGATATCCACGTGGAAACAAATAACCCCGCAGCCTATAATAACCTTAAGGATGTTCTTGGAGGTATCAAGGCAGGTGAGGATATTGATACTGTCGTTTACACCGGTGACAATGTTATGAACGGACAGCTTCTGGAAAGTGTCTTTTTCTACTCTGCTGTCAGAGGTGTAAAGCCTGCTGAAAATAATTTCGTGGTACAGGGTAACCATGACTACGGTAACAGTGACGGCGATTATGAACAGCTTCGAAAAAACTATCTGGTAAATAATGCTTTTTATCTCGGAAATGTTATTGAGAAGGATTATTATTACAGAGTGGTTAACGGTGTTTATATGATTTGTCTTGCTTCTGAGGATATCACTACAGAGGACTTTATGATGACGAGAGCTCAGTTGGAATGGCTCGAAGGTGTCCTTAAAGAAGCTAAGGAAGCAGGCGCTCCCGTTTTCGTATTCGGTCATTTCCCGCTCAGATACCTTAACAATGACGGATACACCTACAGTCAGGTTGACGGTGCTGAGCTCGGCGGTCTTCTTAATGACTACGGCGTAGAGCTTTATGTTCACGGTCACATTCATAATAATATCGACGGTATGGATAATTTCTATGATTCCTTCGGTGTGAAATGTGTAAATCTCTGCCGTGTAACTGAGGTTGTAGAATACGAAGCAGGTGACGGTATAGTCGTTGAGGTTTACGAGGATGAATTCCGTGTAAGAGTCAGAGATTTTATAAAGGGTGAATGGAACGAAGAACTCTCATTTACTTATCCTGTAAGTAAATAAGTTAAGATTATTTAAAGGCATCTGCGGATATTTTCTGCGGATGCTTTTTTTTGCAGAATAATACATTTTTATCTGTTTTGTATCAAAAGTCATCAGTTAATTGACAAAGAGAGAAAATCGTGTTAAACTGTATCGAAATTGTTTTTTGGAAAATACGAAGAAGCGGACGGTAAAAAGTATGAATAAGTTCAAAAGATTTAAAAATTATATGACACACGGTCCTGAAGAGTGTGATACCATAGAATATTTTAACCTTAAAGCAAAAATCTCCGGTAATGTTCTTACCAATGCTCAGGATATGCCTACACCCGGTTATACCTATGATGCAGATGTTACAAAGTTCTGGGAGGAATTCCGCAGACTTAAAGCAGAATGTGATTATAAGCTTACATTCAATGATCTTATGATGCGTGCTATGGTTGAGGGCCTCAAGGTAGCACCGAGACTTAATGCTTACATTGAATATAACCGCTTCTGTACTACAGGCAGACTTATCATTAAAAAGCATGTTGATATAGCTGTTCCGGTTATTCTCGATTCAGGCGAAACCTTCCCTGTCAAGGTCGCAGCCTGTGAAGAAAAAACTCTCAAAGAAATTTCTCAGCGTACAGCTGAGCTTACGAAGCTTATGCAGACAAGCGATGTAGACCGTGTTCTCTTCGACCTTCTTACGAGAAGAACCTTTGGCTTCCTTCTTCAGGGTAAATTCCTCACCACCTTTGCTCAGACCTTTGCAGGTTTTGTAGGTAAAGGAAGAGTAGCCACAGTGAGCGGTATTGGTAAGCATGCACCCAGAGGAAAGGGCTGTCTCAGACCCGATGATTTAGATGAGGGTACAGTGTGCCTTACAAATCTCGGAGCCGTAAATCAGACTCTTAACGGCAGAGTTACCAATGCACCTCTTCTTTATCCTCAGGTATTCCTTATGGCTGTCGGTGTGGCAAAGGATGAAAACTACGTTTTCAGAAACGAAAAGGGTGAAATCGATATGGGAACCAGAAAGATGCTTCCTATTACCGTTACCTTTGATCACAGAATCGGAGGCTTCGGTGATGTTCTTCCCTTCATTAAGAAGCTCGATGAAATTTTCGCTAACCCTGAAATAATCAGAGAGTGGTAAAAAAGCATAGCATGGCTGTTACTGTATGTGACAGCCTTTTTTCTTTGAAGAAATTAACATAACTGTATTGAAATCCGGTGGTTTTTTTGATATACTTTAAAAGGAATTTTATAACAAAGGAGACATAATATGGACAACTTACAGCAAATCAAAGAACAGATATGTGATGTCTGCCATAAGATGTGGCAGCTTGGATGGGTAGCAGCTAACGACGGTAACGTCAGCGCTAAGCTTCCCGACGGCAGAATAGTAGCCACACCCACAGGTATCAGCAAATCCTTCATCACTCCCGATAAGCTTGTCATTCTCGACAAAGAGGGCAATATTCTCGAGGCTGAAGAAGGCTACAGACCCTCCAGCGAAATTAAAATGCACCTTCGCTGCTATGACAAAAGAGAGGATGTATTCAGTGTAATTCACGCTCATCCTCCCGGAGCTACCGGCTTTGCTGTAGCACATAAGGCTATGGATATGTATAATATGATTGAGGACGTAGCCGTTATCGGTTCAGTTCCTCTTACTCCCTACGGCACTCCCTCTACGACTGAGGTTCCCGATTCCATCGAGCCTTATCTCGAGGAGCACGATGTAATGCTTCTGGAAAACCACGGCGCACTTGCTGTGGGCAGCGATGTTATTACTGCCTTCTACAGAATGGAAAGCCTCGAGCTCTGGGCCAAGATTACCATTAATGCGGTTATTTTAGGCGGAAGCCACGATATCAGCAGAGACAACATTCAGAAGCTTATCGACCTTCGCGGTTATTACAGAGTTACAGGACGTCATCCCGGTTATAAGGTGTTTAACGGTGACGACGAAATGCTTCACAAGAAAGACTAAGAGGTGATACTATGCTTAAAGGAATATCACCGATTATCTCTCCTGAGCTTTTAAAGGCTCTTGCTGAAATGGGTCACGGAGATGAGCTCGTAATTGCTGACGGTAATTTCCCTTGCCACAGTGTGGGTAAAAACTCCATCGTTATCCGTGCTGACGGACACGGAGTTCCTGAGATTTTAGATGCAGTTCTCGATCTCATTCCTCTCGATACATATACGGAAAAGCCTGTAGCACTTATGGAGGTTGTGAAGGGTGACACCTGCGGTACTCCCGAAATCTGGGGCACTTATGAAGAAATTCTTTCAGCTCACGAGCCTGACCATCACGCTATCGATTTTACGGAGCGCTTTGCATTCTACGAAAGAGCAAAGGGTGCTTATCTTATCATTGCTACAGGTGAAAAGGCTATTTATGCTAACATTCTTCTTAAAAAGGGTGTGGTAAAATGAAAACAGTTTTAGCTTTTGACTTCGGTGCATCCACAGGCAGAGCCATTAAAGCTGTCTTCGACGGAAAAGAGATAAAGTACGAGGAAATTCACCGCTTTGAAAATATCCCGAAAGAGGTTGACGGTCACGTCTGTCACGATGTGGATATGATAATCGGTGAGGTGAAATCTGCTATAGAAAAGGCAGGGGACATCGGCTCTATTGCCTTTGATACATGGGGCGTTGACTACGCTCTTTTAGACAAAGAGGGCAGAATAATTCACGAACCCTATCATTACCGTGATGAGAGAACAAAGGATGCCCTTGAGAAAGCCTTTTCGGAAATGAGTGCAGAAGAGATTTATGCCGAGACAGGCAATCAGATAATGAATATAAACACTTTGTTTCAGATTATCTCTGATGAGAATAAGGATAAGGCCGACAAGCTTCTCTTTATGCCTGACCTTTTTTCTTATCTTCTCACAGGTAAAAAGGTATGTGAAACCACTATCGCTTCCACATCACAGATGTTAAATCCTCTGACCAAAAAGTGGAGTGATAAGGTTACTGACTGCTTCGGCATCAGTAAGGAGCTCTTTCCTGAAATCTGTCCGAGTGCAACTGTTAACGGAGAATATAAGGGTATTCCCGTAATCAGTGTAGCAGGACACGATACACAGTGTGCCGTAGCCGCTATGCCGACCAAAAGTGAAAATGCGGCATTTCTTTCCTGCGGTACATGGTCGCTTATCGGCTGTGAGCTTGAGAAGGCTGTTATGACACAGCAGAGTAATGCTCTCGAGCTTTCCAACGAGGTAGGCGCTAACGGAAAAATAAACTTCCTTAAAAATATCAGCGGTCTGTGGCTTATTCAGGAAACCAGACGTGACCTTGCAAAAACTGACCGCAAATATTCTTATAACGAGCTTGAAATGCTTGCACGTGAAAGCGAGAAATTCAGATCCTTCATTGATCCTGATGCTCCCGAGCTTTCTGCTCACGGAAACCTTCCCGATAAAATCAGAGCCTACTGTAGAAATACAGGTCAGCCTGTTCCGGAAACTATCGGTCAGCTGATAAGATGTATTTATGAAAGTCTTGCTCTCAAATACAGACTTGCTTTAGAGCAGATCAGCGAATGCACGGGAAAGAAATTCGACGTGCTTCATCTTATGGGTGGCGGTACGAAGGACGGCTTCCTCTGTGAGCTTTCATCGCAGAGTCTCGGTATACCTGTAATTGCAGGTCCTGTTGAGGCTACTGCTTTGGGCAATATAGTTCTTCAGCTTATTGCTCTGGGTGAAATAGACAGCATCGAAAAAGGCAGAGAAATTATCGCTGAGACCGAAAAGGTGAAAAAATACGAAGAAAAGCATACATCCGATTGGGATGAAGCTTTCGAAAGATTCTGTAAAATAATAAAAAAATAAACATAAAGGAGAATTTGATTATGTTATATCCTAAAATTGGTATAAGACCTGTTATTGACGGACGCTGGGGCGGAGTAAGAGAAAGCCTCGAAGTACAGACTATGACTATGGCTGAAAACGCTGCTAAGCTTATCAGCGAAAATCTTAAGTATCCTGACGGTACACCCGTTCAGTGTGTTATTTCCGACACTACTATCGGCGGCGGTGCAGAAGCAGCTAAATGTGAAGAACAGTTTTCCAAGGAAAACGTAGTAGCTACTCTTTCTGTTACTCCCTGCTGGTGCTACGGCTCAGAAACCTTCGATATGAACCCTAACACAATCAAGGCTGTATGGGGCTTCAACGGTACTGAGAGACCCGGTGCAGTTTATCTTGCCGCAGTTATGGCTGCTTACGCACAGAAGGGACTTCCCGCATTCTCTATTTACGGTAAAAATGTACAGGATATGGACGACAAGACCATTCCCGAAGATGTTGCTAAAAAGATTCTCTCTTTCGCAAGAGGTGCAGTGGCAGTAGGCTGGATGAAGAATAAGGCTTATGTAAACCTCGGCGGAATTTCTATGGGTATCGCAGGCAGCTACTGTGATGCTTCTATGTTCCAGAAGTATTTCGGCATCCGTGCTGAATGGGTTGATATGAGTGATATTATCAGAAGAATCACTCTCGAAATTTATGATAAGGACGAATACGAAAAGGCACTCGCATGGATCAAGGCTAACTGTAAGGAAGGCTTTGACGTAAATGCAGGCAAGGATCTGCCCGAAATCATCAGAAAATCAAAGGTAGTTCCCGCTGACAAGGACTGGGAATTCATCGCTAAGTTCTCCATTATCGTAAGAGATATTCTTTACGGAAACAAAAAGCTTGATGACCTCGGATGGCACGAGGAAGCTCTCGGTAAGAACGCTGTAGCAGGCGGCTTCCAGGGACAGAGAAACTGGACAGACTGGCTTCCCAATGCTGACTTCACTGAAGCTATTATGGCATCCACCTTCGACTGGAACGGACCCAAGACTCCTACACCCTTCGCTACAGAGAACGACACCCTTAACGGTGTGGCTATGATGCTCGGTACTCTCGTTTCCGGCAGCGCTCCCTGCTTCCACGATGTACGTACATATTGGTCTCCCGAAGCCTGTGAAAGAGTTACAGGTTATAAGCCTGAAGGTAAGGCAAAGGACGGCTTTATCCATCTTATCAATTCCGGTGCTACTGCACTTGACGGCAGCGGTGCTGCAAAGAACGCTGACGGCGAAGGCTGTATGAAGCCCTTCTGGGAAATGACAGAGGAAGATATGAAGGCTTGTCTCGAAGCTACAGACTGGTGCAGAGCAAACTACGAATACTTCAGAGGCGGCGGATTCTCCAGCCACTTCCGTTGCAGAGCAGAAATGCCTGTTACTATGCTTCGTGTAAATATCATCGAGGGTATCGGTCCTGTTATGCAGATAGCAGAAGGCTATACAGCAGATCTTCCCGATAATGCACATACCACCATCGACGTGAGAACAGACCGCACATGGCCCACTACCTGGTTCGTTCCCAATCTCACAGGTAAGGGCGCATTCAAGGATGTTTACTCTGTAATGGCTAACTGGGGTGCAAACCACGGCGTAACCGTTTACGGCCACGTAGGTGATGATCTTATCACACTCGCATCTATGCTTCGTATTCCCGTAAATATGCATAATGTTTCCGAAGACAGAATTTTCCGTCCTCATTCATGGGCAGCCTTCGGAACTGAAGACAGCGAAAGCGCAGACTATAAGGCATGTGCAAAATACGGTCCTATCTATGGCTAAAAAATTCTTCTCCTATACCTTCTTTACGAGGGTATAGGAGATAACCTTATTTAAAAGGAGTAAGAATATGGCAAAAACTTTCGCAGTAAAGGGTGACCGATTCACTCTCGACGGTGAACCCTTCAATATATATTCGGGTGCTATGCACTATTTCCGTACTCTTCCCGAATACTGGGAGGACAGACTTCTTAAACTTAAAATGGCAGGTTTCAATACTGTTGAAACCTATGTATGCTGGAATCTTCACGAACCGAAAAAGGGACAGTTTGATTTCAGCGGTATGCTTGATATCGTCAGATTTCTTAAAACTGCACAGGAGCTCGGTCTGTATGCCATCGTGAGACCCGGCCCATACATCTGTGCAGAGTGGGAGTTCGGAGGCTTTCCCGCCTGGCTTTTAGCCGATAAGAACATAGAGCTTCGCTGTAATAATGAAGCTTATTTGAAGCATATAAGAGAATATTTCGAAAAACTCTTCTCACTGCTTAAGCCTCAGCTTATCACTAACGGCGGTAACATCATCGCTATGCAGATAGAGAACGAATACGGAAGCTATGCTAACGATAAAAAGTATCTTAAAGCTCTCGGAAAAATGTATGACGAGCTTGGTATAGATGTACTTAAGTTCACTTCTGACGGTACATGGTGTAATATGCTTTCGGGAGGTACTGTTGAAGGTGTTCTGCCCACACTTAATTTCGGATCACGTACAGCTACGGCATTCAATGCTCTCGAGCCCTACGGTAAGGTGCCTAAGATGTGTATGGAGTTCTGGTGCGGTTGGTTCGACCATTGGGGTGAAAAGCATCATACGAGAGGTGCAGACAGCACTCTTAAGGAAATCGAGGAGTTCTTAAGACAGGACGCTTCATTTAATATGTATATGTTCCACGGAGGAACAAACTTCGGCTTTAATGCAGGTGCTAACCATCAGGGTAAGTATCAGCCTACGGTCACCAGCTACGACTACTGCGCACCGCTTACCGAATGGGGCGACTACACCGAAACCTATCATAAGATAAGAAAGCTTCTCTGTGAAAAGCAGGGTATAGAAATGAAGGAGCTTCCGCCTTCACCTGTTATGCAGAATATAGGTCAGGTAAAGCTTACTGAAAAGGCTGACCTTTTTGAAAATCTTGACCGCATTTCTGTCAGACATGAATCACCTCTTCCGAGAAATATGGAAGCATACGGACAGAATTACGGTCTGATTTACTATACAGCTAAAATCAAGGGCAAATACGATCCCGGCTTTATCAGTATCGAGGATGTACACGACTATGCGCATGTTTATTTCGATAAAAAGAAAATTGCAACCATCGACCGTATGAAGGAAAAATCCTTCCTTACCAAGCTTAAACTGAAAAAACAGCTCTTTATAAAGGGCGTGAACGGTGAAAGCGAACTGGGCATTTTAGTGGATACAATGGGCAGGGTAAATTACGGCTTCGACCTTTATGACCGCAAGGGTATTTCAAAGGTTACTCTTGCCAATCAGGTGCTGATGGATTATACTGTTTACAGTATCCCTCTTGATAATCTCGAAAACCTCGAATTTACCGCTGATGAGGGCAAGACTGCCACGGGACCTGTCTTCCTCAAGGGTACCTTCAAGGCAGGGAAAGGTGACTGCTTCGTAAATATGGAAGGGTTCACTAAAGGTTATGTTTTCGTGAACGGATTTAATCTCGGCAGATACTGGTCCATAGGACCTCAGAAGGCGCTCTATCTTCCCGGTGTTCTTCTTAAGGAAGAAAATGAGATTATCATTTTCGAAACTGAAAGCTGTAAAGCTGACAGTATTAAAATTCAGGCAGAGCCTATGCTCGGATAAAAGAGAAAAAACAGCTTCAACGGATGAGGCTGTTTTTTGCTTTTTGTATTGAACTTTTATTTCATATATGTCATAATGAAAGCAGAGAAATAGGAAAGGCTGATTATATGAAGAAATTCAGATGGTGCTTCATCGGTGCGGGAAGTCTCGCAAATACAGTAGCTTCACAGCTCAATAAAAGCGGAAGACACGAAATAGCTTCCGTTTATACCAGAAATTACGAAAAAGGAAAAGCCTTCGCAGAAAAGCACGGCGGAACAGCTTACGACACCGCAGAAAAGGCGATTACTGCTGAGGGTGTAGAGGGAGTTTACATAGTTACACCCCATAATGCTCATTTCCGTTATGCAAAGCTTGCCTTAGAGCTTGGTAAGCCCGTTTTCTGTGAAAAGGCATTTACGGTTACTGCTGAGGAAACAGAGAAGCTGATTGAGCTTTCACGGGAAAAGAAGCTTTATCTCTGCGAAGCGATGTGGACCTGGTTTTCACCTTCTGCCAATATGACAAAGAAATGGCTTGATGAAGGAAAAATCGGTAAGATTTATTCTGCCGATTTCCGTTATCATAGCAGAACTGTGGGCTATAAAGGGAGACACACAGACCCTAAAAGGGCAGGGGGCGCACTATTGGATATTACAATATATCCAATAACCTATGCCTACTGTCTCTGGGGTAAGCCTGAAAAAATCGAAGTGAAGGCAGATATCAGCGGCGGAATCGACCTTAGTGAGGATATAGTTTTCACTTATTCTGACGGCTTTAAGGTAAATATCAGTGCATCAATCAATGACAGCAAGGGTCTGGAAAAAATGTCAATCAAGGGAGAAAAAGGTGAAATCAAAGCTCCTTTCTTCCACGCTATGAACGGTATAACATGTAAAAAGGGATTTTTCAGCAAGGAATTCTTTAAGGGCGACGGACCGAAGATTAATTCTTATCTTGACGAATTCGATGCTGTAGCTGAGGACATCCGTTCAGGAAAAACAGAAAGCGATATGGTTCCTCTTAAGGCTACGCTGGAGGTTATGGAAATCCTCGATGAAATAAGAGATATGATAGGTCTCTCTTATGATAATTTAGAATAAAATTGATTTAAAATGTATTGAAAAGTAAATCTTTTCTGCTATAATAAAAAAAGAAAAAGCGAAAGGAAGAAAACATTATGAAAATTACATTTATGGGTGCGGGCAGCACCATTTTTGCGCGAAATGTCATCGGTGACTGTATGTGCAGCGAGGCTCTGCGTGACAGCGTTTTTGCACTTTATGACATTGACGGTGAGAGACTTGAGGAGAGCCGTGTTATTCTTGAGGCTATGAGAAAGGCAAAAGGCGGTTACGGTAAAATCGAGTGTTATGTAGGTGTGGAAAACAGAAAGAATGCACTCCGAGGCGCTGACTTCGTTGTCAATGCTATTCAGGTAGGTCTCTACGATCCTTGTACCATCATCGACTTTGAGGTTCCTAAAAAGTACGGTCTTCGTCAGACTATAGCTGACACACTCGGTATCGGCGGTATTATGCGTACACTTCGCACCATTCCCGTGCTTAAGGACTTCGCTGACGATATGGCAGAGGTTTGTCCCGATGCGCTCTTCCTTAACTATGTTAATCCTATGGCAATGCTTACCGGTTATATGCAGCGTTATACTCCTATAAACACCGTCGGTCTTTGTCACAGTGTTCAGGGCTGCAGTGAATGGCTTCTTAAAAAGCTCGGTATGGAAGATAAGCTTGAAGGCAGAAAAGAGCTTATTGCAGGTATTAATCATATGGGCTGGCTCCTCGAAATCAAGGACAAAAACGGTGTAGATCTTTATCCCGAAATCAAATCGAGAGTAGATGCCTATATGGCACAGCCTGATGCAGATGATAAGGTCAGAATGGACTACATCAAAAACTTCGGTTATTACTGCACAGAATCAAGTGAGCATAACGCAGAATATAATATGTTCTACATAAAATCAAAGTATCCCGAGCTTATCGAAAGATATAATATCCCTCTCGATGAATATCCCCGCCGCTGTGTAAATCAGATCGAAAAGTGGAAAAAGGATTATGCCGAAATGCTCGAAAAGGGAGTCAGAGAACACGAACGTTCAAACGAATATGCTTCGAGAATTATGGAAGCTATGGTAACAGGAATACCTTATGAAATAGGCGGTAATGTTCTTAACACAGGTCATCTCATCACAAATCTTCCCGAAAATGCCTGCGTAGAGGTTCCCTGTCTCGTTAACGGTTACGGTGTGCATCCCTGTCACGTAGGTGCTCTTCCTGTGCAGTGTGCTGCTATGAATATGACTAACATAAATGTTCAGCTTCTTACTATCGAAGCAGCTGTAACAGGTAAAAAGGAGCACATCTATCAGGCTGCTATGCTTGATCCTCACACAGGCAGTGAGCTTGATATTGATACTATTAAAAAGATGGTTGATGAGCTTCTCGAAGCACATAAGGGTTGGGTTCCCGAATTTAAATAATCAGATTATACCGTGAAAGGATGAGAGATATGAAAACGATTTCAGTTATCGGTCTCGGAAACCGTGGTACAGAGTATATGGGCTTTATAAAAGGCTTTCATTCTAAAAAGGCGAAGATAGTTGCACTCTGTGACATAAGTCAGCAGGCACTCGACGATATATCTCCTCTTTATAAAATTCCGAAGGAAATGCAGTTCAGCTCTACTGATGCATTTTTCTCCAAGGGTGTTATTTCCGATGCTCTCATAATAACTACACAGGATGCCAGTCATTTTGAAATAACGAAAGCTGCCATCGAAACAGGCTATAAATATATTCTTCTGGAAAAGCCTGTAAGCGGAGTGAAGGATGAATACAGACTTCTTCGTGATATGGCGGAGGCTAACGGTGTTATTCTCATTATCTGTCACGTGCTTCGTTATTCTAATTACTACAGTAAGATTAAAGAAATAATCGAAAGTGGCAAGATAGGGGATATAGTTTCAATAAATCACACGGAAAATGTCGGCTATTTTCATTTCGCACACAGCTTCGTAAGAGGCAACTGGAGAGATGAATTTACGTCTACACCGTCTATTCTCGCTAAGTGCTGTCACGATATTGACCTTATCGCCTGGTTTATTGACTCACCCTGTGTTTCTGTAAGCTCAGTGGGTGATGTTAAGTATTTCCGTAAGGAGTATGCACCTGAGGGGGCGGCGGAAAGATGTCTCGGCGGATGCAAGGCAAAAAAGAACTGCCCTTATGATGCGGAAGCTTTCTACATAACCGACCCGTTTTATAAGGCCAAGTTTATCAAGCATATGAAGCGTACTCTTACAGGTAAGGCAAAAAACAGTAAGCAGGATATAGTAGACGCTCTGAAATACGGTGACTACGGTAAATGTGTTTTCCTCAACGATAACAATGTCTGTGATCATCAGCTCGTTACCATGCAGTTCGAAAACGGAGCCAAGGCTGTTCTTAATCTTAACGGATTTTCTCAGAAAATGTTCCGTGAGTGTCACATAGTAGGAACCAAGGGTGAGCTTATCGGCTACGGTACGAAGCTTAAGATGAACATCTTCGGAGGTAAGTCGGGTACTGTATGGACAGGAAGTCCTGCCATAAGCGGTCACGTAGAGGGTGATATAAGACTTATATCGGGATTTATGAAAATCATCTGCGGTGAAAGAAAAGATCTTAAGAATGTTACTACCATTGATGCTACGGTTATCAGTCACGACATAGCTGTAGCGGCAGAAATCTCCCGTAAAAAAGGCGGAGAAAAGGTGCTTCTTAAGGATATATAAAATAGTAAACGGGCACCGGGAGGTGTCCGTTTTGGTGTTTATAAATTATCGCAGTCCTCACTATCGTCGAGTGCATTGCAAAGGGGATTGATGTATTTATCCGTTATTTTAAAAGCTACATTCAGGCCGGATTCAAACCCTTTCGAAAAATGATCCTTACAGCAGATTATCAGAAAATCATCTAATGCTGCACGCATATAAATGTAAAGCATCTTTTCTTCAATGGGGAGATCTGCAGTAAGCTTTAGCCATTGTTTAGAGAATTGAGAATATTTTTCGTAGGCTTCATCTGAAATAATGAGATCTTTTGCAGTGTCAAATTCACTGTACAGCTTGTTAATGTAAAGCCCCATTGTTTTATCTCCTTTAAGTTAAAATAAAAAAGTGCGCCAACCGAAGTAAGCGCACATAAAACGCAAATTCCGGTAGCGTCGAACTAACTTTATGTGAAACTGTGTAACCACAACAACATAAATGGAACTTGCGTTTTTAACAAATTCTGTATAGTTGTTGTGGGCGCAAAAAGACAGACTTATCCCTTTAAAAGATAAATTACACTTTAAGTTTCCCATATTAAGTTAATTCGACACAGTCAGTATATCACAGATTCTGTGAAAATACAATGTTTTTAATAAAAATACTGCTGATGTCAATTGATGCTGTAAAATAAAAAAAGTGCGCCAACCGAAGTAAGCGCACCGAAAACGCAAACTCCGATTGTTGCTACACAAACTAAATTAGAATTAGGGTATTGTTACCATAATCAATTAGTGGAATTTGCGATTTTACCAAATTCATTAATTGATTATGATGAAATAAGGGTATAATTATCCCTAAAAAAAGAAAACCATACCACCAATTCTAACTATTCAGTTTGTGTAGCATAGCTAGTATATCACAGATTCTGTGAAAATACAATGTTTTAATAAAAATATTGCTGATGTCAATTGATACGGTAAAATAAAAAAGTGCGCCAACCGAAGTAAGCGCACCGAAAACGCAAACTCCGATTGTTGCTACACAAAACCAGATAAATGGGAATGACAAATCATCGCACGTTATCTGTGGAATTTGCAGTTTTGCAAAATTCAAAAATAACGTACGCAAAGATACAGTATTCCCTATAAAAAAGAAAATACCATTCCCATATCATTTATTCGGTTTTGTGTAGCATAGTTAGTATATCACAGATTCTGTGAAAATACAATGTTTTTAATAAAAATACTGCTGTTGGAAACTGATACAGTAAAACAAAAAAACTGCCTTGAAATCTCTTTCAAGACAGCTTGGTGCAGACGATGGGGTGCGGGTGTCCGGTGGACACCTCTGTGCGAAACACAGAAGCACCGACCGAGGCGGGAGCCGAGACCTTGAACCCACATGAAATTGCTTTCACTAGTACCTGAAACTAGCGCGTCTGCCAATTCCGCCACATCTGCATTTGATTAAATTGTACTTCTTAGTTACAGAGCGCGGGACTCTTGCGGTTCCCAAAATCGCTTTTCGGCTTGGAGCACCGAGCGATTTTGACCGCTGCGCCATCCTCACCTCGCTTCATCTCCCACAGGGAGCGCTTCGGTGACGATGCTGCCAATTCCGCATAAAAAAACTGCCTTGAAATCTCTTTCAAGACAGCTTGGTGCAGACGATGGGACTTGAACCCACATGAAATTGCTTTCACTAGTACCTGAAACTAGCGCGTCTGCCAATTCCGCCACATCTGCATAACATATGGTATTTTAGCACACATCTGTTTTCAAGTCAAGTATTTTTCATCACTTATTATCGTCAATTACTGCATAAAAATTACTTTCCCAGGCAGGGATGTAAGGATGATGTCTGAAATATACATTATATCTGCTGTCGAACTCCTTTATTTTCTGCGGAAGGACATACATATCTTCATTTCTGTGGTATGCACAGACGTAGAGCTTAGGCAGATATTTCTTGATTGTTTCTTTTGCACCGTCCAGAGCTTTAGCTTCAGCACCCTCGATGTCCATTTTGAGGAAGGTGACAGGATCATTGACTATATTGTCCACGCTGTCGAAGCTTACGGGTATACCGCTTTCGTCTTTTCTCGAGTTTCTGCCGCCTTTTTTAGCGAAGAAAAGAGTTTCCTTTTTATCCCACGCTCCGAGATTATATCTTTCTATTCTGTCGAGTTCTTCTGTTTTTTTCGTAAGCTTTCTGAAGTTCTTTTCGTCAGGCTCGAAGGCATAGATTTTTTTATATTTTCCGCCTGTAACCGAAAGGAACTCTCTTACGGTGTCTCCGTCATAGGCACCGAGGTCAACTATAACCTCTTCGTCTGTGAGGTGCAGAATGTCTTCATAAAGCTTTTCTTTTTCATACATTGAGCGGAAGAGATATTCTGTCTTGCCCGAAATTTTAAAATTTAAAACATCGGTAAAGTCGTTTTTACTTTTTTCATCGCATAAGATATTATATGCCTTGCTGAAATCCTCGTTATGCTCTTTAAGATAATCGAAAGTGAAAAGTCCCTTTCCTGCGATGGGGACGGTAGGGGCGTAGAATTCGCCCTCCTTAGACATTTCTTTTATTCTTGCTAAGGTGGGAGCGTCATGGATTGCGAAGGTCATCAGAGTGATAAATTCACCGTATTTTTCTTTTATTTCCGAATAGGTGAGAACCTTCTTGCCGTGGAAGGAGTGGCCTCTTACGAAGCCGTCACTGGCGAAGACATCCCTGTATTCTATTCCCAGAGAGTCGAGAACCTCTATTATCATATCTGCACCGTTTCCCATACCGTATAAAACAATGGGTTTATCGGCTTTTTTCAGTCTGTCCCACAGAGGAATATCCTTTATAAAACCGGTCATCATATCGCTCCTTTTTTCGTTCTTTTATGATTTTAACACAAGATAACTACAAAAGCAATATGCTGAAAAACTACGCAGATTTATATTTTTTTACATCCTTTTTCATTTTTTACTGTACAAATTTAATTTTATATGCTATACTAAGCTATACCTAAAGGAGGTAATAAGTATGAAACATATCAAAAAAATCCTTGTAATTGCACTTGCCGCACTTATGGTACTCACAGTTTTCACTGCCTGCAGTGCTTCTCCCGAAAAGAAGCTTATCGGTTCCTGGAGAGATTCCACAGGTATGACAGGCTACGAATTCAAAGAAGACGGTAAATGTGTAGTTACCTTTGCAGACGTTAAGGTTCCCATTCTCAATGTAAACTTCAACGGTGCCGTTGACGGCGTTTACTCAGTGGCTAAAAGAGATGACGGTCTGTACTATGTAACCGTTACATACACTATTTATGCTAAGAGTGTAACAAAGGATTATATGTTTACTGTCGAGGAAAGCGCACTTACACTTACAGATACTTCTGATAACAGCGTAACCGTGCTTATGGCTTACACAGCTCCTGCAGATTCTACAGTTGCACCGTCAGCTGATGCAACAGTTGCTGCTTAAAAGCAAAGAAGGGGTATCCTAGAGCGGATACCCTTATTTATTGTAACGAGGTAATTAATTATGGATAAAAGTACGAAAATTATAGCAAGCCTTCTTGCTGCGATAGTAGTTGTTTTTGTGGTAGTTGTTGTGATTACCACCTCAGCTATGAAAAAGGATGATGAGCCTACAGAGGTGGTAACAGTCACCACTACTCAGGCCCCTGTCGTTACTGTCGCACCTGATGTCACTACCACACCTACCACCACTGAAACCACAGTTCCTCCCACTCCTTTGAGTGAGCTTATTTTAGGTCAGTGGACAGACAGTGCCAATATGAGCGGTTACGCATTTTATGCCGACGGCACCGTAGAAATGACTTACGTGAATCTTACGGTTCCTGTTGTCAATATTCCTATTAACGGAGTATCAAAGGGCATTTATACTCTTTACGGAGACAAGCTTACCACCAAATTCTCTATCTATTCCGCTACCATAGAGAATACTTACACCGTAAAGGTAGAAAATAATTCTCTTTCAATGAAGGATCACGAGGACGGAGAGACAGCGACTTATCAGAGATCTTCTGCAGCTGTAACTACCGTTCAGAGTAATACAAACCCTGTTACCGATATCGATGAAATAGTAGGCTCATGGGTAAATGATAATGCTACCGTAAGATATTCCTTCAATGATGACGGTACCTTCAAGGCTGTATTCTCTGATGCCAGGGTTACATCAATCAGCACATCGGTTCTTAACGGCGAATACACAGGTGTTTATCTTACTGACGGTGCGTCTATTATTATTCAGTTTACTGTAGGCAGTCAGAAGATAACTCAGAGATGTGACTTCTCCGTTTCCAAGAATACTCTTTCTCTTACTGACGAGACAGGCAATACAAATCTTTATGTCCGTGAGGGTACTTCTATCGTAACCCCTGGTTCGGGCAGTCTCGTAGGTAAATGGTCTGACAGCACAGGTATGAGCGGCTACGAATTCAAAGAGGGCGGAGTGGTAGTGATTACTTATGTAAATCTCACCGTTCCCGTGGTGAACATTCCAATTAACGGCAGCTTCACCGGTTCTTATTCCATCAGCGGAAATAAAGTCACC
The DNA here is from genome assembly GCA_045613145.1 of Acutalibacteraceae bacterium. Lineage (GTDB taxonomy): Bacteria > Bacillota > Clostridia > Oscillospirales > Acutalibacteraceae > UBA6857. The sequence continues at coordinate 41,360 of JAZLAJ010000003.1, forward strand.
GTCAGCTACTCTATTTACGGAAACAGTATGGTTGACACCTTCGAGTATACCGTAAACGGAAACAGCCTTACTCTTAAGTCATCAGACGGAAATATTTCTACTTACATCAAAAAGTGAGGTTAAACTATGACACAGCAGGAAAAGGTGTATAAGGCTCTCGATGAGCTCGGTATAGAGTACAAGGTAATTCATCACGAGGCAGTATGCACCATCGAAGATATGGATGCTATGGGAATTTTCACTGACGGAGAGGTCTGCAAAAATCTCTTCCTTCGTAATGCTAACGGTAAAACCCATTATGTGGTATCTGTGCTTAAGGATAAGCATCCCGATATTCAGAAGGATATCAGAAGTCAGCTCGGCTGCTCGAGACTCAGCTTCGGCTCTGACGAAAGACTTCTGAAGCATCTCGGACTTGAGCCCGGTGCCGTTTCTCCCTTCGGTATTATCAATGACGATGATGCAGATGTGAATGTAGTTTTAGACAGTGACCTTAAAGCTGTTGACGGTTACATCGGTTTTCATCCTAATGACAATACAGCATTCCTGTGGCTTAAATTCGATGATCTTATAAAGTTCATCAAATCCAGAGGTAACGATATTTACTACATCAACGTATAAAAAATTAAGAGTAACAACCGATTGGCTGTTACTCTTTTTCTTTTATATATCCTTATATCTTTCCATCATACCGCCCACTACATCGGGAAGGTCGGTGATGATTCCGTCAACCTCTGCCCGAAGAAGCTTGTCAATGAAAACAGGATCATTTACTGTCCAGGGGTTAACCATAATTCCTGCGTTATGAGCTTTCTTCACGTAGTTTTTATCAACGAAAAGGAACTGGGGGTGAAGAGCATCTGCACCGATTGACTTAGCGAACTCCACAGGTCTCCAGAACATTGTAAGAGTGATAAGATGATTGGGAGCATAAAGGAAGCCTGTTTTACAATTTTTGTCGATTTCCTTAGCCTCCACGAGAAGCTTGGGATCGAAGGAGGAAATGAGAAGTCTGTCGAAAAGACCGTGCTCCTTGGCTGCTTCGATGGTCTTTTTTACGATACCTGTTTCATTTTCCTTGGGAGATTTGATTTCGATGTTAAGAACACTTATATCAGTGGTTTCCACGAAGGATAAAAACTCATCGAGAGTGGGAAGCTCGGTGCCCTGGAACTTTTTGCTGAAATAAGAGCCGAAATCGTAGCTTTTAAGCTCAGCGAGAGTTTTTTCGGCTATATTGCCGTTGCCTGTAGAGGTTTCGTCTATTGTATAGTTGTGGCAGAGAACTACTTCACCGTCTTTCGTGATATGTACGTCGGTTTCGAAACCGTCAGTACCGATTTCTACAGATTTTCTGAAGGCATGAAGAGTATTCTGGGGCGCATATTTATTGGCACCTCTGTGAGAAATAATTTTACATTCTGACATTTTATCACCTTAGTTCACATATTTTCCGTAATTATTATAGCACTCAATTAAGGAAAAATCAATCTTTAAAGGGATGGTTATCTGTAATAATCGGCAAGAATTAATATTTTATTCAAAATGAGTCGATTTATTTTAAAACAGTTGACCTTTCAGAAAAAATTTGTTATCATTAATTGGAATATTTTTTTCAGGGGGAGTTTTAAAATGATAAAAAACAGAGCCGTCTTTATCCAGAAAACCATTTATTATGTATTATTGCTTCTTTTTGTTCTCAGTACGGTAGCCGGATGGTTCGGAATCGATGCCTCTACGGTGAATGTGAGAATGAATGTTCTCGACCGTGAGCAGGAAATTACCGGCTGGGGTACATCTGCAGCCTGGTGGGCACAGATGGTAGAGAACGCAGAAAAAGCAGATGAATATGCTGAGCTTCTTTACTCGAAGGAGGGTCTCGGTCTTAATGTTTACCGCTACAATGTAGGCGGCGGTGAAAGAGAAAACCCGAACACCAGACTCTGGAGAGAGTCCTCGAGAAGCACTGACAGCTTCCTTATTCCTGAGGTTTATGAAAAAACAGGTGAGCTTGAATATGACTTTACCAAAGATGCTAATGCACAGCAGATGCTCTTTAAGAGTCTTGAGTACGGCTGTATTGACACTGTTGTTCTTTTCGTAAACTCTCCTCACTATCTTATGACTGTTTCCGGTCAGGCTTCGGGCGGTCTCGAACCTGCACAGAGCAATCTTAAAAAGGAATGCTACGAAGATTTTGCCGATTATATGCTTGATATAGCTGAACACTTTATTTCAGAAGGTGTTCCCGTAAAGTACATCAGTCCCATCAATGAGCCTCAGTGGGATTGGGGCGGCGGATGGGTAGGCCAGGAAGGCTGCCATTATGAAATTGATGAGGTTATTGAAGTAGCCCGTGTATTCGCACGCAAGATTACCGAAAGAGGTCTCGATGTTAAGCTTTCTATGGCTGAGAGCGGACAGGTAGGCGATCACGCTATGGACTGTATGGAGCTTCTTTATGCCGATGAAGAAATAGCATCTGTGATGGGAACCTATGCTTATCACAGCTACTGGACAGATGATAATTTCGCACTCAAATACGCTTTCGGTAATTATCTTAAAGCGAAGTATCCTTCTGTCGAAGTAGAAATGAGCGAATGGTGTGAGCTTCCGAATCAGCATAAGGCTGACGACATTGAAGCAGGTCTTATTATGGCGAGAACTATGTGTGAGGACATTACTCTTACAGGAGTTAATTCCTGGTCAAGCTGGGTAGCAGTAAATGAAGGCGGTCTTGATGCCGACTCTATGCTTTATGTTGACGGTGATTACAATAATATCGGTGTAGGCAAGCGCTACTATGCTATGGCTCATTACAGCAAGTTTATTCCTGTGGGCTCAAAGGTTATCGACACTGATATCAGCGTAGCAGACATCGAAATGGAAAAGGCCTGGTGGACACAGTGGATTGGTGATAAGGAATATCCCGTGTATAATGTCCTTAAGAATGATTTCTATGTTTCCGGTTATGTAACACCCGACGGTGAATATGTGGCTGTTATAGTCAATGAGGCTGAAGAGGGCAGAAAGGTAAGATTTGATAAGTTCTGGAACAGTGCGGAAATTTATACCACCGATGTTGAAAGAAATCTTGAGCTTACTGCCGAAAAGGGCATAGGCTTCAAGAGCGTCGAAATACCTCCTCAGAGTATTACCACCGTAATTTTCAGTTGATAAAAATATTCCTCGGATTTTTCTTCATAAATCCGGGGAATTTTTACATTTGACTTTAGCGGAATTATTATATATAATATCCTTAATAAATTTGTTTTGGGTGATATACTTGAAAAAACTTAAAATTCTGTTCGCTTTTCTTACTTCCGTTCTTATTTTCCTTACGGTAATACTTGCTTATCTTATCGTAAACAAAGAAGGCGACAGTGTGGATATTTTTAAACATTACGAAAAATCATCTTACAGGGAATATGAGCTGAGTGAAACTTATCTTAATTTCATCGGCAGAAGTGCTGTAAAAGAAAATGAGCTTATCCTTTCAGCGTCGGGAAGCGGTGCGGAGTTTATCTGTAAGGGAGATTATGCGGAAATAACTCTTGCTCCCGAAAATCCTGCTGTATCATCTTCTCACAGTCCCAGGATAGCACTTTATTCCGACGGTAATCTCGTGGCAATTGAATGTATTTCCGAGGAAAAGACTTACCGCATAAATACGGATTACAGCGGAACTGTGATAACTCTTGTCAAGCTTTCTGAAGCTATGCACTCCTCTGTAAAGATAACCAAGGTGGCTTCATACGGTATAAAGGATATCGGGCCTACACAGGAAAAAACACTTAAAATTGAGTTCATCGGTGACTCTGTCACTTGCGGTTACGGTATAGATGCAGGTGCTTACGGCAGCTTTTCCACGGAAACGGAAAACTTTATGAAAAGTTATGCCTATCTTACTGCAGAAAAGCTCGATGCCGATTACAGCGCAGTGTGTTATTCGGGCTACGGAGTTCTCACCGGTTATACGGAAAACGGAAAGATGAATGACGGACTCGTTATGAATGAATATGACAAAGCCTGTCATCTTACCGGACAGGAAGATCCTTTATGGAATTTTTCTGAGGAGATAAACAATATAATCGTCATAAATCTCGGCACTAATGATGCATCCTACTGCGGAAACAGTGATAACGGAAAACAGCTTTTCATCGAAGCGTACGTAAATATGCTTCTGAAGGTAAGAGAGAAAAATCCTGCTGCGTACATCCTTTGTATACTCGGAGATATGAATAATTCTCTTTTTCCGTCGATAGAAACCGCAGTGGCTGAGTATTCTGAGCAGACAGGAGACAGCCGTGTGGAAGCATTTTCCGTAGCCTTCAGAATGGGCGAAAATGACATCGTAATCGACGGACATCCGGGAGCCTTATCTAATCTCTGTGCAGCTGAGATGCTCACTGAAAAAATCAGATCTCTAATAAGTCCGGGTCGTTAAGAAAGGTAGTGCTACATTTGAAAGAAATATTTCTGTTTTCCTTTAATGCGGTAATGCCCATACTTATCCTGATACTCGTCGGATATTTTCTCAGAGAGATTCATTTCGCGGACGATGCCTTCTTTAAAAAAGCAAACACGATGGTTTTCAAGGTGTTTCTGCCTGTTCTGCTTTTTAATAATGTCTACGCTATCGAAAGTCTTTCTTATATAAGATGGGATGCGCTTATTTTCTGTGTCGTTGCCGTTCTTATAATCTGCATTATCGCATATCTTACATCGGGTGTTTTTGCCCGTAACAGAAATCAGAAGGGTGTGCTTACACAGTGTGCCTTCCGTTCTAATTACGCTATTATAGGTATACCGCTGGCTGAAAGTCTCGGCGGTGCATCGGCTGTGGCCTTCGCATCGGTTCTTTCTGCTGTTGCCATTCCTCTTTTCAATGTTCTGGCAGTAATAATCCTTTCGCATTATGCCGATGACGAAAAAGAAGCTTCAATAAAAAAGACGGTAATAAAAACGGCAAAGAATCCGCTTATCATCGGTGTTCTTTCAGGTGTTGCCGTAGTATTTTTGAGGAATATTTTACCTTTTGATTTTACTATAAAAGAAAATATACCCTATCTTTACACTGCGATAAATAATATGGGAAAGATTGCATCACCTCTGGCACTTATTGTTTTAGGTGCAAGATTTGACATTTCCAAGGTGTCTTTTCTGTTTAAGCAGATAGTATGGGGTACGCTTTTCAAAACAGTCATAACACCTGTAGCTGCGATTACTGCAGCAGTGCTTCTGTCAGAATATACGGGACTTCTCAGTCTCACTTCAGTAGAATATCCTGCCTTTATTTCGCTTTTTGCCTCACCTGTGGCTGTATCAAGTGCAGTAATGGTGGGTGAAATAGGCGGAGATGAACAGCTGGCAGGTCAGCTTGTGGTATGGACGAGTATACTATCGATGTTTACTATGTTCCTGATAATTTTCGTAATGAGAGCATTAATGCTTATCTGATAAATAAAAAGGAGAATGAATATGGATATCAAAAAAACAGTTCTCGGTGCTTCTGCCGCAGTAACGGGTGTGGCTACAGGTATAGCCGCTAAAAAGCTGGCAGACAAAACCTTCTGTCCTATCTGCACGGCAAAAAAGCTCGTCAATAACTTCCGTCTTACACAGACTGCTGACGGAAATTATAATAACGGAGTAGCACTTACACCTCCTATGGGATGGTCAAGCTGGAATCTTTTCAGACATAAGATAAGTGAAAAGCTTATCAAGGAAATAGCCGACGCTATGAAGGACAGCGGACTGGTTGATGCAGGCTACTGCTATGTCAATATCGATGACTGCTGGCAGGCTTCCGAGCGTAGTGCTGACGGTAAATTACAGTGCGACAAGATAACCTTTCCGAGCGGTATAAAGGCTCTTGCTGAATATGTCAATGAAAGAGGAGTAAAGCTTGGTATCTATTCCTCGAACGGAACTCACACCTGTGAGGATTATCCTGCGTCCTTAAGAAACGAAAGAACAGATGCAGAGACCTTCGCTGAGTGGGGTATAGAGTATTTCAAATACGATTTCTGTCACAATGTTCCCATTCCTTCTCTTGCACCGCGCATCATTGCTGTTTCATTTGCAGAAGAAGGTGCAGGTGAACCCTTCGCATATTTTACTTCCGCTGAAATGAAGCTTAAGGGGCTTGCACGTATAGTTCCCGATGATACTGTTGACACTAAGAATTATGTTGACGGACTTGACGGTAAAAACGGCAGCTTCACCGTAGAGGTAGAGACAGAAAAGGCAGGGGAGTACATTCTCAACATCGACATCAGAAAGGATGCGAGAAAAGAGAAGTTCATTATGGCTGTAGTAAACGGTGAGCAGGAATATCACATTTACTGTGTCAGCCGTAAAAACTGGACTCCCGAAGGAAAGCTTCAGACTACGGTTTATCTTGATGAAGGTGTGAATACCGTCGAGTTCATTAATCCTGTAGCCTCGAGAATGGACAGTGCCGCCATTCAGTATAAGCTGATGGGACGTGAGCTTAAAAGAGCTACGAAGCTTTATGCGGAAAAGAACGGAACAGAAGAAAAGCCTATTATTTACTCCATCTGTGAATGGGGCTTCAACAGACCCTGGAAATGGGGTGCTGAAGCAGGTAATCTCTGGAGAACCACAGGTGACATTCAGGCTAAATGGATTTCTGTTATGGGAATTTATGAGTTCACAGTCCGTCTTAATAAATATTCTGTGCCTGGAGCATGGAATGATCCCGATATGCTTGAGGTAGGTAACGGTGACCTTACTTATGAAGAAAATAAGGCTCACTTCAGCCTTTGGTGTATGATGAATGCACCGCTTATTCTGGGTAACGATGTTCGTAAGTTCATTGTCGACGGCAAGATTGACACGGAAAGCAAGGTATATAAGATTCTCACCAATAAGACTATGATTTCTATTAATCAGGATCCTCTCGGTATTCAGTGCCAGAGAATAAAAAAAGGTATGACAGATATCCTCGTAAAACCGCTCAAGGATTCTAAGGCGGCTGTTTGCGTGCTTAACAAGGGCGGTAAATCCTCCTGTACGAGAATAGATCTTAAAAAGATAGCTAACCTCGGATTTATTAATCTTCCTGACAAGGATGGCTACAAAGTCACAGATGTATGGGACGAAAAGGTTACAGAGGATACACGTGTTATAAATACCGTTACCGAAAGTCACGGTGTAAAGGTATTCATTATTGAATAAAATTTTCAGCAGTACCGGTCTGGTGCTGCTGAATTTTTTTGTCAGTTACTTATTTGTCCGCAAGACAGAAGCGTATAAGCTCTTCTTTATCGTTTCTTATTTTTTCGTCAATCACTGCCTCCAGTGCCAAGGAGAGTGCTTTACCTATTTCCTTACCACTGAAGCCTTCTTTTATCAGGTCGTTACCGTTTATTTTTAAATCCCTGAGCGAGAAGCATTCTTCACCTTCTATGATTTCTCTTGCCATTTTCTCCAGAATATTAAAATGCTCTTCTCTGCCGTGAAATTCGGGCGCCAGACCTTTTGTATCGGCTCTTTGCAGTTTTATGAGGTCGAAGAAAAGCTCCTCACCCATACTGCGCAGTCTTTTTTTGATTATTCTTTCGCTTTCTTCGATGGGGGAATCGTGTACTCTGACGAGCTTTACGACGTTTTCACGGGTTTTAGTATCACTTCTGAGTCTCAGGAGTGCTTTTTCAGCTTTTTCGGCACTCAGGGACGGATGGGAGTAAAAATGACCGATGCCGTTTTCGTCCAGTGAAAAGCAGTCTGTTTTTCCGCAGTCGTGAAAAAGAGCAGCAAATCTCAGATGGGTGACAGGGGAGATGCTTTCGGTAACTACTGCTGTATGGGTCAGTATGTCGTATATGTGGTGAAAATTATGCTGGTCGAAGCCTTTCATTCCTTTTATTTCAGGCAGAATAACTTCGAGGATGTCGCTGAAATTTACGATAATGCTTCTGACGTTTTTCCCGCACAGAAGCTTCGAGAGCTCAGAAAAAATTCTTTCCTCTGAAACTGCTCTGAGCAGCTCTTTACATTCTCTCATAGCTTCGGCAGTATTTTTTTCTATTTCGAAGCCGAGGACAGAAGAGAAGCGCAGTCCTCTTAAAATTCTCAGAGAGTCTTCGGTGAATCTTTCTGTCGGATTTCCTACACAGCGGATGATTTTTCTTTCTATATCCTGTTTACCGCCGAAGGGATCAATAAATCCTTCTTCGGGTGAAAAGGCGATGCTGTTTACTGTGAAATCCCGTCTCTTAAGGTCTTCTCTGAGGCTTCGGGTGAAAATTACCTTATCAGGATGCCTTCCGTCAGAGTAGCCCTGCTCTATACGGTAGGTGGTTATTTCCAAAGGGATACCGCCGACTATGACCGTAACGGTTCCGTGCTTTATTCCCGTGTCTGCTGTTCTGAGATCAGAGAATACCTCCTTCACCTCTTCCGGCAGTGCGGAGGTGGTGATATCAGTGTCCTGACATTCTCTTTCCATAATCATATCTCTGACACATCCGCCTACAGCAAAGGCTTCATATCCGGCTTTACGCAGACGGCTTATGACTGCTTTTGCTTCTTTTGAAAGTATATTCATCGGCTATTCACCTTCCTTTCACACCTGTAGTTTATTATATTATACAATAAATGAAATTAATTTTTCAATACAGTTGCAATTATACTTCGTTTTATGTTAGAATTATTATGTAAAATTTTGTTTAAAGGCAGTGAAATACTATGGAAAATAATTTTATGAAACTCAGAAAGTCCACCTTCGGCGGATTCAATAAGCAGGATGTTATTGCTTATATCGAAAAAGTGAAAAACGAGGCTTATGAAGAAAAAAGCCGTTTACAGAAGCAGGTAAAGGAATTAACCGATAAAATCTCAGAGCTTGAAGGTCAGGTTGCATCATTCGATGAAGAGAAGGATAAGCTCGTTAAAAAAATAGGTGAGCTTTCTGTCAGCGGTGAAGGTAAAAATGAAACCGTAGAGGAAATCAATGAGGCTACAAATCATCTTAAAAATGTAGCTGATGAGCTTTGTCAGAGTCTGCGTGAATTTATGGAGCGTATTTCCGATAACTGCTGCTCGGTGATTATCGAGGACGGAGAGACAGAAGCTGAAGAAGAGTTCGACGGTGCGAAATTTATGGCTGAATTAGAGGCTGAAATTTATGCTAAATTAGGTGTGGAGGAAGCTGAAAAGTCAGAAGTGTCTGAAGAGCCGGAGATGATCTCACAGTCTGCACCCGTTGCAGCTGACGATGACAAGGTTTCTTCTATTCTTTCATCTGTAAGCTCTTTCGCAGCTGTCGGAGAAAGCAAAGGAGAAAAAGAAGTGAGCACGGAGACTGATACTACTGTTTCTGATATTTTAGGATCTCTTTCTTTCCTTAAATAAAGTTCATATTTAAAAAGAGGAAGTGACAAAATGAAAAAAATCCTTAAAAACAAAAAAGGAATACTGGTTGCTTTTATAATTGCGGTTATAGTATGCGTTTTTGCCACAGGTTCTTTTGCTGCTGAGGATGATTTTGAAAGTAAAATCGCCGCTTTCCCTGAAAGTTACAAACCTTATTTAAGGCAGCTTCATCAGGCTCACCCTAGCTGGGAATTTGAACCCTTCTTTACGGGTCTTGATTTCAATGTTTCCGTTGACAGTGAGCTGGGCGCCAAATCTCTCGTATCCTCCACTGTTTCGTCAGATATTTTTAAGAGTATGGATATAGGAGACTACAACTACAGCAAAAAATATTACATCGAAAAAGACGGTGGCTTTGTCGAGGCTAACCGACTTGCAGTTGCATACTTTATGGACCCGAGAAATTTCCTCAATGAAGACGGAATCTTTATGTTTGAAACTCTTTCTTTCAGTGATTCCTTCACGGTGGAGGCTGTAGAAAATGTCCTTAAAGGCTCCTTTATGGCTGATAAGAAAATCACTTATTATAATAAAGACGGTAAGCTTAAAAAGACCTCTGTCAAATATTCAGAGGCTATTCTCAATGCAGGCAAAACCTACAATGTCAATCCCTGCTATATCGCATCAAAGATTCTTAATGAGGTAGGAACCTCCGGCAGCAGCAGTGTTTCAGGTAAGCATAAAAGCTATCCCGGTGTTTATAATTTTTATAATATCGGTGCTACCGACGGTAAAAATGCCATCAAAAGAGGTCTTAAATGGGCAAGCGAGGGTACTACCTACGGCAGACCTTGGGATACACCCGTAAAGTCCATTAACGGCGGCGCAGAATTCCTTGCCTCGTCTTATATTGCCAAGGGTCAGTTTACCGGCTATCTTCAGCGCTTCAATGTAAACCCTAACGGTTACTACAAGCCCTATGACCACCAGTATATGACAAATCTTACGGGTGCACTCAGTCAGGGATATTCCACCTATGTTTCCTATGTTAAGTCGGGACTCATTGATAACAAATATGTATTCTCTGTTCCTGTTTATGAGAATATGCCCTCATGGACTACTACAGAAGCGAGAGGTGAGCTTGCTGACGGTTTTGAGCAGACAGGCAAAACAACTATAGCCCTTAATTTAAGAACAGGACCATCCACCTCTTACAGCAGCAAAGCTACAGTTGCTAAGGGAGCAGATGTGAAGATTCTCGGTAAGGTGAACACAGATTCAACCTATTACTTGTCTGTTCTGAAAGATCCCTATTGGTATAAAGTGAGTGTTGTTATAAGCGGTGTCATTTATGAAGGCTATGTGGCTGCAGGCTACGTCGATATAGTTGAAGCAGTACAGACGGCAGTAGGTGAGTATGCACCCGCCTTTATAACCACGAGCTCTGAAGTGGATATGCATCTTGTTTCCTATAATGCCAAAATAGCTGAAATTACTTCCGACAACAAGATAAGATTTCTTAAAACAGGAACAGTAACCATCGGTGCTTATGACTCTCTCGGCAGCTTCGATAAGGTTAAATATACCGTAACCAAGGGTTCCTTGATTATGCCGACACAGGTTACTCTTTCAGATATAAAATCAACCTCTGTTGTGCTTAATTATCTTCCGTCGTATCTTGCGTCGGAGTACGAGATTGTTGCTGTGGACGGAAAGGGAACTATTTCTCACAGAGGATTCACTTCTGTTTCACCTTACACGGTAAATGTTTATAACAGTGTTCCCGATAACACCAATATTTCAAAGGTAATAAGAAATGCAGACGGAAGCGCTTCGATTTATTGGTTTGCACCTGATAAAACGGATAATAAAATATATATCCGTGCTATTATCGACAGCACCCCCACCTCGAAAAAGTACGGACCTGTAGTATGCTTGTCCGCTACGAGCTACATCGGAGGCTACGAGGTGTACAGCTATAACCCTTCCGGCGGAGCTTACACAAATATTGCTACTCTTGGACCCACTGCAGCATTCTATACAGTTCCCGCAGATAAGGCTTCGACGGGGATGTATGCAGTACGCGCTTTCGGTAATGTGCAGGGAGAGAATGTTTACGGCAACTATTCAGAAGCGGTAGATATGAAAAATATTCCGCAGTCTGTTGTCGGAATGAATCTTGATAAGGTCACGGATAAGGGATACACACTCACCTGGACGGCAGTTCCCGGTGCCAAGTATAATCTTTATAAAAAAACTGACGGACAGTATAAGTTTTTCAAAACATTCAAAAATCCTAAATATAAGCCTACCAAGCTGAGTAATTCTGATTTTTCCGGTTATAAGCTGAAAGCAGTTAAAACCGTAAACGGAATAATATATGAAGGTGCTGAAAGCACTGAGTTCACAGTCACCACTCTTCCCGCTAAGGTTAAAAACCTTAAAATTTCAGCCACTGACGTGGGAGGCAAGATTAAATGGGACCGTGTGCCTAATGCTACAGGATACGATGTTTATATTTATAAGTCAAATAAGAAGAAGTTCGTTAAAGTGAAAACTGTAACCACTAACAGTTATGAGCTTAAGGGCAGAAATCCCGGTAAGGAATATACTATCCGTGTCATTCCGAGAATAAGAACCACCTTTCAGGTGTTCAAGGGTGAAGGAACAGACCTTAAATTCCGCACTAAGCCGGCTAAGGTAACGGATATAAAGGTTTCTTCAGTTAAAACGACATCCTTTACTCTTAAGTGGGAAAAGGCGGAGGCAGCGAGCTGTTACTATGTTTATCAGTACAGCACCAAGAAAAAGAAGTACGTAAAAATCGCTTCTGTCAAAGGAACATCTTACAAGGCAACGGAACTTAAGTCCGGAACAACCTATAAATATAAAATCAAATCCGTCAAGCTTCAGAACGGTAAATCGGTCTGCACTAATACATCATCTGTATTTTCTTTTACTACCAAACCCGATAAGGTAACATCAGTTAAAACCTCTGCACGTAAAAAGACATATCTTACTCTCTCATGGAACGGTGTAACAGGTGCTGAGAAGTATCAGGTGTTTATGTATAATAAGGAAAAGGATAAGTATGTGCGTGTAGCTACGGTGACGGGAAAAACGAAATACAAGGTAAAGGGTCTTAGTGCAGGTAAATCGTACAAGTTTAAAATAAAGGCAGTAAAAAATCTGAACAGTAAAAATTATTTCAGTGATTTTTCCGAGGTATTTACCTTTACCACGAAAAAATAAATATATTTTAAAGAATTTTTTAATCAATTTTCAGTTTTTTATTGACAAATCAACCCTATATCTATATAATGTTATCTGTTAATATGAGGTGAGTTATGTATATTGCACTTGAAAGTTTATTCGCAGGCGGAGTAAATAAGCTCCCCGTTGACTGTGAATTTGATTTTTCGAAAGAAGAATTGGACGGTGTGTTTCCATTCACGACACCTGTTTCAGTTAAAGGTGAAATCAGAAACATAGTCGGAGTTGTAACAATCGAGGCGGAAATCACTTTTACTTTAGATGTCTTCTGTGACAGATGCGCAGAGCCTGTAAAGCTTGATTTTGTGATTCCGATGGTACACGGTCTTGTTTCTTCACTCAATGAAGATGATAATGATGATTACATTCTTATCGAGGATATGAAGCTTGATCTGCTCCAGCTCACTTTAGAGGACATATTCCTTGCTCTTCCTTCGAAGTTTCTTTGCAGCGAAGAGTGTAAGGGAGTCTGCACCAAATGCGGTGCGAATCTTAACACTGATTCCTGTAACTGTAAAAAGGACATTGACCCCCGTCTGGAGGCTCTGCTTGGGTTACTGGAAGATTAAAAGGTTATTCATTTAATTATTATTTATAAGGAGGTGCTGGGCAATGGCAGTACCAAAGAGAAGAGTATCAAAGGCAAGAAGAGACAAAAGACGTTCAAACGTGTGGAAGCTCGACGCTCCTACACTTGTAAGATGCAAGCAGTGCGGCGCTTATACAGTTCCCCACAAGGTTTGCGCTGAGTGTGGTTACTACAAAGGTAAGCAGGTAATTGCAAAGGACGAAGACTAAGCCTTTGAACTTTGAGAGGTGGAGAAGCGGTACTGCTTTCTCTGCCTTTTTGCTTTAATTAAGGCAGGTGCCAAGGAAAGGAGAGAGAACAGCGATGTCTGTAGTGATAAAGAGTGTAATAAAAAAATCTCCCGCTTATGGCAGGGGAATAAAGGACGGAGATGTTCTTCTTTCTCTTAACCGTAATCCCGTCAATGATTTTCTTGATTATCAGTTTTATGCCAAGGAAAAGGATATTCTTGTCGAGTTTAAAAGTGATGAGAAAATCAAATATACCCGTATAAGAAAAAACGAAGAGGAAGATTTAGGTCTGGAATTCGACTCCTATCTTATGGATGAGCAGCGACACTGTAAGAACAAGTGTATCTTCTGCTTTATTGACCAGCTTCCTGAAGGTATGAGAAAGACTCTTTATTTTAAGGATGACGACTCCCGTCTCTCGTTCCTTTTCGGAAATTACATCACCCTTACCAATCTCACGGAAAGAGATGTGGAAAGAATCATCGAAATGCACATCAGCCCTGTTAATATCTCTGTTCACACGATGAATAAAGAGCTTCGTGTGAAAATGATGAAAAATAAAAGGGCAGGGGAATGTCTTGATATTATCGGCAGACTGGCTGAAAACGGTATCGAGATTAACACTCAGCTTGTTCTTTGCCCCGGAATCAATGACGGTGAAGAGCTTCGCTACAGTCTTGAGGAGCTCGGAAAGCTTTATCCGGGAGTAAAAAGTATAGCTGCAGTTCCTGTAGGTGTGACGAAGTACCGTGAGGGACTTTTCGATATGCCTGAGTATGACAGTAAAACAGCGGGTGAGGTAATTGATATTATCTCCTCCTTCGGTGATTCCTTTAAGGAAAAGCACGGGACAAGACTCGCTTATGCGGCTGATGAATTTTACCTTAAGGCGGGCAGAAAAATTCCTGACGGAGACTATTATGAAAATTACAGTCAGATAGAAAACGGTGTCGGTATGTGGACGAGTACTAAAGAAGAGTTTCTTTCGGCACTCGGAAACAGTAGCTACAGCGGTAAAGAGAAGCATTTAAGTCTGGCTACGGGTGTAGCTGCTTATCCGCTTATGAAAGAGCTTTCAGAGGCTGTTACAGATAAATATTCGCAGATAAAGGTCGATGTTTATTCTATCGTAAATGACTTTTTCGGTCACAGTATTACCGTGGCGGGACTCGTTACGGGCGGTGACCTTATTAATCAGCTTAAAGATAAAAATCTTAGCGGCAGGCTTCTTATTCCTTCCGTTATGCTTCGCAGTGAGGGTGATATTTTTCTCGATGATGTTTCACTCGCAGAAGCAGAAAAGGAACTCGGAGTGGAGATTATTCCTGTTTCCTGTGACGGATATGAGCTTGCTGACATAATACTATCAGAATAAAAGGAGGAATTACACTATGGCAAGACCGATCGTAGCAATAGTAGGCAGACCCAATGTGGGTAAATCTACTCTTTTCAATAAACTTATCGGACAGCGTCTTTCCATCGTTGATGACACTCCCGGTGTTACCCGAGACAGAATTTACGGTGACTGCGAATGGCTGAACCGTCATTTTCTTCTTATTGACACAGGCGGTATTGAACCTCACAGTGACGACATTATCCTGAAACAGATGCGCCGTCAGGCTCAGCTTGCCATCGACAGCGCAGATGTGATAATTTTTGTTACAGATTTACGCAGCGGTGTAGTTGCTACCGATGAGGATGTGGCGGCTATGCTTATAAAGAGTAACAAGCCTCTCGTTCTCTGTGTAAATAAGTGTGACACTGTCGGTGAAACACCGATGGAATTTTATGAGTTTTATAATCTCGGATTAGGTGATCCGATTGCTGTTTCTTCTGTACACGGACACGGAACAGGTGACCTTCTTGATGCTGTTTTAGAACATCTTCCTGTAGAAGAGACAGAGGAGGAAGATGATAACACTATCAAGGTAGCCGTTATCGGTAAGCCTAATGTAGGCAAATCCTCACTCATCAACGCTATTTCAGGTGAGGAAAGAGCTATTGTATCAAATATCGCGGGTACTACCCGTGATGCTACAGACACATTCATCACCAATGAGTTCGGCGAGTTTATGTTTATTGATACTGCGGGCCTTCGCAGAAAAAGCAAGGTCGAGGATCAGATAGAAAAATACTCTGTAATCCGTGCTAAAATGGCGGTAGAGAGAGCTTCGGTATGCGTTATTATGATTGATGCTCTCGAAGGCTTTACTGAGCAGGACTCTAAGGTGGCAGGTATCGCTCACGAAATGGGCAAGGCTTGCATCATCGCTGTCAACAAATGGGATGCACTGGAAAAAGACGGAAAGACTATGGACAGCTACCGTAAAAAGCTGATGAATGACTTTTCATTTATGTCTTATGCTCCTATTATTTTCATTTCAGCTAAAACAGGGCAGAGACTTGACCGTCTTTTTGAGCTTATCAGGTTCGTTGATGAGCAGAATTCTATGAGAATTTCTACAGGTAAGCTTAACGATGTGCTTGCATCGGCTACTGCGAGAGTTCAGCCTCCCACGGATAAGGGTAAGAGACTCAAGATTTACTATATGACTCAGGCTTCCACCAGACCTCCCACGTTTGTTTGCTTCGTTAACAGTAAGGAGCTTTTCCATTACAGTTATCAGCGTTATCTGGATAATCAGATAAGAGAGGTTTTCGGTCTCGAAGGTACGCCTACGAGATTTGTTATCCGTGAAAGAGACGGAAAATGATAATAATGTGAAAAAATATAACATAAAAAGTACGGCTGATTTTCTGACAGCTGTACTTTTTATTTTTTGAAAAAATATTTATATCTCTCCTATTATTCGACATAATGCCCCTTGAACGGATGTGAATAATGTGGTAATATCTCACTGTAATTCGAAAATATGTTAAAAATTTACACATTACAGGAGGTTTTTCCAATGGCGAACAAAATTAGAATTATGATTACAAAAGAAGATAAAGAATTTGAAAGACAGTGCGAAAAAAATCTGTCCCCGGCGGATTTTGATGTTATTTTTGTAGAAAAGGACGGATCTAGGATTTTAGATCAGATTTACAGATATAAGCCCGATATGGTGCTTATGGATGTATTTATGCAGAAAATAGATGCGCTGGGAGTTCTGACGGAGCTTAAAAATTCATCTATGCCCAAACCTGTGGTGGCACTGATGTCATCTATAGATAATCCCGCTTTTCATAATGAACTGATTTCTGCAGGCGCAGATTATTATTTTCTCAGACCTTTTGATTTGGGAATGATGAGCAAAAGACTTATTCAGCTTATGCAGTGGGCTGATAAGGGTGCGACGGCTGCGCAGAGAGATACATATTCTGTGGAAACGGTAATTTCCGACATTATGCGTGAAATAGGTGTTCCCGCCCATATAAAAGGTTACGAATATCTCCGTGAATCAATAAAGCTGGTTATAGGTAAGCCTGATCTTATTCATGCCGTAACCAAGGAGCTTTATCCGACAATCGCAAAGAATAATATGACTACACCCTCGAGAGTGGAAAGAGCCATCCGCCACGCCATAGAGGTAGCATGGGACAGGGGAGATGTTGATGTTCTGAGCTCTTATTTCGGATATACTATTTTAAACTCGAGAGGTAAGCCTACTAATTCGGAATTCATAGCGATGATAAGTGATAAGCTCAGACTTAAAATGGTAAGATAAAGAAAAAAGAGACTGAAGGAAACTTCAGTCT
The DNA here is from genome assembly GCA_045613145.1 of Acutalibacteraceae bacterium. GTDB lineage: Bacteria > Bacillota > Clostridia > Oscillospirales > Acutalibacteraceae > UBA6857. The sequence goes on from JAZLAJ010000003.1 coordinate 58,493, forward strand.
CTCAGACTGTCGAAAAACCGTGTTTCGCAATTAAACGAGACACGGTTTTCTGTATGTATTGTTGAATATTTGGAATAAAAAGGATAAAAAGGCATCAAAATCACGGAAATTCTCTTTTTTGAACTTCCACATTGCTATTTTTTTGAGGTTCATTGCAGCAAACTTAAGCCTGACCCAATTACTGACTTGGTTCAGACCTCGATAAGGTGTATACCTCATGGCGTGTTTTTCTTTTGCATCGGCAAACACTCTCTCAATTGTCTGACTTCGCATTGAGTAGGTTTCTTTTCCGAGTGGTGAGTATCTGATGTCTTCCGCCATTTCTATGTAGTTTTCCCATATGTGACGAGTAACTAATTTTTGATGATTTTTGCTTTCTGTGCATTGTTTTATCATTTCGCATTTTGCACAGTCATGTGGATTACTTTTGTATTCTCTATAGCCGTCTCTGTTTGTAGTTGTGTATTTTAAAACTTTATCATTCGGACAAAGGTAGCAATCATAATATTCGTCATATACATAATCATATTTTCTGAAGAAACCTTTCTTTGTCATTGGCCTCTTGTAGGGCATTGACGGTATTCTTCCGTCATCAAATATCTTTTTACATATCCAAGGGGTTTTGTATCCTGCGTCAACTGTTACTACTTCTATTTCGGGAAATCTATCTGTTACTTTATCATAGAGTGCATCAAAAGAAACACTGTCGTGTACATTGCCGGGTACTACTGTTACATCAAGAACAAAGTTGTTTCTGTCACAAGCTGTCTGTGCTTCATAGGCAAAGCATTTCTGATGTTCACCCTTGTGAAACAAACCGCTTTCAGGGTCTGTTATTGATACTGTCTTTTCAACAAGCTCTTCCGTTTCTTCTTTATCTTTTAACGGTTTCTTATCGTGGTCATCTCTGTCTTCATTTATCTCTTTATGAAGCTGTTCTTCATAAGTTTTTACTGCCGCAGGAACATGTACTTTCATCTGCTTTTTACGATTAGCATTTGCTTTAATATGTGTTGAGTCTACAAATATTACTTCAGGTTTTACATATCCGCTGTCTATTCCTTCATTAAGTACAAGGGTAAATATTTCTTCAAACATTTCACTATCAAATCTATGAAGAAAGTTGTAGCTCACCGTTGAAAAGTGGGGTATTCTTTCTGTTAATCCGTAGCCAATAAACCAACGGTACGCTACATTTACTTCTATTTCTGCTACTGTCTGTCTTAATGAGCGTATGCCGTATATATGCTGTAACATTACCATTTTTACAAGTACAACAGGATCGACACTTGGTCTACCGATCTTACTATACTTATGTTCTACTATCGGATATATTTTTCTCCAATCTATCGATCTGTCTATTTTTCTTAACAGATGAAACTTTGGTACAAGTGCATCTAAACTTACTATCTCTCCATCGTTTCTGTTTTCTCCTGTTCGCTTTTCTTCTAACATTTTCATCACCATATTTATTATACCATAAATATGACAAAAAGCCCAGCTTTTGCTGGACTTTTTCGACAGTCTGAGAGACTGAAGGAAACTTCAGTCTCTGATTCGTTTATAGGTCAATTAGCCTTCAACAATAGCCTCTACGGGGCAACTACCGGCACAAGCGCCGCATTCGATACAAGTATCAGCATCGATAACGAACTTGCCGTCGCCTTCAGAGATAGCTTCTACGGGGCAGTCACTTGCGCATGAACCGCAAGCAATGCATTCATCTGTGATAACGTATGCCATTTTTCTTACCTCCCTTTGATTTTGTAACTCTATTCTAACACATAAAATCAAAATATCAATAGTATTTGAGAAAATTTTTAGGTTTTTTATATATTTTTTTCTCGGTGAAAGAGCATTATAATTATTTTCTTTATAAAAGTAACTTTATTGTATTGTAAAAAAAGTTTTTTTAATGTATAATGTAATGGATTATGATTAGCAGGTGAAAGCAGTGTTTGAAAATTTAACGGTAACAGCTTCCTTTAAAAATTCAATAATAACAGCGATAAAGCTCTCCAAGCTGTCTCACGCACTTATTTTCGAAGGTGCTGATGAAGAGACACGGCTCTCAGCGGCGAAAGAGGTTGCTGCTGCTTTGGTCTGCAGAGGAGAAGATAAACCCTGTAAAAGCTGTAATGCATGTCTTAAGGCCATGAAGGACAGCCATCCTGACATTCACATACTCTGTAAAGAAAAAGACAGTACTATGATAAAGGTTGATTCTGTCAGAGAGATAAAGGCACAGGCTCTTATTTTTCCGAATGAAGGAACGAAAAGTGTTTTTATTATCTCTGAGGCTCAGTATATGAACCCTCAGGCACAGAATGCGCTTCTGAAAATTTTCGAAGAGCCGTCACCTCATGTCTGCTTTATATTGACCTGCGGGAGTAAATCTTCTCTGCTCGACACGGTTATTTCCCGTGCCACAGCCTACACTCTGGGCGAAGAGCTTTCTTCGGCTAAAAATGCTGAGGATGATAAGGCAGTGCTTCTGGCAGCGGAGCTTATTTCTTCTCTTGTCAAAGAAAGTGAATTCGATTTTCTTAAAAAGACGGCTTGTTTTGTTAAGGATAAAAAGCTTTTCAGAGAGGTTATCGAAAAGATGATTTCTTTTTCGAGAGATGCCCTTATTCTTCAGAGCGGAGGTAAGGAGCTTCTGAACGGTGAAAGGGAAGAAATCCGTCTTCTTAAAAACCGCTTTACACAGAAAAAAACTCTCGAGCTTACGGAAAATCTGAAGACGTTAGCTGATGATCTTGATTCGTCAGCAAATCTTAATCTTACCGTAACCCGTTTCTCGTCGGTTTTAAACGGTATAAAAATCAATTAATGTTCATCGGTACGAAAGGAAGATAAATATATGGCAGTAGTTGTTTCAGTCAGATTTAAGGAAGTGGGAAAAAATTACCACTTTGACCCTTGCGGAAAGGAATATAAATGCCGTGACAAGGTTATAGTAGAAACGGCGAGAGGCATCGAGTGCGGAACCGTTACCATCGCAAACAGAGAGATTCCTGACGAAGAAATCACGGCTCCTCTTAAGCCGGTTCTGAGATTTGCTAATCCTAACGATCTTAAAACTGTCGAGGAAAACAAGATAAAAGAGAAAGAAGCATTCGATATCTGCAACAAAAAAATAGCTGCACATAAGCTTGAAATGAAGCTTGTCGATGTAGAATACACCTTCGACAGAAACAAGATTCTCTTTTACTTCACCGCTGACGGAAGGGTGGATTTCAGAGAGCTTGTAAAGGATCTGGCTTCAGTTTTCAGAACACGAATCGAGCTTCGACAGATCGGTGTCCGTGACGAAAGTAAAAAGGTGGGCGGTCTCGGTGTCTGCGGAAGACCTTTCTGCTGTAACACCTTCCTCGGAGATTTCCAGCCTGTTTCCATTAAAATGGCTAAGGAGCAGAGTCTTTCCCTAAGCCCTGTTAAAATCAGCGGTACCTGCGGAAGACTTATGTGCTGTCTTAAATATGAGCAGGAGGCTTATGAGCATTTACTTAAGACCACACCTAAATGCGGTGCTATAGTTGAAACTGCAGAAGGCAAGGGAACGGTAGTCGATAATAATCTTCTTACCGGTATGCTTAAGATTTCATTAGAAAAAAAGCCGGAAGCTGCTCCTATCAGTGTAAACAAAAGTGATGTTAAAATTATAAAAGATTCCCAGATAAGAGTTGACAGAAAAGAACTTGAAGCTCTTAAAGGGATTGAATAAATTTATTGTATAATATAAGGAAAGAGGTTGTTTTAAAATGATGCCAATATTAATGAATGCGCTGAAGATTGCACTTTCTGTTATGATCACGGTTTCAGGACTCGTTTACCCTGCTTCTTCGGAGGCTGCCAAGGCTCCTTTTGCTCCTGTTGATAAAGAGGCCTGCCAGCTCAGCTTTATTGCTGTGTCCGATACACACGTAAGACGCGGTGATAACGACATAACCAAGGGTATGTTTGATACATTTATTCCCGGTCTTGAGGCTTCTGAGGTCAAGCCTGATGCCTTTATCATAACCGGTGACGTTACCCATGGCGGAGAGGAAGAGGACTGGAAATATACCCAGGAGCTTCTCGAGGGTAAAAATATCGCTGACCGTACACTTCTTGCTGTAGGTAATCACGATACATGGACAGACGAGAACTATGAGAAGACTTATAAAGAGCTGTTCCTCGAATATAACAGAAAAATTACCGGCGAAAAGGTAAGTAATGTTTACTATTCGACTAAAATAAACGGTTATTATTTCATCTTCCTTGGCAGTGAAGATGACGGAACAGATGCTTATTTCAGTGATAAGCAGATAAAATGGCTGAAGAGTGAAATGAAGAAGGCTGCTAAAACTAAAAAGCCTATCTTTGTTATTTCACATTGGCCTCTTAACAAGACACACGGTCTTCCTGTTTCATGGGGCGATGAAGAATACACGGATATGACAGGCGGTATCGGTGAACAGAGCGACAAGGTTAAGGAAATTCTTAACAAATATAATAAGGTTTTCTACATAACAGGTCACATTCATAACGGTTTTTCTAACTCATCCATGAAAGAATATAACGGTTATACATCAGTGGAAAAGATAGGTAATATCACTAGTGTAAATCTTCCGTCTGTGGCTAATCTTAATTTTAACGGACACTTTATTTCCGGTACAGGTTACTGTGTCGAGGTTTATAAGGATAAGGTTCTTTTCAGAGCCAGAAACTTTATGAATAACTACTGGCTTCCCGGTTATGACTACACTGTAGTTTATAAATAATTACAGATATATATTATGGTATGGAGGATTCTATTATGTCTAAAGTAAAAGTAACAATGGAACACGGCGGAGAATATATCATTGAGCTTTATCCGGAATATGCTCCCGAAACAGTTGCAAATTTTGAAAATTTCGTTAAAGAAGGCTTTTATGACGGTGTAGTATTTCATCGCATAATTGATAACTTTATGGCTCAGGGAGGAGATCCCACGGGTACAGGTATGGGCGGAAGCGGCAGAAACATAAAGGGTGAGTTCGCTGCTAACGGATTTACACAGAACACACTTTCACATACCAGAGGTGTTGTTTCTATGGCGAGAAGTCAGGATCCGAACTCTGCTTCCAGTCAGTTCTTCATCTGCTACAGCGATGATTGCACCTTCCTCGACGGTAACTATGCCGCTTTCGGTAAGGTGGTAGAAGGAATGGAAACTGTGGATGCTTTTCTTGAAATTCCCAGAAACTACAGCTCTATGGGTGAGAAATCACAGCCTGTTATCCCTGTAGCTATTAAAACCATGTGCATTATTGACTGATTTTCACATCTGTACAGATGATAATCAGTAATATTTGAAAAAAATGGATTTTTAAGCAAAAAAATTACGAAAAGCCCTTGACGGGAAGGTTAAGTTGTGGTAAACTACTTGTACCTCTTGCAGAGGGCTTTATTTTTGTGTCCTGAAATAGAGGGAGGCCTTATCGGGCTGAAACGAAGGAAAGTGTTGCTTTCGTTTAGCCTTTTATTATCCTATAATGGAGGTGCCGTTCATGAGAGTAAAAATTACTTTATCTTGCACAGAGTGCAAACAGCGCAATTACAACACAATGAAAAACAAAAAGAACAATCCTGACAGGTTGGAGATGAACAAGTATTGCAGATTCTGCAAGAAGCACACTCTCCACAAAGAAACCAAATAAGCAGGAGGTAAGAGTAATGGCTGAGAAAGAAAAGAAAGTTACCAAAACTTCAGACGTTGAAAAGGCCACAACTGATGAAAGCAAGGCTGCTGCCAAGGTAGCAAAAGCTGCAAAAGGTAACGCTAACAAAAAAGACAAGCCAAACTTCTTCGTCCGCACAGGCAAGGGTACAAAACAGTTCTTCAAAGACTTCAAAGGTGAATGCAAGAAAATTGTTTGGCCCGATGCAAAAACTGTTCTTAAAAGTACAGGTGTAGTTCTTCTCGTAGTTACTATCGTATGTATCGTTGTTTACGGTATTGACCAGGGTCTTTCAGCAGGTATCGGCGGTCTTAAATCACTCGCTAATCCCGAAGAAACCACTGCAGTCGTAGAAACAACAGAGGCACACGATCACGATCACGACGAGAACGAAGACGAAACCGCTGAATCCGAAGAAACTACGGAAGAAGCAACCACAGCAGCAGAAGACGAAACAGCTTCTGAAAAAGCTGAATAATTATTAGCGGTCAGCTGGAGGTGTAACAATGGCAGAAAACGCCAGATGGTTTGTAGTACACACCTACTCAGGCTATGAAAACAAAGTAGCCTCAAACATTCTTACGGTTGTAGAAAACCGTAAAATGCAGGATCAGATCTTCGAAGTGAGAATCCCCACTGAAACCGTAACTGAAATTAAGGATGATAAGGTTCGTGAAATCGAACGTAAGCTTTTCCCCGGTTATGTTATGGTAAAGGTTGCCTGTATTTACAAAAAGAAAAGCGAGTTTGAACCTGAAGAACTTTCCATGACTGATGAAGCATGGTATGTTATCAGAAATACCCGCGGCGTAACGGGATTTGTCGGTCCCGGAAGCAAACCTGTTCCTCTCAGTGATGCTGAGGTTATAAACCTCGGAATTGAGAAGAAATCTATCGAAGTAAACTACAAGGTAGGAGACTTCGTAAACATCCTCAGCGGTCCCTTCGACGGCTACAGCGGTATCGTGGATTCAATAGATACTGTAAAGGAAGTAGTTGTTGTTATGATTTCAATGCTCGGCAGAGAAACACCTGTTGAACTTGAACTCAATCAGATCGAAGTCGCTGAATAAGACTTAAGTTGATAATTTTCGGCTTATGCCGTTTATTATGACGAGGGAGGTTATTCTCCCTGTGGGAGACTTGTAAAAACTTTATACAGGTCGCCATCAACCACATAAATTTGGAGGTGCAAAAAAATGGCTCAAAAGGTTGTAGGTTTAATCAAGCTCCAGATTCCTGCAGGTAAGGCTACTCCGGCTCCCCCGGTTGGTCCGGCTCTTGGTCAGCACGGTGTTAACATCATGGCTTTTACTAAGGAATTCAACGAGCGCACAAAGAATGACATCGGTCTTATTATTCCCGTTGTCATCACAGTTTACGCAGACCGTACATTCTCATTCATCACCAAGACACCGCCCGCAGCAGTTCTTATCAAAAAGGCATGCGGCATCGAAAGCGGTTCAGGTGTACCCAACAGAACTAAGGTCGCAACAATTACCGGTGAGCAGGTTAGAAAAATTGCTGAGCAGAAGATGCCTGACCTCAACGCTGCAAGTGTTGAAGCAGCTATGAGTATGATCGCAGGTACAGCTCGCTCAATGGGCATAGTAGTCGCTGACTAATGCTTCCGGGTGGGAGGAAAAATCCGATTTAACCACTCTATAGGAGGATGAAAGACAATGAAACATGGTAAAAAATATGTCGAAGGCGCAAAGCTTGTAGACAAATCAAATCTTTACGATCCTGCGGAAGCACTTGATTTAACTATTAAGACTGCTACCGCAAAGTTCGATGAAACAATTGAAGCTCACATCCGTCTCGGTGTTGACTCACGTCACGCTGATCAGCAGGTTCGTGGCGCAGTTGTTCTCCCCAACGGTACAGGTAAAACTGTTCGTGTAGCTGTTTTCGCTAAGGGCGAAGAAGCTAAGGCTGCAGAGGCTGCAGGCGCAGAAGTAGTAGGCGCTGAAGACCTCGTTGCTAAAATCCAGGGCGAAGGCTGGATGGAATTTGACGTGGCTATCGCACATCCCAGCATGATGGGTCTTGTAGGTCGTCTCGGTAAGGTTCTCGGTCCCCGTGGTCTTATGCCCAGCCCCAAGGCAGGTACTGTAACTCCTAACGTTGCTCAGGCTGTTACTGAAGCAAAAGCAGGTAAGATTGAGTACCGTCTCGACAAAACAAACATCATTCACTGCCCCATCGGTAAGGCTTCTTTCGGTGTAGAAAAGCTCAATGAGAACTTTACTACTCTTCTTGATGCTATCATCAAGGCTAAGCCCGCCGCTGCAAAGGGTCAGTACATCCGTTCATGCGTTGTTGCTGCAACCATGGGCCCCGGCGTTAAGGTTAACCCCAACAAGGTTGGTTCTGCTGCAAACGCTGAATAATTTTTGAAATAATGCTTGACATTGTATAAATGTTATGGTATTATATTTTAGCTGTCCAGCCCTAAGACAGCAGGTGTCAGACTTAAAGGCTTAGTGCCGCCTGCCGAGGAACGGAACATAATTAACTCAGATTTATCTTAGTTTAACTATGTCACCCTTTCTCTCGGTTTGAGGGAAAGGGTTTTCTTAATTCTTACACCAAGGGTACAAAATATTACAGGAGGTGAATTCATTTGCCAAGCGCTATCGTTTTAGAACAGAAGAAACAGGTTGTTGCTGAACTTACTGAAAGACTCAATGGCTCCATCGCCGGTGTTATTGTTGACTATAAGGGTATCAACGTTGCTGATGACACTGCACTTCGTAAAGAGCTTCGTGAAGCTGGTGTAGAATACACAGTTGTAAAGAACACTCTTTTAAAGCTTGCTATCGCAAACACAGAACTCAACGGTCTTGATTCAGTACTTGAAGGTACAACTGCTATCGCAACAAGTGCAGATGATTATGTTGCTGCTGCTCGCATTCTCAGCAAGTTTGCAGACACACACAAAAACTTTGAAATTAAGAACGGCTTTATCGACAAGGAAGTAATCGGCCTTGAAAAAATCAGCGGTCTTGCTAAGCTTCCCTCACGTGAAGTACTTCTTGCAAACGTTCTTGGCGCCTTCCAGGCACCTATCTCTGCTTTCGCACGTGCTATCCAGGCTATCGTAGACAAAGACGGCGAAGCAGCTCCTGCTGAAGCTCCCGCTGAAGCATAATTAAAATTTTAAAAATTACAAATTACTTGGAGGTAAACTACCATGGCATCAGAAAAAATTACTGCTATTATTGAAGAACTTAAGACTCTCACAGTTCTTGAACTCTCAGAACTCGTACACGCTGTAGAAGATGAATTCGGCGTATCAGCTGCTGCTGCAGTTGTTGCTGCAGGTCCCGTAGCTGCTGAAGCTGCTGCTGCAGAAGAAAAGACAGAATTCGATCTCGAACTCACTGAAACAGGCGCTAACAAGATCGCTGTTATCAAGGTTGTTCGTGAAATCACAGGTCTTGGCCTCAAGGAAGCTAAGGAAGCTGTTGACGGCGCTCCCAAAGTTATCAAGGAAGCAATGTCTAAGGATGATGCAGAAGCTGCTGCTAAGAAGCTCGAAGAAGCTGGCGCAAAAGCAACTCTTAAATAATTTATCCTTTTGTAAATATGAAAGCCACTCTTTAAGGGTGGCTTTTGTTGTATGGTAAAGAGTGCTTGAGCAGGTGAGAGCAACGCGCAAAAAATAATATAAAATTACAGAAAATCTATTGACAAATCATACATTGTTTGATATACTATCAAAAGTCAGCTGACGTAGATGGGCCATTAGCTCAGTTGGTTAGAGCAACCGGCTCATAACCGGTTGGTCCGGGGTTCGAGTCCCTGATGGCCCACCATAAAATATAGGGGTATAGCTCAGTTGGTAGAGCAGCGGTCTCCAAAACCGCGTGCCGAGGGTTCGAGCCCTTCTGCCCCTGCCAAAAAAGAAGTAACTTTTGTCTACCAAAAGTTACTTATTTTTTTATCCAAGCTGCAGGCTTGGCATATCATCACGCGTCAGCGT
>JAZLAJ010000004.1:0-19887 GCA_045613145.1 Acutalibacteraceae bacterium
AACTGTGGGTATTTCACCTGAAATGTTCCGTGAATTTATCTTCCCTTGCTACAATAAAATTGCATCCGTTTTCGGCAGACTCAATTACGGTTGTTGTGAACCTGTTAATACATTCTGGGATGATATAAAAACTTTACCTAACCTTAAAAAGGTTTCAATTTCACCTTGGTGTGATGAAGAATTTATGGCAGACCAGCTTCGTGGTTCAGGCATCATTTATCATCGTAAACCTAATCCTGTGTATCTTGGTGTGGGTGCAAACCTTGATGAAAAGGCTTGTCGTGAGCATTTTGAAAAAACAATAAAAACTGCTCGTGGATGCAAGCTTGAAATTGCACAACGAGATGTTTATACAGTCAATAACGATATAAACAAGGTTCGTCGTTATGTTGAGATTATAAGAGAAACAATTGATAAATATTGGGAATGAGGTAACAACAATGTCAGTCATAATTGAAATTTCAGAATTCGTACAAAAAGGTAGAGCAAAAAATGTAAAGGAGCTTGTATCACAGGCTCTTGAAAACGGAGACTCTGCAAAAGACATTCTTGACAATGGACTAATTGCAGGTATGATGGCAATCGGTGAACGCTTCAAGAAAAATGAGGTTTATGTACCTGAAGTGCTTATCGCCGCCCGTGCCATGAATATGGGTGTAAGTGTTCTTAAGCCTTATCTTACAAAGGAAGGTGTTGAGCCTGTCGGCAAGGCAGTCATCTGCACAGTACAGGGCGACCTTCACGACATTGGTAAGAATCTTGTTAAAATGATGCTTGAGGGTGTCGGTATTGAATGTATTGATCTTGGTACTGATGTTTCTGCCGAGCAGGTTGTTGAGGCTGTAAAGGAAAGCGGAGCAAAAATCGTTGCACTTTCATCTCTTCTTACAACCACTATGGAGTACCACAAGGATGTAGTTGATGCTCTTACAGATGCGGGTATCCGAGAAGAAGTTAAGGTTATGATCGGCGGTGCACCTGTAAGTGAGGACTTTGCAAAGCAGGTTGGTGCAGACGGATATGCACCCGATGCCGCAACTGCAGCAGACCTTGCTCTTTCGTTCTTTAAGTAAGGTGAAAGCAATGAAAAAGACAGTACAGAAAATATATAGCAACAAAGCTAAAACCATCCCCATATTATCCTTTCCGTCAATACAGCTTTTAGGTATCATCGTAAAGGAGCTTCTTGACAGCCCTGAAATGCAGGTTAAGGGGATGAAGGCCATAGCTGAAAGATGCAATATCGGTGCATCTCTTAATATGATGGATTTATCCGTTGAGGCTGAAGCCTTTGGTGCTCAGATTGTTTATTACGACCACGATGTGCCTACTGTGAGAAAAGGCATAATTGACGATATTTTCGATGCTGAAAGCATTGTTGTACCAAGCACCAAAGACGGCAGAGCACCCATTTGCATTGAGGGTATCAGAAGAGCCAAAGAGGAAATTACAGATGTACCCGTATTCTGCGGTGTAATCGGCCCTTACTCACTTGCAGGCAGACTTTTTGATATGACCGAGCTTATGATGGAATGCTATGACAGTCCCGATGAGGTTAAAATTCTGCTTTCAAAGGCAACGGAATTCATTATCAATTACATAAAAGAATTCAAAAAAGCAGGAGCCGACGGTGTAATTATGGCAGAGCCTGCGGCAGGTCTTTTATCACCGAGCCTTAATGCAGAGTTTTCTGTACCTTTTGTAAAAGAGATTTTCGATGCGGTAAACGATGATGATTTTGTAATCTGCTACCACAACTGCGGTGATGCAGTTAAGGATATGGCAAAGGATATTGCCGCTATCGATGCAGATATTTATCATTTCGGCAATGCAATCAGCCTTAAGGATATTATTCCTCTTATGCCCGAAGATAGCCTTGTTATGGGTAACATTGACCCTGTGCTTTTCAGAAACGGCACGCCTGAAAGCATAAGAGAAAATGTCAGAAGGGTTTACTCTGAATGCTCACAGTACGATAACTTTATGCTGTCCTCAGGCTGTGATATCCCTGCTGAAAGCAAGTGGGAAAACATTGATGAGTATTTCAGATGTGTCAGTGAGCTTTATGCAGAGGAGTAATAAAATGCTTTTAAAATATGACTTGCAAGAAACCGCAAGATACCTAGGCTACAAGCACGGTGCCGAGCCAAGTGAAATCATCAGGGAGCTTATTGATGAAGCATATGAGGCGCTTTGTGAGGTTGTCAATCCCCGATATATCTTCAAGGAATATGATTTCAGCAGAACAGACGGGGGAATAACTGTTGACGGTGTTGACTTCAAAAGTCTGAAGCTATTGAATCACCTGAAGGATTCGACCTCTGTAATTCTCTTTTCTGCAACCTTGGGGCAGGGTGTAGATGACCTTATACGTAAATACTCAGCTGAAGATATTGCAATGGCTGCAGTTGTACAGGCAGTTAGTAGCTCAATGGTAGAAAACCTCTGTGACATAGCTTGTGACGAGCTGAAAGAACAGATTAAAGGTGAGCACAGACCACGCTTCAGCCCCGGTTACGGTGATTTTGATATATCATATCAGAAAGAATTTTTCTCCCTTTTGCCCGTAGAGGAAAAGTTGGGTGTATATCTTACAGAAAGCTTTATGATGATGCCAACGAAGACGGTTACGGCGTTTATCGGGGTAATTCAACCTTTTAACGATACCCCAAAAATTTAACGATTACCAACCCATACCAACCCACAATTTCATACCCAACCACATAAAAACAGCGTTGCAGCAGGTAGCTTATCTACCCCAACTGCAACGCTTATTTTTATAAACCCTTATGCCACAAGGGAAAAACACTATAAATTAACAATACCCTTGCTGACACTATTGTATCAACAAGGGTACTAGATTTGGCGGAGAGCAAGGGATTCGAACCCTCGAAGCCGTTTTAGCGACTTACACGATTTCCAATCGTGCTCCTTCGACCAGCTCGGACAACTCTCCATACAACTCGGTTATTATAACCTAATAAGCTGAAAAAATCAAGTGATTTTCAAAAATAATTTTTATTTGCCGCCGATTTTTTTATACGGCGGCAAATTTTTTCAGCTTTTAAAGGGATTTGTATTTCTCTGCCCAGACATTTACAGCTTCTTCACTGTAGATTTCGGGCATTTTTCTGCATACTGAATCCATAAAGGGAAGGGTACGGAAATTTTTTACCAGGGGAGGAATCAGCTTCAGAAGGGGAGGGCAGACAGCGATGATGTGCTTTATCTGCTTGGGTGAAACAGTGAGCGGGGCGCCGCCTGCTACTGCAATAAGCTCGGGAGTGAGAATTTCTTTTTCGAGAAGATAGTCTACCTGCTCACCTTTCACATAATTAAAAAAGTCCTTGAGCTTGTCAATAATGATAAGGTCTTTGGCGTAATGGTGGAAATATTCGTACTGATAGGGCCAGAGAGATTTTTTATCATAGGTGCCGACAGCTTTCATTACGGTTTCGGCTAAAATCTTGCCCGCGTTCATACTCAGAACGATACCGCTTCCGTTAAGGGGAACAGTCATACCCGCACTGTCACCGACAGCAGCATAACCGTCACAGACAAGAAGGGGAAGCATACGCTTAATGGGAAGGTCCATAAATGCACCGCCACGGAGTATTTCCTGTCCGATGAAGGGGAACTCCTTTCTGAATGCGTCAAGAGAAGAATTTACCTCGTCAGCTGTAAGAGGACCTGCCGAGCCGAATTTACCGATGAGAATGTCTACATATTTTTCGTCAGTAACTGTCCAGCCGATGCCGGGGATGTTACGGTTGAAAAGATTAATAAGGTAAGGCGGGTCTGTTTTTTCGCCTGTAAGATTTTTGAAGTAAGCTCTGTAAACATGGAAAACACCCGTTCCTTCGAGCTCTTTTTCGATTCCGCAGACAGAGGGAAGATTACGGCGGACAGGTGAATACATACCCGCTGCGTCTATTACGAGATCGCTGTAAAGAGCATATATCCTTTTACTGTCACGAAGATTCAGACCCTTGACCTTCGCACCTTCGGTTACAGGAGAGAGAATTTCAGTGTCGAAGATGAACTTTACTCCTGCTTTTTCGGCAAGAGAGATAAGATGGGCGATGAGAAGCTTTCTGTCCATACAGATAGAATCTGATTCTACAGGAACACGGAGCATTACTGTAGCTTTAGGATTTCGGAAGCCCTGAGGCATTCCCGGAAAGAAGTCGCTTTCATCGGGGCGCTCGATACCGGAACGGTCGAAGGCATCAAGATTAAGCCAGTCATGCCAGTCGTGACCGACGGTGTGAGGGTTGTCTTTTTCGATTACGGTGACATCATAACCGCTTTTAGCCAGATGAATGGCAGCGACTAGACCGCCGTGACCTGCACCTGCAACTAAAATTTTACTCATAATGTTTCTCCTTTCGCTCGGGGAAAATACTCCTCCCGATGAAAAGGGGAGGAGTCACCAGAGGGTTGATGCATTAATTTATCAGTCCCACTCACAGCCAGTTACCGTGTCCATATCGATACCCTTGGTGTCATTGGTCTTACGGATAAGACAGATAAGAGCAGCGATAAAGCCGGGTACGAGAAGGGCAAAGGAAACGATACCTGTCACACTGTTTCCGAGAACAGTGATAAGAGGCAAACTGACTATGTAAGAGACAGCTACACCGACAGCAGTTACGATGAACTGAGCGGACATAGTGGAGGAACGAAGATTAGTGGGTGAGGATTCGCCTATCATCATAATGATTACATCATTGGTTGAATAGTAGCTTCCTATGAATGCACCGCAGCAGAAGCCGACGATGTAGGGATTAAAGGCTACCGCTGCACCTGCAGAGAAGAGTACGAAGAAGAGAAGACCGTTGAATGCTGTGGTGACAGCAGCTGCTTTTCTGCCCTTGGAGTCACAGATGAAGCCCATTATTACCTGAGATACTGCACAGCCTACGGGGAACATAAACAGTGCGGAGGTGACATCACCTATACTCACTGCCTCGAGTGCTGCATCGAGAGATTCGAAAAGACCTTTACCGAAGTAATTCTCTGCATAGCCGTAGGACATAATTACCTGATAGTTGATGGTGCCGATGAAGCCTAAGTTTGCGATAGCTGAGGTGATGTAGAGCCATTTGAGCTGACGGTGCTTCATAGCGAATTTAAGTGCGGGAATGAGACCGCCCTGTGCATCCTCGGCCTTTTTCTGCTCCTTCTGTGCCTGTCTTTCCTCGTCAGTCATCTTAAGATAACGCAGACGTGAGTCGATAAAGGTGTCAGGCTCTCTTGCGAACAGAAGAGCGATAAGGCTGGTTACGATACCTACGATGGCGGGGATAAGATAAACATTTCTCCACTGTGAGGAATCAGCCATAAGCATACGTCTGAGTACGGGTACGAGCATAACTGACATATTGGCAAAGAACTTTATGACAGAATAGATTCTCGCTCTGTTTTTGGCAGGTGAGGATTCCATAATGTAAACCACGTGCATATCGTGGGGGATGAAGAACTGTACCATACAGGCGCCGATGAAATACATAACGAGATTTCCCGAAAGGAAAACCACGAACATCGCAAAGCTCATACCGAAGGTATTGATAATGAGAAATCTCTTTCTTCCCCATTTGTCTGCCAGCGGACGGTAGAGAAGTCCGAGAGCCTGGAAGGGTACGACGAGGATGGAAAGAAGGTCCAGAAGACCTACGGAGCTTTCACCGAATTTGGAGAAAAGGTCGTTGGCGATTTCTGTTTTCATCAGTGTGCTTATCTGGGATGCGATTTCGTCAGTCGCATAAATTATGCTTATAATAAGCACAAGATATGCAAAATAGTAATTTCTTTTTGGTCTTGCTTTTTCTTTT
The DNA here is from genome assembly GCA_045613145.1 of Acutalibacteraceae bacterium. Lineage (GTDB taxonomy): Bacteria > Bacillota > Clostridia > Oscillospirales > Acutalibacteraceae > UBA6857. The sequence continues at coordinate 5,835 of JAZLAJ010000004.1, forward strand.
TCCCATTTTGCGATTTCTTTCTCTCTTTTTTTCTGAAGCTTTAAAAGCTTATCAGAAGACGTTTCTTTTGTTTTCATATTATCTCTCCTTTGCTTTACTACCTCAAATTATAATTCACTACGGCTTATATGTCAAGGCAAATAATAGAAAGATGTCTCTTTTCCATTATAAGAAATTCCTGTCGGAGCAGCAGGAGATATCTGTCGATATGCCTGCAGAGAAAGAGAACTTTTCTTTTACGGAAAAGAAATACAAGAAGCCGGTTAAGCACTTCGATTCTGACACCGAGTAAAGCAAGTAAAAATGCATTTGACATAATAATTAATTTTTCTCTCATAATCTTCCTCTTTTCTTAAAATATGTAAAGAAGTGTTTTCTTTCATCCTTATTCTACATCTTCTGCACCGAAAACCTTGTCGAAAAAGGTAGGCGGAATGTCTTTTTTTGAAAAGAAAAGGAAAATATACTTGCTTTGTGACATAAAAAAGCCACAAAGCGACACTTTGCAAGCTTTCAGTTTCTTTCAAAGTGTCGCTTTATTTTTAATTACAGACCGAGTTTTTCACGGATATTTTTTATTTCACTGAGAACACATCCGGGAGAGGGGCTTCCTTTTACTGTTCTCTTTTTAACACATTCATCCAGGTCGATTGCCTTGTAAACATCCTCGTCGAAAAGATCGCATACTGCCTTGTACTCTTCGAGAGGAAGAGTTTCGAGAGTAAGATCCTTGTCGATGCAAAGTGCAACGAGCTGACCTGTTGCCTTGTAGGCATCTCTGAAGGGGAGACCCTTGTAAACGAGATAGTCAGCTGCATCAGTAGCATTGATGAAGCCTTTGGCTGCTGCTTTTCTCATATTAGCAGGTAAGACAGTAGCAGTAGCGAGCATAGGTGTGAAGGTTTCGATACACATAAGAGTGGTGTCAAGAGCATCGAATACTGCTTCCTTATCCTCCTGCATATCTTTATTATAGGCAAGAGGAAGGCCTTTCATAACAGTTAAAAGTGTCTGAAGGTCACCGAAAACTCTGCCGGATTTACCGCGGACAAGCTCTGCGATGTCAGGATTTTTCTTCTGAGGCATAATGCTGCTACCTGTGGAGAAGGCATCGTCAAGCTCGATGAATTTGAATTCCCAGGAGCACCACATAATTACTTCCTCGGAGAAGCGGGAAAGGTGTACCATTATAATAGAAAGGATGCTTAAAAGCTCGAGAGCATAGTCTCTGTCGGAAACACCGTCGAGAGAGTTATCAGTAACTCTGCCCTCAAGACCGAGAAGAGAGGATACATACTCTCTGTCGAGGGGATATGTGGTGCCGGCTAAAGCACCTGAGCCGAGGGGAGATACCTTGGTTCTTTCCAGCCAGTCGGAAAGGCGGTCCAGGTCACGGCTGAACATGCTTACATAAGCCATAAGATGATGACCGAAGGTGATAGGCTGCGCACGCTGAAGATGAGTGTAGCCGGGCATAACTGCACTGTGGTTTTCTTCTGCCTTTAAAAGGATGGCTTCGATAAGCTCTCTTAAGGAGCCGTTTATTCTTTCGTACTGGTCGATAAGGTAGAGCTTGAAGTCCAGAGCTACCTGGTCGTTACGGCTTCTTGCGGTGTGAAGTCTTTTTCCGCTGTCACCGATTCTCTTAGTAAGCTCGCCCTCCACGAAGGTGTGTATGTCTTCGGCTGTCATATCGAAGTCGAGCCTGCCTTCATCTATATCAGTAAGAATTTCTTTAAGATTTTTTACGATTTTTTTGCTTTCCTCTTCAGCGATTATGCCCTGCTTTCCGAGCATTGTAGCATGTGCGACAGAGCCTTTTATATCCTGAGCGTACATACGGCTGTCAAAGGAAATAGATGAATTGAAATCGTTGGTTTTACTGTCGAGTGATTTTTTGAAGCGTCCTGTCCAGAGTGGCATGGTGCGTTCCTCCTTGGTGGTGTTGTGTATTTTGTTTGTTGCGAACACGGCACGCCGTGTCCCTACGGAAAACCAATGTAATAGGGTAATTATCCTAAAAAAAAGTTGTTTTGTCAATAGCTGAAGTGTGAAAAACAGGGGCTGTTTTTCACAGCCCCGTAATATGCGTTAATTATTTGATATCCCAATTCTTGGAAAGCATAGCCTTAACCTTGAGGGGAAGACCGAAGAGGTTGATGAAGCCCTGTGAATCCATCTGGTCGTAGCAGTCATCCTCGTCGAAGGTAGCGATTTCTTCACTGTAAAGTGAGTAGGGTGACTTCATACCTGCACCGATGATGTTGCCCTTGTAGAGCTTGAGCTTTACTTCACCTGTAACTGTTTCCTGTGTGTGGTCCGCCAAAACTGAAAGAGCTTCACGACAGGGAGTGTACCACTGACCGAAGTAAACGAGCTCAGAGAACTTAGTGGAAAGCTGCTGCTTTAAGTGCTGTGTGTCTCTGTCGAGGCAGAGCTGCTCGAGCATTTCGTGTGCCTTGTAAAGGATGGTTCCGCCCGGTGTTTCGTAAACACCTCTGGATTTCATACCTACGAGACGGTTTTCGACCATATCAATGATACCGATACCGTTTGCACCGCCGATTTCGTTGAGCTTGGTAACCATCTGAACACCGCTGAGCTTTTCACCGTCGAGAGTTACGGGAACACCCTTTTCGAAGCCGATAGTGATGTAGGTGGGTGTGTCGGGAGCCTGTTCGGGTGTTACGCCCATTTCGAGAATTTCTTCATACTTGGGTTCGTTTGCGGGATCCTCAAGGTCAAGACCCTCGTGGGAAAGATGCCAGATGTTCTTATCCTTTGAATAGTTTGTCTCTCTTGTTATCTTGAGAGGGATGTTCTTTTTGATAGCGTATTCGATTTCGTCCTCACGGCTCTTGAATTCCCAGGTTCTCCAGGGAGCGATGATTTCCATTTCGGGTGCAAAGGCCTTGATAGCAAGCTCAAAACGAACCTGGTCATTACCCTTACCTGTACAGCCGTGACAGATAGCATCTGCGCCTTCTGCCTTAGCGATTTCTACGATTCTCTTAGCGATAAGAGGACGGGCGAAAGCAGTACCTAAAAGATACATACCTTCGTATACAGCGCCTGCCTTAAGAGTGGGATAGATGTATTCTTCTACGAATTCATCGTTAAGGTCTTCGATGTAAAGCTTTGATGCGCCTGTTTTAAGTGCTTTTTCTTCGAGTCCGTCAAGCTCAGTACCCTGACCTACGTTACCGGAAACTGCGATAACCTCACAGCCTTCGTAGTTTTCCTTAAGCCAAGGAATGATGATGGATGTATCAAGACCGCCTGAATAAGCAAGTACAATTTTTTTGATCTGTTTCATAGTTACGTCTCCTCTGTTTTTGAAAGTATGCATACGATTATACACTCATTTATGCAAAAGTCAAGGTTTTTTTGATAAAAAAATACATTTTTATTCATAAAATTTGAATATGTAGAAGAAAATATGCAAAAAAGTCCTTTCTTTTACTGCATTAATGTATTTTTACTGTATATTTTCCTTAATTCGAAAATTAAAAGTAAAATCTATTGTCATTTACGGATAATATATGTTATTATGTAATCAGTAATTTTAAGGAGGCAGAAAAATGCAGGTCTTAATTAATAATATTGTATACAAAATAGGCAGTCTTGTCTTATCTGTAGCGATGCTTTTCGGTTATTCGGGAGAATGTCTTAAGGCTGACAGCAGCAGCTGGAACACAAATTACAGATATGTTTTCGTTCACGGACTTTCAGGCTGGGGAAGCTACGACGATACCTATAAGGTTATGCCTTACTGGGGTATGTTCGGCGGCGACCTTATGAAATATCTTAACGACAAGGGCTTCGACTGCTATGCGGCTTCCGTGGCTCCTAATCTCAGCGCCTGGGACAGAGCATGTGAGCTTTATGCACAGCTTACAGGCAGTGTGGTCGACTACGGCAAGGCTCACAGTGAGGAGTGCGGTCACGAAAGATACGGCACAGACTTTACAGGCAGAGCACTTATTGAGTCCTTCAGCAGTGAGGACAAGATTAATCTTTTAGGTCATTCCTTCGGCGGTGCTACGGTGCGACTTTTCGCAAGTATAATGGAAAAGGGCGCAGAGGCAGAAATAAAGGCTACTCCCGAGAATGAGCTTTCCGATTTCTTCAAGGGCGGAAAGGGCGATTGGATTTACAGCGTTACTGCTCTGGCAGCTCCTCATAATGGAACCACAGCCTATATGGTAGACAAAGAGGATATGCCTGAAGCTGAAGATGAGCTCGGCAATCTTACAAATGAAATACAGTATAAGCTTTCTTCTATGATAAAAACAGCCACAGGTGCTACAGAGGAGAACAGAAGTGAAAAGGATTATGCATCCTATGATATGTATATCGACAATGCTCTCGAGCTGAATAAGGAAATACTTACTCTCAGAAATACTTATTATTTCTCCTTCCCCTGTAATGCTACTGTGCAGAACGAGGACGGAACCTATTCTCCCGTGGAAAAGAAAATGGAGTCTCTTTTCGTCGCATCCTCCAAGGCTATGGGTGCATACACAGGTGAAACAAAGGGCGGTTATGTAATCGATGAATCCTGGCAGCAGAATGACGGTCTCGTAAACACACTCTCTGCCACAGCTCCCTTCGGCGCACCCACAAAGGCTTTTGACATCAATAATATAGAAAAGGGAATCTGGAATGTTATGCCTACCTATGACGGAGACCATATGTCACTTCAGGGCGGTATGACCAGACCCAACAATGTAAGAGGCTTTTATGTAGAGCATCTTTCTATGATTAACAGTCTCTGATATATATTGAAACAGTAAAAGGACAGGTTGTCCGTGTAAATCACGGCTGACCTGTCCTTTTTGATTATGGCGGTTATTCTTTATTTTTAAGTGTAGCTTCTTCCTCATCCTGTACGCTTACATCAGCAGTTACTGAGGAGAGAAAAGCATCGTCTATCCATCCGTAGGCATCCTTTTCGGGTACATAGACATAAACCCAGCTTCCGTCCACGCTTGCACCTCCGACGATATGAACATCAGTACCTACGGGAAGAACATCAATCTGACCGTAGGAATTATCGGGACCCTTTCTGAGAGCCTGTCCCTTATCTCCTGTGATGTAAGCCACGGTAGTTCTGTAGTTTACCTGAGGTGACACTATGCCTGAATCGGGCTTGTAGTCAGTGGAGGCGGTAGTCGGAGCAGTGGTTTTTTCGGGGGCAGAGGCAGAGAAAAGAGATGCGATGGCAGTGGAGAACACGGGTAATTCCGTTCCCGCCACGGCAAAGACACCTACTAACACGGCACACAGCACGATGACAAGATAAAGCCCTGCCCTGGATTTCTTTTCCTTCGGTTGTTCCCGTCTGTGTTTAGGTGGCATTTCATCGGCGAAAATATTCGAGGAAATCTCTCTTTCCGATGAAAAAATTACAGATGGTGCTTCCGCTTCCTTATATACTTCCTTTTCCTTAATGCAGGGACTTCCGCAGTCGGGACAGTAGCTTTCACTTCCTTTTAAAATGTGGTTACATTTCTGACAAATCATAAAAACACTCCTTTTCTTTTTATGTAAAGAAGAGTGTACCACCGGTGAAGGGAGAAGTTTGTCATAAAATGAAAAGTGAAAAATAAAGAAGCCGGGCTTTTATACCCGGCATCTTTACGTATATTTGAAAGGAGAGGGGAGTGCGGTGGGAAGGAGGGTAGATAAGTGAAAAATCGGAAAAAAACACTTATCTGTTCCCATCGCACAATCACATTATAGGGGGAATACTTTAAATCAAATTAAAGCCAACATTAAAATAAATTAAGAGAGATATTAAAAAGTATTAAGGGATTGAATTACAGTATATCTTCATACCGTATATCGAGTATCTTAACCAGCGCTTTCAGCTCGTCAATATAAATGTGTCTTTGCCCGACTTCCATTTTCGCTAAAGCACTTCTGGTTATGTCACAGCCTTCGAGCTGTAATTTGGCGGAAAGGACTTCTTGCGTCATTTTTCTTTCTTCTCGGTACCGGCGTATTCTGTTGCCTACAGATTTTTCGTATTCTGCGTTCATACAATCACCTCTTTCGTCAAATATATTTTGCACTTAAATAAGAGCAAAAAACTCTTGACAATATTCTAAGTAGGTGATACAATATTTTTGCACTTATATAGGTGCAAAACACAAAATAGTTTTGAAAGGAAGAAATCAGATGAAAAATTCAAGAAAAATTTTAGCTTTTGTGCTTTCAGTTCTTATTATTGCCTCAGTTATGCCTATGACTTTTGCAGCTGACAGCGGAAAAGCGGATGTAGAAGATGCATATGTTGCTCTCGGCAGATTCTACGGTATCAGAGACAGTATTTATGCTACTGAAGAAGAAACTTCAGTAGTGGCAGAAGAAGCAGATAAAATTATGTCTCGTTTTGATCACTCTCTTTATTTAATGGGTTCTGAACTTGGTGATCTTACAGCTGATCAGCAGGGCATAGCAGATGCTTACGCTGCCGATATAGAAGGATTAAGCAGAGAGCTTAAAGCTTTTATATCAGAAAAAGGTTATAAAGCTAAGATTGACAAGACCGGATATTATATTGCTAATTTCAGAGCTAACTGGTTAGCTGATATCGGTGTGGAAATTCCTGAGGATTTCAAAAAAGGTCTTACCGCTGACGCTATTTCATCCTATGCTACAGCCGTTAAAGTTGTAAACGGTGTAAGTGATGTTTATGAGATTGCAGAAAAGTCAGAAATCAGAAAGCTCCAGAATGCTTACGATGCTTTAGCTTTCTATTATAACAGCACTGTTGACTGTAATCTCGGAAACCACAATTCTGACGGAAAAGCCAAGGATTGCAAAGACGGAACACATGCTTTCAATTGCTCTTTCTGTAATGTAAAGTTAGACGTTAAAGAACACTCGTTTGATAAATCTGTTGCCAACGGTGATGCTACATGTGATTATGTAGGTACAAAGACAGTTATATGTGTCTGTGGTGCAAAGGACATTAAAGACGGCGATGAAGAAGCTCATGATTGGGTGTTCGCTTCTGAGAATGAGTCAAACTGCACTGTTGCCTATGATCAGTACGGTGTATGCAGAAAATGCGGTGAAACCAAAGTGTTCAAGGGCGAAATCAATGCAAAGAAGCATGTAGATGCTGACGATGACGGTTACTGTGAAAACTGCGGTGTTTATTTCGTTGTAAGATGTGAATTCTGCGGCAAGGCAAAGGTAGAAGGCGATTATATGCACTATGTTTGCATGCTTATGTACTACCTCGGAATGCTTAAGAATATCGCCGTTGAGGTTTACGAGTTTGTAGCTCCTTTATTTCAGCAGGCAGCATAAATTATAATATGAAAGGCTACTCGTTTGGGTAGCCTTTTTGTTTAATCTTTTTATATAAACCAAAACCGCAGAGCACATTAACTCTGCGGTTTTTATATATGCTTTTTACTTGGCGGACTATCGCTTTATGCTTAATAAAGCCTCACTCGCCATTTTGCATTTTGCACTTTGCATTTTGCATTCATCAGAACAGTCCGGTAATCTTGCCCTCTGCATCCACATCAATCTTCTCTGCTGCTGGAACCTTAGGCAGACCGGGCATAGTCATAATGTCACCGGTGAGAACTACGATGAAGCCTGCACCTGCGGAAACCTTTACGTTTCTTACGGTTACTGTGAAATCGACGGGAGCGCCCAGCTTGGTGGGATCATCGGAGAAGCTGTACTGTGTCTTTGCTACACAGATGGGAAGCTTGTCAAGACCCATATCACAGAGCTTTTTGATCTGCTTGAGAGCAGAAGGAAGAATAGCTACATCCTTACCGCCGTAAACCTTGGTAACGATGTCTTTAATCTTGCCCTCGATGGTGTCGTTTACATCGTAGGAGAAGGTAAATTCTGAATTATCCTCTTCTTCACAGAGACGGACAACCTCTTTAGCAAGCTCTTCGCCGCCCTTACCGCCTTCAGCCCATACGGTGGAAAGACAAACATTAACACCCAGCTCCTTGCACTTTTCGATAACAAAGTCGATTTCTGCATCAGTGTCAGTGGGGAAGCGGTTAACAGCAACCACACAGGGAAGCTTGTATACATTCTTTATGTTTGAAACGTGGCGGAGAAGATTCGGGATACCTTTTTCGAGAGCCTCGATGTTTTCTTCTCCGAGTGCAGTTTTAGGAAGACCGCCGTGCATTTTAAGAGCACGGATAGTAGCAACCATAACTACTGCCGAGGGAGTGAGACCTGCCATACGGCATTTGATGTCGAGGAATTTCTCAGCACCGAGGTCAGCACCGAAGCCTGCTTCCGTGATAGCATAATCACCCATCTTAAGAGCAGTCTTGGTAGCGATAACAGAGTTACAGCCGTGAGCGATGTTAGCGAAGGGGCCGCCGTGAACGAAAGCGGGAGTTCCCTCGAGAGTCTGGACAAGATTAGGCTTGAGAGCGTCCTTAAGAAGAGCAGTCATAGCACCTGCCGCATTAAGCTGACCGCAGGTAACGGGCTCGTCCTTGTAGTTATAGCCGACGATGATGCGGGAAAGTCTTTCCTTAAGGTCAGTTACTGATGAGGCAAGACATAAAACAGCCATTACCTCACTTGCTACGGTGATGTCGAAGCCGTCTTCGCGGGGAGTACCGTTGATTCTGCCGCCTAAACCGTCAGTGATGAAGCGGAGCTGTCTGTCGTTCATATCCACACAGCGCTTCCAGGTAATTCTTCTCACATCAATGCCGAGAGCGTTACCCTGCTGGATGTGGTTATCGAGCATAGCTGCTAAAAGATTATTAGCGCTGGTGATAGCGTGGAAGTCACCTGTGAAATGAAGGTTGATGTCCTCCATAGGTACAACCTGAGCATAACCGCCGCCTGCTGCACCGCCCTTGACACCGAAAACGGGTCCGAGGGAGGGCTCACGGAGAGCCACGGCTACCTTTTTACCGATTCTGCTCATACCGTCAGCAAGACCGATGGTGGTTGTAGTTTTACCTTCACCTGCGGGGGTGGGGGTGATGGCGGTAACGAGAATAAGCTTACCGTCCTTTTTATCTTCAGCGTCCTTCAGAAGTGAAAGATCAATCTTTGCCTTGTAATTGCCATACTGTTCGATGTACTTTTCGTCAACCTCAGCCTTCTTTGCTATTTCTGTGATGTGCTTCATTTGGCACTGCTGAGCGATTTCGATGTCGCTTAAATAAGCCATTTTTTCTTCCTCCTAATTATCTGCACGGGAGCAGATGTATATTATTAATAGTATACATAATTAGGGGAGGCAAGTCAAGAGAAAAAGTCAATCACAGGGACGGTTCTATGATTGACAAATAAATATCAAAGTGTTAAAATATATGTGAGGTGATAAAAATGCCAAGACAAGCGAGAAAAAAGAGTTCAAGTGGAATATATCACATAATGCTTCGAGGGATAAATAAACAGCAGATTTTTGAGGACGAAGAGGACTTTGAAAAGTTTCTTTGGGTGCTTAAAGACACGAAAGAAATAAGCGGGTACAAGCTATTCGCTTACTGTCTTATGGGTAATCATATACATTTGCTAATCAAAGAGGAAAAAGAGCCGTTAGAGCAGATATTCAAGAGAATCGGCGGAAAATTTGTATATTGGTATAATATAAAATATCAAAGAGTGGGACACCTGTTTCAGGATAGATTTAAAAGTGAACCGGTTGAAGACGATGCATATTTTTTGACTGTTCTTCGATATATTCATCAAAACCCTGTAAAAGGAAAGCTTTGCGAAAATGTAGAGGATTATAAATACAGCAGTTACAGGGAATATGTGAACAGAGAATGGATAGTTGATACGGATTTTGCATTGGGGATTATGCCACTTGATGAATTTGCGGCATTTAATCACGAAGAAAACAAGGATAAATGTCTCGAAATGGAAGATAAGACGCAAATTCGTATGACAGATAAACAAGCCAGAGAAGACATAATTAAGATATCAAATTGTTTTAGTGTAGCAGATTTTGAACGCTTGAGCAGTGAAGAAAAGCAGACGTATATATCGAAGTTTAAACAGGCAGGAATATCAATCAGACAAATATGCCGATTAACAGGAGTGTCTTATTACACTGTTCAAAAAACAGATTGACAAAATATATGGTGTATGTTACTATGAAAATGTAAAGGGAATGGTTGATAAGGTAGCACCAATCAGAACCGTCCCCTGATTGCCTGGATTTTGTTAAATGATTTTACCGGTGTAGGTGTGGCAGATGATACTGCTTTAGCACCTGCTGTGTATATATTTGCAGAAGGGTTGGGTGCTTGTGGATAATAATTTAATGTAAAAAAAGCAGAAGAATACTTTCTTCAAGAAAAGTATGTTGTTGCAGAGTCTTTATATGAGTCAGTATTGCATTCCACAGATAATCCAGAATCATTTCATACATATGGCCTTTGTTTAGTAAGACTTAAAAAATATCAACAAGCAATTAAGATCTTTGATAATATTGTAAAGAAATATCACAGTTATAGCGATGCTTGGTATAGTCTAGGTAGAACATATTTAATTCTTGACGATGTTAGTAATGCTATTAGATGTCTTAATGTCGCAAAGAAATATAATCCTAATGATTATAGTGTGTTTTTCTATTTGGGATTGTGTTATGAAAAGAGTAACAAAATTGAAAAGGCAATAGAACACTATTTGTTATCACTAGAATTAAAAGATGATCATGCAACGCATATAAATCTTGGACTGTGTTATTGTGATGTTGGAGAGTTGATTTTAGCTTATAAACACACAAAAAGAGCTTTTGAAATGAAAACAGACGATTTAGATTGTTTGCGTTATTATGTCTATATTTTGATTAAAATGAATAAGCGTGAAGAAGCTTATAAACTATTGTTAGAAAATCGTTTAGATTATAGCAAAGATTGTACAATTTTAGAAATACTTATTCTTCTCGCTTTAGATATGAATGATTTTGATATATCTGATACAGCTTTTTACAAATTGAAAAAACTTGATAAGGAACATAGCACTGTACGTGATTACGAAATGCTTAAAAATGTATCTTTGGATAGAGACGGTGATGTGTTTCAATACTGAAAGCATCAATCAGGGGACGGTTCTCTGATTGATAAAGAATGATTAGTGGGCGGTGGTCTCCCCACCGCCCAGCCTCTCACTCCCTCACATATGAATAACATCAAGCACAGGCTTCAGCTCGTTTGCTGTTCCTGTGCTTTTTCTGCGGACACGGCAAGCCGTGTCCCTACTAAAACGCAGAATTAAAGGCATATCAGCCTCGCCTGAAAGGAGAGGTGGTGGCGAAGCCGACGGAGAGGTTTGTGCATTACCACCGAATAACCTTTGTAATATTAGTCAAAAATACCTACAAATCTTGCCTGCAAATCACAGAAAATAGACAAGTATACAATCTTTCACCCGGAAAGCCGACTTTTGAAAAAAATCTTGACAAAAAAATCATTTTATTGTATATTATTAGGGCATGCGATTATGCAAAATTTTCTAGAAAGGAGATGCTACATTTGCCTACCTTTAACCAGTTAGTTCGTAACGGCAGAGAAACACTTATCAAGAAGCCGAAGGCTCCTGCTCTTCTCAAAGGCCTCAACTCAAAGAAGAATGTTATGACAGACCATAACTCTCCTCAGAAGCGTGGCGTTTGCACGGCAGTTAAGACAGCTACACCGAAAAAGCCTAACTCAGCTCTTCGTAAGATTGCCAGAGTTCGTCTTACAAACGGAATCGAAGTTTCAGCTTACATTCCCGGCGTAGGTCACAACCTTCAGGAACACAGCGTTGTTCTTATCCGTGGCGGTAGAGTTAAGGACCTTCCCGGTGTACGTTACCATATCGTACGTGGTACACTCGATACTCAGGGTGTTAACGGAAGAATGCAGAGCCGTTCAAAATACGGTGCTAAGCGTCCTAAGGCTGCCAAAAAATAATTCGGTGAAATTCCGGATAAACCTTATTTAAAATTCCGTAGTCAGACGGAAAAGCTATGAATTGACAAATCTTCTTGCAGGCAGACTCTTAGAGTCTAAGCGAGAGTGTATATATATGTATATGCCTCTCATTTGGTGCCGACGGGAATTTGTCACTCGAGTACCTATGATATCATTACTATGAAGGAGGGAAGCGCAGTGCCAAGAAGAGGCCAGATTGCAAAACGTGATGTTTTGCCCGATCCGCTTTACAATTCAAAACTCGTAACACGTCTTATCAACAGCGTTATGTACGACGGTAAGAAGGGTGTTGCTCAGAAAATTGTTTATGATGCATTTGACATCATTAAGGAAAAGACCGGTAAGGAGCCCCTCGAAGTTTTCGAGGCTGCTATGGAGAACGTAATGCCTTTACTCGAAGTTAAGGCTCGCCGTGTAGGTGGTTCTACTTATCAGGTTCCCATGGATGTCCGTCCCGAAAGAAGACAGACACTCGGTCTTCGTTGGATTACTCTTTACAGCCGTCAGCGTTCAGAAAGAACAATGAAGGAAAGACTTGCCAACGAAATCATTGATGCTACCAACGAAACAGGTTCAGCATTCAAAAAGCGTGAAGATACCCATAAGATGGCAGAAGCTAACAAGGCTTTCGCACATTTCAGATGGTAATTTTATTGACTTAATCTTTAATAGGAGGATAAAATTATGGCCAGAAAGGTATCTCTTGAAAAAACAAGAAACATTGGTATTATGGCTCACATCGACGCCGGTAAGACCACTACTTCAGAGAGAATTCTCTACTATACAGGTGTTAACCATAAGATTGGTGAAACACACGATGGTTCTGCTACCATGGACTGGATGGAGCAGGAGCAGGAAAGAGGTATTACAATTACCTCCGCTGCTACTACTTGCTTCTGGAAAGACCACCGTATCAACATCATCGATACTCCGGGCCACGTTGACTTTACTGTAGAAGTTCAGCGTTCACTCCGCGTTCTTGACGGTTCCGTAACTGTTCTTTGCGCTAAGGGTGGTGTTGAACCTCAGAGTGAAACAGTTTGGCGTCAGGCTGACGAGTACAAGGTTCCCAGAATGATCTATGTTAACAAGATGGACATTATGGGTGCTGACTTCTATCGCGTTCTCGACATGATCAAGGAGCGTTTCAACTGCAACGCAGTTCCCATTCAGCTCCCCATCGGTTCAGAAAGCACATTCAAGGGTATTGTTGACCTCGTAAACAACAATGCTATTATGTACTACGATGACCTCGGTAAGGACGTAAGAACTGAAGAAATTCCCGAAGAAATGAAGGATAAGGCTGAAGAATACAGACAGGCTCTTATCGAATCCGTTTGCGAAATGGACGAAGAGCTTATGGAAAAGTATTTCGAAGGCGAAGAACCCTCAGTTGCTGACATCAAGAGAATCATCCGTCAGGCTACTATTGCCAACGATATGGTTCCCGTATGCTGCGGTACTTCTTACCGTAACAAGGGTGTTCAGCCCCTTCTCGATAACATCGTAGATTATATGCCCGCTCCCACAGACATTGAAGCTATCAAGGGTGTTAACCCCGAGACAGAAGAAGAGGAAGTAAGACATTCTTCAGACGAAGAGCCCTTTGCAGCTCTCGCATTCAAGATTGCAACTGACCCGTTCATGGGTAAGCTTTGCTTCTTCCGTGTATATTCAGGTACTGTTGAAGCAGGTACTACAGTTTATAACTCAGTGAAGGACAGCAGAGAAAGACTCGGCCGTATCCTTCAGATGCACGCTAACCACCGTGAAGACATTGATATCGTTTACTCAGGTGATATCGCTGCTACAGTTGGTCTTAAGAACACCACTACAGGTGACACCCTCTGTGATGCAAAGAATCCCATCATTCTCGAATCAATGAACTTCCCCGAACCCGTTATCCGTGTAGCTATCGAGCCCAAGACCAAGGCAGGTCAGGAAAAGATGGGTATCGCTCTTCAGAAGCTTGCTGAAGAAGATCCCACATTCCGTTGCTATACAGACGAAGAAACAGGTCAGACCATCATCGCAGGTATGGGTGAGCTCCACCTCGAAATCATCGTAGACAGACTTCTCCGTGAATTCAAGGTTGAAGCTAACGT
>JAZLAJ010000005.1:0-9495 GCA_045613145.1 Acutalibacteraceae bacterium
GTCATAAGCATAATGGTCCTGCTTTAAAACTGAAAGTCTCTCACCGGGTGTGATGGTTACATAGCCCTTGTTAGGCTCTATCTCACCTGAAAGAATTTTAAGAAAGGTACTTTTACCTGCTCCGTTTGCACCTATAAGACCGTAGCAGTTACCCTTTGTAAAATTGATTGAAACACTCTTGAAAAGCTCTCTGCCGCCGTACTGCAGAGTTACATTATTGGTACTTATCATAAATAATGGGTGGATACGTGAAAATGTATCCTTTCCTTTCTATTTTCTTAAAAGAAATAATTTTTTCGCTAACTTATATATTATACCATATTTTTGAAATAATATCAAACCCTTTGAGTAGGTTTTTTGTTGTGGTCTGCAAAAACAGCGGTAAATAGAAAAATGTAGAATTGCACTGAAAATTTTTGTATCATATTAACAGAATTTAATTTTGCACGTTTTCCACAGGTTTTTCCGCTGTTTTGTGTGGAAAACTCTGTGGAAAAAGTTGAAAACTCCCAAAATTAAAGGCTTTTCAGGTGTAAAATTTTCCTCGGAATTATTTAACACTCTGTTGAAAAGTGAAAAAACTCCTCACAAACAAATTTTCGGTGCAAGGAAAAAACTTTACATCAGAGCTTTTTCATCGTTGTTTTTCCTGAATATGTCAAAAAATTCTTCAAATTACATCTTGATTAGCCGAAAGTCTTGTGCTATAATAACTTAATTATTATTTCAGGGCAGTTTTCAGCCTTCGAAATACAAAAAGTCACGCTGAATAAACTTAACAAAGAAAGGACGATAATTATGGATTTTAATCAGAAATTTGTAAAAGAAGGTCTTACCTTTGACGATGTACTTCTTATCCCTGCAGAGTCAAATGTTCTTCCCGCAGATGTTTCTCTCGAAACACAGCTTACCAAAAACATCAGACTCAACATCCCTGTTATGACTGCTGCTATGGATACCGTAACCGAATCAAGAATGGCTATTGCTATTGCCCGTGAAGGCGGTCTCGGTGTTATCCATAAGAATATGAGCATCGAAAAGCAGGTTAAGGAAGTTGACCGTGTAAAGAGAAGTGAAAACGGTATTATCTCAAATCCCTTTTTCCTTGCTCCCGATAATTATGTTTATGAAGCTGAAAACTTAATGCACACTTACCGTTTCTCAGGTGTTCCCATCTGTGAAAACGGAAAGCTCGTAGGTATTCTTACTAACCGTGACCTTCGCTTCCTTACTGATTACAACATCAGAATCAGCGAAGTTATGACTAAAGAAAATCTCGTAACAGGTCCCGTAGGTACCACTCTCGACGAAGCTAAGCTTATCCTTATGAAGCACAGAATCGAAAAGCTTCCCCTCGTTGACGGCGAAGGAAACCTCAAGGGTCTTATTACAATCAAAGACATCGAAAAGGCTGTTCAGTATCCCAACTCAGCACGTGACAGCGAAGGCAGACTTCTCTGTGCTGCAGCTCTCGGTGCTACAGCAGACGTTCTCGACAGAGCAAGACCTCTCGCAGAGGCAGGCGTTGATGCTTTCGTTCTCGACTCTGCTCACGGTCACAGCCAGAACATTCTCAAGGCTGTTTCCAAGGTTAAGGCTGAATTCCCGAACATCTCTCTTATCGCAGGTAATGTGGCTACTGCAGAGGCTACCAAGGCTCTCATCGATGCAGGTGCTGACTGCGTAAAGGTTGGTATCGGCCCCGGCTCTATCTGTACTACACGTATCGTAGCAGGTATCGGTGTTCCCCAGATTACAGCAATCTTCGACTGTGCTAATGAAGCTGCTAAGTACGGTAAGAATGTTATCGGTGACGGCGGTATTAAGTATTCAGGTGAAATCGTTAAGGCTATCGCAGCAGGTGCTTCCACCATCATGGTCGGTTCTCTTGTGGCAGGCTGTGAGGAATCTCCCAGTGATACAGAAATCTATCAGGGCAGAAAGTACAAGGTTTACAGAGGTATGGGCTCCATCGCTGCTATGAATCAGGGTAGTAAGGACAGATACTTCCAGGCTAACAACAAGAAGCTTGTTCCCGAAGGCGTTGAAGGCCGTGTACCCTACAAGGGAACACTCAGCGAAACCATCTATCAGATGATGGGCGGTCTTCGTGCAGGTATGGGTTACTGCGGATGCGCTACCATCGATGAGCTTAAGGAAAAGACTCAGTTCGTTCGCATCACCAACGCAGGTCTTATCGAAAGCCATCCTCACGATATTTCAATCACAAAGGAAGCTCCCAACTATTCAATGGGTTCAAACGGCTAAACAAGCAAAGCAGTCTCTACGGAGGCTGCTTTTTTAATGAATAATGAATAGTGAAGAATGAATAATTGCGGTCGCGGTTTTTTATTGTTCTGATGATATATATTTTCGCCGCAAAGGTAATCGGGCAATATGGAGAAAAGAATTAATTATATCGTAGGGGCGACCATCGGTCGTCCGGTTTTTGTCTTATTTTTCAGAAAGCGTTGTTTTTGTGATATTGATTTCGTTTTATTTAGGTGCTATAATGCAGAAAAGGAGTGGTGGTATGGTTAAAACCGTAGCTATAGTAAGTCTTTCACACGGCACATTAGGTGAAGGATTTGCAAAACATGAGCTGAAAATAGGCTTAAGCCGTTTAGAGAAATACGGTCTTAAGGTAAAGCTTATGGATAATACTCTCAAGGGTCATGATTATCTTAAGGCTCATCCTGAAAAACGAGCCGAGGATTTGATACAGGCATTTAACGATAAAGAGGTAGATATGATACTATGTGCCATTGGTGGTGATGATACATTCAGATTATTGCCTTACCTTTTCGGAAATGACGAACTCAAAAAAGTGATAAACAAAAAAATCTTTTTAGGTTTTTCAGACACCACTACAAATCATTTTATGCTGAAAAAAGTAGGTTTGAATACCTTCTACGGACAGTCTTTTCTGGCAGACATATGTGAGCTTGAAAGTGAAATGCTCCCATACACGAAAAAATATTTTGAAGAGCTTATCACTACAGGAACAATTAAAGAGATTACTCCCTCTGATATGTGGTATGAGAGTAGAACAGATTTCAGTGAAAGTCAGACAGGTAAGAAATTGGTTTCCCATAGTGACGGTAAGGGATTTGAGCTTTTACAGGGAAACTCTGTGTTCAGCGGAAAGATTTGCGGTGGTTGCATAGAGACTATATTTGATATGTATGGCGGAGAATGGTATGAGGAGTCTGCTGTTTTCTGTGATAAATATGGTATTCTGCCGACTTCAGAGGAATGGAAAGGAAAAATTCTGTTGCTTGAATCGAGTGAAATGAAAACTGAGCCTGAAACCTATCGACGAGCCTTACAATGTTTAAAAGCTCAAGGTATATTTGATGCGATAAACGGTATTATTGTCGGTAAGCCTGCCGATGAGGTGTATTATGAGGAGTATAAAAAAGCACTTGTCGAAATTGTAGATAATAAGGATTTACCAATAGTATATAATATTAACACAGGTCACGCATTACCGAGGTGTATAATTCCTTTTGGAGTAAATGCTACCGTGGATACAGACAAGCAAAAGATAACATTTGAATGATTTTAACGGCGGGATGAGTCATCACGCCCTACATTTTGTAGAAGCATACGGACACGGCGCGCCATGTCCCTATGGTTATAATTTATCCCCTGACCGTTTTTGCAAAGTTTTCTTCTGCGGAAGCGGACAAAAAAATAAAGCCCCGGTTTACCCGCGACCATAATTATTCATTCTTCACTATTCATTATTCATTTTTCATTGAATAAATTGAAATAACCCCCGGGACCGATGTTTCTTTACACATCTTTTTTTGGTCCGGGGGGTTATTTCTGTTCGTTCTTGTTATCTAACATCTTTTGTTATCCTCTCTTTCTACAGAATGGATTTTCTTCATTTTTAAGATTTATCGGGCATCTTCTGTTTTTCATTCTTTCTTTTTTAATCTATATCTTCAATGCCTGATGTATCTTTATGAAGAATCTTTCAGACTCTTTAATTTCGGCGAAGATTTGTTTTTTTATTTTTCTTACTTTTTTTGTTTTTATTTTTTATTCTTCTGCCTTAAAGAGTTTTTTCGGATTACCTGTACATTGGTATCACCTTTCCCTTTCTGTGACTATAATATAACATATATTTTCAGCTTTTGCAATATCAAAACTGTACAAAGTTAACTTTAGTTTTTCGTATATTACGCAGAAACTGTGAAAAGTGCATAAAAACTGTTGACTTTACCTCTGAGATTTGATATGATAGATATGTTGGGGTGTTTATGCCCTGTTTTTTCTTGACAAAAAACTCTCTTTCTAATATAATTATAGCACTTAATCAAAGTTTAATCCGAAAGGACGATATAAAATGGAAGAAAAAATCACAGTACCCGGTGCAGAAGCACCTGAAAAGAGAAAGAAGATACTTTCCTGCATTCAGCCCTCAGGTATTCCCACTCTCGGCAATTACCTTGGCGCACTGAAAAACTGGAAGCTTCTCTCCGATGAATTCGACAGTGCTTTCGCAGTAGCTGACCTTCACGCTATCACCGTTCGTCAGGATCCTGCCAAGCTCCGTAAGCAGATTATGGAGGTTTTTGCTCTGATTCTTGCTATCGGTCTTGACCCTGAAAAGAATATTATCTTCATTCAGAGCCATGTTCCCGCTCATTCTCAGCTTGCCTGGATTCTTAACTGCTACACTCAGTTTGGTGAGATGTCAAGAATGACTCAGTTCAAGGATAAATCTCTTTCACACGCTGACAACGTAAATGTAGGTCTTTTCTCCTACCCTGTACTTATGGCAGCTGACATTCTTCTTTATCAGGCTGATCTTGTTCCCGTAGGTGCAGACCAGAAGCAGCATCTGGAAATCGCCCGTGACATCGCTTCACGCTTTAACGGTATTTACGGAAATACATTTACTATTCCCGATCCCTATATTTCCAAGACAGGCTCTGCCCGTGTTATGTCCTTACAGGATCCCACCAAAAAAATGAGTAAGTCCGATCCCAACCCCAAATCCTACGTTTCTGTTTTCGATGCACCTGAAACCATTATGAAGAAAATCAGAAGCGCTGTTACCGATTCTGAGGGCGGTGTTTACTACGGTGAAGGTAAGGACGGAGTGAATAACCTTATGAGTATTTACTCTGCCTGTACAGACCTGAGTTACGATCAGATTCAGAAGGAATTCGAGGGCAAGGGCTACGGTGATTTCAAAAAGGCTGTCGGTGAGGCAGTAGTCGAGGAGCTTCGCCCCGTAAGAGAACGCTATGAAATGCTGATGAAGGACCAGGATTATCTTAAGGAGCTTGCTGCCAAGGGTGCTGAAAGCGCAAACAGAGTAGCAAACAGAACTCTCAGTAAGGCGATGAAGAAGTGTGGATTTATACTGCCGTAAACCTTTCATTCACTTTATGACAGCTCTCCTTTCAGAATATCATTAACTTAATCAAAATAACATTAAATCTATACTGTAGGGACACGGCGATGCCGTGTCCGTTGTTTTTTATGGGGAAAAGATAAGTTATAGTATAGTGTTGTCGGTTGCCTTTATTATAGTGCGTTAATTAATTATCTGTACTGTTTCGTCATTTTTCGCTTTTGAAATATGCTATCATTAATATCTGCTGTCAAATGAAATTCTCTTGAAAAGAAGTTGGTTTCTTCCAACAAACTCCACAAAAAATGTGAATTGTTTTTTATCATCTTGTAACAAAATAACAAAAACTATTGAAATTTATTTTCGGGAGTGCTATTATGGTATATGTAGAATTATAAAAGGTGGGGAAGTATGCCTTTCTCCCTTTAGAAAATCACGAATATGAATAAAAAAGAGGGTGAAAAAATGGCTGAAAAAATAGAGCGCGGCGATGATGTTGCTCTTTATCTTTTCCACCAGGGTAATAATATGAAAGCCTATGAATATATGGGCGCTCATAAGGTCCCTGCTGAAAAGAACCTCTGGTCATTCCGTGTATGGGCACCACATGCGAAAGCCATAAGTGTAATCGGTGATTTCAATGATTGGGATGAAAACCGTAACTATATGGAAAAGCTCAACGATGCAGGTGTGTGGGAATGTTACATTACGGATGTAAAGGAATTCGACAAATATAAATTTCTCGTCACTGCACAGGACGGTAAAAAAACTGCCAAATGCGATCCCTATGCCTTCCACAGTGAAACAAGACCCGGTACGGCATCAAAGATTTATGACCTTTCCGGA
Organism: Acutalibacteraceae bacterium; assembly: GCA_045613145.1. Taxonomy (GTDB): domain Bacteria; phylum Bacillota; class Clostridia; order Oscillospirales; family Acutalibacteraceae; genus UBA6857. Next base: position 6,221 of record JAZLAJ010000005.1, read on the forward strand.
TATAAATGGGGAGACAGTAAGTGGATTAAGACAAAAGAGCAGACCAATGTCTATGAATCTCCGATGAATATTTACGAGGTACATGCCGGTTCCTGGAAGATTTACGGTGAGGAGGCCCCTTATTCCTATAAGGAGCTGGCAGATGAGCTTATTCCCTATGTAAAGGATATGGGATATACACATATTGAGCTTATGCCTCTTTCAGAATATCCCTTTGACGGCTCCTGGGGCTATCAGGTAACAGGATATTTCGCAGCTACTTCCCGATACGGTACACCGAAGGACTTTATGTACTTCGTGGATAAGTGCCATCAGAACGGTATCAGTGTTATTTTAGACTGGGTACCTGCTCACTTCCCGAAGGATGAACACGGTTTAGCTAACTTCGACGGCGAGGCCTGTTATGAATACAAGGACGACAGAAAAGGTGAACATAAGCAGTGGGGTACCAAGGTTTTTGACTTCGGCAGAAATGAAGTAATTTCCTTCCTTACATCTTCAGCTAATTTCTGGCTCGATAAGTACCACATCGACGGACTTCGTGTTGATGCGGTAGCTTCTATGCTCTATCTTGACTACGGCAGAGATGACGGACAGTGGATAGCCAATAAATTCGGCGGAAATGAAAATCTCGAGGCAGTAGAATTTTTAAGAAAGCTTAATTCAGGTATCTTCAGAGAGCATAAAAATCCTCTTATGATTGCCGAAGAGAGTACAGCATGGCCTCTCGTTTCCAAGCCTACGGATATCGGTGGTCTCGGCTTTAATTTCAAATGGAATATGGGCTGGATGAACGATGCTCTGAGATATTTCTCTATGGACGGACTTTCGAGAAAGTATAACCATAACCTGCTTACATTCTCGTTCTTCTATGCGTTCTCGGAAAATTTCGTGCTTCCTATTTCCCACGATGAGGTAGTTCACGGTAAATGCTCTCTTATCGGCAAAATGCCCGGTGAGTATGACGATAAATTCAGAGGTATCCGATCGTTTATGGGTTATATGATGGCGCATCCCGGTAAAAAGCTTACCTTTATGGGACAGGAGTTCGGTCAGTTCATCGAATGGAAATACGACAGCGGTCTTGACTGGCTTCTGCTCGACTACGAAAAGCACAGACAGCTTAAAGCTTATGTGAAAAAGCTCAATCATATCTATCTCAAATATCCCGCTCTCTGGGAAATCGATTACAGCTGGGAAGGCTTCAGATGGAATGTCAGCGATGACAAGGATAACAGCGTAATCGCCTTCACAAGAAAGGATAAAAACGGTGATGAAATTCTTATCGCCTGTAACTTCACTCCCGTATACCGTGAGAAATATTCCTTCGGTGTAGAAAGGGAAGGCGTCTATGAAGTCATTCTGAATTCCGACAGTGAAGAATTCGGCGGTGAAGGACTCGGCACGAAAACAAGAGTTTCTTCAAAGAAGGTGCCTATGCACGGTCTCGAAAACAGCATAACAGTCGACCTTCCCGGTCTTTCCTGTATTCTTTTCAGAGTAAAGCCTAAAAAGACGAAGGCAAAGACAGAAAAGGCAGACACAAAAAAAGCTAATAAATAATCTATATAAAAAAAGAAACGGAGGAAACAATTATGGTCAAGAAAACAGAATGTCTTGCAATGCTCCTTGCCGGCGGTCAGGGCAGCAGACTCGGCATACTTACCAAAAACATCGCAAAGCCCGCTGTTCCCTACGGCGGAAAATACCGCATCATCGACTTCCCTCTTTCAAACTGCATTAATTCAGGTATCGAAACAGTCGGTGTTCTTACCCAGTATCAGCCCCTCGAGCTCAATGACTACATCGGCAACGGCCGTCCCTGGGACCTCGACAGATCCTACGGCGGTGTTCATGTTCTTTCTCCCTATCAGCAGATCAAGGGAACAGAATGGTACAAGGGTACAGCAAACGCTATTTATCAGAACATAAACTTCATCGACCGTTATAATCCCGAATATGTAGCCGTTCTTTCCGGTGACCATATTTATAAAATGGACTATAACAAGATGCTTAAATTCCATAAGGAAAACGATGCAGCATGTACAATCGCTATGCTCGAGGTACCCTGGGATGAAGCATCCCGCTTCGGTCTTATGTTCGTAAATGACGACGGCTCCATCAGTGAGTTCGAAGAAAAACCGAAGAACCCCAGAAGCAACAAGGCTTCAATGGGTGTTTATATCTTCACATGGAGTAAGCTCCGTCAGTATCTCATCGACGACGAAAACAATCCCGATTCAGGTAACGACTTCGGTCACGATGTTATTCCTGCTATGCACGAAAACGGTGAGAGAATGTTCGCTTACAAGTTTGACGGCTACTGGAAGGACGTAGGTACCATCGACAGTCTCTGGGAGGCTAATCTTGACCTTCTTAATCCGAAGGTTGATCTCGACCTTTCCGACGACAGCTGGAAGATTTACTCCAGAAATCCTATCGCACCTCCTCACTTCGTTTCAGCTGATGCTAAGCTTGAAAACTCGATGATAGGTGAGGGCTGCTATATCGGCGGTGAGGTTGACTATTCGGTTCTCTTCTCTAATGTAACCATCGAAGAGGGTGCCAAGGTAAGATATTCCATCATTATGCCCGGCACCACCATCAAGGCAGGCGCTGTGGTTGAGTATTCCATTATCGCAGAAAACGCAGTAATCGAGGAAGATGCCAAGGTAGGTCTCAGTCCCGAGGACAGCGAAAACCGTGATGACTGGGGTGTAACCGTTATCGGTGAAAAGGTAGTAATCGGCAAGGGCGCTACAGTAGCAGCCAAGGAAATGATAGACACAGATGTAAAGGGGGTTAAATAATATGTACGCTTCAAATGTTTTAGGTATTATCTATTCAAATGTTTATGATGACCACCTTAATGAGCTTACCACCGTGCGTACTATGGGTTCCGTTCCCTTTGCAGGCAGATACAGACTTATTGACTTTGTTCTTTCAGGCATGGTCAACAGCTCCATCGGTAAAGTGGGCGTAAGCACAAAGGCCAACTATCAGTCACTTATGGACCACCTCGGCTCAGGTAAGCCCTGGGACCTTTCAAGAAAAAGAGACGGTCTCACCTTCCTTCCTCCCTTTAACACAACATATACTGACGGTTATATAGGCAGACTTGCCGCTCTCAAGGGCATTGTTGAATATATTTCCAAGTCAGACAAGGACTATGTTCTTCTTGCAGACTGTAATGTAGTATGCAACCTTGATTACACCAGAATTATTGACGGTCATATTGAATCCGGCGCTGACATCACAATCGCTTACAAAAGAGG
>JAZLAJ010000006.1:0-8066 GCA_045613145.1 Acutalibacteraceae bacterium
GCTGTTCACAGCAGAAGATACAACAATTTTCCCATGCGTCCACTTGGTTGGAAGTCACCCAGAGAAGTATTAAACCACTTCCTAACCACTGGCGAAATTTTTTCTACCTAATTTTGTAACACATCATTGACAAACCTACAATACTTAAGCACTAAAATCAAACTCGATATAAGATAGAGTCCAAAAAAGTGTATCTTATTTATTTTATTCGAACATACGATATAATAAACTTCATTTACAAAAAATCTCCCTCTGGGACACATACAAAGCAGAGGTGTGGGGAGTCTGGTCACAATTATTATAACTCTGGTTATTAAAAAATGCAACAGGAATAATATCATTTAATGTTGTATCGTTCCGCTAAACAGCAAAATATTATTCCGATAGCATTGATATTATTCCGCAAAGGTGATATAATAATATCAGATTGGAGTGACAGATATGTATATAACTGTAAAGCAAGCAGCAGAAAAATGGGGAATATCTGACAGACGCGTGCGTATTCTCTGTGCTGATGGTAAAATCCCCGGAGCATATCAGGTAGGTCGCGGTTGGAAAATACCTGCCGATGCAGTTAAGCCTTCTGACGGAAGAGTAAAAGCCAAAGAAAACTTGCTTGATATTATAGACCACAAGAAAAAAGAACTTGACAGCTGCCGTCCTCTTACTGAAGGTGAGGTTGCTCGTCTTACAGAAGAGTTCATTGTTGAATACACATATAACTCAAACGCTATAGAAGGTAACACCCTTACGCTCAGAGAAACAGATATGGTTCTGCGAGGCCTTACCATTGACCAGAAACCTTTGAAAGAGCATATGGAGGCTGTAGGTCATAAGGATGCTTTCGATTTCGTTTGTGAGTTGGTAAAAAGCAACGAACCCATAACAGAGAGAATAATCAAGCAGATTCACTATCTTGTTCTTGCAGATAAAAAAGATGATCGTGGGGTGTACCGCAGAGTGCCTGTACGTATTATGGGTGCAAACCATGAACCGGTACAGCCATATCTCATTGAGCCGAAAATGGAACAGCTGTTGATAGATTATAACAATAGCAGAGAGCATATTATTACCAAGTTAGCAAAGTTCCATATCGAGTTTGAAGGTATTCATCCTTTCATTGACGGCAACGGTCGTACCGGTCGCTTATTAGTAAACCTTGAACTTATGAAAGCAGGTTATCCGCCCATTGATATTAAGTTTACTGATAGACTTTCATATTATAACGCTTTTGATGAGTATTATGTAAAGCACAACTTATATGCTATGGAAAAGTTGTTTGCCGGCTATGTAAATCAGAGGCTGGATATGTATCTTGATATGTTGAGAGAGAAATAATTTTATGATTGCGGTTGTTTAAGGAGAAAAATTAATGCGAAACTTAAGATGCTATTATTCAGAGTCTGTTGAAGTCTTTTTACAACAGTCTTCTAAAGAAATTATCGGTGTAATTCATTCTAATGACATCTCTGCCGAAACCTCAATTCAGCAGAGCAACACATGGGAAATAGAGGTTGATATTCTCAAAAAACAGCTTGCTGATTTCACAGAAGGTAGAATTATCTTTGAATATACCATTCCCCGTATGGGCAAGCGCGTTGACGTCGTTTTGCTCTATAAAAACATAGCTTTTTTATTAGAATTCAAGTGCGGCGATAAAGAATATAGACAGTCTACGTATGACCAGGTGTATGATTACGCTTTAGACTTGCGTAACTTCCAAAAGGAAAGTCATAACAAGCTTCTTGTACCTATGATGGTATCAACCAAAGCAGCCTGTAAGCCTTGCAACATAAATGAAAAAGATAGAATTATTGAGCCTATTAGTTGTAACGCTGATAATATAGGAGAATATATTCAGAAGGTAGCTGCAATATATAATGAACCTGACTTTGATTATATTGCTTGGGAAAATTCTGAGTATTTACCTACTCCCACTATTGTAGAAGCTGCACAGGCTTTGTACAGAGGCCACAATGTTCACGATATTACACGAAGCGATGCCGGTGCAGAAAATTTAACTGTTACTACTGATGAAATCAACAGAATTGTTGAACATAGTAAAGCAAACAACCGTAAATCTATTTGCTTTGTAACAGGTGTGCCCGGCGCGGGTAAAACTCTTGTTGGATTAAACATCGCTATTCAGCGTTCAAATGCCGAAAAAGGTGAGCATGCAGTATTTTTATCCGGCAACTTCCCGTTGGTAAAAGTGCTTCAAGAAGCGCTTGCAAGAGATAATGTAGAACAAGAAAAGCAGCGCGGTAATCGTATCTCTAAGAAAGATGCACTTCGTAGCACATCTGCATTTATTCAGATTATTCATAAATACAGAGACTCATTTGTTGGCAATGATAATATTCCGCCTGAGCGCATTGCAATTTTTGATGAAGCACAGCGTTCATGGACACATGATATGTTAGAAAAGTTTATGTCAACCAAGAAGGGTGTTGCAGACTTTACATATAGTGAACCTGAATTTTTAATCAGCACAATGGACCGTCATGATGATTGGGCAGTAATTATCTGTTTAGTTGGGGGTGGACAAGAGATTAACACCGGTGAAGCAGGCTTACCTGAATGGTTTGATTCAATTCGTAGAGCATTCCCTGATTGGGATGTATATATTACCCCTCAGCTCAATGATGACGAATACCGCAGAGGTAGAACATGGCAGAGCATGATCGAAGGTCTTAACATTTATGAAAACAAGGATCTTCACCTTGCAACTTCTGTGCGTTCATTCCGCACTCCTGACTTAGCCGCTTTTGTGAAAGCTCTTTTAGATGCTGATGCACCTGAAGCAAAAGAATTGCATCAGCGCATTAAAGATAAATACCCGATAGTTGTTACACGCGACCTTAACAAAGCAAAAGCTTGGGTTAGAAGCAAATGTCAAGGAACAACGCGCTATGGCCTTCTTGCAAGCAGTGGCGCTATACGTTTAAAACCCGAAGGAATCTTTGTTAAGAATGATGTAGCTGTTGAAAATTGGTTCTTGAACGGCAAAGATGACGTGCGTTCAAGCTATATGCTTGAAGATGTTGTAACTGAATTTGATATTCAAGGACTTGAGCTTGACTACTCTGTTGTTGCTTGGGATGCTGACTATCGTTTTGTAAATGGTGAGTGGACTTACAATAATTTTGTTGGTAACAGATGGAACGCGGTAAGCTCTGAGGAAAGAAAACTGTATCTTAAAAATGCATACAGAGTTCTTTTAACCCGTGCGCGTCAGGGCATGGCAATATTCGTGCCTCGCGGTAGTGAAGAAGATGCAACAAGACCGCCCGAATTTTATGACGGCATATACAACTATCTCAAAAATATCGGTATTGAAGAAATATAAGGTGATATTATGAATCTTACAGGACAAACGGTTAAACACCGTATTTGGGGTTCTGGCGTTGTTACATCACAGACCGAAACAACAATAGAAATTGAGTTCTCTATTGGAGTGAAAAGACTGCAGTATCCGGAAGCTTTTGAAAAATTTGTAGTTGTTGAAGACGCAGATATACAAAAAGATATTCTTGATAATGTACGTGAAAAGAAAGCTCTTGAAGAAAAACAAAAATCTGAGAAAGTATTTAAGTCTGCTAAAGATAGAGAAATAGACTCCATGTTTGGTGAAGATTATCACGCAGATTTTTTGGCAAGAAATCCTATTCTTACTTATCAACAGGTTGAAAGTCAGTTCAACATTAAGATTTCTGGTTTTGGTAAAGGAATAAATCCTACTACTTCATCGGTTGTTTTGATTTCATCGGTGAACAAATCAGATGGCAAATTTGTTTATCATGATAAGTGGACTGTTGATGGCGATTTTATTTATTCCGGCGAAGGGAAAACCGGCAATCAGTCAATGACTAAAGGCAATTTAGCTATAAAAAATGCTTCGCGAGATAATAAGAAAATTCATCTGTTTGTAAAGTTCTCAGCTCAAGAATATTACTATCAAGGTGAGTTTAAACTCATTGATTACACCTATGAAGATGATAAGGATGAGTCTGGAAACATTCGCAAGGAATACAAGTTTAGGATTAGGAAGGTTAATCTGTAATGGAGATAAAAAGCTTTTGTTTTGTTGAATACAATAGTACAAATGAAATAGTCGTTGCTGATTGAAATATTTGATTTTATTTGTTATAATACTATAAATTACAACTTCCGATAGTTTTTATTATTATGAAGTAGGAGATATGATTATGGCTAAAGAAAAAGTTGAAAAAGTGCAATCTCTTGAAAAAACATTGTGGGCTGCGGCTGATAAACTCATTGGTGCGGTTATGCCTCATGACTATATGAAAATGGTTCTCGGTCTTATTTTCTTGAAGTATGTTTCAGACCGTTTTGAAGCAAAATACAATCAGCTTGTAGCTGAAGGTGATGGCTTTGAGGAAGAAAAGGATGCTTATGCAGAAGACAATGTATTCTGGATTCCTGAAAAATGCCGTTGGAGTTATATTAAGCAGTATGTAAAAGATGAGCAGATAGGTACAATTCTTGACCAAGCTCTTATTGATATTGAAAAAGAAAATGAAGAGCTTAAAGGCATTTTGCCAAAGGTGTACTCAAAGGGCGATGTTGATAAGCGCCGTTTGGGTGAACTTGTTGACCTTTTCTCCAACAACCTCTCCACCGAAAATATGACCGGTGACTTGTTCGGTAAGTGTTATGAATATTTCTTAGGTGAGTTTTCAAAGAAATTTGGTCAGAAGGGCGGAGAATTCTACACTCCTCGTTGTGTTGTTGACCTTATCGTAAATATGATTCAGCCTTACAACGGTCGCGTATATGATCCTTGTTGTGGTTCAGGCGGTATGTTCTCACAGTCTGCTAAGTTTATCAAAGAACATCAGGGCAGCGTTAATAATATCTCCGTTTACGGTCAGGAGCTTAATCCTGATACATGGAGAATGGCAAAAATGAATCTTGCTATCCGTGGTATTACTGCCGATTTAGGTGATTCTCATGGTGATACATTCCATGATGACAAGCACAAAACATTACGTGCAGATTTCATTATGGCAAACCCGCCTTTCAATATCAGTGATTACGGTCAGCCTTCATTATTAGAAGACCCTCGTTGGATTTATGATATTCCTCCTTCAGGCAATGCTAACTATGCTTGGATTCAGCATATGATTAGCAAGCTTTCTCCCCGTGGCGTAGCAGGTTTTGTTCTTGCTAACGGTTCACTTTCCACTTCAGGCAAACAAGAATATAATATCAGACAGAAAATGCTTGAAGAAGGAATTATTGACTGTATTATTGCTTTGCCTACAAATCTTTTCAGTACTGTTACTATTCCTGCTTGCTTATGGTTCTTGCGTAAAGATTGTCGTAACAAAGCTAAGGTTCTTTTCATTGACTGCCGTGAAAAAGGTATAATGATTGACCGTAAAATCCGTGAACTTACATATAACGATGTTACTGTAGGTCATCAGGACAATGATGAGCTTACAGAAAAAGTTAAAACCTACAACGCAACCGTTTATGGTGATGAGAACAAGGGTGATGTTGAGAGTATTGCTGCTGTTTATCACGCTTGGCTTAAAGGTGAAGGTTACGAAGACATAAAAGGCTTCTGCAAATCTGCAACTATTGAAGAAATACGTGAAGCAGATTATTCTCTTGTTCCCGGCAGATATGTCGGCATTGATGATTCCGGCAAAATGTCAAAAGAAGAAATCGAAGCTGAAATTATCAAGGTAAAACAGGAGCTCCTTGACCTTATGGAAAAAGGTAAAGAGCTTGACGAAAAAATCTATGCTATCTTAAACAGCGAAGATTAACACTTGGTATCAACTATGTGTTGTTGGTCAGCCAATGAAATATTCGGAAATTCTATATTTTCAATGACCTCATTATTAAATGACGGAAAAGTTGATTGGCTTGTTTCAGCAATGTTTTGATACATTTTCACTTTGTTTTCTTCGGTTAAAAAATAATATAAATATTTTGGAATAACCTTTTCAGAAAACACTCTTATTTGAATAAAACCTGTAGATGCTACACCATTTTCAATGTGATTATTTATATAATAATTGTGCTTAAGATTAGGTCTTACTGAAGAAATAAGTATATCGTCTTTCGATATAACTCGCTGTGCTCTAGAAGGATAATCAGAAAATAACATCTGTACATCAATAAGCTTACCATCTTCTACAGAAGATGTATCAACGTAATTTATGTATTCCTTTGATTTTGTCCCTTTGGGATTAAATTTAGCGATATCTTTAATTAACATAACTAACTCCTTGAGGTAAATGTAATGAAATTAAAAGAAAAAATTATATTTCACAAAGCAATAACAACATCCCGTGAATTCTTTAAAGAAGGCATAGGGGTTAAATGTGTGCATTATGGTGATATTTATAAAAACTATAGTGGCAAAAAAGTTTGTAGCTCTAATATTATCAATAGCTTTGCAAATCCCGTTGCCGCAGAAAAAATCTTATACTGCGACTCTATCATCGTTCCGGATGTAACAGAAACTGTTTCCGACTGGGGACACTTTACATACATAGAATATGACGGTACACCATATATCAACGGAACTCATGCTATTGCTCTTACTTGTAATTCAAACGATGAATTGAAATATATTTTCAGATATTTATCATCTAATTTAAACAGAAAACGACTTCAAGCATATTTAAATGGTAGTACAGTTTTTCAAATAAATGTTAAGGATTTCGGTCTTTTTTCTCTTGAAAATTATCACGATAATCCAGTTGACCAACAACACATAGTTGATATTACTAAGAATAACATTAAAGAGGTGATTTTGTGCGCCTGAAATATGTATTAGACAGCATATCGGATACCTATAATTTGAAAAATAAAAATAAAGTTGTATTTTTAAATACAGGCGATATACAATCAGGAAAATTTCTGCATTCTGATTATTCGGATTCAAAATTTCTACCTGGTCAAGCAAAGAAAAGCATAAAAAACAATGATATATTATTTTCAGAAATAAGACCAGCAAATCAAAGGTTCGCTTTGGTAAATCTTAGAAATCCCGAGGATTATGTTGTTTCTACAAAACTAATGGTTTTGCGTTGCAATAATCCATCATACAGTGTTGAATATGTTTATGCCTTTTTGACACAGCCTAAAATTCTTGCAGAACTTCAGACACTTGCAGAATCTCGTTCAGGCACATTTCCACAAATAACATTCAGTGAGATACAAATGCTTGATATTCCTGAAATATCATTGGCAGAACAATCGCACATAGTTGATATTCTAGGAAGTATCGATGATAAGATTGAAAACAACGAGAAAATAATTTCACTCTTAGAGCAAAAAATGCTTTTGGAATATGATGAATTCATAATGAAGCATGAAGCTGAAAAAGTGGCAATGCAAGATATATTTAATATAACTATCGGAAAAACACCGCCTCGAAAAGAATCACATTGGTTTACAACTTCACCCACTGATATCAAATGGCTATCTATTTCAGATATGGGTAAAGCGCAAGTATTTGCTTTTGATTCTAATGAGAAAATAACACCCGAAGGAATTGAAAAATATAATGTAAAAATTGCGCCTAAAAACACTGTGCTTTTAAGTTTTAAGCTTACAGTTGGAAAGGTTGCTATTACAGCGTGTGAAATGGCAACAAATGAAGCAATCGCACATTTTAATACTGACAATATAAATATAATCGAATATTTGTATTGTTATCTAAAACGATATGATTTCGATTCTTTAGGCAATACATCATCAATTGCTACTGCTGTAAACTCTAAAACCATAAAAGCAATGGACTTTTTATTGCCTTCTCAAAACGATCTGATCTATTTTCATAACAACACAAGTACTACTTTAATTAAAATAAAACATTTACTTGTGGAAAATAATAAGCTAAACGAATTAAAACAACTCTACTTAAAAAAGTTCTTCGGCTGATATGAACTGCCCCAAATTGTACGGACAGCACAAAAAACACCCCCTATGGTGTTAAATATTAAATTTTAAGCAACATACTGACTTCGAAATTCTATCGGAGTCAGTTTTGTTTTTAGTTGAATTCTTTCGTTGTTGTAAAA
>JAZLAJ010000007.1:0-170553 GCA_045613145.1 Acutalibacteraceae bacterium
TTTTACAACAACGAAAGAATTCAACTAAAAACAAAACTGACTCCGATAGAATTTCGAAGTCAGTATGTTGCTTAAAATTTAATATTTAACACCATAGGGGGTGTTTTTTGTGCTGTCCGTACAATTTGGGGCAGTTCAAAAAACGGAGTCGCTGTAATTTTTTTAGCTTTTTTGTCAGATATTATCTGAATTCTTTTTACTGTACTTTTTTGCCATCAGTATGGGGATTATGCTCATAAGAGAAATAAGAGCGCCTGTTATGAAAATCTTTCCGTTAGGAATATATTCCAAACGTCCTGTCAGCTCATTGAGTATGGTTTCTCCGCCGTTTTTGATTACTGTCTGACTTATGTATGAACCGAAAATCATAGGCAGAAGAGCATAGGAAATAGCGTAAAAACCTTCGAACTGTCCCTTCGCATCTTCCGGATAAAGATTTTTTGTCCACACCTTTGTAGTCTGGAGCATAATTATATAAGCGGAACCAATGAGAAATACAGCAAAGAATAATCTTGGGGCGAAGACTTTCGATGTATCCACCTGTTCGGGAATGAGGGTAAATATGGACAGAGCGCCTGTTATACAGCATATAAGAGCTACCACTGATACTTCGGTGTATTTACCCTTATTAAGATACTTCGAAACAGGTAATGTCACGAGCATAGCCATAATAAGAGGAACCGCCTGTATAATGCCTATTTTGTCGGCTGAGAATCCGAGATAATGAAGAAGATAGTTTCCCACGTGCGGCATATAAGTATTGTGTCCGATAAAAAATACGGAAACAACGACATAAACCCACACAATTTCCTTGTGCTTAATCAGGTTTCTGAAGCTGAAAACACTGAAAAACTGCTTGCTGAAGCTGCCGTTTACCGAAGGCTTGACATCATCTTTATTAGAGAAAAGGAAGATAGATATAATACCGAATACAGACATAAATATTCCGAGAATGGCAAACAGACGGATATAATTATTTTCTTTGCCGACTAAAAATCCGCCGATAACATTAGCCAAAAGAGATCCGAGAACAGATTGTACTGCGATTGCGCCACCGATTTGTCCGCGGTTTTTCTCATTCATTATGTCGGTCAGCCAGGTACTGTAGCCTACGTCTGTGCTCATTGAACCGAAAAAGCTCAGAAGCATATCGATAAGAACGATACTGATAATTGCGGATATCAGCGATTTATTTGCTATGAACTGTGTAAGACCGAAGCAGGCAGTGAGAATACCCCAAAGGATAAATCCGGTGCTTATGAGCTTTCTTCTGTTACCTGTTCTGTCTGTTAAAGTGCCGAAGAGAAATATGGAGACCGTTGTTGCTAGAGCACTCACTATCAGCATAGGTGTGATTATAGACGGGTTTTTATCTATTTTTTCATAAACGAAGGTATTGAACCATGTACCTTCTACGCACCAGCTTGTCTGTCCTATAAGACCTAATGTCCATATAATCGCCCACATTTTGTATTTGGAATAGTCTGTTTTTACAGGGAGCTTAGCTGTCTGATAATTTTTCTTTTTCTTATTGTTTTTATGGTGAACTATGTTTTTTTCTTTTATCCAGGGGAGAGGATTTCTGTTATATAATGCCTTTATCTTATCTGCAAATTTAAAAACAATCAGTAACTCAATTATACCGATTATAACACCTGCAATACATAAAAGGTGATAGGTTTTAAGCGGACCGAAATTATCACCGGTGCCTCTCGTAAATTCACTGAAAAAGCGTGTAGCGCTGTAGAGAATCAGATAAATCGGGAACAGAGTGCCTTCTTTTGCTCTTTTTTTGTACCACATAAGGAATAAGAATATGCATAGAGCTAATCCTGCCTCAACTAACTGAACAGGAAATTCATAGACTTGATTTTTATGGTTGAAAAGTCCCCAACTGCATTCTACGCCTTCACAGCAACCGTAGCAAAAGCATGCGAGCTTAGTAACTACAAGAGCTAATGGATATGCAGGTGTAATCAGGTCCATTTTCTTCAGGGGATTAGTTGCAATAAAATAAAAGAGTATAAATAGAAATACCGGCTTTATAAATAAAGTTCCGTAATAGTTAAAAGATGTCTGAACCAGGTTTCCGAATCCTTTATGAACCAGACCGCCGAGAAAGTTCAGCTGAACATGAGAAATTAAGAGACATTCAAGAAACAACCATAATGTAGGATTTGCTAAAAAAACAAATTTGTTGTTTTTTATTGACTGATTTATGAGCATAGAAGAAAGATTGCTCAGCTCGGAATTTTTACTTCTGAAATGACAGATATTGTAAACATAAATTAGGTAACCGGCTACTATGTTAAGCAATCCGTATAACTCAATTCCTGTATTGCCTAAAACAGGATACATATTATCGACCTTCTTTCTGTTGAAATAATATCATATTTAAGTAAGAAATTCAAGTTTTACCAAGACGGAAAGTGTAAATCGGGTATATGATTTTATAATTTATAACGGTTTTGTACCGTAATGAATCCAAAAATAAAAACGTCCATGTCTGTAATGTATTTGCAAAAATTTTCTCTTTTTCGACAGAATATGACAAAATAAGCATTGAGTTTATAAGCAAAATGATGTATCATAAATAAAAAAGGAAGTATCTGAGGAGTGAAAATATATGTTCAGAGAAACAGAGCTGTTAAAGCCTTTGTATGTAGTGAGAATTGAAAACGGTGTTATACTTTTTGTTTATGACGGATATGCGGAAGATGAAGGCGGGAATAAATATAAACCCGTGTACGAAGAAGTGGATGATGACGGTGACTGTGAGGTAGTAGGTTGGGAGAAAGTTACTGAATGAGTCTGAGAAAATAAAAATGGATCCTGCTGATTTCTGTCTGCAGGATATTTTTCATATGCTACGAAGCAATATCAAAAAAATAAAGAAAAAACCATAAACAAGTCAATTTTGTTAAGGAAAACATAATAAAACAGATGTACAATATTAAAGAATAGCTATTTAAAAGTAAAGGAGCTGTAATTATGGCACATTTTATTTATTCGGCATTCTGTGATGAATCCGGGGAAGCAACCATTGGCGGACAGATTGCTGCCTGTAAAAATAACGGTATTACTCATATGGAGCTTCGTGGATTCGGTAAAGCACTTAACATAAACAGTCTTTCCGTCAAAGAGGCTGAAGAAATGAAAGCGGAAATTGACCGTGAAGGAATGAAGGTCGCTTCTATAGGTTCAGGCTACGGAAAAATAAACATCAAAGAGGAGTTCGGACCTCATTTTGAAGCTTTTAAAAATACGGTTGAGGTAGCTAAGATTCTCGAAGCTAAATATATCAGAATATTCAGCTTTTATTTCAGTAAAGGTGACTCCTATGAAAAATACAGAGACGAGGTCATCAACCGTGTGAAAGCTATGACTGATTATGCTGTCAGTCAGGGTCTTATATGCTGCCACGAAAATGAAAAAGAGATTTACGGAGATAATGCCGAGCGTTGCCTTGATATTCTTGAGGCCTGTGAGGGAAAGCTCAGAGCAGTTTTCGATCCGGCAAATTTTGTGCAGTGCGGTGTGGATACTCTTAAGGCTTATGATATGCTGGAGGATTACATAGAATATTTCCACATTAAAGATGCACTTTACGAAAACGGTGAGGTAGTTCCTGCAGGTGAAGGCGACGGAAATGTAGAAGAAATATTGAGAAAGTTTGACAGGCATAAGAAAGCGGTTATTCTTTCTCTTGAACCTCATCTTAAGGTCTTTTCTGGTCTTTCTAAGCTCGAGGCAGTTGTTAAAAGCGTAACGAAGGAAAAAATCAATACCTACGCAAGTCATACTGAATCCTTCAAGGCAGCGGCAGATGCTATGTACAGCATAGTAAATAAGGTGCATCCTGTCCGCTTCGGAATCATAGGTATGGGTAATATGGGAACCTCTCACGCTAAAAGTTTTCTTGCAGGCAAGATAAGAGGTATGCGCATTACTGCTGTTTCTGATATTGAAGAAGAAAAGCTTCTGTGGTCGAAAGAAAATCTTCCATGGGCGAAAACCTTTGGTTCAGCTCAGGAACTCATCGAAAGCGGAGAGACTGATGCGGTTATTATCTGTACTCCTCATTATTCACATCCGGAGCTTGTTATAAAATCTCTCTCTGAAGGTCTGCATGTGGTTTCAGAAAAACCGGCAGGTGTTTATACAAAGCAGGTCCGTGAAATGAATGATTTTGCTCAGAAGCAGGATAAAACCTTTGCTATGATGTTCAATCAGAGAACTAACTGTGTTTACAGAAAGATAAAAGAGATTGTTGAAAGTAAAAAGTACGGTGAAATTCGACGGGTAAACTGGATTATTACCGACTGGTACCGTACACAGGCTTATTATAATTCAGGCGGATGGAGAGCCACCTGGGTAGGTGAAGGCGGAGGAGTGCTTCTTAATCAGTCTCCTCATCAGCTCGATTTATGGCAGTGGATATGCGGTATGCCTTCTAAGGTAAGAGCCTTCTGCCATGAAGGTAAGTGGCACGATGTGGAAATCGAGGATGATGTTACTGTTTACGCTGAATACCCTAACGGTGCCACTGGTGTTTTTGTTACCTCGACGGGAGATTTCCCCGGCTCAAACAGACTCGAGATTACCATGGATAAAGCAAAGCTTGTCTGTGAAAAGGGCGAGAAAATCACCCTCTTTGAGCTTGAAGAATCCTTGAGTGAAAATATTGCCTGTTGTGAAAACGGATTCGCACGTATACCGTACAAAGAAACAGAGGTCGAAACTGACGGAGTAAATGATCAGCATCCGGGTGTGCTTAATGCATTTTCTGATCATATTCTTTACGGTACACCCTTAGTTGCTGAAGGAATTGAGGGAATAAACGGCCTTATGATTTCGAATGCAGCTCATCTTTCTTCCTGGACAAACGAAACCGTTTCTCTCCCCATAGATGAAGATAAGTTTTATTCTCTTCTTAAGGATAAAGCCGCTTCGTCTAAGAAAAAAGAAAATGTCTGTGTAAAGGTCACGGAGGATATGAGCAGCACCTTTTAAGGAAGTGAAAATATGAGAGTATCTGTAGTAGGCTGCGGAATGATTTCGCGAAATCATTTCAGAGTCCTTAAAAGTCTGAAAAATATTGAAATTTCATCGGTTGTGGATATAAAAAAAGACCGTGCAGATGCTGCGGCGGAAAAATACGGCTGTAAGGCTTATTATGATTTCGAAACAATGCTGAAAGAGGATAAGCCTGACAGTATTCATATCTGTACACCCCATTATCTTCATGTACCTATGGCTGTTTCTGCACTGGAAAAAGGGATACACGTTCTGTGTGAAAAGCCTTGCGCTATATCCGAGGAAGGTCTCAGGATGCTTCGTCAGGCACAGGACGAAAGCTCTGCTAATTTCGGTGTATGCTTTCAGAACAGATACACCGAGTCGGTTAAAGCTGTAAAAAGGCTTATTGATAAAAGAATTTACGGTAAGGTTGTATCCGTAAGAGGCTTCGTTCACTGGAGCAGGGGAGAGGAATATTACAGTGACGACTGGCACGGCTCTCTCGAAAAAGAGGGCGGAGGAGTAACAGTTAATCAGTCGGTTCACACTCAGGATCTGATGCGATATCTTGCGGGCAGTGACACTGTTTCCGTTACGGCACACACCTTTAACGATCATCTTAAGGGTATCATTGAGGTTGAGGATACGGTTAATGCCTTGTTCACTTATGAGAATGATGTTACCGCTTTACTTAATGCCACTACTGCTTTTTCTGACAATCTTCCTGTGATGATTGATGTTATCTGTAAAAGAGCGACCCTTAGAATCGAAGGTGATAATGCGTATGTAATAATGCTCGGAAGAGTAAAGAGGCTTCGTGTTAAGGATAAGGGAGGCTTTATAGGGAAGAGCTACTGGGGTAACGGTCACGCTCCGCTGATCAAGGATTTTTATGACTGTATAGAAAAAGGTGAGCCGTTTCCTGTAGATGCCTATGAGGGCGGTAAAGCGGTAGAAGAGTTTTTAGCTGTTTACAAATCGTCGGAGTCGGGCGAAAAAATATATCTGAAATGAGATGATATTATGAAGACATTAAAGCCTGTTCTTCACAGTGCAGAATGTATAAGAAAAATAGAAAAGCCTGTCCTTACCAAGGATGATATACCCTACGAAGCTTCACTTATATTCAATGCAGGTGTAGCCAAGTATAAGGGGAAATATGTTATGGTGTTCCGTAACGATTACGGACCTACGGAAAAGACTTATCCTAAGGTTAAGTTTAAAACATCTCTCGGCTTTGCCGTGAGTGATGACGGAATTAACTGGAAGGTCAGCGAAAAGACTATTTTTGATAATAAAAATCTTCTTCCTGAGGATGAAATAAAAAGACTTTACGACCCAAGAATAACTGTTATAGACGGTAAGCCTTATCTGTGTATGGCTATGGATACCCGTCACGGTGTAAGAGGCTGTATTGCTGAAATTGATGATGATTTTGAAAGAATAAACATTATCAGTGCTTCCGCTCCCGATAACCGTAATATGGTGCTTTTCCCTGAAAAAATAAACGGAAAGTATGTTCGTCTCGAAAGACCGTTCCCGGTTTATTCCAGAGGAGGCAAGGACAGGTTCGATCTTTGGCTTTCCACTTCACCTGATCTGATTTTCTGGGGTGAAACAGAGCTTGTTCTGGCGGTGGAGGATGTTCCTTATGCTAATGATAAAATAGGTCCTGCAGCCCCGCCCATAAAAACCGATAAAGGCTGGCTGACGATTTTTCACGCAGTAGATAAGAATGACAGAAGACGGAAAAACGGCTGGGAAAGAGCGTGGAAGAAAAGATACTGTGCAGGCATTATGCTTCTCGACCTTGATGATCCTACGAAGATAGTAGGTATGAGTAAGCTTCCGCTTATCGCACCGGAAAATTATTATGAAACGCAGACAGGCTTTCGCAGACATGTCATTTTCCCCGGAGGTATGATTTTAGAGGATGACGGTGAGGTCAAGATTTACTATGGCGCATCGGATACTGTGGAATGTCTTGCTACGGCTAAGGTTGATGATCTTATCGCACTTTGTACGGAAAAGAGAAAATAAACTAAAAGGCATTTACCGTTGGTGGTAGATGCCTTTGATTTATGATGAAGATAATCATTAATACCGAATGAAAGTAAAAAAACTCAGTAGCTTTTAAACTACTGAGTCATAGTGCGGGTCCTCATAAGGAATTTATTCAAAAATTAAGTTTACTGACATAATAATACAGCAATACAAGTCCGCAGCTGAGCAAAGCACCGCCGATTATATCAGTAATCCAATGTACACCTGAAAGTATTCTGCCAATGACCATAAAAAGAATGAAAACATTGATTGATACGGAAACAAGCTTTTTCAATGTCTTGCTTCTGATGCGATTATTAAACTGCATAATTGCCGTCGGCATAATACACATTACAAGCATAGTTGTCGATGACGGATAAGATGCTTCTAAAATACCGTTTATCAGTATCGGTCTGTAATTAACAATGAATATTTCAAAGAAAATGTACATTGCAATTACAAGAACATAAAAACCGCCGAGAACAAGAATGCTGTAATCAACTTTCAGTATTCGTTTTCTTTTAATCCACTGTACAAATCCAAGCAAAGCAAATCCCATAGCAAAACCGAGCGGAACCAAACCTAACCAGTCGGTAATCGTGTAAAGAAACATATTTACACCTGTAAGATTGTGAATAAGCTGATTAAGTGCTGCAAATCCGACAGGAGAGTATTGCGGACCGATCGCTTTTACATCAATAATTTGAATTGCTATCGTCCACAGCACAAATGCCACAAGTATACTGGTTGCGGTATAAAGAGTCTTTTTATTGTTGTTTGTCATTTTTATAAACCTACCTTTTAAATATTTGGCTTTCGCCTGAATAAATTTTAAAGGAAGGGTTAAATAACCGCAAGAAACGTGATGTCACACGAGCGACACTTTCCGTATCATTGCCATTTTATAAGCAGTAACGTCTTTATAATGAGTAGTACAAACATAAAAGCCGCTGCATAAGGCTGAGTGCTGATGATAAAAAGAAGTATTCCTATTGTGTTTAATATTAAAGAAATTTTACCTTTGTTTTTTGTCAGGAATGCATTCTGACATTTTTGAAAAGCAAGTGTTAGGATTCCAGTCGTAATAATTGCAATTACAATGGTAAAATAAATAATTTTCAAATAGGATGATATTTCAACAAGTGACAACAGTGATACTGCTTGCATACTTTCATTTGCAGCTTGCCTGAAGAAGGGGATAAAAAAGAACATAGCTATACAAATGTCGAGTAAACCGAAAACCAAATCACAAAAAAGATTTCTCTTTTGATTCGTATCTTCTTCGGCTATTATAAGTAACTCTTCGCCTGACAGAAGTTCATCAATCGTTACTCCGAAAAATTCAGACAATGCCTTCAATGAATCGATGCTCGGATAACCTCTGCCTGATTCCCATTTTGAAATTGCAGTTCTTGAAACATAAATAGCCTCAGCAAGTTCTTCTTGTGTGATTTCTTTTTGCTTTCGAAGCAGTTGTATTTTCTCATTAAATTCCATAACAAACTCACTTTAATAATATTTATTGCAGAAATTATACCACAACTTTACTGAACAAATCAACCTGAATATATATCTTTATGCCAGGGGTTCAGCATAAAGATTTTAATAAAAAATGAGTATTCACAAGATGAAACCTTATGAATACTCGCTATGGTACGTGAGGCAAAAAAAGAACTCAGTAGCTTTTAAACTACTGAGTCATGGTGCGAGAGACGGGACTTGAACCCGTACGAGCTGCCCCACACGCCCCTCAAACGTGCGCGTCTGCCGATTCCGCCACTCTCGCATATTAACTTTCCGCTCTCTCGAGCGCTTGTATACTATACCACCAAAGAACGGAAATGTCAATACTTTTTTTCAAGTTTTTTTATTTTTTGATTATTTTATAGTTTCACTGTTATTGAGGATTGCTGTGCTGTAAAGGAATAAGACATCCTTGTTTTCAAAGTCAATCAGACTGCAGGCATAGTCGACATTCATATAGCGGATATCAACGAGAGTAACCTTTTTGTAGCCTTCGGCCAGCAGAGGAGCAATAGATGAAGAGAATGAATCACGGAAAATAATCAGCTCTCTGTCTGTGTCTGCATCGGGATTTTCTACCGTTACCAGAGAAAGAGGACCTGAAAGAAAGGTCTCGTAAGGATCTTTACCATCTATTCTGTCTGTGTCATAGATAGGAATATCTT
Organism: Acutalibacteraceae bacterium; assembly: GCA_045613145.1. Taxonomy (GTDB): domain Bacteria; phylum Bacillota; class Clostridia; order Oscillospirales; family Acutalibacteraceae; genus UBA6857. Next base: position 9,252 of record JAZLAJ010000007.1, read on the forward strand.
TGTTGTTCTGTCCGTCATAGGCAGTCATTTTTTCGATTGCAGGGCTTGTCAGATAAGTAATGCTGTCCGCTTCCATTCTGAGAGCTGCCTGACCGTAGTAAACTCCGTAGAAGGGGAGAGAGGAGCTGACGGGCTTTCTGTCTCCCTTAAGGCTGACCCTGAGTCCTTCGGCAATAACCTCAGCTGTATCCTCTATCTTGTCCTGCTTCCAGTGTGAGTCGGTTTTATAGTAGTCTTCTATGGAAAGGGTGGGAAAAATGTCGATGTACTCTGCGTAGGGCATAGCTTCTCTGATATCTCTGACTAATTTTTCGCTATCGAAGTAAAGTACGCCTGCTTCTTTAGCAAGAAAAACATTCTTATCGGGAATTACAGAAAGAAAGACATCTGAATTCTGCAGATACTTTTCATAAATATATCCGAAGCGTGATGCGGCATAGTCTACGGACTCCTTGTTATAAGGATAGTCCATCGAGGCGATGTATCCGTTGTGGACATAGATTTTATTGTTATCCTTCTGTCCTAAAAGATAGTAGCTGAAGTATGCTTTGATACTGCGGAAGGTGTCTCTGAAAGAGAAATTATCTACAGCATAGTTTTCAAATGAGTCCATAAATCTGCCTGTGAAGAGAGATGATACTGAAACCTCCGGGAAGGAGGCAAGCTCTCTTCTTTCACTATCGGAGTAGGTTTCCTTCGGGAGAAATACACACAGAAGAAAGCCTGACAGGACAAGAGAACAGGCGAGAGTACATATTATGATGTTAAAAGCTTTTTTATTCATTTTATCAGAACCTGAAATATAAGAATGGATTGAATGAGCCGTCTACGAGATAAGCAGTGGAAAGAGTTACGACGCCGATTATGAAAAGAGGAGTAAGGATGAACCTTGCCTTTTCAGGAAGCTTATCCGTGAGTTTTTTCATAAGGGGAGTAGAACCTATTGCAGCAATCAGAATTATAACGGCATAATTTTTGAGATAGTAGACAGTTTCTGCGGTGATGAACGGTGCTCCGCTGAGACCGAACATAAGTCTGAAATACGAAATCATATCTCCCATATTTTCTCTGTTAAAGATCGTGAAGCTGATAAGGGTGATGATGAAAACGTAGAAGTGAGCGAGGATGCGGTGTTTTTCGAGAAGCTTTCCGTAAAGAAGTTTTTCTGCGATGAGAATTACAGCATAGAACACACCCCATATAATGTAATTCCAGCCTGCACCGTGCCAGAAGCCTGTCAGGAACCATACTACAAATATATTGAAGATATGACGTGACGGGGAAACCCTGTTTCCGCCAAGGGGAATGTAGACGTAATCTCTGAACCATGAGCCGAGAGAAATATGCCATCTTCTCCAGAATTCTGTGGCACTTTTCGAAATGAATGGATAATTGAAGTTTTCGAGGAATCTGAAGCCCAACATTCTGCCCAGACCTATTGCCATATCGCTGTAGCCTGAGAAATCGAAATAAATCTGAAGCGCTACTGCTGCCGCATTTACCCATGCGAAAACCACAGATGTATCTGTTGCACCGTCGAAGGAGGCACAGAATGAACCTATAGTGTTAGCTAAAAGAATCTTTTTACCTAAGCCTACAGTAAACTTGACCACACCTGAAGAGAAGAGCTCTGCTGAATGAGTGCGGTTTTTAAGTTCACGCTCTATGTCTGTATATCTGACGATAGGGCCGGCGATAAGCTGAGGAAACAGAGTAATATAGCAGGCAAGGTCGATGGGGTTTCTCTGAGCATCTGTTCCCCGGTAAACATCTACCTGATAGCTTAAAATCTGGAAGGTGTAAAAGCTGATACCGATGGGGAGAACTACCTTCAGAAGAGGGAGGGACATGCCTGTAGCCGCATTGAAGGAAGAGATGAAAAAGTCAGCGTATTTGAAATATACCAGAAAAGAGACAGGTATTAAAAGGGACAGGCATAAAATAAGCCTGCCCTTTTTTGTGTTCCTGTATTTTTCAAGTATAAGTCCCGAAACATAGCCTGTAGCTATGGAGATAAGCATTACTGCCGTAAGCTTTGGCTCGCCCCAGGCGTAAAAGATAAGACTTGACACTAAAAGGGTGAAGTTTTTAGCTTTACGGGGAACAAGAAAGTAAATGAGAAAAACTATCGGCAGAAAGTAATAAATGAAAGGGATACTTGAAAAAAGCATAGTCTTTTACTTATGCAGCGATAGCGCCTTCGAGAACTACTGTTGAGCCTGCAAGAGCACCTGTAGCCTTTGTTTTGAACATATCGATGATCTGACCGTTACCGAAAGCAGTTACTACGAAGTTGCCTGTCTGGATAACTACGAACTTTTCGGGGAAACCGCACATCCACTGTCTGCCGTTAAGGCCGTCCTGGAAATCCTTTGCGAAAGCATCTACATCTGTGCCTTCCTTGAGGAGGTAAGCAGCGCCTGTGAAGTTGTTAGCGTTCATCATGTGCATCATTGAAGCTGCATCTTCGATGTTTGCTGTCTGAGATGCGGGAAGAGCAAGAGTAACGTCGAGTTCTTCTGTAGCTGCTACGTCGAACTTACCGGGAGCGTCCATTGTCATGTTAGCTGAGTCACCGCCGCCGATGGGGAACTTGTTCTCTTCAGATTCGTCTGCGTATGTTGCCCATACTGCATTGAGAACTGCTGTAGCATCTGCATAGGAAGCTGCTGTGCCGGGTTCATCTGTGTTTGTGTCTGTGTTGCCGCCGCATGCTGCGAAGAGCACGAGAACAACTGCTGCTGCGAGAAGGATTGCTGTTAACTTTTTCATTTTGTGAGTCTCCTAATCTTTAGTTTATTTTTCGGTTTACACCGAAGGGCATTATAGCATAAACTTTCTATAAATTCAAACCTTTTGATTAAAATTAACCTATTGTACATAATTAAATAATATTACCCGATAATTCTTACGGGATTATAAAACAAGTATTCACCGAAAAAAAGTATTTATAAATAAAAATATTGACTTGCTGTGAAAAGCGTGTTATAATAAGCCGAACAAACTCATAGGAGGTACATACCATGAAGCGTATCAAGACAATGGAAACAAAGAACCTTTGCTCTTCTGCAAAGAACGGCGGTTGCGGCGAATGCCAGACATCATGCCAGTCTGCATGTAAGACAAGCTGCGGTATCGCTAACCAGCAGTGCGAAAGCAAGCAGAAATAAGATTTGATTTTTGAGATGTGCCGCCGACTCATACTCGGTGGCATTTTTCTGTGAAAGGTGAATTATAAATGATACATTCCTATAAACTCGGCGGTTTCAATATCGTTCTCGACGTCTGCTCAGGCTCAGTTCATACCGTGGATGAGGTAGCTTTTGATATTATAAATCTTTATGAAAAGGAAGATAAGGAGAACATCATTTCTCTTATGCTGGAAAAATACGGCAACAGAGAGGATGTGACGAAGGAAGAATTAGAACTCTGCTTCGATGATATCGAAGAGCTTAAGAATGAGGGCAGACTCTTTTCTGAGGACAGCTTTGAGCCTATGGCGGGCGAACTTAAGAAAAAGAGTGCAGGTATAGTCAAGGCACTGTGTATGCACATCGCACACACATGTAATCTTAACTGCTCCTATTGTTTTGCCAGTCAGGGTAAATATCACGGTGACAGAACTATGATGAGCTTTGAGGTCGGAAAGCAGGCTTTTGATTACCTTATCGCTAATTCGGGCACAAGAAGAAATCTTGAGGTTGACTTCTTCGGAGGAGAGCCTCTTATGAATTTTGACGTGGTAAAAGAGCTCGTGGCCTATGCTCGCAGTATAGAGAAGGAGCACGGCAAAAATTTCCGTTTCACCCTTACTACCAACGGTGTGCTTATTGATGACGATGTAATCGATTTTGCTAATAAAGAAATGAGCAACGTGGTTTTAAGTCTTGACGGAAGAAAGGATGTACACGACCGCTTCCGTGTGGATTACAACGGAAAGGGAAGCTGGGAAAAGATAGTTCCGAAGTTTCAGAAGCTTGTCGAAGCACGTGAGGGTAAAAATTACTATATGAGAGGTACTTTTACTCATCATAATCCCGACTTCCTTGAGGATATAAAGGAGATGCTTTCACTCGGCTTCAAGGAGCTTAGCATGGAGCCTGTAGTCTGTGCCGAGGATGACCCCTCTGCTCTTACCGAAGCAGATCTTCCCGTAGTTATGAAACAGTACGAAGAGCTGGCTGAGCTTATGCTGAAAAAGCATAAGGAGGGCGATGGCTTTACCTTCTATCACTATATGATTGATCTTAAGGGCGGTCCCTGTATTTATAAGCGTATTTCAGGCTGCGGTTCAGGTACTGAGTATATGGCAGTTACCCCCTGGGGTGACCTTTATCCCTGCCATCAGTTCGTAGGTGAAGAAAAATATAAGCTTGGCGACGTATGGAAGGGTGTAACCAATACCGATATACAGAACGAGTTTGCCGAATGTAATGTTTACACACGTGAAGAATGCCGTAATTGTTGGGCAAGATTATACTGCTCAGGCGGATGTGCTGCTAATGCTTATCACGCTACAGGCAGCGTAAAGGGAATTTACAAAACAGGCTGTGAGCTTTTCAAAAAGAGAATGGAATGTGCTATAATGCTCGAAGTGGCTAAAACCTTAGGAGACGAATAATGAAAACTCCCCTCGATGATTTTCTCGAAGAATATGTAAAAGAAAATAAAATACGTTTTCATATGCCCGGTCATAAAGGTCGGGCATTTATCGGTTCGGAAGAGTATGATATAACAGAAGTAGAAGGAGCCGATGTGCTTTACAGTGCTGACGGAGTGCTGAAGGAGAGCATGGCAAACGCTTCCGAGCTTTTCGGTACAGCGAAAACTCTTTACAGTACAGAAGGCTCGTCACTTGCCATCCGTGCGATGGTATATCTTCTGAAGCTTTATGCGATTTCACAGGGCAGAAAACCGAAAATAGTCGCTTTTCGTAACGCCCACAAGACATTCATCACTGCCTGTGCTTTAACGGGTACGGACATTGATTGGCTTTACGGAAAGGAAAACAAGGGGATTACCTGCTGTAATATTTCTGCTGATGAAGTAAAGAGTTATCTTGACAGCGTCGAAGAGCTTCCCGTGGCTCTTTATGTCACTTCACCGGATTATCTCGGTAATATGGCGGACATAAAAACTCTTTCAGCTATATGCGAAGAAAAGGGGATAATTCTCGCTGTGGATAATGCCCACGGAGCATATCTGAATTTTCTGCCCGAAAAACTTCATCCGATTCACCTGGGTGCTCACATCTGTTGTGATTCTGCCCATAAAACCTTACCTGTTCTTACGGGCGGAGCTTATCTTCACGTTTCGGAAAAAGCTCCCGTAATTTTTACGGAGAAGGCGGAGCATGCTCTTTCACTTTTTGCTTCTACCAGTCCGTCTTATCTTATTCTTCGCTCTTTGGACAAGACTAACGGTTTTCTTTCTTCTGATTATTCGTGCGCTCTCGCTGACTTTGTAAATAAGGTACAGAAGGTGAAAGATAATCTTGTCTCAAAGGGTTACTCTTTTATCGGTGATGAACCTTTAAAGCTTACCTTTGACAGTAAAAAATACGGCTACAAGGGAACAGAGCTTGCGGAGTATCTTTATGCGAAAGGAATAGTAAGTGAATTTTCCGACGAAGACTATACTGTGCTTATGCTCACAGAAAGTAATACAGATGAAGAGATTTACCGTCTGACGGCAGTGTTGGAGACTTTGCCGGAAAGAGAAAAACTGACGGAAGTCCCACCTGAAATATCTGCACCCAAAAGGGCAGTACCGCTTTCTGAATGTATTTATCTGCCTACAGAAAAGTTGGAAACAGATAAAGCACTCGGCAGAATATGCGGCAGCATAAACATCAGCTGTCCGCCTGCCGTACCTGTGGTAATAGCAGGTGAGCGTATCGGAGAAGCGCAGATAAAGCTTCTGAAGTATTACGGAGTAAGGGAAGTTGAGGTTATTAAAATCACTTGATTATTTCGTGATGCTTTCCGCCAATGGGCAAAAAAATTCGCTCATAAAAAATATAGATAGTATAAACTGCGGTTTCGGCCGTAGTTTTTCTTTTTACACGAAATTTATCCGGGAAAATTCAAAAAAATAACATCTTCAACCGTTGACAAAATTTGTATTTAGTTATACAATTATAGTGTATAATTAGCTGTATTGTGATTGTACGGCTCATATTGCCGGAAAAGAATGAAAACTCTGCACACAGGATGGTCAGACCTGATGGGTGAATTGTTCTTTAAGGCAAGATACAAACATACCTCTCAGTGAGAAAAGCCTCTCCTGGAAGGAGAGGTGGCAGCCGACAGGCTGACGGAGAGGCAATCCTAAAAAGGAGATGATTACAAAATGAAAAACAAATCATTCAAAAGGTCATTATCAGTAATTATGGCAGTGCTGATGCTTATGTCATGCTGGGTCTGGGTTCCCGGTGAGCATAAGATTGTGGTTGAAGCTGCAGATAACCTCGCATCAACTATTAACGCAAATAAAATAGCGGGATTTAGTGAGGGAAGTTTCGCTACAGAATTTACAACTGTTACAGGTAAATTCCACGGTGATATTTCCGGGTCAAGTACTTATGTAACTGATGCAAACTTTAAAAATCAATATAAGAATATTCTTTATTCTCCTGCTTATGCGGAATCAGACACTGCTCTTAACAGTGGTTGGGCAGCAAATTTTACAGGCATAAGCAACATTGACAGTGTGCGTCTTTGGTATCCCACTACCACTATGATTTATGACGGAAGCACAAATCCAAAAATGGGTGTTCTTTTTGCTGTCGATGCCGCCAGCGGAAAACAGGTTGGTATATCAAATGTATATATGTCAGCTAATGCCAACGGTCTTGTAATGCCTGAAGCTTATTGGCATGCGAAAAGTACTGCGTCAAGTAGCCCTTACTATAAAGCTTTCGCACACCTTTATCTTATGTACAATGTTGGTGCTTCCTGGATTTCAACCAGCTCAGGTAACGATAAAACATCAACAACATCTAAGGGTGCATGGGAAGTTAATGCGAGTACCATCGAATATCAGGGTGGTGCTTTCGGTTCCGGTAGTACATATTATAAGGCTATTACTCCCACATGGACTGTAAAACCCGGAAATTCTGTTGTTGCTCAGAATACAATTTATGTTATTGACTATGTGCCTTTAAAAAATGCACTCGGAAAGTGTCTTGAGTGGTACAAGCAAATCAAGGCTAATCCCGGTTTTTACACAACAAAGTCGGTAGCAGAGTTTGTGAATGTTGCTAATGCTCTTATTGCTGCTAAACCGAACAACTTTATCAGCAGTTCAAACAATAATGTTACAGGTTGGAACAGTGCTGTTTCATCAGCTCTTTCATCATATAATAGCTTTAAGCTTGAAAAAAGAACCCTTGAACTCACTTATGAAAACCTTTTTTCATTAAGTGACCTTGTAAACTCCGAATCAATTGCGATCGATGGTGGTGGTGCAACTGCATCAGGTAGTGCAATCACTTATGATATCAATGCCGGTACAATCACTGCAAAAACAGGCGGTGGTGAAGCTTTCACATCATGTAATTCCGGTGCAGGACAATATCTCCTTCCTGTAGTAGCAGGTACGGAATACAAGCTGGATTATGATGTTGAATATAAGGGTGCTGTTCAGACTTTCGTTTTCTTCTATAATGATGCGGGTCAGCAGGTAACTGTTCCCGGTTCTTCAAACTATTTCTATAATGCATATTCACCTGATCCTATTACTTTTACAGTTCCCTCAGGTGCTACGAAAGTAGGCTTCCGTTTCGGTACTTACGGTGATTCGGGTAACTATGCGAAGTATTCAAATATCCGTCTTTATGAAACATCGAGAGAGGATATAGTTGCTTCTGCAAAGAAACTCGGTGTAAACAGAGTAGTATATACGGCCAATGATTCGATAGCAACAAGTACGATTCCTGCATTTTCAAGACCCGGTTACAGCTTTGATTGCTGGCGTGTAAAGGATGTCGATAATGACGGTAACGGTGCATGGGATCCCGTCACTATGTATGCTGACGGTGCATATAATATGCAGCAGAGCTTCGTAATTTACTCGAGCTATAAAAACAGTGTTCCTTTCGATGTAAACTACGATAACCTTTTCTCCTTCTCATCCTGGGCAGAGAAATATCAGGGTAATTACAGTGACGGTACGATTGAAGTAGATACCGATGCAGGTACTGTATATATGAAGGATACATCATCATCAGGTGATGACTTCTACACCAACTACGGTAACGGTTGGTATACTATGCCTGTAAAGCCTTCGACAGAATATGCTTTCGAGTTTGATATTGAAGGTCTCGAAGGAAGTGAAAAAGCACAGTTCTTCACCTTCTATTATCAGAATGCACAGGGTTCGACAGCGGCTTCGACAGCTCACAGAGGTTGGAGACCCATCGGTTCTGCTACCTCCTTAGAAAGTGAAAAGGTAGATGCGAACGGTCATTTTTCAGGAACCTTCACAACTCCAGATAATTGTACCTATCTCGGTATGCGTATCGGTACATATACTGACAATGCTGATATGACCTTCAAAAATATCGCTATTTATGAAGCAGCAAACAAAGCTGTAATTGATTCAATTACAAATTATAAAAACAGAGATGTTATTTCTGATTCACTCAGCTTACACACTCCCACCAGAACAGGTTACACCTTCGGCGGTTGGGTTGATGCGAACGGTAAAGCAGTAACTGCTGACACTCTTAAGAGTGCTACTGCTTCGACATCTGTTTTCTCTACATGGAAGATTAACAAATACACCATCACATTCCGGATGGCTGACGGTACCACAACCTCAAAAGAATACGAGTACGGCACTACTCCTTCAGCCCCCACAAATACATCGGCATATAATGACATAAACGGTCATCATACATTCGCATGGCCTACCATAAGTCCGGTAACAGGCTCTGCAACCTATGAAGAAAAAGAAACCATAGGCACACACACCGAGGTTACCGTAGCGGGTAAGGATGCCACCTGTACAGCTACAGGTCTTACAGAGGGTAAGAAGTGTTCAGTCTGTGGCACAGTAACAGTTGAACAGACAGTGATTCCTGCCAAGGGACATACTGAGGTTACTGTAGCAGGTAAGGATGCCACCTGTACAGCTACAGGTCTTACAGAGGGTAAGAAGTGTTCAGTCTGCGGCACAGTAACAGTTGAACAGACAGTGATTCCTGCCAAGGGACATACTGAGGTTACTGTAGCAGGTAAGGATGCAACCTGTGAAGAAGCAGGTCTTACAGAAGGTAAGAAGTGTTCAGTATGTGGCGCAGTAACAGTTGCACAGACAGAGATTCCTGCCAAGGGTCATACTGAGGTTACTGTAGCAGGTAAGGCTGCAACCTGTACAGAAGCAGGTCTTACAGAGGGTAAGAAGTGTTCAGTCTGCGGTAAAGTAATCGTAGCACAGCAGGAAATACCTGTTATCGCTCACACTGAAGATACACGAACAGAAAATGAAGTTAACGCCACCTGTGGCGCCGACGGTTCTTATGATCTCGTAACCTACTGTTCAGTCTGCGGTACTGTTATCAGCACAGAAAAGAAGATAACCACAGCTACAGGAAACCACAGTTACGGTACATGGAGCTTCTATGATGAAAATTCTCACAGACGTACCTGTAATAACTGTACTTCCTACGAAGAAGGCTCACACGATTACAGTGGTGAAATCCGTCAGGTGGAAAACAGTAATTTCCACGAGTACAAATGTAAGTACTGTAACGATTACGGTGTAGAAAGTACTCACGCTCTGAAGGAAGTCTGCTTCGGTGAAGGTACCGAATTTATAAAGCTCGACGGCAATAATTCACAGCATAAGGAAATCTGTAAGTGCGGCAGAGAAAAGAATGACGGTCACGCTCTTGTAAAGGTTGATGGCTCTTATGTGGCTCCCACCTGTGAAGCTACAGGAGAACAGGGCTGGAAGTGTACTGAATGTGACTATACTTACACGGAAACTATTGGTTCGCTCGGACACGATTACGCTGCAGAATTCACTGTAGATAAAAAAGCTTCCTGCACTGAGAACGGTTCTAAGTCAAGACATTGCGCACGCTGTTCATCTGTTACTGATGTAACGGAGATCAAGGCAAGAGAGCATCATCTGGAGGACGACACTGTACTTACAGAGGCTACCTGTCTTACAGACGGTGAAATGATGCAGAAATGTACTAACACAGAAACAGCTGAATATGAGGCTTGTACATTCACCGATGTGGCAGTTATTCCTGCTACAGGTCATAATATGGCAGCAGATACTGTAGTAGCTCCCACCTGTACGGATGAAGGCTACACAGTTTACAAATGCCAGAACAAAGATTGCGATTATACAGAAAACAAAGACACGGTTTCCTCTCTTGGTCACAGCTGGTCACAGACCTATACTATGGAATCTGACGGTAAGGACGGTAAGCATTATCAGACATGTACAAGAGAAAACTGTGGTGCAAGAACGGAAGCTGTAGGTCATATATGGAGTGACGGTGTGATTAATCCCGACGCTGACTGTGAAAATCCCGGTGTTAAGACTTACACCTGTATGTCACGCCAGTGCGGCGCTACATATACAGAAGTAATTCCCGCTAAGGGACATACAGCAGGTCCGGCAGCAACCTGTACAGAAGCACAGACCTGTACAGTGTGCGGTGAAGTGCTTGTTGATAAACTCGGACACAAAGAAGAAACCGTCAAAGGTAAGGATGCAACCTGCGAAGAAACAGGTCTTACCGATGGCGTCAAGTGTTCAGTGTGTGGTGAAACACTCACAGCACAGAAAGAAATTCCTGCTAAGGGACATACATCCGGTGAAACTGTAATCGAAAATAAAGTTCCTGCAACATGTACAGTAGACGGTTCACACGACGAAGTAGTATACTGTACTGTATGTAATAAGGAACTCAGCAGAGAAAAGAAGACTGATGCAGCTCCCGGACACACACCCGGTGCAGAAGCAACCTGTACAGAAGCACAGATTTGTACAGTATGTGATGAAGTGCTTGTTGATAAACTCGGACACAAAGAAGAAACCGTCAAAGGTAAGGATGCAACCTGTGAAGAAACAGGTCTTACCGACGGCGTCAAGTGTTCAGTATGTGGTGAAACACTCACAGCACAGAAAGAAATTCCTGCTAAGGGACATACTGAAAAGGAAGCTGTAAAGGAAAATGTAACTCTTGAAAGTTGCGGTACGGACGGTTATTACGATCTTGTAGTTTACTGTTCAGTATGTAACGAAGAGCTCAGCAGAACGCCTCAGACAGTTCCTGCTACAGGAAATCATAATTATGCTACAGAAGTAGAAGGAACCAGAAAGCCTGCAACCTGTAAAGAAACAGGTTCCGTAACTATGCAGTGCGGATGTGGTGCTACGGAAGTACAGACACTCGATATTGATGAAAATAATCATGTTAATGTTGTAACAGACGAGAAGGTTGAAGCTACCTGTTACGCAACAGGTCTTACCGAAGGCTCACACTGTGAAGATTGCGGTAAAGTTCTTGTAGCTCAGACAGTAATAGAAAAGAAAGCTCACACACCCGGTGAAGCAGTAACTGAAAACTTTAATGACTCTACCTGTTATGCAGAAGGTTCATACGATGAAGTAGTTTACTGTTCAGTAGAAGCTTGTAAAGCAGAACTCAGCAGTACACCTAAGACTATCTCAAAGAAAGAACATACACCCGGTGAAGCAGTAACCGAAAACGAAGTTGACTCTACCTGTTATGCAGAAGGTTCTTACGACGAAGTAGTTTACTGTTCAGTATGTGCAACAGCTGATATTAAAGAAGAACTCAGCAGAGAAACAAAGACCATCGCAAAGAAAGAACATACACCTGCAGAAGCAGTGAAGGAGAATCTTGTTGATTCTACCTGTTATGCAGAAGGCTCTTACGATGAAGTAGTTTACTGTTCAGTAGAAGCTTGTAAAGCAGAGCTCAGCAGTACACCTAAGACTATCTCAAAGAAAGAACACACATATGGTGAAGCAGTAACTGAAAACTTTAATGACTCTACCTGTTATGCAGAAGGTTCTTACGATGAAGTAGTTTACTGTTCAGTATGTGCAGCAGCTGATATTAAAGAAGAACTCAGCAGAGAAACAAAGATCATCGAAAAGAAAGCTCATACACCTGCAGAAGCAGTGAAGGAAAATGTTAAAGCAGAAACCTGTGGAGTTGACGGTTCCTACGAAAGCGTAGTTTACTGTTCTGTATGTGGTGCAGAAATCAGCAGAAGCACAGTAGTAGTTCCCGCAACAGGTGCTCACACATATACTTACACTTCAACCGATGACGGTGAGCACGAAGTAGGTTGTGAAAACTGCGACTACATCAGCTCAGAAGCTTGCTCCGATACAGAGGGCGACAAAGACTGTCTTTGCGATAAGTGTTCGTACGAGTTCGAGCATAAATGGAATGACGGTGAAATAACACAGAGTCCCACCTGTACAGAAAAGGGTGTAAAGACATTCACCTGTACAGAATGTGATGCGACCAGAACAGAAGATGTAGAAGCAGACGGTCACGATTACGGTGAATGGAAAGAAGAAGTACCCGCTATCTGTAACAAGACAGGTACACTCGCTCACTATGAATGCTCAGTATGTCATAAGTATTTCGATACAGACAAGACAGAAATCGCAGACATTACTATCGAGATTGAACCTAATAACCATAATTGGGTAAAGGGTGAAACAGTAGCTCCTACTTGTACGGTACAGGGTCATACAAATTATAAGTGCTCCTACTGTGACAGCGAAAAGAGTGACGATTTTGTGGTTGCCAAAGGTCATACCGAAGGTGAAGCTCAGATCGAAAACACTGTTCCTGCAACATGTACAGTAGACGGTTCACACGACGAAGTAGTATACTGTACTGTATGTAATAAGGAGCTCAGCAGAGAAAATAAGACTGATGCTGCTCCCGGACACACACCCGGTGCAGAAGCAACCTGTACAGAAGCACAGATCTGTACAGTATGTAAAACTGTTCTCGCTGAAGCACTCGATCATGACTATACATCGGAAGTAACTACAGATCCCACTTGTACAGAATCAGGCATACGTACTTATACTTGTAATAATGATTCTACACATACATATACAGAGGTTATAGATCCCCTCAACCATATTGATGTAAATCCTGTTGACGGTATCTGCGACAGATGTAATACGGATATCTGTACGCACAATGAGACAACAGTTACCGAACGAGTAGAAGCCGAGTGTGAAAAAGCCGGTAATATCAAGTATTGGACATGTAACATCTGTGAAAAGATGTTCTCAGATGAAGAATGTAAAACTATAGTAGCCGCTGAAAATGTTATTATTCCTGCACTCAATCATAAGGACACACTTGTTCAGGTTGAAGCAAAGACTCCTACATGTACAGACATCGGTTGGGATGCATATGAATACTGTACAGCTTGTGATTACACAACTTATGCAGAAAAGGGAGCACTCAACCACGATATTATCACTGATAAAGCAGTTGCACCCACCTGTACAACAACAGGTCTTACAGAAGGCTCACACTGTTCAAGATGTAATGATGCTACAATTGAACAGAAAGTAGTTCCTGCACTCAATCATAAGGACACACTTGTTCAGGTTGAAGCAAAGACTCCTACATGTACAGAAATCGGTTGGGATGCATACGAATACTGTACAGCTTGTGATTACACAACCTATGCAGAAAAGGAAGCACTCAACCACGATATCATCACTGATAAAGCAGTAGCACCTACCTGTACAACAACAGGTCTTACAGAGGGCTCACACTGTTCAAGATGTAATGATGCTACAATTGAACAGGAAGTAGTTCCTGCACTTAACCATAAGAACACTCTCGTTCAGGTTGAAGCAAAGACTCCTACATGTACAGAAATCGGTTGGGATGCATACGAATACTGTACAGCTTGTGATTACACAACTTATGCAGAAAAGACAGCACTCGACCACGACATCGTAATTGATAAAGCAGTAGAACCTACCTGTACAACAACAGGTCTTACAGAAGGCTCACACTGTTCAAGATGTAATGATGCTACGGTTGAACAGGAAGTAGTTCCTGTAAAGAATCACACACCATCTGAAGCAGTTAAAGAAAACGAAACTCCTGCTTCCTGTGGTAATGACGGCTTCTATGAAAGCGTAGTTTACTGTTCAGTATGCGGAAATGAAATCAGTAGAAAAACAGTTATCATTCCCGCTGACGGAGCGCACGTTTTTGTGGAAACAGGAAGAAAAGAAGCTACCTGTAAGGAACCCGGTGTTATCTATAAGACCTGCGGCTGCGGTGCTGTTAAAACAGAAATAATTCCCGTAAATGATAATCATATCTTTGAAAATAATTGGGAAATAGTAGTTGAGCCGACCTGTACCAAGGAAGGTAAGGAAAAGGATGTGTGTGTAGCATGTCTTGGTCACGCTATTGAAAGAGTTATTCCTGTTAAGGAACACAACTACAAAAAGACTGTTGTTGCTCCTACCTGTGTAAACGGCGGTGAAACCATCTATACCTGTAAGGATTGCGGAAGCGGTTACAGTGCAGACTATACAGAAGCTCTCGGACACTCCTACAGCAAGACCGTAATTGCACCTACCTGCGAAAACCAGGGCTACACAATCTATAAGTGTGAGAGATGCTCTGACAGTTATATCGGTAATATCGTCAAGGAAGCAGGTCACAAGGATGGTGACGGTGACGGACTTTGCGATAGCTGCGATATAGATATAGTAGCAGGATGCAGTTGTGTATGTCATCTTACAAGCTGTTTCGGACGAATTCTTTATAAAATAGTAAGATTCATCTGGAAGCTTATCGGTATCGCACCTGTATGCGGATGCGGCCACGCTCACTATTGATATTTACACATAATAATATGCGACCGTTCTTGTGAGCGGTCGCATATTTTTTTTGGAAAATCATACAAAAAAAGATTATAAATCAACAATAAAGTTTATTATAAAATAACTTGAAAAATATGGCTGAAGTGCTATAATAAACTAATGAGGTGATACTATGGCTCATAATATTATCGGTGCACTTATCTGTGCGGCAGCGGGGGTTCTTGTTGCTTATGTAAATTATGTTTTAAGCAGAAAGATTCTCAGCACCTGCCCTGAAAAATTTGCGATTTCCACTGCACTAAGACAGGTCATACAGGTAGGTTATCTTGCAGCTGTTTATCTGATCGGGTCAGGCTTTTCTGTCAACATTGTATATCTGCTGGCAGGAGCAGTAATCGGTATGACAGTGCCTATGCTTTTCTTTACTAAAAAGCTCGTGACTTTTAATGAAGCTCTTGCTCACAGAACAGAAAGCAGAGAGGAGGATGAAAATGGGTGAAAAATCCGAGGTAATTATTAAACTTTTCGGTATTCTCGATGTAACGGGAGAAGTAGTTACTATGTGGATAATTCTCGGCGTGCTTGCTCTGGTTTCACTTGTAGTGAAGCTAAATCTTAAAGAGCGTCCGGGGAAATTTCAGAATGTTATAGAAACCGGAGTCGAATATCTCGATAATTTCTTTACGGATATTCTCGGTAAAAAGAAGGCAAGAAAATATTTTACATTTCTTGCATCACTGTTTATTTTTATTATTTTCTCTAACTACTCCGGCTTGATTCCGGGTGTAGGACTTACGGATTATGTGAAAGCGCCTACAGCATCACTGTCTGTCACAGCGGGTCTCGGCATACTGACCTTCCTGTTTTTGCAGATTTCAGGTATCAGACATAATGTGAAGCATTATTTCAAACGGTTCGTAATGCCGATGTTCTTTATGTTGCCGCTTCTCGTTCTGGATGAATTTATCAAACCGGCATCTCTTGCTCTGAGACTTTACGGTAATATTTTCGGTGAGGAAATGGTAACTGAGGAGCTTTATCACATTTTTCCTATCGGCGCACCTGTGATAATGATGGCTCTTTCACTTTTATTCTGTGCTTTACAGGCTATGGTTTTCACTATGCTTGTATCGATATATTTAGAAGAAGTAACTGAAGATTAATTTTAATTTTTTTATTTTAAAGGAGTAATCTAAAATGACAAATTCAGCAATTATCGCAATCGCAGCAGCAATCGCAATCGCAATCAGTACACTCGGTCCCGCTATAGGTCAGGGTATGACAGCTAAATCCGCTATGGAAAGCATCGCACGTCAGCCCGACGCAGCAAAGGATATCCGTTCCACACTTATCATTTCTCTTGCTCTTATGGAGGCTCTTACCATTTATGGCCTTCTTATCGCTTTTATGCTTGTTAATAAAATCTGAGGTAACATTTTATGAGTATACAGCCATCAGTTATAGCGTGGACTGTAATATGCTTTCTTCTGCTAACAGTTATACTTAAAAACCTTCTCTTCACTCCTGTGCTTAAAATGCTCGACAGCCGCAAGGAAAAAATCGGAGCAGCAGATAAAAAGCTTCGTGAAATCGAAAGTATTACTGCTGAGAACGAGAGACGTCTCGCTGAGGAAAAACAGCGGGCTGAAGCTGAGAGCATTGCACTGGCTAAAGAAAAGGTGCAGAAGATACAGTCCCAAGGCAAAAAAGAAATTGAAAATGCCCGCAGAAAATGCCTTTCAGATATCGAAGAATACAGAAACGGCATAACAGGGGAATACGACAAGATAGTTTATTCCGTTGCTCCTAAAATGGAGACAGCGGCGGCTATCTTTGCTAAAAACATTATCTCCGACAGGATATGATATTATGGAATTTAAGTATGTAATAATCAACTTTCTGATTCTGGTCGCCGTTCTGGTTATTGTAGGCAGAAAAACCGTAAAAAAGATTTTCGGAGGCAGATATGAAAGAATAAACAAAGAACTCGACAGGGCAGAGGAAATAGAAAAAATGCCTGTGCCTTTTTCAGAGGTGCCTGCTGCAGAAACACTCTGTGCTGACTGCAGTGAAGAGGTAATTAAGGCAGAGACTCTTGTTGCGGAAAAAATCGCATCTATCGAGGCTTTCGGTGAAAGAGAAAAAAGTGAAGTTCACCGCGGTATGATAGAGGATGCCCGTAAGGAGCTTTTTTCCGTGATGAAAGAGCATGTGGTAAATCTCTTCTCTTACGAAAAGTATCAGAATGCCATTCGTGACCTCGACAGACAGGTTATCGATGAAATCCTTAAGAGAATAACTCTCACTCCCGGTGATATGGCATACCTTAAGCATCATGACGTCCTTTATGTGACACTTACCTCTGCTTATCCTCTTGCTAAGGATATAGTAGACGATGTGGATAAGTTAACTTCGAAGCTTCTGGAGGATGTAGGAGGAAAAACCTCCTTATGGGTGCTCGAGGACAGAGATCTTATCGGCGGTCTGCGTCTTCGAATAGGTGATACCGTTTATGACGGCACTGTGGCAGAAGAGCTTTATCAGTTCGGAAAAACTCTCAGCCGTGAGCCTATAATGCACGACGATACGGTAGGACATCTTATACAGGAATTTACCGAAAAAGCTGAAACCTTCAAACCTCATATTCATAGATATCAGCTCGGAAGAGTAATGACTGTTTCTGACGGTATCTGCTGGATGGACGGTCTTGCTGACATTATGTACGGTGAGGTTGTGGAATTTGAGTGCGGTGAGAGAGGTATGGTTCTTGATATTCAGCAGAACCGTATCGGCTGTGTTATCTTCGGTGAGTTTGAGCATATCGAAAGCGGAAGCCGTGTAAGACGTGTAGGCAGAATCGCATCTGTTCCCGTAGGTGAATGTCTTTTAGGCAGAGTAGTGGACGCTATGGGTAATCCTATCGATGCTATGGGATACCTTCCTTATAAGGAAACCCGTCCTATTGAATACAAAGCACCGGGAATATTAGACCGTGCTCCTGTTAACGAACCGCTTCATACAGGTATAAAGGCTATTGATGCTCTCGTTCCTATCGGTAAGGGACAGAGAGAGCTTATTATCGGTGACAGACAGACGGGTAAAACCGCTATTGCTGTCGATACAATTATAAATCAGAAGGGCAAGGATACTGTTTGTATTTATGTTGCTATCGGACAGAAGGATACTCTTGTAGCTGAAATAAAAGAAAAGCTCGAAGCACACGGAGCGATGGAATATACAGTCATTATCGCGGTTCCCGCTTCTGCTTCTGCTGCACTTCAGTACATCGCACCCTTCTCAGGCTCTGCTATGGCTGAATACTTTATGTATGCGGGTAAGGATGTTCTTATTGTTTACGATGACCTTTCCAAGCATGCTGTAGCTTACCGTGAGCTTTCCCTTCTTTTACACAGACCCTCGGGCCGAGAAGCTTATCCCGGTGATATTTTCTATCTTCATTCGAGACTTCTCGAGAGAGCAGCTCACCTTTCTGATGAGCTCGGCGGCGGTTCCATAACGGCTCTGCCTATTATCGAGACTCTCGCAGGTGACATTTCCGCTTACATTCCTACTAATGTTATTTCTATCACTGATGGGCAGATTTTCCTCGATGCAGAGCTCTTTAACGAAGGTCAGCGTCCTGCTGTCAATGTGGGCCTTTCCGTTTCACGAGTAGGCGGTGCGGCGCAGTCGCCATCGATGAAAAAGGTTTCATCCTCACTTCGTACTCGCTTGGCACAGTACAGAGAGCTGGCAGAGTTTATGCAGTTCGGTTCGGATATTGACGATGAGACTAAGAAAACTCTTGCCTCGGGCAGACTTCTCACGGAAGCACTTCGTCAGCCGAGATACGCTCCCGTCGAGGATAATATGCAGACGATTCTTATCTTTGCTGTAAGTGAAGGCTATGCTGACGGAATTTCTCCTGAGGATATGGAAAGATTCGAAAAGGAGCTTTACAGATATTTCCGTGAAGATAAGGCAGATCTTGCCCTTAAGATTAAAGAGGCAAAGAAATTTGATGATGAACTGAAAAATGAACTCAGGGAAGTTTTTGTTTCCTTTAATGCGAGGTCATAATTATGGCTACAGTTCAGTCCTTAAAGAAAAAATTACAGACCATCCGCTCGACTACGAAGCTTACCCGTGCTATGAAAACTGCATCCACGGTAAAGTATTCGAAGCTCAGCGGAATATACGGTGAATATGAAAAATATGCCGACGAATATCTGCGTCTTTATGAAAGCTATCGCAGTGAATTTGATTCGGTTTTTATGTGCAGCAATCCGGATGCACCATGCTGTTATGTAGTAATCACTTCAAATAAGGGTATGTGCGGTGCTTTTAACACAGAGCTTCTGTCTTTTTTTAACGAAATGTATGAAAAGGGAGTAATCATTTCCTGCGGCAAAAAAGCTGCTGAATATTTCGATAAAAAGGGTATAGAGACGGTGAAGAATTTTATCTTCGAAGATATACCTTCCTACGAGCAGGTAAAGGAGCTTTTTTCTTACATCTGTTCACTTATGGAAGAAGGAAAAATTTCTTCTGTAAAAACGGTTTATCCCGAGTATACCAATATGATAAAGCAAAGTCCCGTCTGTCGTGAGCTTTTCACTTTTGCTGAGGGTAAGAATGAAGACGATGCCCCTCTTTTTGTTCCTGACAGAGAGACTGTTATAAAGAATACGGCTGAAAAAATATTTCTCTGTGTTCTTTATAAAAGGGTGCTTGAAACAGCTCTTGGTGCACAGGCGGCAACTCTTACGGCTATGCGTTCGGCATACGATACAGCCTGTGAATACAGTGCTAAATTAGAAACGGAGATGAACAGAAAGCGTCAGAGTCAGGTCACTGCTGATGTTCTGGAAATCTCATCAGAATTTTCGATGAAGGGGGATATATGATATGGCAAAGGGTTCAGTGGGAATGGTTCAGAGAATAACGGGTCCCGTAGTGGATATTCTCTTTGATCCTTGTGAAATTCCTGATATTTTTAATGCCGTTAATGTTAAGGTAAACGAAGAAATATATACCCTTGAGGTCTCACAGCATTTGGGTGGCGGTGAGGTCAGATGTATTTCGATGAATCCCACTGACGGTATGTCACGTGGTATGAAGGCTAAAGATACAGGTGAGCCTATAAAAATTTCTGTCGGAAAGGAAACTCTCGGCAGAATGGTAAATGTCACGGGTACACCCATCGACAGGGGAGAGGTGATAGAAACAGCGGAAAAATGGCCGATTCACCATCCGGCTCCTCCTTTCGCTGAAATTGTATCATCTACGGATATTCTCGAAACAGGTATAAAGGTTATCGATCTTATGACACCTTACATCAAGGGTGGTAAAATCGGTCTTTTCGGCGGTGCCGGTGTAGGCAAGACAGTTCTTATTATGGAGCTTATCCGTAATGTCGCTTTCGAACATGACGGTTATTCTGTTTTTGCAGGTGTCGGTGAACGCTCGAGAGAGGGTAATGACCTGTGGAACGAAATGAATCAGTCGGGTGTTATTGACAAGACAGCTCTTGTTTTCGGACAGATGAACGAAACGGCGGGTGCGAGACTCCGTGTACCTCTCGTCGGTCTTACCATGGCTGAATATTTCCGTGAAAAGTCACATAAGGATGTGCTTTTGTTTATTGATAATATTTTCCGTTTCACTCAGGCGGGTAGTGAGGTTTCTGCACTTTTGGGCAGAATGCCTTCAGCAGTTGGTTATCAGCCTACTCTTGCCTCGGAAATGGGTAAATTGCAGGAGAGAATCGTATCTACAGGTAACGGCTCCATCACATCGGTTCAGGCAGTTTATGTTCCTGCCGATGACCTTACGGACCCGGCTCCAGCTACTACTTTCTCTCATCTTGATGCTACTACAGTTCTTTCGAGAAAAATAGTCGAGCTTGGTATTTATCCCGCAGTAGATCCCCTCGAATCCTCTTCGAGAGCACTTACTCCCGACTTTGTAGGTGAGAGACATTATAAAACCGCTAAGGAAACACAGAGAGTACTGCAGAAATATGCGGAGCTTCAGGATATTATTGCTATTCTCGGTATGGATGAGCTTTCCGCTGAGGATAAGGAACTGGTAAAGAGAGCCAGAAGAGTTCAGCGCTTTATGTCGCAGCCCTTCCATGTGGCTGAAAGCTTTACAGGTCAGCAGGGTGTTTACGTGCCTTTAGAAAAGACTGTAGACAGTGTGGAAAGAATTCTTTCGGGTGAGTGCGATAACATTCCTGAGCAGTATTTCCTTATGTCGGGAACTATAGATGATGTTTTCGCTAAATACAAAAAGGAACACAGGTGAGAGAAATGAAGTTTACTCTTTTCACTCCTCACCGTCAGTTTCCGTCACTTGAATGCGACAGTGTAAAACTGTCTGTTTCTGACAGTGTAAGCGGTAAGTTCTCAGGCTCTTACGGAATAAGAAAAGGTCACGCTAAAGCAGTTTTTTCTTTAGCTGAGGGTAAAATTTCTGTAGAAACTAAGGGTAAAGAGATCTTCTCTGCTGAATGTCAGGGTGGCTTTGCTACTGTGGAAAACGATGAAGTCAGAGTTGCCGTTGACGGTGTAAAAGAATAAAAAATAACAGCCGACAGGTTCTTGATCGAATCTGTCGGCTTTACTATTTACATATTCTCCATCATTATTTTAAATGCCAGTTCCTCTAACTGCTCTATGCTTTCGAGAGTTCCTACCTGCTGACGGTAGGCGGCGGCACCCTTAATTCCCTTGATGTACCAGGCGGCGTGTTTTCTTGCCTCTCGGATACCCACTCTTTCGCCCTTGTATTCACAGATGCGCTTGATGTGCTTTACCATAACCCTCATTCTTTCACTGACAGGGGGCTCAGGTAGAATGATTTCGTGCTCTAAATAGGCGGTAATCTGACTGAATACCCAGGGTCTGCCTAATGCACCTCTGCCCACCATAAGATAGTCGCAGTTAGTTTCCTCTATCATCTGTGCCGCTGAAAGTCCGTCGGTGATGTCACCGTTTGCGATGAGAGGGATGTCGATGTTTTTCTTGACCTCGGCTATCATTTTACGGTCGACAGGGGGAGCATACATCTGCTGTCTTGTTCTGCCGTGAAGAGTTACAGCGGACATACCTGCTCTCTGTGCTCTCTGTGCCATTTCAATGCAGTTTATACTGTCTGCATCCCAGCCGAGTCTTATCTTGACCGTAACGGGAATATCCACAGCCTCTTTGACAGCTCGCATTATCTCTTCAGCAAGCTCTGGATTTTTAAGTAATGCACTGCCTCCGCCGTTGCCTGCAATTTTAGGTGCAGGACAGCCCATATTTATGTCGATTACCTCAGGATTATACTCCAGACAGCTTACGGCACTTTCAGCCATTATCTTAGGGTCGCTACCGAAAATCTGCGCAGCAGCAGGCCGTTCCTTTTCTGAAAGCGAGAGGAGCTTTTTGCTTTTTCTGTCGCACATGGTAAGACCCTTGCTGCTTACCATTTCGCTGACTACATAAGTTGCGCCGTATTCCACACACAGCTCTCTGAATGCCTTGTCTGCCACACCTGCCATAGGTGCTAAAGCGGCGGAGCGTGAATTTATTTCAATATTGCCTATTTTCATTTATCATCTTCCTTTGAAAAACTTTTTTCATTATAGCACAAAATAAGAGAAAATGCACTATTTTTTTAAAAAATCATTGACAGGATATCCTTGGAGTTATATAATTATAATTGAACAGATGTTCAAATGATAAAACAAGGGTGATAATAATGGATAAGGAATATCTCATAATAGAAAAAGAGACCGCAGAAAAGCTTGCAGAGGGTCAGCCTGACGAGGATGTGCTTTTCGGTCTGGCAGAGCTTTTTAAAATTTTTGGTGACTCTAACCGTATCAGAATTCTTTATGCACTTTCGGGTACAGAGCTTTGTGTAAGTGATATTGCGAAAATGCTCGGATTATCCGCTTCTGCAGTAAGTCATCAGCTTCGTATTCTGAAAGCATCTAAGCTTGTGCGTTGTCGGAGAGAGGGGAAAATTATTTTTTATATGCTTGACGATGAGCACGTGAGAGATATTATAAATCTCGGCCTTGAACATGTGATTGAATGAGGTGAATTATGAAAACAGAAAAGAAAATATTAGCAGCTTTTCTTCTTAATTTGTTTTTCTCTGTATTTGAGTTTATCGGCGGTGCTGTAACGGGGAGTGTGGCTATAGTTTCTGATGCACTTCACGATTTAGGAGATGCGGCAGGGATAGGTCTTTCTTATTTCTTCGAAAGAAAGAGCAGAAAAGCACCTGATAATGATTACACATACGGCTATCTCCGTTATTCTGTTCTGGGCAGTCTTATGATAACGGCGATTCTCCTTTCAGGCTCTGTTATTGTTATTTTCAAAGCAGTTCAGAGACTTCTGAATCCTGAACCCGTAAATTATAATGGAATGATAGTTTTTGCAGTGATCGGTACGTCGGTTAATTTCTCTGCTGTGCTTTTTACGAGAGACGGAGATTCTCTTAACAGAAAAGCCGTTAACCTTCATATGCTCGAAGATACTCTCGGCTGGATAGTGGTTTTGGTTGGTGCGGTGGTAATGCGCTTTACGGATTTAACCTTTATCGACCCGCTTATGTCCATAGGCGTAGCTTTGTTTATTCTTATTAATTCCGTCAAAAATTTTAAAGAAAGTCTTTCTGTCTTTCTCGAAAAAGCACCTGACGGTGTATCTGTGGAGGAAATCAGAGAACACATTTTTTCCATAGAAGGCGTTAAGGATGTTCATCATATTCATCTGTGGACAATGGACGGATATAACAACTGTGCAACTATGCATGTGGTGGCAGACGGAGATTTCTCCGAGATAAAGGAGAGAATACGACATGAGCTTTCACATCACAGTATAACTCATTCGGTTATCGAAACGGAAAGAGAAGACGAGAAATGTGAAGAGATTCACTGTGTAGCCCTCACAGATAAAACGATGTGCTCTCATCACGGACATCACCATCATCATTGATTACTTCTGCCTTTGAAAAATTTTATCAAAGGCAGTTTTTTATCTATCATTATTGAGAAAAATGTGATATACTTATCATTAACGAATAAAAATGAGGTGTTATATTATGAGGCTACTTGTAATTGACGGTAACAGTATAGTGAACCGTGCCTTTTACGGCATTAAGATGCTTACTACAAAGGACGGCCGGTTCACTAACGGTATTTACGGCTTTATGAATATACTTATTAAACTTAAGGAGGAGTGTCAGCCTGACAGGGTGGCTGTAGCCTTCGACCTTAAGGCGCCTACCTTCCGACATAAAATGTATGAGGAGTACAAGGCGGGAAGAAAGGGTATGCCTGATGAACTGCGCAGTCAGATGCCTGTTCTGAAAGAACTTCTCGTGGCTCTCGGCTACACTGTAGTAGAAAAGGAGGGCTATGAGGCAGATGATATCCTGGGTACTCTTTCAGCGCAGTGTAAGGGTGATGACTGCTGTTTCATAGCTACAGGTGACAGGGACTCTCTACAGCTTGTCAGTGATAATGCTAAGGTTCTTCTTGCCTCGACGAAAATGGGCAAGGCGGTAACCACTGTTTACGATAAGGAAAAGCTTATGGAGGAGTACGGTGTGGAACCGAAGGGTATGATAGAAATCAAGGCTCTTATGGGTGACTCTTCAGATAATATTCCAGGTGTGGCAGGCATAGGTCAGAAGACAGCCGGAGATCTTATACGTAATTACGGAAGCATTGATTACATTTATGAGCATATTGATGAGCTGGATATCAAAAAAGGACTTCACGATAAGCTTGTAGCCGGTAAGGATATGGCATATCTGAGCCGTACTCTGGGAACAATCTGCCTTGAAGCACCTGTCGATCTGGATATGGATAGTTATATAATCGGCGGAGGCGATTTGCAGAAGGCTCTTTCTCTTCTCGTTTCACTGGAAATGTTCGGTATCATCGAAAAGCTCGGGCTTACCAGAGAAAAAATTCAGATTCTTCCCGAAAAGGAAAAAGAAAAGAAGGGTTACAGTGAAGAAAGAGATTTACCTCTTCTCTTGGGCAAGATTAAAGATGAGGCTTATTTTCTTGTTGACTTTGACGGAAACGGAGAGATAGAAAAACTTTATTTTTCCTTTGATGATGAAGCAAAGTATGTTTGCAGGGATTGCTTCGATTTTAATGATTTCGTCAGCTCATTTCTTTCTTCCGATAGTAAAAAGTATACAAGTGATATAAAATCTCTTTATAAATATGCTCTTAAAAAGGGTATAGAAGTAAAAAATACTGTTATGGATACTGCTTTAGCAGGATACATCCTTAATCCTTCAGCTTCGTCTTATGCTCCGGGAAGGCTTTGTGAAGAATATGCCTGTCTTTCAGATGCAGAATGTTCTGATGAGAGCGAAAAAGAAAAGGCTGTGGTTGCTGTTTCGTTTAAGGGACTCTGCGGAAAGCTCGGCTCTCTGATTGAAGAAAACGGACAAACGGAGCTTCTTTGTGATATCGAGATTCCTCTTTCGATGGTTTTAGCTGATATGGAAAATACAGGCTTTCTTGTGGATAGACAGGGGATCGAGGCTTTCGGTGAAAAATTATCTGTTAAGGTGCAGGAGCTTACGGATAAAATATACGAGGAAGCAGGCTTCGAATTTAACATCAATTCACCTAAGCAGCTCGGTGTGGCTCTTTTCGAGAAATTAGGGATTCCCTGCAAGAAAAAAACAAAGAGCGGATATTCCACCAATGCAGATGTGCTGGAAGAACTGGCAGGGGAGTACCCCATAGTAGCAGAGGTTCTCGAATACAGGACTCTGGCAAAGCTTAAATCCACTTATTGCGAAGGTCTGCTCAAGGTTATCGACTCCGACGGAAGAATCCGCTCCACTCTTAATCAGACGGAAACGAGAACGGGCAGAATTTCTTCCACTGAGCCGAACTTACAGAATATTCCTGTCCGTTCCGAGCTTGGCAGAGAAATGAGACGCTTTTTTACTGCCGATGAGGGCAGATGTCTCGTGGATGCCGACTATTCACAGATCGAGCTTCGTGTTCTTGCACATCTTTCTAATGATGCTACTATGATAGAAGGCTTCAATAACGGTGAGGATATTCACGCTATAACAGCTTCCCAGGTGTTCAATATGCCTTTATTTATGGTTACACCTCTTATGAGAAGCCGTGCCAAGGCTGTAAACTTCGGTATAGTTTACGGTATCGGTGCTTTCTCTCTTGCCAAGGACATAGGCGTAACGAGAAAAGAAGCGGATAATTATATTAAAGGTTATCTTCATCATTACAGTGCTGTCAGGGATTATCTGGAGAAGGTAGTGGAAAAGGCGAGAGATGACGGATATGTAAGCACACTTTTCCGTCGTAGAAGATATCTTCCCGAGCTTACTGCAAGTAATAAGATGCTTCAGGCCTTCGGTGAGCGTGTGGCTAAGAATATGCCTGTTCAGGGAACGGCTGCCGACATTATAAAAATTGCTATGGTAAAGGTTTACGGCAGACTTCTTAAAGAAAATCTCGATGCTAAGCTTATTATGCAGGTGCACGATGAGCTTATTGTCGAATGTAAAGAGGAAGACAGACAGGCCGTTGAGATAATTCTTAAACAGGAGATGGAAAATGCCTGTAAAATGAAGGTTAAGCTTCTTGCAGATGTACATTCTGGTAAAACCTGGTACGATGCGAAGGGATAACAGCATAATTTGACTGATTTTAATCACTCTGAATTCTCTGTAAGGAGATTCGGAGTGATTTTTTTGCTTTTTTTAGTGAATTCTGACCGTTTTTTTTGCTTCGTAATACAAATTATGCATGTAAAATTATTAATAAAATGTAAACGTAAATGTTTTTTTAATTATTCTTTTAGATTTGTTGTCTGACGGTGGAAATAAGCTGTGTTAAGGATTTGATATATGACCGAAAATCCCTTTATTTATAAGGGGTTTTCGGCAGAAAAAAGTTTTTAAAAAAGATGAAAAATATTGAAAAATCCATTGACATTCAGAGCTATACATATTATAATAAATATACAAGTTTGGAGACTCATCCCATTTTATATATAATTTTGTGGCGGTTTGTGGTGATGATTCTATGGAAAATCAAAAGAAAGGACGGTGCTTGAAAGATGTTTCTCGGAACTTATGAACATAACCTTGACGGTAAAAACAGAGTAATACTCCCTGTTAAGTTCCGTAAGGGTCTTGGTGAAGAGTTCATCTGTAAATTCCATGCTTCCAAGTATCCGTCTGTACAGCTTTATAATGCTGATGAATTCGAACGTTCACGTGAAGAGGCTCTTATGAGAGCAAGAACGCCTATCGAAAAAAGAAACATTCTTGCGCAGTTTCATTTGGGTACTGACACAGCCTCTTGTGACAGCCAGGGCAGAGTAGTTTTTAATCAGATGATTACTGAGGCTGCTGAAATCGAAAAGACCTGTATATTTGTCGGATTCGGAGATTATATTGAGGTTATGAGTCCCGCTAATTACAAGAAATATCTTGCTTCCATTACTGCAAGTAATGTCGCTGATGAACAGGCACTCGAAGATGAGGCGGATGCTTACCGTGGATATCAGTCTGAAGGCAAGTTCCTCAATCTCGGCTAAAAGGAGGACAGCATAATGGAGTTTTCTCACATAAGCGTCCTTCTCGAAGAAACGATAGATGCTCTCGATATAAAGCCCGACGGCATTTATGTTGACTGCACCTGCGGAGGAGCGGGACACAGCAGTGAAATTCTGAAAAAACTTTCAGAAAAGGGCAGATTGATTGCTATAGATCAGGATCCCGACGCTATAGAAATAATCAAAGAAAGAATCGGTACGGACAGCCGTGTTACCGTAGTTCATGATAACTTTTCTAATCTTAGAAAAATACTTGATGCTTTAGGCGTTGATAAAGTAGACGGTGTTCTTGCTGATCTGGGTGTTTCTTCTCATCAGCTTGATACGGCTGAGAGAGGCTTTTCCTTTCATAACGAGGCACCGCTTGATATGAGAATGTCTCAGGAGGGTATGTCCGCTGCAGATATTGTGGCTACATATTCACAGAAGGATTTAACCAGAATCTTCAGAGATTACGGTGAAGAGAAATTCGCTCAGAGAATAGCGGCAAACATAGTCGCTTACAGAGAAAGAGAAGAGATAAAGACGACGACGGTTCTTGCAGAAATCATTAAAGAAGCTATCCCGGCTGCTACGAGAAGAACGGGCGGTCATCCGGCCAGAAGAGTTTTTCAGGCACTTCGTCTGGAGGTAAACGGGGAATTACAGAGAATAAGTGATACGGTAGGAGAAATGTTCGGTTCACTTAATGTGGGTGGAAGAGTAGCAATAATCACTTTCCACTCCCTTGAGGACAGAATAGTAAAGAAAGCTTTTGCTTCCTTCTGTAAGGGATGTGAGTGTCCACCGAGCTGTCCCGTATGTGTCTGCGGGAAGACACCGGAAGGAAAGCTTCCTTTTAAAAAAGTCCTTCCGTCAGAAAGAGAAATAGAAGAGAATCAGCGTTCCAGGAGCGCAACACTCAGATGTGTGGAAAGAATCAGAGAGAAAGAGTAATTGATATTTAATTTTTGGGGTGAAGAAAAATGGCAGCAGAAAACGCATACAGATATGATTACGGCTACAGTAATGCCGCACCTGCACAGCCTGTCGAAAGAGAACAGAAAAAGCAGAAAAATCAGCAGAAGGTAAACATTAATAAGGTGCAGCAGTCAGAGGCGGCACAAGGGAAAAAGGCTACACTTCAGCTTATGAAGGCTGCAGCTTTTCTCTGTGTGGTTTTAGCTATGTTTGCTGTCGCATGTAACAGTTTTATCGAAAAGGATAAGGCCAAAAACAGACTCGAGTCAGCTAATGAAAAGCTCGTTATCTGCCAGGCTGAAAATAAAGAGCTTAATGCCAAGCTTACCGCACTTAAGAGTGTAGAAAATATTGATAAGTTTGCCGTGGAAAAGTTAGGTCTCGTAAAGGTTACTCCCGAAAACGAAATCTATCTTACTTCCGAAAAGGGTAACAGAGTTGTTTTATCCCGTAACGGTGAATAAGGCAAATAAATATAAAATAAGATGAATATTAATTAAAAAGGGGACTGTAAAAGTATGATTTACTATGCAGCCCCTGTTTTGGATATTTATTAAGGAGTGATTGAGGTTGTATATACGGATATTCAAAGACAGAGTAAAGAGGAAAACCGACCTTGTTTTTGTTAAAAGAGTGAAAAGTCTTGTTGCTTTGTTTATGGTGTTTTTCTTCTGTGTCAATCTCGGTGCGGTAGGATATATAATGGTATTTCACGGTGAGGAATACCGTGAAGCCGCTGCCAGAAATCAGCTTTACGATGAAACTATCGATGCGGTGAGAGGTACCGTTTACGACCGTAATATGACACCTCTTGTAACCAGCACATCGGCATGGATTTTATGCTGTAATCCCGATGAAATAAGAAGAGCCTTCAAAAGTTATGATCAGAAATATCTCGAGGAGTTTTACACTTATCTTTCCAAAGGTATAGCAAAAGCGGTATCGTCGAAAACTAAAGATGTAAAAGCCCTCATAACACGTCCTGACAGTAAGTATGTCCGTGTAAAGAAAGAAGTTGCTCCTACGCAGAAAATCGCTCTTCAGAGCTTTCTTGAGACAGAATATGTTTTTCAGGTGCCTGTGGAAAGCACCAGCTGGGGAAGAACAATAACTGAGCTTAAGGATAAAAAAATAAGAGCTGCTAAGTTCTTTTCTTATGAAAATGACAGTAAAAGAGTGTACACACAGAAAAAGTTTGCTTCTACGCTTATCGGTGTAGTAAATGCCGACGGCAACGGTGAGACAGGTATTGAGAAATACTATAACGATGTTCTCAGCGGCGAAAGCGGTAGAATAGTAACTGCAAAGGACTCCAGGGGTAACGTTCTCGAGTCAAGCTATGAAACTGTATTTGATGCTACTGACGGCAACGGCGTGGTTCTAACTATTGATGAGAATATACAGTCTTATCTCGAAAATGCACTGGATCAGGCTCTCGAAAGCATTAAGCCTGACGGTGTTTACGGTATAGTTATGGATGTCGATACAGGTGCGGTTCTTGCTATGAGTGATAAGCCGGATTTTGATCTTACTAATCCGGGTAAGCTCATCAAATCAGCAGATAAAAGCTTGCTTAAGGAGCTTGAAGAGGGCAGTGAGGAATACAATGCGGAATACAGCCGTCTTCTTTATGACCAGTGGAGCAGCTTCTGTGTAACGGATACCTATGAGCCGGGTTCTACATTTAAAATTTTTACCGCAGCTGCCGCTCTTGAAGAAGGCACTGCTACACTTAATTCTACTTACACCTGCCGCAGCTATAATAAAATAGCGGACATTACCTACAGATGTGCTCAGAATAAGGCTCACGGAACACAGACTCTTACTCAGATGCTTATGAATTCCTGTAACTGCGGATTTATCCATGTCGGACAGAATCTCGGTAAGGATAATTATTACAAATACTTCGAGGCCTTCGGATTTACCGAAAGAACCGGTATTGATACGGGAAATGAAGCTTATCCTTATGTTCATAAGCAGGAGACTATGTCGAAGGTTGACCTTGCAAGTACATCCTTCGGTCAGTCGGTCAGAATCAGTCCCTTACAGCTCATCACTGCCACCTGTGCCATTGCTAACGGTGGTAAGCTGATGAAGCCTTATCTCGTAGACAAGATAGTTGACAGTGATGGTAATGTTGTCTCAGAGACAGAGCCTACTGTCAGAAGAACAGTAATTTCCGAATCTACCTGTGCCAAGGTGCGTTCGATGATGGAAGCCGTAGTAGAAAGCGGTACGGGTAAAAACGCTTATATTGCAGGCTACCGTGTGGCAGGTAAGACAGCTACAGCTGAAAAGCTTGATGACGGCTCAGATGAAGATATTTACATCGCATCCTTTGTTTGCTTTGCTCCGGCAAATGATCCGGAAATAGCTATACTTGTGGGTGTCGATAATGCTCCCGGTGCTTACCGTGGCGGCGGTGTTCTGGCTGCTCCTATTGCCAAGGAGGTTATGGAGGCTACGCTCGATTATATGAATGTAGAGCCTCAGTATACTGCAGATGAGCTTGCGGCAGTAAGCAGAGTTACACCGACTCTTGTAGGCAAGACAATAAGCTCAGCTAAGGTAGCCGCAGCTGCAGAAGGTTTCACGGCCAAGATTATCGGTAAGGGTGACACAGTAGTTTCTCAGGTTCCCGCAGCCGGTCAGAGCATACCTAAAAACGGCGTAATTATTCTCTATACAGAAAAGGATACAAAATCACAGGAAGTAAAAGTTCCCGATTTCACAGGCCTCACGGCCGCCCAGGTAAACACTCTTGCGACAGAAAACGGTCTCAATGTTATTTTCTCCGGTCCTGCAGAAACAGCAGGTGCACTTTCCTATAATCAGGATGTTGCAAAGGAAACTACCGTTGATGCCGGTTCAAATATTACGGTATACTTCCGACAGGAAAACATAGCTGTCGACTGATGCCGTATACTTATCGGGTTTTATTACAATCACCTTAAACGGAGGAACACTATGCTTATTTCCAAATTGCTTTTTCAGTCAGGTATCGAGTATAAAAATGAGGATAAGGATATAAAATATATTACTGACGATTCCCGTAAGGTCAGAGAAGACACTCTGTTTATCTGCCATGAAAAAGGGGAGGAGTATGTCCGTCAGGCTCTCGAAAAGGGTGCAGTAGCGGTAATTGCAGAAAAGGAAGTATGTGAAAATACGATTATCGTAGAGGACAGCAGAAAGGCTTATTCGCTTCTGTGTGCTGCTTTTTTCGGGTTCTGCCATAAAAATCTCCGCCTTATCGGAGTGACGGGAACTAACGGAAAAACTACCGTAAGCACTATGATATATAATATCCTTACAATGGCAGGGCATAAGTGTGCTCTTTTCGGTACTGTCTGTAATAAGCTATGCGGAGAAAACAGCGAAGCTCATCTTACCACTCCCGACAGCTTTTATATGCATAAAAAGTTCAGAGAGATGACTGAATGTAACACGGAATACTGTATAATAGAAGCTTCGTCACAGGGGCTTGTTCAGCAGAGATTATACGGACTTGATTTCGAGGTAGGTATTTTCCTTAATCTCACA
Source organism: Acutalibacteraceae bacterium (assembly GCA_045613145.1). Taxonomy (GTDB): domain Bacteria; phylum Bacillota; class Clostridia; order Oscillospirales; family Acutalibacteraceae; genus UBA6857. The sequence goes on from JAZLAJ010000007.1 coordinate 41,264, forward strand.
GAGGATCATCTTGATTATCACGGTGATATGGAAAATTATAAAAACGCTAAAAAACTTCTTCTTTCCTCGAGCCGTCTTTCTGTAATAAATTATGACGACGGATGCAGGGATGAGTTTATTTCATCGGCAGCGGATGAGGTTAAAACCTACTCTCTGAGAAGCGATGAAGCGGATTTTACCGCTAAGGCGATAAACTTCAGTGAAGGAACTACGGATTATGCTATCGTTTCCGACGGACTTATCCACCGCATAAAGCTTAAAATTCCCGGTGCTTATAATGTATCTAACTCTATGGCTGCAATTATTACTGCACTTTCTCTGGGTGTTTCTCTTGAATCCTGTTCGGCGGCACTGAAAAATTTCTACGGTGTCAGAGGAAGATTCGAGATAGTTCCCACAGACAGGGACTTCAAGGTGATAATCGATTATGCTCACACTCCCGACAGTCTTAAGCAGGTCCTTCTTACTCTCGGTAATTTTCCGAAAAACAGAGTCATAACCGTTTTCGGATGCGGAGGAGACAGAGAAAAAGAAAAGCGTGGTGAGATGGGTAAAATTGCAGCGGATTATTCTGATATGGTTATCGTTACGAGCGATAATCCGAGAAATGAAGAGCCTATGGATATAATCAGAGACATAGTTGCCGCTGTAAAAAGTACTAAAACTCCTATGTTTATTCATCAGGACAGGAGAAAGGCTATTGATTTTGCCTTGAAAAATGCTAAAGAGAATGATATAATTCTTCTGGCGGGTAAGGGCCATGAAACAAGCCAGTCGGTAAAAGGGGAGGAAATCCCTATGGACGAAAGGAAAATCATCAAGGAACTGTTAGGGTGACTTTACCCTTATAGATATTTGAAAGGAATGTTTTAAATGACAAGCACTTTATCATTAATTATTTCACTTATTATTTCTTTTGCTGTAACGGCACTTTTAGGATATGTTCTCATCCCCGTGCTTCATAATCTGAAATTCGGCCAGAATATCCTTACCGATATCGGTCCTAACTGGCACGCCAAAAAGCAGGGTACTCCCACTATGGGCGGTATTATGTTTATTATCGGTACAATCTTTGCTACTGCAGTAACATTTCTTATCTGTAAAATGGCAGGTCTTCAGATTTTTGCTGAGCTCGACATAACGAGATATCAGCAGTACACGAAGCTTTTCACAGGTGTACTTATGTCTGTCTGTTTTGCTCTTGTCGGCTTCGCGGATGATTACATCAAGGTAGTAAAAAAGAGAAATTTAGGTCTTACCGAAATACAGAAAACTATTCCTCAGGTACTTATTATCGGAGCTTATCTTGCTTCTCTTGTTATCAGTGAGAGCACATCCATGTACATTCCCTTCTACGGTAAGGTTAATTTCGACTCCGTAGGCGGAATTATTCTTTTCTGTGTTTTCAGTGTCTGTGTAATTTACGGAGCAATCAATGCCGTTAACTTTACTGACGGTATTGACGGTCTTTGCGGTACGGTAACTATTCCTGTAGGTGTTGCTTTTGCAGTAATTGCACTTATGATGAAGACTACTTCTGTAGGCATTCTCGGTGCAGCTCTTGCAGGCGCCTGTGCAGGTTATGTGGTATGGAACCGTTATCCTGCCAAGGTGTTTATGGGTGACACGGGATCAATGTTCCTCGGCGGTCTCGTAGTAGCTCTCGCTTATTGTGTTGACTGTCCGATTATTCTTCTTCCCATCGGTATCGTTTATGTTATTGAGGCTCTTTCTGATGTTATCCAGATAGGTTCTATAAAAATCCGAAAAAAGAAAGTATTTAAAATGGCTCCTATCCATCATCATTTTGAAATGTCGGGATGGAGCGAAAATAAAATTGTTGCAGTATTCAGCACCGTAAGTCTTATCGGCTGTATTATCGGTGTAGCTGTTATGTATTTCACGGTATAAAAGTTTTTTGAAATTATGAGGTAGGAGGGAAAGGTATGAAGAAAAAAGCTCAAAAGGCTAAAAAAATTAAAATAACGGGACCTGTCGCTCTTTACAATAATGCAAAAGGAAAAATCAGAACGAACTTTATTCAGCAGGGAAGCTTCGATGTTGTTTTTGCCTGTATAGTGCTTTTGCTGTTCACTGTAGGTATCATCGCTATGTATTCAGCTTCCTATGCTTATGCTACCTATAACAGAGGTGACGCCAACGAATTCTTCTTTTCACAGTTGAAGAATGCGGTGATCGGATTTATCTTTATGGCTATTTTCAGTAAAATAGACTACAGAGTTTTTAACGGAAGGTTTGCTCCGTTCGCTTATGTTGCCACTGTGGCAGTTCTCGTGTACACTCTTATATATAACATTGGTAGTGACGCGGAAACGAGCCGTTGGATTTATATCGGAGGTTTTCAGCTTCAGCCGTCTGAATTTGCGAAGTTCACTCTTATTATCGTAATGGCATATATGATATGTGTTATGAAAAATGCTCTCAGAGCACCGAAAAATAAAATCGGCAAATTTACTCCCGACAGGGATACACTCTCCGATTTCGAGAGGAAGATTTTCTCTTTTGCCAAGACTCCTTTCTCAGCCTGTGTTCTTCTGGCTGTGGTAGCAGTGTCTTATTTCGGACTTGTTCTTTTGGAAAAGCATTATTCAGCTGCTATTCTGCTTATGCTTATGGCTATTGCTATGACATGGCTGAGCGGAACCAAAAAGGTGTACTTTGCTGCAGTTTTCGGAGCTATCGGTGCAGTGGTTGCTCTTGTAATAATCAAGCCTGATATTCTCGATGGCTTCGGCTTTGCTGCCAGCCGAATTATGTGCTGGCTCGATAAGGATAATCCTGCTTACATTGAAAACAGAAGACAGACTGTAAACGGTCTTTATGCTATCGGTTCAGGCGGACTTTTCGGTGTAGGTCTCGGCAACTCCAAACAGAAGCAGTTGTATATACCTGAGCCACAGAACGACTTCGTTTTCCCTGTTTTCTGTGAAGAATTCGGATTTATCGGTGCGGCATTTGTAATTATTCTTTTTGCTGCACTTATCTGCAGAGGCTTTATGATTGCCGCTAAGTGCAAGGATCTTTTCGGTTCTCTGGTAGTAATGGGTATAATGATACAGGTAGCTTTACAGGTTATAATAAACATTTCTGTTGTTACAGATATGATTCCGAATACGGGTATGGCTCTTCCTTTCTTTAGTTACGGAGGTACGGCGCTTCTTGTACTGCTGATTGAGATGGGTATTATACTGTCGGTTTCGAGAAATTCAAAAGTTGAAAAGGAATGATTTGAATGAAAATACTTTTTGCTGCAGGCGGTACGGGCGGACACATTAACCCTGCTTTAGCCGTAGCCGGTGAGATAAGAGAAAGGTATCCCGACGCTGAAATACTCTTCGTGGGTGCCAGAGGGAAAATGGAAACCAAGCTTGTGCCCGGTGCAGGCTTTGAGCTTAAAACTATCCGTATTGCCGGCTTTCAGAGAAAGCTTTCTGTGGAGAATATTATAAGAAATATCCTCGCCGTATTTTATCTTCTTACGTCATCATCAGCGGTCAAAAAGATAATTAAAGGCTTTTCACCCGACGTGGTGGTAGGCTTCGGAGGTTATGTAAGCGGACCTGTACTTCGTATGGCAGCAAAAATGGGGATTCCGACGGCTATTCATGAGCAGAATGCATTTCCCGGTGTAACTAATAAGACTCTTGCTAAAACAGTTGACCGTGTAATGCTTACAGTCAAGGATGCAGAAAAATATCTTCAGTGTAAGAATCCTCCTGCAGTTACAGGCCTACCCGTAAGAGGGGAGATGCTTAAGGCTGACAGGGATGTTGCCAGAGCGGAAATGGGCATAAAGGATAATGAAATCCTTGTCCTTTCTATGGGTGGAAGTCTCGGTGCTGCTACCATTAATAAGGCAATGACAAAGCTTATTGCAGACCATCATAAGGATGAAAACATCAGATTCCTTCACGCTATGGGGCAGTATGGCTTATGGGTGCCCGAAAAGCTTAAGGAAATGGGTGTGGAAACGGAAAAGACTCCAAATGTGGAAATCCGTGAATACATAAGCGATATGGACAGATGTATGTCTGCCGCTGATGTGGTAATATGCCGTGCGGGCGCATCTACACTTTCGGAGCTTCAGGCTTTAGGTAAAGCATCTATTCTCATTCCTTCGCCTAATGTTGCTGAAAATCATCAGTATCATAATGCTATGGCACTCGTAAACAGAGGTGCTGCTTATGTTATCGAAGAAAATGAGCTTACCGATGAAAAGATGGACGGTCTTTTCTGCTCTCTCATAAAGAATAAGTCTGAAAGAGAAGAGATGGAACGTAACGCTAAGGCTATGTCTATCTGTGATGCTAAAGAGCAGATAGCAGATATTGTGGTTTCTCTCATAAAAAATTGATTTTTTAATTATAAATTCACTCTTTTTACTCCTTTTGCATACAATGGGGTGAAAGGTGTGATTTTATGGACAGTTTAATCGTTAATCCGGGAAGGTCTCTTAAGGGAGAAGCAGTAGTGCAGGGATCTAAAAACAGCTCTCTTCCTATTTTAGCGGCTGCTGTTCTGGTAGGCGGAGTATGTCAGATACATAACTGTCCCGAGCTTACGGACACTAAGGCTGCCATCGACATTCTCCGACATCTCGGATGTAAAGTAAAAACAGGAAATAATACTGTCACCGTTGATTCTTCTTCTGTTTCGTGCTATAATATTCCGGATTCACTTATGCGGGAAATGCGCTCGTCTATTGTTTTTCTTGGTTCAGTTCTCGGCAGAATGGGGAAAGCAGAGCTTTCGGCACCGGGAGGATGTGAAATAGGACTCAGACCTATTGACCTTCATCTTAGTTCACTTCGTATTATGGGATATAAGATAGAAGAGGACTACGGTTATATCCGTTGCGAAAAGGTTAAGGATAACAGCTCTTCAGTTATAAGCTTATCTTTTCCGAGTGTGGGAGCTACGGAAAATATTATTCTTGCCGCTGCTCTTTCGAAAGGAAGAACTATAATTCATAATGCAGCCAGAGAACCCGAAATATACGATCTTGTGGCTTTTCTTAATGAGTGCGGATGTAAAATCAGCTTCCGAATGCAGGGAACTGTCATAATCGAAGGTGTAAAGAAGCTTCACGGATGCCGTTACACTGTTATGGCAGACAGAATAGTTGCGCTTACTTATATGACCGGTGCAGCGATAACGGGAGGAGATATTACTCTCCAGGGAATAAATACCAACCATTTCCGCACAGTGATACCCGTTTTTGAAAGTGTGGGATGCCGTATCGATGACAGAAAAAGCTTTTTAAGATTACGGGCAGACGGCCCTTTGCGTGCTGTCCGTGACATAAGAACCATGCCTTATCCGGGGTTTCCTACAGATGCGCAGGCTCCGGTTATGGCGATGCTGACAGTGGCACAGGGAACCAGTGTTATAATCGAAAATATATTTGAAAGTCGTTTCAAGCATGTCAGTGAGCTTGTTAGGATGGGTGCAAAAATAAAAATTGAAGGCAAGATTGCTCTTATTGACGGTGTGAAGGAGCTACACGGAACAGCGGTTACTGCATCGGATTTAAGAGGGGGGGCCGCTCTCGTGGTGGCAGGTCTTGCGGCAAAGGGCAGCACAGAAATAGGTAATGTAAGTCATATTGACAGAGGCTATGAAAAAATAGAGGAAAGTTTTAAAGTTTTAGGTGCAGATATAAAGCGTATAAAGCAATGACTCATTTTTTCGGCAACTGTCTGAGGCGGTTTAGCACCGCTGAGCAGTTGTCTTATTTTTTTGAAAGGAGTGTATTTTATGGCAGACAGTAAAAATCCCTTTGACGGATATGAAGGAAGAAACAGCGGAAGAACAGTGCAGAATGTGACATCATCTATGTGGGAACCCATAAGTGCCGGCCCCGCTCTGCAGAAAGATACTCCTGTCAGAAAAAGACACGAACAGACCAAAAAGGTTTCATCTGAGGCTAAAAAGAATGCAGCGCCACAGAAGAAAACTCAGAATAAACGTGGGCAGTCAGCTGATGTGACTGCTGACAGAATTTCTGAAGGCGGAAAAAAAGCGACCAAGCCGACTCAGAAAAAGAATATGTCTGAAAAAACAAAGAAAACAGAAAAGAAAAAGAAAACGTCTGAGGTCAAACGGCCTGTAGGAAGTAAAAGCCGTGAGCCTAAGGGCAGAGACACGAGAAATATTTCCGGAAGAGAAGAGCAGGCGAGACTGCAGAAGGAAAAAAAGAGAGCACGTGAGCGTGCCAGATCGAGAGAGAAGGCTAAAGAGAAAAGCAGACAGGGTGTTTCTTACGATGAAATGAGAAAGAAAAAAAGCCGTGCTACCAGACTGAGAGCTAAGCTTATAGCCGGTATTACGGTTGTTTCAGTTCTTGCAGCAGTAGCTTGCTTTGTGTGCGTTTATGCCTATCAGAAGGGCGCTCCCGTAGCTGTGATAAACATAAACGGTGAAAGTCCCTATAAAAATAAAAAGATAACTGAAACGGCTGATGTCTATGTGGGTATAAATATGCTCAGCGTAAGAGAAAAGGCTGTGAATGAAGCTGTTACAAAAAATCTTCCTTATATCAAGGATGTACAGGTGGATTATCAGTTCCCGGACACTCTTAATCTGAACATCACTTCTACTCAGGAAAGACTTCTTATTTCGGGAAATACAGGATATATCTGTGTTGACAGAGACGGAAAGGTTCTGTCTCTTAAAAAGAAAAAGCTCACTGACGGAAGATATCTTGTGGAAGGTCTCGAAGAGCAGATAGCAGTGGCAGGTGAAAGCTTCGTACCTTCGGAAAATAATAAAGAAAAGTATGAAAAAGCTGTGCTGATTGCGTCTGTATTGGAAAGCAGCGGTAAATTTCCTAAGGGTGTCATAAATGTGGCAGACCTAAAGGATGTAAGTGTCATTTATGATTCGAGAATAAATATTTATCTTGGTGACTGCAGCAGACTTGAGATGCAGATAGAGTCCGCAGTAAATGTTATCGAAAAGGATGAGGATATTATTAACGGTCAGACAGGATATATCGAAACCCGTTTTGAGGGACAGACCACCTTTAAGCCGGGAAGTATGAAAAAATAACAGCTGAACTTTCGTAATAAAAAATATGCAGTTTGTTATTGTAATTTTTGAAATACTGTGTTATAATAACTTGAATAATAGGTTGTTGTACCTTTTTGAGTACGACAGATGAACTTTAAATTATCAGATTAAAATATATTTTAGGAGGAAGTAAAATGGGCTTCGTAATGGATAACGAAAACATCGCTTATAACCAGATCAAGGTTGTCGGTGTCGGCGGTGGCGGCGGTAATGCCGTTAACGGAATGGTTGAGTCAGGTATTATCGGTGTAGAATTCCTTTCCATCAATACTGACAGACAGATTCTCGAAAATTCAAAAGCAACACATAAGATTCAGATCGGTGAAAAGGTTACAGGCTGTATGGGTGCAGGCGGTGATCCTGCTGTAGGCAGAAAGGCTGCTGAGGAAAGTCGTGATGTAATTGCCGATGCTTTACGTTCTACTGATATGGTATTTATCACTGCCGGTATGGGCGGCGGTACAGGTACAGGTGCAGCTCCCGTAGTAGCAGAGATTGCCAGAGAGCTCGGTGCACTTACCGTAGGTATCGTAACTAAGCCCTTCAAATTCGAAGGCAAAAAGAGAATGCAGCAGGCAGAAGACGGTATCAGAGAGCTGGAAAAGCACGTTGACAGCCTTATTGTAATTCCTAACGAAAGACTCAAGCTTCTCGGTGACAAGTCTCTTTCAATGAAGGATGCCTTCGGTAAAGCAAACAATGTTTTATGGCAGGGCGTAAAGAGCATTTCAGATACAATCAAGGTTCCCGGCTACATTAACCTTGACTTTGCTGACATCAAGAGTGTAATGAAGGATGCCGGTCTTGCTCATATGGGTATCGGTTCCGGTAAGGGTGCAGACTGCGCTGCCGAAGCTACCAAGCAGGCTATCACCAGTCCTCTTCTCGAAACTGCTATCGACGGTGCAAGCGGTGTTATCATTAACGTTACATGTTCTTCAGATATGTCTCTTGATATGATCGAACAGGCAGGTACTCTTATTTCTGAGGCTACACATCCCGATGCAAACATTATCTTCGGTTCTGTATTCGATGAAGAGATGGGAGACGAGATGCGTATCACTGTTATCGCTACAGGCTTCGGTCTCGAAAATAAGGAAACAGCTCAGACTGTTGCAGATGCTCAGCAGAACGCTCAGCCTGCACAACAGGGTGCAGCTCCCGAGTTTATCAGCCAGTCTACAAAGAGCTCAGCAGGTTCTATCTTTACTATGGGTGCAGATGCTGTAGATTTCGCATCTACTAAATTCGGTCAGGGCTTTGCTTCTATCTTTGAACAGAGCGCAAGACCTGCAGCAGAGAAGGCTCCTGTAGTTGAAGTTCCCGTTCAGGAAGTATCTTCAAATGAAAATGCCGCTCCTGCACAGACATTCGATGTAATCGAAACTCCTCCCAAGAAAACAGGTTCAATTTTCGATGAACCCGAAGAGGATGAGAGTGATGTTCTTCCTGTATTTAAGGGTAGAAATATCTTCGGAAATAACTGATGATTTAATTTTGGACAACTGCTTTTTCAGCAGTTGTCCTTTATTTTTTAAAAAGGTATAAATAATTTTTAAAAATGTAAAAATTCACTTGACCTTTTTTATGTTTTCTGTTAATCTTATAGTACCTGTAATAGGTTTAAAAATAGATTTCCTTTAGGAGGATTACATAAATATGGATTTAAAAAAGAATAAAATTAACATCTTGATCGTTGTAGCGCTTATTGTAGTGTGCGGCGGTTCTTTTCTCGCAGTAAGATCTATGAGCAGCAAGATAGAACCCGGAACCACAGTACCACCGGTTTACGAGGTTTCTACCACAGCTCCCACTACCACAGCTCCTACGACTACTGCACCTACCACTATTGCACCGACTACTACTGCACCTACCATGACAGCTCCGACTACAGGTTCAGATTCATCTCCGACTCTTAAGATTGAAAGTGTTATTACTACTTTCCCTGTATCTTCTTCTGCGACTACTACCACTAAGGTGACCACAACTGCTCCCACAACCACAAAACCTACTACAACAGAGCCGACTACCGAAAGAACGACAGCTCCTGTTATTGAAAATAACAAAACTACTACCAAGAAGAACACCGGCAGCGGAAATAAGAATAACGGTGGTATTTTTGATGAAGGTCTTGCCGGATATCAGTACGATACTAACGGTAATTTCTACTATACCAGCAGTGATCCCTGGCAGAGACAGTTCGGTTATCACGAGGCTTTTGACGTAGCAGCCGGTCTTGTTACCATTTATATGGATACTATGCGTTGCAAGTTTGACTACAAGGATCAGAACTGGATGATTCAGTTCTGGAAGGGTCAGTATGGTCTTGTGTTTGTAGGTCACGAAATCGGTGTTTATACCAAGCCGAAAAACAGACCTAATGAACATTACGATGCTGCAAGTAATGAAGATGCTCTTTACATGGAGCTTACAGGCTACCGTGACGGTAAGGAGATTTACCACAGAGATTACGGTAAATATTGGTGGTGTACAGGCTTTGTACCCGGTACGCTTGACAATCTTACTGACCGTTCAGAGCTTTCACTCAAATGCCGTATTACTATGAAGGATTACGATATGCTTCTCGGTTTCTGCGATTCTCTTAAGTCTAACGGTATGGTTCTTGGTAAAGATTACGCAACTGACGGACTTGATGTACTTGTAACTTGGTAATAAGCTATAAAGTTCATCCTTTTGAAAAATTTTTTAGATTTAATATTGATTTTTTATACTATATATTGTATAATACTTTAGATGATTTGTATATTACGGCGCTGCCGTTGATATAAATCTATAGAAAGGAAGATTTTACATGAAAAAGATTTTAGGTATTCTCGTAGTAGCTATGCTTTGTGTATGCATGCTTGTTCCCACTGCATCTGCAGCACTTTCTGATGTTGAACTTGAGGAAATTGCAGGCGGTGTAGGCCTTGAGGATTTAGAAGAGATGGAAGCTGCACTTGATAAATATTTATCCGGCAGTGAAGAAACTGAAAGCACTACAAAGGCTGCAGTTAAAACTGAACTTCTCGATCTCAGCTGGCTCACAAGTGTACTTAGCACAGATACTTCTGCTTTTACTGATATGCTTAGCGGTTTTGATGCATCAAACCTTGAATCTCTCCTCACTGTGGTTTCAGAGTCAATGTCAGGCGCAGGTATTGACCTTGCAAATTTTGACCTCAGTGCACTCGGAAGTTTCGATATCACAAGCGTACTCAGCAGCACAGCAGTTCTTTCAGGCGGTGAAACACAGGATCTTGCCACTACTGTAACCAATCTTACAGCTGGTCTTGCTGAAACACTTAAGAGCGGTCTTACATCTCTTGGTCTTGATACTGCTACAATCGAAGGCATTCTTGATAACGAAATCGTTAACTTCTTTGCTAATATGTACATCGGATTCATCGGTGAGGTTGAAGAAGAAACCACAGCTGAAGAAACCACCAAAGAAGAAAAAACGACCAAGAAGCCCGCAGTTGTTACTACCGAAACTCCTAAGACAGGTGACACTTCCGCAGTTGTAGTTGCTATGGCAACTCTTGCAATCGCATCAGCTGCAGCAGTTGTATGTCTTAAGAAAAAGGAAGACTGATTCAATTCTAACTTTTTTATAAAAAAGCTATAATTAAAACACTCCTCTGAATGGGGAGTGTTTTTTCGTATATATGAATGAGATTTATACTCTGTATGTTAAAAGTAAGCCGATGTATTATAAATCAGAGAATCTTTTTACACTTTTATCCTTGTGAAGTAAAAATTTATTTCTTTGATAATTATTGAATAGCTTATTCTTTTTTGATATAATGAAGGAAATTGATATATACTGGGGCAGATTCAATATCAGATGACTGAAAAATTACCGTTTTTATGAGGTGTTTTTATGAGCAGAATAAATAATGTGAAAATTTTATCTTCTCTCGAAAAAATTTACGACAGTGACAAAATGCCGGAAGCAGACTACCGTGGCTTTTCTATGCTGAAAAATGAGAAAAAGTCATTTCAGCTTGCGATAGAAACAGATGAGGACTATGAAGCTGAAATGACGTATGAAAGCACCTTGAAGGAAATACGTATTTATACAGTTGAGCATATAAGATCAGACTTCCCCATGTTTAAAAAAGGTGCTGATAACTATTTCAGGTACAGTAAAAGCGGTTATTATCCCGATTTGCTTTTGCCATTTGAGGGAAAAATTAACGCTAAAAAAGGTATAACAGTTCTTTGGTTTGAGGTGGATGCTTCCGTTAACGATGCAGGTATATACAGGATAGATTTCACCGTAGGTGACAGAAATGCATGTATTGATATTGAAATTATCGATGCAGAGCTGGATTTTAAGGATTTCGTTTATACCTGCTGGTTTCATACCGATTGCCTTATGTCTCATTACGGATTCGAGGTTTTCTCTGATGAATACTGGAGAGTTACGGAGAATTTTCTTAAAACTGCAGCAGAGTATGGAATGAACTGTGTTCTTACACCTATCTTTACTCCTCCTCTTGATACACAGAAGGGAAAGGAAAGGCCTACGGTTCAGCTTATCGATATAACAGTGCATAAAGGTGTTTATTCATTTAACTTTGATAAGCTTACACAGTGGATAGAAATGGCTCACCGCTGTGGTGTGGAATATTTCGAGCTTGCTCATTTTTATACCCAGTGGGGTGCAAAGCACGCTCCTAAAATTATGGCGACAGTTGACGGCGAATATAAGAAGATTTTCGGTTGGGAAACCAGGGCAAATTCACATAAGTATAAAAATTTTATGACTGCTCTTTCTGTGGAGCTGAAAAAATATCTTGAAGAAAGAAATCTCAGGGATAAGGTACTCATTCATGTGAGTGATGAGCCTAACGGTTCTATGCTCCGCGCTTATAAAAAAGCTTCGATGCACATTCACAGTCTTTATGAAGGTTATAAAATAGTGGATGCTCTTTCGGATTGTTCATTCTACAAAAAGAAAATAGTTTCTAATCCTATTCCTGCAAATGATCATATTGACAAATTTATCGGTAATGTAAAGGATCTCTGGGTTTATTATTGCAGTGCACAGAATAATCATAATGTAGCGAACAGATTTTTCTGTAACGATTCTGTGAGAACGAGAGTAATAGGTTATCAGATGTTTAAATATGACATCAAAGGCTTTTTACAGTGGGGGTATAATTTCTATTTCACCAGACTTTCCAAAGCTCCCATAAACCCCTTTGAGATTTCTGATGCAGGTAAGGAATTCCCCTCGGGTGATAGCTATATAGTTTATCCTGCGAAGGATGGAACTGCTTACCATTCTCTGCGACTTAAGGTCTTTTATGATGCGCTTCAGGATATGGCGGCTCTTAACACACTTGAAAAGCTTACGGATAAGAAAATTTGTCTTGATATAATAGAAGAAAAAGGTAAGCATAATCTTTCTTTCCGCAATTATCCTCACAGTGATGAATGGTTACTCGGAACAAGAGAAGCGGTTAATTCTGCTATAAAGGATGCGATTGTATGATGAAAATAATGTTTGTCTGTCACGGTAACATTTGCCGTTCACCGATGGCGGAGTTTATATTCAGAGATTTGATCAGAAAGCAGGGGGTAGAGTCGGAGTTTTCTGTCTGTTCTTCAGCTACCAGCACTGAAGAGATATGGGGAAACATCGGTAATCCCGTTTACCCTCCTGCGAGAGAAGAACTGAAAAAGCACGGCATCTCCTGTGAAGGGAAAAGAGCCGTTCAGCTTAAGAAAAGCGACTACGTAAAGTATGACCTATTCGTTGCTATGGACAGTATGAATATCCGTAATATAGGCAGGATTTTCGGTAAAGACCCTGAGGGTAAGGTGCATATGCTGATGGATTATACGGACCGTAAGGGTGATGTGGCAGATCCTTGGTATTCAGGAAGATTTGATGTAGCTTACAGAGATATTTATGAAGGCTGCGAGGGACTGCTGAAGGAACTGAAGAGAAAGAAAGGATTAATCGCAGAGGCTTTATTGTAATTTGCTTTTACCGTTAATGGTCGGCTCGGTTTTTATTGATTTTTTTAAAGAGATGTGTTATATTAACTTCGATATGTTTCCGGAGGAGGAAGAATATGAAAATACTTAATCGCATCATTTCTCTGTTTATGGTGGCTCTGATGCTTATTACATCTGTACTCTTTATACCGGTAAGTGCTGCCGGAGAAGCAGTCGGGAATTACAGCTTCACTGTTGAGGGTGAGTGCGCAGAATCTTATCTTGCCGAAAACGTAGATGCGGGCGTAGTTCGTTGGTTTCGCAGAGCAGTGTATGACGGATGCTACGGAAATCAGTTGGACGGTGTATCAAGAGAAATTTATGACTCTCTGGTTAAAAACTTTGCCGAGGATAAGAATGCAGGGATGTATACCTGTAAATTTAAAACACCGCTTACCTTTAAAGCTGAAATTCTTAACGGACTTATAGTTGAAAACAGTGATTTAGTTGAAATAAAAAACGAACTCAGTATGGCTACACAAACAGCTATGGATGCTTTTGTTTATGATTATCCTGAGGTTTTCTGGTTCAGAAATATGTGTATATCTTATTCAGTGTCTGTATCAGGCGGATATACAGGAGGCTATAAGGGTGTTATTGAAGAAATAGATATCATCCCTTCTGAGATATACAGCGGAGCTTCAGATAAGATTGTGCAGTATGAAGAAGCGGTGGATGCCGTTATGGCTTCTTTCGTGATAACTGACAGCAGATATGACACTCTGAAAAATATACATGATTATATCTGTGATAATGCATGGTACAACATTTATGCAGGGCAGAGAGCACATTCATCTGAAGGGTTTTTTATCGGTGACAGAGGTATCGTGTGCGAAGGATATGCCAAGACCTTCAAGGTAATATGTGACCGTCTGGATATTCCCTGTGTCCTCGTAAGCGGTGATGCAGGCGGATCCCATATGTGGAATTATGTTCAGATGGATGACGGTAAATGGTATCTTGTCGATGTTACCTGGGATGATCAGGACTACGGAATTTATGACACATATTTTCTTGCGGGTTATGAAACTGTCGGCTTTGAAGGCGTTGCTATAGCTGACGAACGTACAGAAAAAAACGATTTTTCCGGAAGAGGAGTGTTCAGTTTTACCTATCCGCTTCTTGCAGCTGTGAAATACGGTGCCCATATTCATGAGTGGGAGACAGAATATACTGTTGACAAGGAACCGGGCTGCACGGAGAACGGCAGTAAAAGTATTCACTGTAAAACTTGCGACGGAAGAAAGAGTGTTACTGTGATTTCCGCTTTAGATCACCGCTGGGATGACGGTGTAATCGATTCAGTGTCTACCTGCAGAACTCACGGAATAAAGATCTATACATGTCTTAATGACAGTACTCATCAGTACACTGAGCAGTTGCCGCTGAATAGTGTGAATCACGATGGCGGAACATATCTTAAAGGTAAGGCAGAGGCTACCTGTACAGCGGAAGGCTATACGGGAGATATATGCTGTTTATCCTGCGACGGAAAGATTTCTCAGGGGCAGATTATCGCTGTCAAGGCTCATACCTTTACAACTTATTCGGCCGACGGTAATGCCACATGTCTTACGGACGGAACTAAAACATCTGTATGTAATGTGTGCAAAAAGGCTACGGATACAGTAGTTGACGATAACAGCAAAGATAACGCAGAGCATAAATATTCTGTCCGCTACGGATACAGTGCCACCTGTACTCAGGAAGGCGAAAGAACTTATGTCTGTGACGTTTGTGAAACTGCGGCTTATATGGAGATAATACCTGCTGCAGGTCATAAGGGCGGTAAGGCCACATGTAAAAAAGCGGCAGAATGTACTGCTTGCGGTGAAGAGTACGGTTCACCGGATGGTAATAATCATAAATTATACATTACTCTGAATGCTTCAGAGGCCACCTGTTCAAAAACAGGACTTACTGAAGGTAAAAAGTGTGCTGACTGTGGAAAGACTATTCTTGGACAGAAAACTTTAGCCAGGAAAGCTCACAAGAATGAAGCGGTAACCGTTAAAGCTACACTCAACGGAAACGGAAAAACAGAAATCAGGTGCACTGACTGCGGTTATGTGTCTGATACAGAGGTGATTTATGCACCGAAAAAAATTAAGCTTTCAGCATCTTCTTATACCTATAACGGTAAGAAGAAGACTCCCTCAGTAACCGTTAAGGACACCAAGGGTAAAAAATTAACGGAAGGTACTGATTATACCGTTAAATACTCAAAGGGAAGGAAGTCACCGGGTAAATATACTGTTACTGTTACCTTTAAAGGAAATTACAGTGGCACCAAAAAGCTTACCTTTAAAATTATTCCTAAAAAAACAGTGCTTTCAAAAGTGAAGGCAGGTTCTAAGAACTTTACCGTATTATGGAAAACTGTCAGTGGTGTAACTGGATATGAGGTGCAGTATTCCACTTCTGAGAAATTCACCAAGAAAACTACGAAAACAGCTACAGTAAAGAAAAGCTCTGCTAAAAAATATACTATCAAAAAGCTTAAAAAAGGCAAGAAATATTATGTGAAAGTCAGAGCTTATAAGATTGTTTCAGGAAAAAAGCTTTACGGTGCATGGAGTACGGTAAAGAGTGTAAAAGTCAGATAAAGCAAAAAGTCGCCGTTTTTTTACGGCGCTTTTTTTTCTGAAGTAAAAAAATTTTTTATTTAAGATAATTTCTGTGCTAAAATGTAAAAAAGGTATTGAATTTTTATGTCTTATAGTATATAATAAACTTATTTGTAAGAGTATTATTTCTATAATACAATATGTTGATTTCTGCTGTGCTTGAAATATTGCTTTTTTCTGTGGCAAGACGTTTCTGCACGTATCGGAAGTTTAAAATAAAGTACGGATATAATTAAGGATGAAGGAGCTTACAGATGGATAACAATAATATTGCAGAAAAAAAGTCCAAGGATTATTACGTGGTCGATCTTGCACATATAGTCAAGGTAGTGTGGAAGAAAATCTGGTTGGTTGCAATTGCCAGTATTCTCACGGGTGCGATAGGATTTTCTGTCGCCGCATTTGCGATTACACCTACCTACACATCTTCGATTATGCTTTACGTTAATAACAGCTCGTTTGATGTCGGTGATCTCGGCTTCAGTATCAGTTCGTCGGAGCTTACTGCGGCACAGAGTCTTGCTAAGACCTACACGGTTCTTCTTAAAAACCGTACAACACTTAACAGACTTATTGATGTTACCGAAATTGATTATACATGGGAAGACCTTTATGATATGATCGAATCTGCACCGGTTAACGAGACTGAGGTTATGCAGGTTACAGTTACAAGCACTAACCCTTATGAGGCTGAGAAGATAGCAAACGGCATTGCAAAGGTTCTTCCTCAGAGAGTTGCTGAAATTGTAGAGGGTGCATCAATGGAGGTTGTTGACTCCGCTGTGGCAAATACTGAAAAGGTTGCTCCGAGTATAACGGTTTACACGGCGGTAGGATTTATTCTCGGTATTATCCTTTCAGTATTAGTGCTCATAATTACTGCACTTATGGATAATACAGTACATGATGACGAATATGTTATCAAGACATATCAGTATCCCATCCTTGCAAAGATTCCTGACCTTCTGGATGGTGGCACGAAAAAATACGGTTATTATTACAAAAAGAGTACAGGACCGAATCCCGGAGCCGGTAACAATACCAATAATAATACCAATACAAATACCAATACCAATAACAATAACAGCAAGTAAGGGAGGAGTCAAGAATGAAAAACAAAAAGAAAAAAAGCTTCTTCTCCATTACGGATAATCAGAAGACACTTCATAAGAATCTGGAGTTTACTGCTACAGAGCAGTATAAACTTCTCAGAACCAACCTTTCGTTTACTCTCCCTGAGAACAACGGCTGTAATGTAATAGGTGTTACAAGCTCAATGAGAGGTGAGGGTAAGAGTACTACAGCGGTCAATCTCTCATACGTTCTTGCTGAAACAAATAAGAATGTTCTTTTGATTGACGGTGACCTCAGAATTCCTTCTGTTGCTAAGAAGATGAGAATGAAGAATTCTCCGGGTCTTACAGATCTTCTCAGAAGTTCTGAGGAAATTGACATAGAGGAATACAAATCTCCGTTCCTTCGTAACTGGTACATCATTCCTGCAGGAACACTTCCTCCGAATCCTTCTGAGCTTCTTGGTTCAAAGAGAATGGAGAAAACTCTTGCAGAGCTTAGTGAGCATTTCGATTACATCGTTATCGACCTTCCGCCTGTAAACCTTGTTTCTGATGCTTTGGCCGTTTCTAAATATATTAACGGTATGATAGTTGTTATCAGAGAAGAGTATACAGAAAAGAGAGAACTTGAAACCTGCTTCAGACAGCTGAGACTGTCAAATGTAAATGTTCTTGGGTGCGTAATGAACGAGACCAAGAGTGATAAGGGTTATTACAGCAAATACAGATATAAGCGTTACTACAGATATTACAAGACATATATAAATCATGACTGATGAACTGTGTTAGAGGAGGTATAAAGGTATGATTGATTTTCATACTCATATCCTTCCTGCAGTTGATGACGGTAGCCACAGCGTTGAAGAAAGTCTTGCGATGATAGAAGAAGCTGAAAAGCAAGGGGTAAAAAGGTTTGCCGTTACACCTCACTTTTACGCAAACAATGAGTCTGTTGACAGTTTTCTTAAGCGTCGGGACAGAGCGTATGAGAAACTGAAGGCTTCTTTACCGCATAACACAGAAATACATCTGGGTGCTGAAGTTAAGTTCTATAGCGGAATCAGTCAATTGCAGGATCTTAAGAAGCTTCGTTTACAAGGAAGCAGATTTCTTCTTTTGGAAATGCCGTTCAGCAAGTGGAGTGAATATGACATTAAAGAAGTTATTAATATAGCAGGGTCAGGTAATATGACGGTTGTTCTGGCGCATATAGAAAGATATCTTTCGTTTCAGAAAAAAGAAACCCTGGAAAAACTTCTCTATAACGGAATCCTTTTCCAATGTAATGCGAGCTTCTTTTCCGGAATATTTACAAAAAGCAAGGCTTTTAAAATGATCAGCAACAATCAGATTCATTTTATAGGTACTGACTGTCATAATATGAAGGACAGAGCACCTAATATGACGATTGCTTTATCTGCTTTAAAAAAGAAGTACGGTGAAGATTTTGTTGCAGATTTTATAAACTACGGGAATAAATTAATATTTCAAAATAAAATTAATTAATATTGAAAGGATGAATTTATTATGAAAAAATTCGCAGCTATTCTCATGTCAATCGTGATGGTTCTTTCACTGAGCCTCACCACATTCGCAGCTTTTGTTTCAAGCCCCTCAAACAATAAGGCTCCCACTATCGTGAGCTATGAAACTCCCGAGGGTTGTACTGCAAAGCTTAAGGTTACATCTTATGCAGACAGATACTCTCTTTCCGAAGAAGAGTGGAAGCTTCTCGAAGATGCTTATAAGCGTATTTCCGGACAGAAGGATGACGCTAAGCTTGCAGAAGTTCTCAAGAAGATTGCAGAAGAAAAGGGTGTCAATGTAAGCGATCTCTCAATCAGCGATCTTTTCCACATCGGTTATGAAGACTGTGAGGAACATATGTTAGACGGCCACAAGGGCTTTAAGATCACCTTAAAGGCTGACACAATCGCAAATTTAGTAGGTGTATTACACTTCGACGGTGAGAACTGGACTATTATTAAGATTCTCAGCTATGATGCAGAGAACGGTACAGTTACCATTTTCACAGAAAATCTCGGATGCTTTGCATTTGTTGTTAATAAGTACATCGCTCCCAACACAGGTGATACTTCAATGGCATATGTATGGTTCGTGCTTGCAGCTGCTTGTTCAATGGCAGTATTCTGCGTAGCTGTTCCTAAGAAAAAGAGATCATGAACAAAAAAACTAAAGAAAGAAGAACAACAACTCTGAGAATCGGAGTTGCTGTTCTTGCTGTTCTTCTTCTTTTCTCTTCAGCTTTTCTTTTTATTAAAACCTGGGAGAAAGATTACGGAAAATTCCAGGAGAGTGCTGTAAAGGTGCTCGAGGAAGATTTAGTTTATGACGGAAAAGAGTACAAACTCAAGGAAAACCTTGAGTCTATTCTTGTTCTTGGATTAGATAAGTTCAACAATGATGACAGCGGTTACAACAATGACAAGCAAGCAGATTTTCTGATGTTACTTGTTATTGATCACGATGCCGGAGTATGCACTCCTATACATATTAACCGCGATTCTATGGTTGACATCGATATTTTAGGTGTTGCAGGCGAAAAGGTCGGTACCGTTAAAAAGCAGATTGCTCTTTCGCACACATACGGAAACGGAAGAGAAGTAAGCTGCCGTAATGCAGCAAATGCTGTATCCGGTCTTTTACTCGGCATGGAAATCGACCACTATGTATCTGTTACTATGGAAGCAGTTCCGGTGTATAACGATTTCGTGGGCGGAGTTACTGTTGAAATTCTTGATGATTTTTCAGATATAGATGATTCTATGGTTAAAGGTGAAGAGATCAGACTGACAGGTGAACAGGCTCTTAAATATGTACGTTCACGATACGGTCTTGATGACTCTACAAATAACAGAAGAATGAATCGTCAGAGACAGTATCTCAGAGCTTTATATGAAAAGTCTTATGCTCTTGCCAAGGCAGATGAAAGCTTCCTTCAGCGAGCTGCGCTCAAGGTTACCGACTATATAGTTTCTGACTGTTCAGTAAATAAACTTGAAAGTCTTATGAAGAATATAACGTCTTATGAGCTTGCCGGTATTGTAAATATTGAAGGTGACATCATTGAAGGCGAAGAATTTATGGAGTTTTATCCTGACGAAGCTTCTGTTGAAAAAACAGTGGTAGACAGCTTTTATAAAGTTAAAAATTAACCGTTTCAATAAAAAAAGGATGCAGATGATATGATAGCTATAAGATCAAAGATAATTTTTCTTGTTGCCTGTGTTGCAGAGGTTATGTTCCTCTTAACTGCACAGGTTTTGGGAAATACTTTTTTGCTCTTGGGTTGTCTTTGTGTTTTTCTTGCTTTGGTGGCATGGTCAGCAATTAAAGGTATGGCTGTACCCGTGATTTTGTTCTTTATGCCGTTTGCTCCGCTTATTAAGCTGAGACCGGGTACAATTTCCTTTTTTACAATTGCACTTCTTGTAGTATATGTTATTTATCTCGTTATGGGAAGCAGGAACATCAATATTTATCATTGGGTTCCCGGTCTCTGTCTCATAGCAATTGCGCTTGTTGTCAAAACTTTACAAGGATATTCCATAGACAACGCTTTTATTCTTTTCTCTGCATCAATACTTCTTATTCCTTTTCTTACAAGAGAGTTGGATGATAAATATGACTTTTATTGGCTTACGGTTTTCTTTGCTCTCGGAATAATAATTGCTGCGATATCAGCAAAATATCTTTCTGTTTTTCCTACTATAACAAGATATATCGGTACTAATGTCGGATTTGGCATGATAAGACGTTCGGGATATTATGGTGATCCTAATTTCTACTCAGCACATATAACAGCAGCATTGAGCGGCGCTTTAGTATTATTACTCAACAATATTAAAGGTAAAAGAACGTCTGTTCTTATTTTGATGACAGGCTTGCTTGTATATTGCGGATTTTTGTCGGTTTCCAAGTCTTTTATGTTGGTTGCCATATGTTTATTTTTCGTTTGGTTGGTTGAATTTATGTTTATGAAGGGAAGAGTATCGGCCAAGTTGATGATAGTTTTTACTTTTCTCGTCGGAACAATTTTTCTTTTATCTACTACGGTGTTTACTGACCTTGTTGGTATGATGCTTTCAAGATTCAGTGGTATAAATAATTTGTCGGATTTTACAACCGGACGTGTTGATCTTTGGTTGAAATATCTTAAAGCTTTTGTCGAGGATCCGCTTCTTTTATTTTTTGGGAAAGGATTTACATCGGTTCTTATCTTTGAGAAAGCTACACATAATACAATAATACAAGCAATTTATCAATTTGGAATAGTAGGATGCGCCTTTTTGATAGGCTGGATTGTATGTTCAATACGCATTCTTTTAAATGAGACAAAAGTTTATGTATCTGATGTGGCTCAGATATTTATTTTATTGCTTGGCATATTCGGTCCGTGGATGGCATTGGACTTATTGTTATTCGACGAATTTTTTCTTATGATAGTTTATATGTGTGTAGCATTGAAGTTTATTGATAAAAGCAATTATCACATTTCGACACGGATCGAATAAAATATTGGAGTTGAAAAAATGAATGAATTTTCAAAAATTTCTTCTGATCCATTCGTATCAGTTATTATGCCTGTGTATAATGGTGAACGGTATATAGAGCAATCTATCCGTTCTGTGATTATGCAAACCTATAGCAATTGGGAACTGATAGTAATTGATGACTTTTCAAGTGATTCTACTGCAGAGATAGTTAAAGCTTTGTGCGAAGAGGATAAAAGAGTCAGATATGTAAAAAATTCACAAAATATAGGTACTGCTAAAACAAGGAACAGAGGACTTGATTTATGTAAGGGTGACTTTGTAGCTTTGTTGGACAGTGATGATATATGGTATTCTAAAAAACTTGAGAAACAGCTTGCTTTAGCTGAATCAACAGGAGCTGATATTGTTTATTGTTCCTATGGAATAATAGATGAAAACGGAGATAAGCTTTGTAATGATTTTATAGTTCCTGAAACAACAACTTATGAAAAGACACTGATAAGATCTGTCATCAGCTGTTCTACAGCTTTATTTACACGCAATACAATAAACAAGTATCGTTTTCGTACAGATTATTACCATGAAGATCTTATTATGTGGATTGAGATGATGAGAGATGGAAATCGGGCATTTGGTGTAACCGAGGTTATTGCAGACTACCGAGTATCACGAGGCTCACGTACATCGAATAAGGTGAGAACTGTAATAGAAAGATGGAAGATTTACAGAAAGCTTATGAAGGAACCCTTTTTCCGCAGTATAAAACTTATCACTGATTATGCTTTATTAGCTTTTAAAAAATATAAAAGGGTCTGATTATATAAGAGAGAGGGGATCTGTATGCAGCTTGCAAGTATTTATGACGAAGTTCATATTAGGCATCAGCATTCGTTGCTGGATCTCCTGAATGAATTTGACCGTGTGTGCAAGATTCTTGATATCCCGTACATACTATTTGCGGGAACTATGCTCGGTGCAGTTCGTCATAAGGGCTTCATACCGTGGGATGATGACCTAGATGTGCTGATGCTGAGGGATGATTACGAACGTTTTCTCGAACAGGCACCGGAAGTTATAGAAGAAGAAAAATTTTTTCTTCAAAAGGAGTTTTCAGAGCATTGGCCTATGTTCTTTTCAAAACTTCGTTTAAACGGAACAACTTGTCTCGAAAAATTTCATCCGAAGGATAATCAGATACATCAGGGAATTTATATAGACATTTTCCCTTGTGATAATGCATTCAAAAGCAGTTTAGGTAAAAAACTTCAGTTTTTTGCATCTAAAGTAATAATTGCTAAATCATTATATAAGCGTGGTTACGAAACCAAAAGTTTTATCAAAAAGATATTTATGAAGGTTTGCAAATTTTTACCTATGCGACCTTTTATGTATATTGTAAGGAGTGGCAGAAATGACAGTGAGTATGTACACAGCTTTCTTGCAGCGGCAAAAAGTTATTCAAAAAATATTTATCCGCGCGAATACATAGAAAAAACAATAAATTTAAATTTTGAAAGTCACAGTTTTCCTGTTTCAGCTGAGTACGATAAGTTGCTCAGAATACTGTATGATGACTATATGATTCTGCCGCCGCCGGAAGAACGACATGTGAAGCAGCATGCTGTTCTGGTGGATTTGGAACATTCTTATGAGTATTATCAAGAATATCATAATGATATGAAATTTGATGTGCTTACAGTTAGTATCCGGTAAAAGTTTTTTGTGTAAGGTGTAATTATGGAAAAAAAGAATGTTGTAAC
Organism: Acutalibacteraceae bacterium; assembly: GCA_045613145.1. Taxonomy (GTDB): domain Bacteria; phylum Bacillota; class Clostridia; order Oscillospirales; family Acutalibacteraceae; genus UBA6857. Next base: position 64,348 of record JAZLAJ010000007.1, read on the forward strand.
CGAACAGAACAAACATGTTAACGATCATAAAAAAGCTATTCTGGAACAGAGAAAGTCAGTTTTGGAAAAGAAGCAAAGGCAAAAGGTAGTTGTTACTGCGCTGGTTGCCTGTGTGATGACACTAACAGGAATTGCAGTCGGATTCAGTATGGGACGTAGTGCTGAGCCTGAGGCTCCGTATACGAGCATAGGCTTTCAGAACGAGAATGACCAAAATGAAAATAACGGACTTAGTGTTATGTCTGTAACTGAGAGCGGAGAATGGATGATTGTTAAGACATCCTATATAACCCTGCGTTATCCTTTTGCTTTTTCAGATATAATCGATGTTGAGGCTTATAACGATGAATCGGTTTCACAGCTTCGTTTTTATTCTAATCTTGATGGAAAGAAAATCCTTAATTATGTAATATACTTTAACTCTGACGAGGGTATTCCTTGCGGAACTATTAAGCTGAATGGTGAAATTCCTGTTTCTGTTGAGCTTAAGGATGTTCCGAGAAAGCTGTCCAAAGATTGGGCAAGCACCTATTATGCTGTTCAGGAAACTTTTAATGATGTACTTAAATCTATGAAAGAGAACAGTAACTTCAAAGTAGCTGGTTAAAAGGTGGCTGTTATGAATTTACAGGTTTTAGTTGCAACGATGAAGCAAAAAGATTTTTCTTTAGTTGAGAAAATGAACATTCATTGTGATGCAGTGATAGCCAATCAGGCAGAGCATAACGAATTTTCAGAAATGAAAAATGAATATGGTAAAGTTACTATGATAACTACAAATACAATGGGAGTTGGGCTTAACCGTAATATTGCTTTAATGGCTTCTCAGGCAGAAATTATTCTTCTTGCGGATGATGATTTGGTATATAACGATGATATGCCTGAAAAAGTGATAGATGCGTTCATGAAAAATCCAGATGCTGATGTTTTAATTTTTAGTATAGACATTTTGAAAAACGGTGTGATCACCGAAAGAAGAAATGATTCTGGTGTAAGGTTACATCTTTGGAATTCGATGCGATTCGGCACTTATACTATTGCTGCTAAAAGGAGTTCTATTATTAATAACAATATCACTTTTAATCAATGCTTTGGCGGTGGCTGCGAGTTCAGTGCAGGTGAGGACAGCTTATTTCTCCGAGCGTGCTTTGATAACGGGCTTAAGGTCTATTCAGACAGTTATGTGCTTGGCAGTTGCTGTAAAGATACTTCGTCTTGGTTTACAGGGTTTAACGAAAAGTATTTCTATGATAAAGGTGTTCTTGTTCGTAATTTGTTTCCTAAAACGGCATATATAATGGCTTTATATTTCGGAGCATATTTTAAACGCGAAACAGAAATTGGTTTATTCAAGCGTCTTAAATTAGTGTACCGTGGTGTATGTGCGGGTAAGCAAATGATTCCTTATAGTGAATAGAGATGAAAAAAATAATTATAGTAAACAACAATATGAAAATCGGCGGTGTACAGAAAAGTCTGTATAACTTGCTTTGGTCTATAGATACGGTAAATGAGTATGATGTTACATTATTACTTTTCAGTAATAGCGGAGCTTATACAGAACGTTTACCGGAAAGCATTAAAATAAAAGAATGTAAAGGACTTTTCAGATATCTCGGGAAAAGTCAGGGAGAGTACAGAGGTAATTTGCTTGACTTTATACTCAGAGGCTTTTTTGCGGCGCTCAGCCGTATAGCCGGCAGAAGTTTTTCGCTACGTCTTATGCTTTTGGGTGAGCCGATGCTCGAAGAGAATTATGACTGTGCAGTTTCTTTTCTTCATAACGGAAGAAAAGAAGCTTTTTACGGCGGAACTCAGGATTATGTTCTTAAACGGGTGAAGGCGAAAAAGAAGATTGCGTTTATTCATGGCGACTACATTAATTGCGGAGCAAATCACAACTCAAATAATCAGATGTTAGAGAAATTTGATTTAATTGCTGCTTGCTCGGACGGGTGCAGAAAAGTTATTTTAAAAGCGGTGCCCGGGTTTGAAAATAAATGTAAAACTGTAAGAAACTTTAATCGTTTCGACGAAATAAAATTTCTGTCATCGGATGAGTCCGTAGAGTACGACAGTTCCTTTGTAAACATTGTTATGATCGCAAGACTGTCTCATGAAAAGGGAATAGACCGTGCTATTAAGGCTCTTGCATTCTGCACTGAAAAAGATATAAAGGCAAGACTGCATATAGTCGGCGGAGGAGCAATGCTTGATCAGCTCAGTTCACTTACTGAAACCTTTGGTGTTAAGGAGCAGACAGTATTTTACGGAGAAAAAAGTAATCCGTACAGATATATAAAAAATGCTGATCTGATGTTAATTTCATCGTATCACGAAGCGGCTCCTATGGTGATTGACGAAGCGTTTTGTCTTGCTGTTCCTGTTCTCTCAACAAAAACAACATCGACGGATGAGATGATAGTGGAGCAAGGAAGAGGTTGGGTATGTGAGAATTCACAGGAAGCACTTAATGAAGCTCTTTATAATGTATTATCCGACAGAAAAAAGTTGGCCGATATGAAGAAAAAGATTTCTGCTAATTCACCTGATAATGAAAAGGTTATGTCTCAATTCCGAGAGATTACAAAAATTTAAGGAAATTACAAGAATTCATATTCTTGTTTATATATAAAATCCAATTAAGGAGGACTTTTTAATGGTAAAAAAAATACCCGGAAAAATTTTATCGCTGCTTATGGCAACTGTGATGCTTTTCAGTATTGTTCCTATGTCAGTGTATGCAGCGGGCAGTGTAACCAATTATGCAGATTTCCTTACTGAGTTCAAGCAGCTTGAACAGTATGCTGCAGCATTTTCTGATGCCAACCCTTCCAAAAACGAAGGCGAGCTTGTTCTTAACTTTGTAAGAACCGGTGTTGAGCGTTATCTCGACGGAAACTGGGCAACTCTTGCCGGACAGGAAATTACTGAGTTTACAGATTTCGTAGAGGCTCAGGATGCACTTAACGGTACAACTGTAATGGATCTTCGTGATATTGTAATCGAGAATTTTAAGCTTCCGAACGGAAATTCTGCAGATTTCGGACATATGTTCGGAACTATGAACATTTCCTATATCAATAAGTCAAATACCAAGACACCCGACCTTTCAGGTTGGGCAGGTGACCTTTGCGATCTTCTCTATTACTGTGCAAGAGTAGGATCAGTATCAGGAAAGACAATTGATGAAAAGGCTGCTTACATTCTTGATAAGTGCTTCGGTGTTGATGCTGACGATGCATTCGGATGGGATGACTTCTACGGTGATATGGATGGTTACTATTTTGTAAACGAGTATCTTCGAGGTAACGGTTCCTTCAGCGAGCTTTTTGAGGCTTATTACACAGCTGAGCTTGACGATTCTGACCGTGCAGCTTATTTCCTTAATAACCGTTTCCCCGGAAAGGTTACAAAACAGGACGTACGTGATGCTATTTATGATGCATATCGTCTTAATGTAGGTATTCAGGTTCTTGAAGCTGACCGCGGAGTTTCTGATTATTCCGATCTTCGTAAGGCTGCCTGTTATGCTTTTGCTGATTACCTTTTCTCAAATGCTGACGGACGTCTCGTGGGCGGTGATGAGGATGAAGACGGAGAAGAAGACGTAACTCCCGATAACGGATACTATTCAGTTTTCTCTTCAACTGATTCAATTCTTGCTCCCGGTGTTACACAGCAGATAAACTATGCTATGTCAGCTGACGGTAAGCAGATGGTGTATTATGTTGCAACTGTCGATGTAAACCGTGATGACCTCACAATTATGGCTAACTATAATAATAACGATCCTTCAAAGGGTTGGGCTATGCAGAGAGTGCAGGATCAGGTTGCTGCAATGGTTAATAATCATTCACATATCGAAAACTTCCGCCCTGTTGTTGCGATCAACGGTGACGGTTTCAATACCTCAACAGGTAAGCCTGGTGGTCTTTTAGTTATGGAAGGTGTTGAATGGCATCCTGTAGACGGTGACGGTTTCTTTGCTATACTTAAAGACGGTACTGCTATGATCGGTACTCAGGCTGAATATAAAACCTATAAGGATCAGATTCAGGAAGCTATAGGTGCATTTGGTGCTACTCTTGTTAAAGACGGTAAGATCGCTGTTAATAAAAACAGTCAGTACTATACAACACGTGCAAGCCGTACCGCAATCGGTATCAAGGCAGACGGTTCGGTTGTAATGATGGTACTTGACGGTAGACAGGAACCCTTCTCATGCGGCGGTTCTATGGAAGAAATCGCACAGATAATGTACGAGGCAGGTTGTGTTCACGCTGTTAACCTTGACGGCGGCGGATCAACTACATATATGTCAAAGCCTGAAGGCAGCAATGACATTAAGGTTGTTAACCGTCCCTCAGACGGATATGCAAGAAGTGTTGCCGCTTCTCTCGTAGCGGTTTCCACTGCTAAGTCTTCTGATGAATTTGACCGTGCTATCATCAGTGCAGATTATGATTATCTGACAGTAGATACTTCACTTAAATTAAATGCGGTAGGTGTTAATAACATCGGTTCATCAGCTGCAATTCCTGCCGGTGCTGTCTGGACAGTTTCAGATGAAAATATCGGTACTGTTACACAGGACGGTGTGTTTACTGCAAGCGGTGTCGGCGAGGTAGAGATTTCTCTTATGCTTGACGGTGCTTCCGTAGGCAGTAAGAAGCTTAGTGTTGTCGTTCCCGATACACTTGAATTTGCTGAAAGCAATCTTGTAGCTATTTATGATCAGAAAACTGAAATAAAGTTTAATGTACTTTATAACGGAAATCCTGTTGCATTCAATGAAAACGATGTAGTTTACGCTATGTTCTCTACTGACTTTGAGACAGTATACGAGGAAGATGTATGTGTTATTAACGGCTTCAATTACACGGTAAAAGAGAATGCAGGCACCAGAAAGATGATTCTTGCAGCTCAGCTTAATCTGGATGATACTGAATTAATCTGGCAGTACCTCACCTTATACAGAAATGATGAAGCTGTATTTGATTTCGATAAGGCTACTGCAGGTAACCGTGTACTTGCATGGAACAGAGAAGTTCTCAATGCCACAACAAAAGACGGCATGAACTATTCCGTTGAAGATCCTGACAAGGATATTGAGTTAGGCTATACCTTTGCTCTCGATATGACAGCTATTGAAATTCCTCAGCAGCTTGCTGACATCGTGTTTATGCTTCCCGGTTCCGATAACGAAGAGGTATCAGCATCAGCATTCAACTATCTTCTTATGCTTGCAGAGCGTGTAAGTGTTCTTACTGAGGTAAGAATTACAGCTCAGTTTGATAAGGATGTTGAGGTTGACGTTTCTGAACTCAGGATTATCAATGATTATTTTGAAATCAAGGAAGCTACAGTTGACGAAAATAATAAGCTTACATTAGTATGCAAGTGGATAGACAGAACAGAGCCTATTCCTGCTGCAACCGCTAATCCCATATGCATCCTTTCCGGTATCAAGGCTAAGCCGGCCGCAGATGCAGAATGGTCCGATGACGAGCTTATAATTATCAATACAGGTACCGTAAGCTATGATATTTATCTCAGAGCTTCATCACTTTTCTCATTCGCCAACAGAGTAGAAAATCAGCAGAAGTACGGACTTTATCCCTATGCTTCTAAAGAAACCGGCTGGGAAGGCGGCGAAGAAAAGGGTGCTCATTTTGCTGACTCTTATGCAGAATTCGAAGATAGCTTCATTCTTAATAATGCTATCCGTCAGGGTTGGCACAAGGTTAACGGTAAGGACTATTACTTCGTTAACCATAAAGAAGTAACAGGCATTCAGTTCATTCCTTCAAAGAACGATGCGAGTAAAAAGTTTTTCTACGAATTTGATGAAAACGGTGTATGTCTTGGTGCATGCACAGGTGTAATCGAATATAATGGTGACTTATATTATGCGATTGCAGGCGAAAAGAATACCGGTTGGATTTCTGTAAACGGCGAAGACGGAAGTCAGCTTGACTACTTCTTTGACACTAAAACAGGTAAGGCTGTTGACGGAAAGCAGAAAATCGGTAATTACAATTTTACGTTTAAAGATCATATCCTTGTACGTGGCGATCTTGTAACTGATTCAAAGGGTACACGTTATAGATGGGGTGCTGCGTGGGTACATGGTAAATGGTTTGAGGTTGACGGAAAAACATATCATACTAAGAAATATCAGGATTATGTAACTACAGGATATGCTCTTATTGTAGGTAAGGATCTTGAGTACGAGTATCATCTTTTCGATGAGAAAGGTGTGTTCCAGGAGAATTATACTGGACTTTGGCATATAGGTTCAGATACTTATTTCCTTGAAAACGGTCGAAGAAATAACAATGCCGGTCTTATTTATCTTGACGGTTATTATTATTACATTGCAGCAAATGCAAAGGCAGTTAAAAACAGAACATACTGGCCTACAAAAACAAACGGTCTTCTTCCTGTAGGACCTTATCAGTTTGACGAGCAGGGAAGAATAGTTAATCCTCCTGTTGAAAATCCGGATACTCCTGATGCTCCCGGTGGATCTGAATCTCCTTCTCTCCTTAACGGTATTGTAGAGAAGAACGGTAAATATTTCTATTATGAAAACGGTGTCCTTAAATCAGGGGCAGGTCTTAAAAAGCTTACCGATGATGAAGGAAAAGAGTTCTACATTTATGTTCGTTCAAGCGGAGAGCTTGCTACAGGTCTTTACTGGCCCACCACTTCAAATGGCTTACTTCCTGTGGCTTCTTACGATTTCGGCACCAACGGCAGATATTATCCTCCTGCTGAGGAGGGGGGAACAGAAACTCCCGATGAACCCGAAAAGCCGGATGAGCCTGAAAAACCCACTCCCGAATTAAAGAACGGTATTTACTTTGAAAACGGAAAATATCGTTATTATAAGGACGGTAAGATTGATTATGCCGCAGGTGTAGTTAAGCTTCTCGATGAAACAGGCAGAGAATTCTATATCTATGTCCGTTCATCTACAGGTTGTCTCGCTACAGGTGTGTACTGGCCTTCACACACTAACGGCCTTCTTGCTCCCGGTTCTTACGATTTCGGTACAGACGGCAGATATTATGCACCTGTTGTAAAGCCCGAGCCCGATAAGCCTGAAGAACCTGATGTGCCGGAAACTCCTGATGTTCCCGACACACCTGAAGAGCCTGAGGTTAAGAACGGCATCTATTATGAAAACGGTCAGTACCGTTATTATAAGGACGGTGTAAATGACTGGGGTGCAGGTCTTGTGAAGCTTACTGACGAAAACGGAAAAGATTTCTACATCTACGTTCGCTCTTCTACAGGCACCCTCGCAACTGGTGTTTACTGGCCTTCAGTTACTAACGGACTCTTACCTACTAAGGGTTACGACTTCGGCACAAACGGCAGATATTATCCTGCCTGATTAACCTTTGAAACATAATCCGACTCGGTTAAGTCCGGGTCGGGATTATGTGATATAGAAAAAAGTTCAGAAAGGAAAAAAATTATGAAAACAAGATTAAACAAACGTATTTTTGCATGTTTTCTCTCGGTACTTATGCTCTTGAGCGTGATGCCTTTTAATGTTTTCGCAGCTGATGCTACAGGTTCATTATCTGTCAGCGGTCTCTCTGTTACTTATGAGAAGCTTGCAGGTAACGCTTCAAGTTGTACATTAAGCGGAACAACAATCACTGCGACTGCAAAGAGTAATTCCGGTCTTTCAGATAAAACAGCTGGTAAGACTCAGGTAACATTAACAAACACCGGCAGCGCCACAGCAGCGCTTTCATTTTCTTATACCGGTACAGGTGTTGAGAACCTTACAATTAACGGTGAAGAATCAGGTACAGGCTCAGGCAGCTTAACAAAAGCCTTAGCTGCAGGTGAAGTAGTTGTTATCGTATTTTCATCTGATAAAGGTACTGCGGTTAAGAAAAATACTGCAACATTAACAATTACCGATATTTCTCTTGTAACAGAAAAGGATGTAAATGTAACCTTTAAAAATGTTTATAACGGTTCGTACACTCTTGACGGATCTGCTGTTAATGCAGATGTTACGTTAACAAAGAAATCCACAGAAAGCTTTGCTGTTTCAGCTAACGCCGCATCTGATTATGCTTTTTATGCTTGGTATAATGAAACAACAGGCAAGTATATTTCTTACGAAGCAAACACATCTCTTACTTTAACAGATGATGCAGTGGTTTATCCTGTATTTGTTTCAAATGATGCTGCAAGATTCGGTGTAGGCTCCACAAGCTTTATCAGTCTTACCGACGCTTGCGAATTTGCAAAAACATCAACAATCAAAACTGTTGTTCTTCTTAACAGCGGTACAATCAGCGGTAGTCATACTATCCCTGCAGGTATTACATTACTCGTTCCCTTTGATGATGATAATACCCTTTACACAAATGAACCTGAATGCACAAGTAAATCAATGAATAATGCTGCTTGGGTTCAGCCCACAGCATACAGAACTCTTACCCTTGCTTCCGACGCAAAGATTACCGTTAACGGTGCTATCTCAATCAGTGGTAAGCATGCCGCTTCAAACGGTTCAAAGCCCTACTGCGGCGCTCCTACAGGTCCTGTCGGCTGGGTGCAGATGCTCGAAGGCTCTGAGATTACAGTAAATAACGGTGCAAACCTTTATGTCTGGGGCTTTATTCAGGGTGCAGGTACCGTTATCGCAAAGAATGGTGCACATTTGTATGAGAATTTCCAATTCACCGATTTTCGCGGTGGTTCAAATCTTGCACTGCTGATGGCTGATCTTTTAGTTTTCCCCATTAACCAGTACTATGTTCAGAATATTGAAGTTCCTACTATTTTTGAGGCAGGTGCTAAGGAGACTCTCTACACATCTGCATATGCAGGCTCAATGTGTGCAGGAGGTGCAGCTCCTTTTATCGGTGAAGGTGGCATGTTCATTGTTAATGACGGCTATATCGTTAAGGACTACATCGAAGATAGAGATCGTCTTCAGGTTGACATTTACGGTGATATTACTATGAGTAGTATGTCTGTTGAAGTTGCAAAGCAGACAATAAGTTCTTCTGATTATGTCCTTCCCATTACAAATAACATTACCATTAATATTAATTCTGGTACAACCTCTATCGGACAGAGTATGGCTCTTCTTCCCGGTGTAGAGATGACAGTCGGTAAGAAGGCAACATTAGCTTTAGGCGCAAGTGATAAAGAAATGCTTAATGATTATATGACCGGTGGCTATCATCTTATCGTATATGACAGAGATGAATGGTTCTATGGTTATGATTTAAATAGCGAAGAAATCGTAGAGAATCTTAATTTTGTATTCGGTGAGGGTTCAAAAGATGGATTTAACCCCTTACGTTTTGCTCCCGGCAGAACTTACGAGCGTACTGCTGATGATATTAAGGATGCTGTTCTCGATGTTAACGGTACCATCGTTTTAGACGGTGCTCTTTACACCACTATGAGCGGTGCTGCTGTCAAGTCCTCAGAGGAAACAGGTAAAATAGTAATGCAGAGCGGTTCCGGCGTTGACATTCTTAACTTCCAGGCAGTAGCGGGCAAGTCATACGGTGTCTTTATGAACTCTGCTTCACTTATGAACGGTGACGGTTCTTATCTTGCTACAGGTCCTTCATTAATGGACGACACCATTCCCTACACTGAACCCGGTACAACATTCAACTACTGTGCAAAGTGTAACGAATGGACAACAGATGAGCCTTGCAGCACATCATCATACACTGTTACCTGGATGAACGGTTCCGAGTTCCTCGGCAATCAGGAAGTAGAAGAGGGTACTGTTCCTTATTTTCACGGTGCAAGCATGCCTGCCAAGGCAGCAGATAATAATGCACATTATATCTTTGCCGGTTGGTCAACAACAAACGGCGGTGCGGCTGCAAATCTTCCCGCAGTAACAGGTAATGCTACTTATTATGCAGTTTATACATCAGAAGCACACGCGGATGAAGATAAGGTTGCAACAGAAGGTAAACACCATTGCGATACATGTGGTTTCATTATGTACAGCTGTTCAGATAAAGCAGGTGACAGTAATCACGAATGTGACTACGGTTGCGGAAGAGTTTTAAGTGAGTGTTCAGGTGGTACAGCTACCTGTAAAGAACAGGCTAAATGTACCGAATGCGGTGAGTATTACGGTGATAAGCTCACACATAAGTATGAAGCAAAGGTAACAGAACCTACATGTGAGGACGATGGTTATACCACTCATACATGTACAGGCTGCGGTGACAGTTATGTAGATAGCAAGGTAGATGCTCTCGGCCACGAATGGGATAAGGGTGTAATAAAGCCTGAACCCTCATGTAACGGTGAAGGCACTAAGACATTTACCTGTGGTCTCTGCGGTGACACAAAAACAGAAGTAGTTTCTGCTCTCGGACATACTAAAGGCGAAGAAGTAACTGAAAACATAGAAGAAGCTGACTGTGTAAACGACGGTTCTTATGACAAGGTTGTTTATTGTACAGTTTGCGGTGAGGAACTCAGCAGAAATACATTCACAGTTGACGCTCTCGGACATACACCCGGTGAAAAAGTAACCGAAAACGAAGTACCAGCTGACTGTGAAAACGATGGTTCTTATGACGAAGTTGTTTACTGTACAGTATGCGGTGAAGAAACCAGCAGAGAAACATTCACAGTTGACGCTCTCGGTCACACACCCGGTGAAGCAGTAACTGAAAACGAAGTACCAGCTGACTGTGTAAACGACGGATCTTATGATGAAGTTGTTTACTGTACAGTTTGTGGTGCAGAACTCGATAGAGAAACATTCACAGTTGATGCTCTCGGTCACACACCCGGTGAAGCAGTAACTGAAAACGAAAAAGATGCTGACTGTGTAAATGACGGTTCTTATGATGAAGTTGTTTACTGTACAGTATGCGGTGAAGAACTCAGCAGAAATACAGTAAAGGTTGATGCACTCGGTCACAAGGAAGAAAAACTTGAAGGCAAGGATGCAACTTGTGAAGATGAAGGTCTTACAGAAGGTAAGCAGTGTACAGTCTGCGGTGTAACTACAGTAGCCCAGGAAACAATCGACGCTCTCGGTCACGATTATGATGACGGTGTAATTAATACTGAACCCACATGTAATGATGATGGTGTCAAGACATTCACTTGCGGTAATTGCGGTGACACATATACTGAGGCAGTTTCAGCCAAGGGTCACACTGAAGGTGAAACAGTAACCGAAAATGAAAAAGCAGCTGACTGTGTACACGACGGTTCTTATGACGAAGTTGTTTACTGTACAGTTTGTGGTGCAGAACTCAGCAGAAAAACATTCACAGTTGATGCTCTCGGTCATACATCCGGTGAAGCAGTAACCGAAAACGAAAAAGCAGCTGACTGCGTAAACGACGGTTCTTATGACGAAGTTGTTTACTGTACAGTTTGCGGTGCAGAACTCAGCAGAAAAACATTCACAGTTGATGCTCTCGGTCATACATCCGGCGAAAAAGTAACTGAAAACGAAAAAGCAGCTGACTGCGTAAACGACGGTTCCTATGACGAAGTTGTTTACTGTACGGTTTGCGGTGAAGAACTCAGCAGAGAAACATGCACAGTTGATGCTCTCGGTCATAGCTATTCAGAGCTTGACGGTAAATGTGTATGCGGTGATGCTCTTGTTGGCTGGAACGAGCTTAACGGCAACTGGTACTACTTCTTCGAAAACAATACCCGCGCAGAAGGCATCACTCATGTAGCTTATCCCACAGAGAAGATTGACGGTATTGAATACGCAGCTGATAAAGAAACTCTTGATTACAGCGCTTCCACAGGTAAACCTTACCCTGACGCAGAAGCAGGTTTCTTCTTCTTCGATGAAGAAGGTAAATTCGTAAATGATTTCACAGGCATCAAGGAATTCATGGATGCAGATCGTTATTTCGAAAACGGCTTCATCAAATGGCATCCCGGTGTTGTTGAGGTTGAAGGCGAAACTTACTATTTCATCGGTGATGTTGTGAACGGCGGTAACCTTCCTGCAAACGGAGACACTTACATCATCAGAAATAATGGCGCAGATGAGTTTGAGAAAGGTACTGCTTATAACTTTGAAAACGGTAAGCTCAGCGGAGCTGACGGTATCGTTGACGGTAAATATTATGAAGATTCAAAGCTTATGATGGGTAAGGGCCTTACAAAGCTCGAGGATAAGTATATTTATGTTCGTTATGACGGTACACTTGTTATTGATGCTGAATATTGGGTTGGTACTAACAACGAGAACATCGTTCCCGGCCTTTATACCTTCGATGCAGACGGTTATATGATTGATATCAAGACAACCGATAAAGACGGCATCTACTATGAAAACGGTGCTTATTACTTCTATGAAAAGGGAGTTCTTGCTTACAAGGGTCTCATCAAGTACTCAGGTGAAGCTGACAACGGCACAGTTTACGATAACGATTGGATTTATGTCCGTTCAAACGGCCAGCTTGCAGCTAACCGTGCTTACTGGACTACTAAGAACGATACAGGTGAGCTTAAGACTCAGAACTATAACTTCGATGAATGCGGTAGAATGATAAATAAAAACGGCATAATTGAAGAAAACGGTAACCTCTATTACTATGTGAACGGTAACAAGCAGCAGTGCTTAGGTCTTATCGAGATCGACGGTAAGTTCTACTATGTAAGAACAGCGGGCGAACTTGTAAGAGGCAGAGAATACTGGATCACCAACGTTAATGATACAGGAGTAGTTGCCCGTAATTACTACTTCGATAATAACGGTGTAATGCAGAATCCTGTTTATGAAAAAGAAGAAGTAAACGGTGTGGTAGACGGATACTACTACGAAGATGGAAAGATCGCTTACGGTGCAGGTCTTGTACAGCTTGAAGACGGTAGCATTATTTATGTCCGTTCAAACGGTCAGCTTGCAACCGGAATCTATTGGCCTACCACACTTAACGGTGTTCTTCCTGCCGGAAAATATAATTTCGGTACTGACGGAAGACTTGTGGTTGCATAAAAATTAAAATCAAATAAATTTAAAGGCGCTCTATGCCTAACGACATAGAGCGCTTTTTCTGAGAAAACCCTGAAAGAAAGCGGGTAAATATTTGCCTGTTTTCTTTTGTGATTTTTATCGAAGAATTTAGACTTTTGGTACAATGCATACTATGAAAAGTTTAGGGGTGATGAATAGTTTGAAAATAAAGGGTAGTTTACAGAAGGGTACATCCGGTGATGCATTTCTTCTGACTTTTGTAAAGTTTATAACAATGGCGGTAAGTCTTCTTATAACACGTTTATTATCTGAGTATCTCTCTGTTTACGATTACGGTACTTATTCACAAGTTTTGCTTATTGTTTCGACTGTTTCATCGCTTACTATTTTAGGTATGATGGATGGTGTGAATTTCTTTTTCAGTAGTGAATCGGATATTAGAAAAAGGGAAGCTTACATTGTAACTATATTCACATTGCAATTTGTCGTGAGTACACTTACAGGATGTGCAGTATTATTATCAAATTCATTGATTGTAAAATATTTTGATAATCCTGACATAAAGAGACATCTGGTATATGTTGCTCTTTTACCGCTTATGCAAAATCTTCTTGCTATGTCACAGGTCTTATTGGTTTCTGTAGGAAAAGCAAGACTTCTTGCTATAAGAAACTTTGTTGTTTCCGTTGTAAAGCTTGTAGCAGTGCTTATTGTTATTACTATTGTAAATAATGTTTCAGTTGTATTATTTGCTTCACTTATTCTTGATATTGCACAGATAGCGTTTTTTTGGATGATAATCAAAAAAAAAGGTTGTAAATTCAGTCCTTCTGCTTTAGATATAAGACTAACAGGTAAAATTTTATCTTACTGTGTGCCTATGGCTGTATTTGTTACTGTCAATAGTATTAACCGTGATATTGATAAATATCTTATATCAGCGATGACGGATACAGAAACACTTGCTATATATTCCAATGCTTCAAAGCCTTTGCCCTTTGATATAATCATGCTCTCATTCTGTACGGTGCTTGTTCCTAAATTAACAAAGATGGTATCAGCTAAAAACAATGCTTTGGTTGTTGAATTATATAAAAAGTTTATGGAAATTACATATGTTTCTAATGGGATAATCTACTGTGCTGCTATAGTTGTAGCTCCCCAACTTATGGAATTTTTTTATTCTGATAAATATACTTCTGGTTTGTCTGTATTTGTTATATATATTTTTGTTGACCTTTTTAGATTTACCAATATCACACTGATATTGAGTGCAGCAGGAAAAACAAAGTGGCTTATGTCAACAGGAATTGCATCATTGTTATTCAATGCTTTGACGAATATAGCTTTCTATAATTTGTTTGGAATTATCGGTCCTGCTATTGCAACAGTACTCACAATCGTATTGCTTGGTGTTTTGATGTTTATTATGAACGCTAAAGTTCTTAATGTTAAAATAAAGGATTTCTTTTCGATTAAATATCTTCTTGTTTTTTCTCTTGAAAGCATAATATTTACGATTCTATTTACTTTGATTTCATCTAAACTCGCGAGTATGAATTTACACTATTTTATAATTATATTAATTTCAGCAGGTGCTTACGGCGTTGTGATGGCTGTTCTTAACGGTAAACGTTTTATTTATAATATAAAACAGATTAACAAGCTTTCTAATGAAGTATAAAATACGGAGGATTAAAAAATGAAAAAACTTTCCAGAAAAATAGGTGCGATTATTTATTATTTTTTTGCACAGCATCTCCCGTCTTCATCATCAGGTTTAAAAGTTGGACAGAAGGCATTGCGTGCTTTTTGTGGCAAGTTAATGCTGAAAAAGTGTGGAAAAAAGGTAAACATAGAGCACGGCGCTGAATTTTCGGCAAAAACCTCTCTTGGTGATTATTCAGGAATAGGTGTTAATGCCCGTATAAATGGAGAATGTACAATAGGCGATCATGTAATGATGGGGCCGAATGTTGTTATTATAACCAGAAATCATTCTTTCGAAAGAACAGATATTCCGATGATGTTTCAAGGATTTGAAGAAGAACGTCCTGTTGTTATCGGAAACGATGTCTGGATAGGAGAAGGAGTAATCATCCTTCCCGGAGTTCGCGTAGGGGATGGCGCTATACTTGCAGCCGGTGCTGTAGTTACAAAAGACGTACCTGCATATGCTATAGTTGCCGGAGTTCCTGCCAGAATAATAAAAATGAGAAAATGATAATTGAAGTTTAATATTTAATACCCTGAGGTGTATTTAATGGAAAATAAAGATATAGAAAGTAAAAGTCAGTCGGTGAGTAACGTTCAGGAAGAGCATAGTAATTATGAGGGTGCTCATCATTCACACAGCTCACATCACAGCCATCATCACGGGCACCATAGCCACCATAGTCATGGCAGTCACAGACACCATCATCGCAGTTCTTCCCACAGGAAGGGAAATGACAGGAAAAAACGTGACCGAAAAGAAAAATTGGAACGGTTTATCAGACATAATAAAAAATACATTATTTATTGTATTGTTGCAGTTTCTGTATTTATATGTATGATTTTTCTCGGTGGTTATCTTGATGGAATCAACAGAGTAGATCCACAGGATGAAACTATCGGTGAGCAGCATCAGGAAGAAAAGTCATCTGTTTCACATCTTAAGGTGGATATTCCGTTCTTTTCAGAGAAGGTAGTTATTGTCAGTCCTGCGGTAGAAGTATTTATGAAAGCGGATCAGAGTCTTTCAGTAAACGACGTGTACAAAATGTATTCTGTAGGCTCTGCTCGTCTGGATATAGGTATGCCCGTAGAACTTTCTTTCGAAATATCCGAGGTTCCCGATGGCTATAATGTGAAAAAGACTGAGATTCTGGTTTCTGAGAATAAGGATTTTTCAGAACCGAAGGTGTTTAATCTTGAAGGCTATCAAACAGATGTAAAGATTTACAATCTGAAAACAGGAACTAAGTATTATTATCTTATAAAGATTTTCTTCGTAAATGATGTGGAAACATCTGTTAGCGGCAGCTTTACGACCGCTGAAGGGCCTCGTATTATGAACGTTGACGGTGTTTACAATATGAGAGACATCGGTGGCTGGAAGACTACTTCAGGGAAAAAGATAAAGCAGGGACTTCTTTACAGAGGTTGTGAAATTGACGGAGCAGTTGAACCGAAATATACGATTACGGACAGCGGAATCAATACGATGCTTAAGGATCTCGGTATTAAAACTGATATGGATCTGAGAGCTGAATCCGATAATATTTACGGTACCGATGTTTTAGGCTCAGCGGTTAAGCACATTTATTATGAAACAAGAATGTATTCAGCTATCTTTAATGATAAAAAGAGCAACGAAAGCATAAGAAGAGTTTTTTCTAATCTTGCGGACAAGAAAAACTATCCCGTTTATCTTCACTGTACCTACGGACAAGACAGAACGGGTACTGTATGTTATCTTCTCGAGGCATTACTTGGTCTTAGTGAAGAAAACATGATGAAGGATTATAATCTATCAGGACTTCATCACGGTGATGTTTATGGCGGAGATGAACCGATGGAAGAATTTACCAATGAAATTAAGAAGTTTCCCGGCATTTCAATGAGTGAAAAGGTAGAATACTATCTTTCTTCGATTGGTGTAACATCAAAGGAAATAAGTAGCATAAGAAATATTTTTCTTGCAGATTGATTAAATTAAAGACAGCTTGTATTTATGTACAGGTTGTCTTTTCTTATTGAAAAAGTTTTAAGCCTATGGTATAATTAACAGGTAATTACTGTGGCGGGAGTGATGTTTTTGACATTTAAACTGTTTATTCAGGCATTAATTAAGTTCTTTTTTGGTCTGATTCTGGTTGTTTTGTTGGTGTTTCTTCCTGCGGGAACAATGAATTATTTTAACGGAATACTGTTTGTCGGTATTCTTTTTATTCCTATGTTTCTGGCCGGTATCGTTATGATGGTAAAAAATCCGTCTCTTCTGAAGAGCAGACTTAATGCTAAAGAAAAAGAGAGAGAACAGAGTCTGGTAGTAAAGCTCAGCGGTCTTATGTTTCTGGCTGGCTTCATTGTGGCGGGACTCGATTTTCGCTTCGGATGGAGTGATATGCCTGAAGCTGTGTCTATAGGTTTTGCTATACTGTTTCTTGTTGCTTATTTGCTTTATGCAGAGGTGCTTCGGGAGAACACATATCTTTCACGTACAATCGAGGTACAGGAAGGACAGAAGGTTATTGACACAGGACTTTACGGTATAGTCAGACATCCTATGTACAGTGTCACTCTTATGCTCTTTCTTTCTATGCCTTTGATTTTAGGGTCTGTGTATTCGTTTATTATTTTTCTTGCTTATCCTTTTATTATAGCCGTAAGAATAAAAAATGAGGAGAAGCTTCTTGAAAGAGAGCTTGCGGGATATAGTGAATACAAGAAAAAAGTCAAATATCGCCTTATACCTTTTATTTGGTGATAGAATAAATAAAAAAAGGAGAAAAAACTATGACGAAAACAAAAACGGAAAAAAACATTTCAGGTCTTACCCTGAAGCACAAAATCGGTTACGGCCTCGGTGATGCAGGCGGATGTATGACCTTTGCGATTATGGGAAGCACATTTGCCATGTACTGTACTGATGCACTTAAGGTTGACACGGATTTACTTGCTGTTTTGCTTGTGATCTGGAATGTATGGGATTTTATAAACGATCCGCTTATGGGTGCATTCATGGACAAGGCTTTTGCTAAAAAGAATAATCCTAAAGGAAAGTTCCGTCCGTGGTTGCTCAGAAGCACACCTCTTATCTGCGTGAGTTTTATTGCACTCTGGTCTGTGCCTTCACTTTTCGAGGGTCTTTCTCTTGTCTGTGTTCTTTTCGGACTCAAGATACTTTACGAAGGCACATATACTATGTTCAATATTCCTATGGGCTCTCTGCTTTCTGCTATGGCTGACAATGATAAGGACAGAGCTACTCTTTCTTCCGCACGTGGCTTCGGTTCTGCGGTAGGTAATGCCGTTCCTGTTATGCTTATGCCTATGCTTATCGAAAAATACGGACAGACTAATTCGAAGGGTTATGCACTCGGTGCGGCCTTATGTGCTGTTATCGGTTTCGTTATGTGTCTCGGACATTATGCTATGACAGAGGAAAGAACTGCTCCCGTCAGTGAAAGTAAGGAGCAGCAGAACATAAAGGTTACGGATATCCTTAATGTTTTCCGTGTGAACAGACCTTTCCTCGCACTTTGTATTCACGGTCTTTGCATCTGCACAATGCAGTATGTAAGCAATACTCTTACCAATTATCTGTTCTCTGTGGTTTACGGTGATCTTACACTTGTCTCAAAGGGTATGATAATTTCAGCTCCTTTTATGACAGTTACACTTTTAGGCGGTCCCTTCTTTGCCAAAAAGTTCGGATTGGAAAAATTTATACGTTTCGGTCTTATTTCAGGTTCGGTGCTTTATATAGCTCTCTTTGCTCTTCATATGGTAATAGATGTAAATCCCTATATTCATATTATCGTCAGCAACTGTGCTATGGGTCTTGCCAGTGTGTCCATTTATATGCAGTGGGGTCTGGTCAGCGAGGCTATTGATTACAATGAAATGATCACGGGCAAAAGGACAGAAGGCTCCATCTACGGCACCTTTAATCTTTCACGCCGTGTAGGACAGACTATCGGTAACTCTTCAGCTGTTCTTATGCTCGGCTGGATAGGATATAATGCGGATCTTACAGCTCAGTCTGCCGTTACAGTTTCCGGCATCAAGATTATAGCTGTGCTTCTTCCGGGTATTTTTGTACTCGGTTCATGGGCAGCGTTTAAGTTCTTGTGGAATATGGATTCTGAGACAAGAAAGAAAGTAGACGAATTTAAAAAAGCACAAAAGGAACAGTGATATATGCAGAAGATTATTTTGACACCTTGCGGAGAAATTAAGGGTACGATTACAGATGGAGTTACTGATTATAAAGGTATCCGTTATGCTACCTGCAAAAGATGGACTTATCCCGAAATAGTGACAGAATGGGAAGGCGTCTATGATGCCACTGCCTACGGTAACTGCTCATATCAGCCGAGAGCCTTTTATAATGAAGAGGAAAATCCCGGTAAGATATTTTACTATAATGAGTTCCGTAAAGGTGAAAATTATATCTATGACGAGGACTGTCTTTTCCTGAATATACGAACACCTGAGAACGCAACATCTGAAAGTAATCTTCCTGTTCTGGTGTATATTCACGGAGGCGGTTTTACGGGAGGATGCGGTCACGAAAAGCATTTTGATGGTCCCGTGTGGGCTGAAAAGGGTGTCATTTCCGTTACGGTGAATTACCGTCTCGGGCCTATGGGCTTTCTCTGTCTTCCGGAGCTTAAAGCCGAAGCGGGCCACACGGGAAACTACGGGCTTTTTGATCAGATTACCGCCATCAAATGGGTAAAGGCAAATATTTCAGCCTTCGGCGGTGATGGTGACAAGATAACAATTATGGGGCAGAGTGCAGGTGCTATGAGTGTACAGCATCTCTGTCAGAGTGATTATACAGACGGTCTTTTCCGCTCCGCCGTTATGTCGAGCGGTGTTGGTATGGGCTCATTTATGACAGGCACACCTGAAAAGAAATATGACTTCTGGAAAGAGGTTATGAAAAACACCGGAGCAAATACTCTCGAGGAATTCAGAGCTGTTTCTCCCGAAAACCTTTTCCGTGAATGGAAAAAGGTAAAGGGCTCAGCTATGTCTGCTACACCTGTCAGAGACGGTATTCTTATCAAGGATAAACCACAGGTGAAAAACATTCCCTATATGGTCGGCTCTACCAGTCACGATATGGCTCCTGCCATTCTTTATATGCTTACTAAAAGCTGGGCAAAGAAAAACGGTGCATATATGTGGCTTTTCGGCAGAATGCTTCCCGGTGACGATAAGGGAGCCTGGCACAGCAGCGATCTTTGGTACTGGTTCGGTACGCTGAAAAGCTGCTGGAGACCGATGGAAGATAAAGATTTCAACTTAAGTGATGAAATGGTGTCATACCTGTGTAACTTTGTTAAAAGCGGTAACCCGAATAGCGGAGAACTTCCTTTGTGGGAGAAATGCACTGACAGCAAAAATGTAATGTGCTTCGGTGACGCTGATACGAAACAGGGTAAGGCTGATATGAAAAAGCTGATTGTCACTACTTTTACAACCAAGCCTGTCGGCGAATAAAGGGAGAAGTAAAAATGGGCTGTATATTATCCTTAATTGAATTTGTTTTTGAAGAAATTGTGTTTGGTTATTTTGTGGCTATGCAATGGATAATTCCAAAACGTTTTTTCGGCAAAATACTGCGGTTTATTCTGCAGACCTTTGTAGGAATATATAGCTTTGCGCTCTGCGTAATTATGTTTTTGTCAGTTATAGGATTAATCTTCGGTGATACGGATACAAAAGAGTTTGCTGTCTATACATTTTTTGTCATCTTAGGCCTGAGTTTGTTTCAGATTTTTTTGGGATACTTTGTTAAAAAGTATACTGAATGAACAACAATTCTGTGCAAATAAAACTGCTCACATCACATTTTCGGTGTGAGCAGTTTTTGTATCCTCGCATATAATAACCGAGGGGTGATATTATGCCAATAATTCCTTATGACCGTCAGGCGGCAATCTACTATGCCCGTGAGTGGGCGTTCAGAAGAAATCCCCGTTTTCTTGATTTCAGTGAAATAGGCGGAGATTGCACTAACTTTGTTTCGCAGTGTCTTTATGCAGGGAGCGGTGTGATGAATTTTACACCTGTTTTCGGATGGTATTATCTTACTGCTTCTAACCGTACCGCCTCCTGGACAGGTGTGGAATATCTTTATAACTTTCTTGTCTCAAATGATGGTGAGGGTCCTTTGGGCAGAGAAGCAGCGGAAAACGAAGCAGAAATCGGTGATGTAGTACAGCTCGGTGATGAAACGGGTGATTTTTATCATACGGTCATCATTACATCTTTATATCCCGAAATTCTCGTTGCATCACACTCGAATGATGCCTTTGACCGACCACTTTCATCTTATGACTACTACACAGCAAGATTTATTCATATCAATGCGGTAAGAGTTATAGAGTAACTTAAAGAGAAAAGCCTTCCCGAAAAAGGAAGGCTTAACAAAAATAATTCTAAAAAGCTTATCAGTCACCTCTGACTATTCTGTAGGTCTGTCGGAAATCTTCTTTAGCCCATCCTCTTTCCATTGCTTTATCGATGGCAGCTTTGGCAGCTCTCATACCGGGCATATCAAAGTTCATTTCCTCACTGATTTCAGAGCATATGGTAATGTCCTTACACATATTTTCCAGGGAAAAAGCTGTGGTCCAGTCCTCGTTTTTAAGCTTTTCTCTCTGTGCATTCATATAAAAATTCTGTGCACCGCCGGCAGCTACGGCATCAGCGAAATTATCGATGGAAATACCGAGCTTCTGTGCGAGAAGAAGAGTTTCATTAACACCATTCTGTATCTGTGCAACGAGTGTGTTGTGGCATATCTTGGCGGCGAGACCTTTACCGTTTTCACCCATATAAATTACTTTGCTTCCCATGTAGGAAAGAATGGGCTCGATATCATCGAACACTTTCTTTTCACATCCTGCCAGAACACCGAGAGTACCTGCGATAGCATCGGCTTTTGAGCGGACTACAGGGCAGTCTGCAAATTGAGCACCCGTTGTCTTTACCATATCAGCGACCTCTACAGAAGCATCAGGCTCGATGGTGCTCATATCGATGCAGATTTTTCCTTCTTTAAGGTAGGGGAGCATTTCAGTATAAGCTTCTTTAACATGCTTTGAGGTAGGTATCATCGTAATGATGATATCTGCCTTTTCTGCTACCTCTGTATTTGTGGCACAGCCTATGGCACCGAATGAAGCAAGCTTATCTATCTGACTTTGCTTATGGTCATTACAGAAAACGGTATCATTGTGCTTTTTTACGATGTTTTCACACATTGATTCACCCATAATTCCTAAACCGATAAAACCTATTTTCATTTGAATTACCTCCTGAATGTTATGTGATAATTATAGTTTTCTTCTTAAAATATGTCAAGAAAAAACTTTACTTAAGGAAGTATTCATGATAAAATATTTCTGAAAGAAGGGGTTTAAATGGGAAAATCCTTACAGGGTAAATATTCAATAGATATGTGCAGCGGTTCTGTTTACGGAAAGATGCTTCGTTTTGCCGTTCCACTGATGCTGTCTGGTATACTTCAGCTTTTATTCAATGCGGCTGATATTATTGTGGTAGGTAACTTCGCAGGTGACGAATCACTTGCCGCAGTAGGTGCCACTACCACTATCATTAATCTTACTGTTACATTATTCATCGGTCTTTCCGTAGGCGTTAATGTGCTTACAGCTAATTATTTCGGTGCAGGAATGGCTGATGAGGTAAAATCTACAGTACATACGGCTATGGCAGTAAGCGTGGTCAGCGGTATTTTTCTTACGGTTATCGGAATAATTTTTGCTCCGCAGATTCTTCATCTTATGAAGGTGCCTGATGATGTAATTGACCTTTCGGTAATTTATCTCAGAACCTATTTTTCGGGAATGATTGCCGTTATGGTTTACAACTTCGGAAGCGCCGTTCTGCGTGCAGTGGGAGACACACAGAGATCTCTTTATTTTCTTACTGCTTCGGGTATAATAAATGTAGGTCTTAATCTTATTTTTGTTATCGTTTTTCATTGGGGCGTTTTCGGTGTCGGTCTGGCTACGGTGATTTCACAGGTAGTTTCTGCGGCACTGGTGGTTATCACTCTTATGAAAGAAAAGAGTGCCATAAAGCTTAATCTTAAGGAGCTGAGAATTGACAGACATAAGCTCGGAAGAATAATTCAGATAGGTCTTCCGGCAGGGCTTCAGGGTATGCTGTTTTCTATTTCTAATCTTCTCATTCAGTCCTCGGTAAATTCCTTCGGTAAAATCGTAATCGCAGGTAATTCTGCTTCTGCTAATGTGGAAGGATTTGCTTTCACGGCTATGAATGCTTTTCATCAGGGTGCCGTTGCTTTCACAGGCCAGAATAAGGGCGCAGGCAGATATGACCGTATCGGTAAAATTCTTACTACATCTCTTGTTTATGTTTTTGTGACAGGTCTTATTTTCGGCATTATTTATAATGTATTTTCCTATGAGTTTATCGATCTTTACACGAACAGTGCCGATGTTATTACGGCAGGCGTGACAAGACTTACCATAATCGCTACTGCATATTTTCTTGCGGGTATGATGGATGTGGTAGTAGGAACCATAAGAGGTCTGGGATATTCAGTGGTACCGATGATAGTGTCTGTTTTCGGTATATGTATTTTCCGCGTGTTCTGGATTTTCTGTATTTTTTCACAGGATAAATATCACACTATTGAGTCCATTTATTTCTCTTATCCCATCAGCTGGCTCCTGACATTGACCGTACAGATTATATGTTATTTTGTTATTAAAGTAAAAGTTATTGACAAAAAACGGAAGCTGAGCCGATAATTTACTATTGCAATATATCTTTAAATGTGATATAATCAATATGTTATTATACAGAAAATACTCTAATTAATTTTAGAGTATTTTTTCTGATTTATCACTTTAACAGATTAATTAAATAATATAACGATACAGAAAGGCAGTTATTATGATCGATAAAAATATTGATTCACTGTTTACACAGTGGCTTGAAAAAAATAAAGATGAAATTATCGAAAAGTGGATTAAACTAGCGAAAATTCCTTCGATTAAATCTGAAAGGACTGAAAAGGCTCCTTACGGCACCGAGTGTGCCAGAGCACTTAACTATGCAGCATCATTGTTTTCACTTGAAGGTATGGAGAGCAAGGTTTACCACGAGGGCGGTTATGCTTTGGCTCATTACGGTGAAGGTGAGAAAACTATCGGACTTTTCAGTCACAGTGACGTAGTACCTGTAGGTGACGGCTGGATTTTTACAGAACCTTTTAATCCTGTGATTAAAGAGGGCAGTCTTATCGGCAGGGGAGTAGAGGATAACAAATCGGGCATTATCGCTTCTCTCTGTCTTATGAAATTTTTAAAGGACAGCGGAATCACACTTGGCAGCCGCATTGAAGCTTTCATCGGTTCTGATGAGGAATGCGGCATGGATGATATGAAGGCTTATCTTGCAGAACAGAATATGCCTGAAATCTCTTTCGTTCCCGATGCCGATTTTCCTTGCAGTACAGGTGAAAAGGGAATCTGTCACATCTGGGCAAAAAATAAGACATCACTTAAGGATATAAAGAATATAAAAGCGGGTGAAGCTTTTAACATCGTTCTTGATAAGATTGAGGCTGAAATCGTTTACAGTGAAGCTTTATACAGTGAAATATCAGAAAAAATCGCTGACAACGGAAAAATCATTCTCGATAAAGAAAACGGTATGATAAAGCTTCTTGCTAAAGGCATATCAAAGCATGCAAGTATTCCTGAAGGTTCAGAAAATGCCGCACTGACTCTTTTTACGCTTCTTAGTGAATGTGAAAATCTCTGTGAAAATGACCGTATGATTCTAAAAAATGCCGTTGAGGCACTTTCATGTTATTACGGAAAAGGACTGAATATACTTCACGAGGATCCTAATTTCGGAATGACAACCTGTACCAACGGTATGGCAAAAACAGAAGATGAGAAGCTTATGCTGTCTTTCGATATACGCTACGGTGATACTCAGGATGCAGTTTTACTGGAAAGAAATTCTGCCGAAGCACTCGATAAGCTTGGGTTTGATGTGGTTTATAAGGATAACAGTCCCGGATTTTCTATCGATAAAGACAGTAAAGTACCCGGTCTTCTCGAAAGTATTTATGCTGAAATAACGGGAGAATACCATAAGTCGGTTCTTATGTCAGGCGGCACTTATGCCCGTAAGCTGAAAAATGCTTTCTCTCTGGGTACGAGCGTGATTCTCCCTGACAGAAAAGATAAGGTTCTTCAGATGCCTGAGGGTCACGGAGGACCTCACCAGCGTGATGAAAGAATAGATATAGATGGATTTTTTACTGCTGTCAGAATACTTCTTCACTATGTAATTGAAAGTGACAAGATAATCCGTGCATAATTTTACCGCACAGTTATTGATTAAATATTTGGTTAAGTTGACGAAAAAATAGCTTTGGGTATTGAAATCTGACTTGATTTATAGTATAATGAAACGAATATAAGCAAATGAAGTTATTAAATCGGTGTGTGGAATTTTATTAAAAAACACAAATCCGGAATAAAAATTAAGGTGGGTTATTACTGTGAACACAAAAACATTACTCTATGTTTTAAAAAGAGTGGCTCTTGCAGTTCTTACGGTATGGATTGTAATCACAGTCACATTCTTTGTTATGAGAGCTGTTCCCGGCGGTCCCTTCGCCAGTGAAAAAGCTATCACTCCTGCTGCCAAGGCAGCTCTTGAGGCTAAATACGGTCTCGACAAACCTCTTATGGAGCAATATTTCACTTATCTTAAGGATATTGTTACCAAATTTGACTTCGGTCCTTCACTTAAGCAGCGTGGCCGTGATGTTATCGACATTATTACTGACGGTATGAAAACGTCCTCCAAATTAGGTGTTACAGCTGCAATTATTGCTCTTATCTCGGGTGTGGTTCTCGGTGCTGTAGCTGCTCTGAGAAGAAACAAAATTATCGATAAGATTATTATGGTTGTTACCACAGCTTTTGTTTCTATGCCCTCGTTTATTATGGGTTCGCTGCTGCTGATACTCTTTGCTATCACCCTTCATATTTTACCTGCTAACGGTAATGCATCGGGTGGTATGATTTTACCGGTTATCACACTTTCCCTTTATCCTATGGCATACATCACACGCCTTACCCGTTCATCTATGCTCGATGTTCTCGGACAGGACTATATCCGTACTGCTAAGGCTAAAGGTGTTTCGGGAAATAAGATTATCTTTAAGCACGCTCTTAAGAATTCTCTTATTCCTGTTCTGACCTATTTCGGTCCTATGCTTGCTTATATCGTTACAGGCTCTCTCGTTGTTGAGCAGATTTTTGCTGTACCCGGCATCGGCAGAAGCTTTGTTAACTCCATCACAAACCGTGACTACACACTCATTATGGGTACAACTATCGTTCTGGCAGCACTTATCGTTATTATGAACCTCATAACCGATATTCTCTATAAGGTTGTTGACCCGAGAATCAATCTTGAATAAGGAGGTAAAAGAAAAATGAATAAAAAACCTTTAAGCCTCCACGTTGATGTAGAAAAGCTTATTCCCGCTACTGCTGAGGAAAAAGAATACATCGTTAAAATGAGACCGTCTACCACTTTCTTCAGAGACGGTGCGAAAAGATTCCTTAAAAATAAGGTAGCAACTGTTTCTCTTATAGTTGTACTTCTTATTACTTTCACATCTATCTTTCTTCCTATGTTCTGGCCTTATTCCTACGAGCAGCAGTTAGGTATCGAGCCCGGTAAAGCAGTTGACTCTACCTATAATAATCTTGCTCCTTTTGAGTACGGTGCTACAGAGCAGGCTAAAATCGATGCGGGAGAGAAGGTATTTCCTCACGTTTTCGGTACTGACTCTCAGGGTAGAGACTATTTTATCCGTGTTGTTTACGGAACGAGAATTTCTCTCGCTGTAGGTTTCTTTGCCAGTCTCATCGTTCTCGTTATCGGTCTTACCATCGGTTCATTGGCCGGATATTTAGGAGGTAAGGTGGACCTTATCATAATGAGAATTATCGATATTATCTATTCTCTTCCTGATACTCTTATGGTTATCCTTCTTGCTTCAGTTCTCGGTACTGTACTTGAGTCTGTCATCACCGGAACAGTGTTTGCCAAACTCGGCACGAATATGATAAGTCTCTTTATAGTTTTCGCCGTTCTTTACTGGGTATCTATGGCACGACTTATCAGAGGTCAGATTCTTTCTCTCCGTGAGCAGGAATATGTTTTAGCAGCCAAAGCTACAGGAGCTAAGGGTGGCTGGATTATCAGAAAGCACCTTATTCCGAACTGCATCAGCGTTATCATTATTTCCACTGCACTTCAGATTCCTAACGCTATCTTCACTGAAAGCTATCTTTCATTCCTCGGACTCGGTGTTAATGCTCCTATGCCTTCACTCGGCTCTCTTGCCTCTGAAGCACTTAACGGTATTAACTCCTATCCCTTCCGTCTGGTATTCCCCGCTATCGTTATTTCACTGGTAGTTCTTTCACTTAATCTCTTCGGTGACGGTCTCCGTGATGCTTTCGATCCCAAACTCAACAGCTAAGAAAGGAGATTTATAATGGCTTTATTAGAAGTAAAAGACTTACAGACCTCCTTTTTTACAGACGCAGGTGAAGTCAAGGCTGTAAACGGAGTCAGCTTTAATCTGGAAAGAGGTAAGGTTTTAGGTATAGTAGGTGAGTCAGGCTCAGGTAAATCTGTTACGGCCTACTCTATTATGCAGATTCTTGCAGGTACAGGTAAAATTATCGGCGGATCTATAATGCTTGACGGTCAGGAGCTTGTAAATGCAGGTGAAAAAGTAATGAAGGATGTCAGAGGTAATAAGGTTTCCATTATTTTCCAGGATCCGATGACCTCTCTTAATCCCACATATACTATCGGCTCACAGCTTAAGGAGGCTATTCTCCTTCACACAGACAGAGATAAGAAGCAGGCTTATGACCGTGCTGTAGAAATGCTCCGTCTCGTTAACGTAAATGAGCCGGAAAAGAGAATGAAGCAGTATCCTCACGAGCTTTCGGGCGGTATGAGACAGAGAGTTATGATTGCTATGGCTCTTGCCTGTGAGCCCGACATTCTCATCGCCGATGAGCCGACTACAGCTCTCGACGTTACCATTCAGGCACAGATTCTCGAGCTTATGAAGGATTTACAGGAAGAGCTCGGAATGGCTATTATTATGATTACTCACGACCTCGGTGTAGTGGCACAGATGTGTGACGAGGTAGTAGTTATGTATGCCGGCTCTATCTGTGAGCAGGGCACTGCTGATGAAATTTTCTATAACCCTCAGCACGAATACACCAAAGGTCTTATCAATTCTCTTCCTTCCGCAAATACGGCAGGTCAGAAGCTTAAGCCTATTACAGGTACACCGATTGACCTTCTTAATATGCCTAAGGGCTGCGCATTCGCTCCGAGATGTGAAGCTGCTATGAAAATATGCATCGATACGAAGCCTGAAAGATTGCTGATTAATGATGATCACGCAGCTGCTTGTTGGATGTGTATAAAAAATGCTCTTGACAACGGCACCATTTCTGTGGATAATAATAGTAAAGGCGGTGACGCCCAATGAGTGAAAACAACAATCAGAACCTTTTAGAGGTTAAGGGACTTAAAAAGTATTTCAACATCAATGTAGGAATGTTCAAGTCCAAGCCTCTCAAAGCAGTAGACGATGTTTCTTTTTCGATCAAAAAAGGTGAAACTCTCGGTCTTGTAGGTGAATCCGGCTGCGGTAAAACAACTGTCGGCAGAACGATTCTTAATCTCTATAAGCCTACCGCAGGTGAAATCAAATTTGACGGAAAGGTTATCAAATCAAAATCAGACCTTAATGAGTTCAGAAAAAAGGCGACTATGGTTTTCCAGGATCCTTATTCTTCTCTCAATCCCCGTATGACGGTTTCCGATATTATCGGCGAACCTCTTGATGTTCATAATCTTTGCAAAGATAAAAAAGAGCGTGAAGAAAGAATTCTCGAGCTTATGGGTCATGTAGGTCTTAACAGTGAACACGCATCGAGATATGCTCATGAATTTTCCGGCGGTCAGCGACAGAGAATAGGTATTGCACGTGCTCTCGCTGTTAATCCCGAGTTTATTGTGTGTGATGAGCCTGTTTCAGCATTGGACGTTTCTATACAGGCACAGGTTATCAATATGTTTGGTGAGCTTCAGGATAAGCTTGGTCTTACCTATCTTTTCATCGCTCACGATCTTCTTGTAGTCCGTCACATCAGTGACAGAATCGCTGTTATGTATCTCGGCAGAATGGTCGAGCTTGCTGATGCAGCTGAAATTTACGATCATCCTCTTCATCCTTATTCGAAATCTCTTCTCTCTGCTGTTCCTGTTCCCGATCCGAAGATCGCCAGAGCTAACAAGAGAATCGTTTTAAGCGGTGACATTCCCAGTCCTCTCAACGCTCCCTCAGGCTGTCCCTTCAGAACACGCTGTCAGTATGCTACTGAGAAATGTGCTCTTTCGATGCCTGAATTCAGAGAGGTTTCATCAGGTCATTTCGTTGCCTGTCACAGAGTAGACGAAATAGGCTGATGATGAACGGTTGCGGTTTAACCGTAACCATACATAAGGTTTTAAATGCAAGAGAAGCATTTGAAATAAAAAATACTTTTCAGAAAGGAAAGAAAGAAAATGAAAAAAATTCTCGCTTTACTCATGGCTGTTGTAATGTTATTTACATTAGCCGCATGTGGTGGTAACACAGATGAAGAAAAGGCACAGTCACTTGCTATTTGTCTCGCTTCCGAGCCCGACACAATTGACCCCGCACTTAACTCAGCTGTAGACGGTGCTACACTCGTTGCTCACCTTTTCTCAGGTCTTGCAAAGTGGGCTCAGGACGAAAGCGGTAAACTCGTTATCGTAGCTGACGCTGCTGAAGAACTCGTTGAAGGTGTAGAAAACGAAGATGGTACAGTTACCTACACATACACACTTAAAGAAGGTCTCACATGGTCCGACGGTCAGCCCCTTAAGGCTTCTGACTTCGTATTCGCATGGAACCGTGCAGCATCTCCCGCTCTCGCAGCAGACTACAACTATATGTTAGACGTAGTTAAGGGTTATGCTGAAATGTGGGAAACAAAGGAAACAGGTGAGGTTGACGAAGAAGGCAACCCCGTTGAAGAATTTGTTAACCCCGATGCTAAGCTTGCTGTAGAAGCAACAGATGACAGAACTCTCGTTGTTACTATCAACAATGCAGTAGCATACTGGAATGAACTTCTCGCATTCCCCACATACTATCCCGTACGTGAAGACGTAGTTGCTTCTGAAAACTGGGCAACCGATCCCGCTACATATGTATGTAACGGTGCTTACACAATCACAGGTTGGGAACACAACAGTGTTATCACTCTTACAAAGAACGATAACTATCACGATGCAGCAAAGGTTACAATGCCTGAAATCAAATTCTATCTTTCAGACGATGCTAACAACATGCTCACCAACTATAAGAACGGCGACTGGCTTCTTATCGACGACGTTCCTACAAATGATATCGCTACACTCAAGACAGAATATCCTGAAGAGTTCGTAGTTGCAGGTCAGATCGGTACATACTATGTATGTTGGAACATCAACGAGTCCATCCTTCCCGCATCTTCTACTCTCGAAGGCGCAGAAGCTGAAGCAGCTGAAGCAGAAATCAGAAATGCACTTGCACTTGTTATCGACCGTAACTACATCGTTAACAACATTTCTCAGGCAGGTGAAGTTCCCGCTGCATCATTCGTTGCTATGGGTATGACAGACGCTGACGGTTCTGAATTCTACAAGAACGCAGGTTCAAGCGAAGACTTTGACGGTTACTTCAATGCATCTGCTGATGCTTTTGAAGCAAACTTCGCTTCAGCAGTAGAAACACTTAAGAAGTACTACACCTATGACGAAGCTTCTGCTAAGTTCACAGATGTACCTGCTCTTACTTACATCTACAACACAAACGACGCTCACCAGGCTATCGGTGAATACATCCAGGGCGCTTTCGCTGCTGTAGGTATCACAGTTAACCTCGAAAACCAGGAATGGAACACATTCCTTAACACACGTAAGAACGGTGAATATTCTGTAGCTCGTAACGGCTGGCTTGCTGACTACAATGATCCCATCTCTTTCCTTGATATGTGGACCACTGTTTCCGGTAACAACGACGTTCAGTTCGGTAAGGGCGACCACAAGGATCTCGCTATGTACGATGTAGACGTAACAGCTCTCGGTGTTGACCTTAAGGTTGAAGACGGCACATGGGCAGAAACCTATGATGCTCTTATCACTGAAATCAAGGCTTGCACAGATCTTGAAACTCGTTATGCTCTTATGCATGCAGCTGAAGACCTTCTTATGTCTACAGGTTGTATCACTCCCATCTACTATTACACAGATATCTATATGATCGATGATAGCGTAGAAGGCTTCTTCGCTAACCCCCTCGGTTATAAGTACTTCATGTACACAACAATCAAATAATAGTAAAGCGGAATAATTTTCAGTCCCGATGCTCAGGCGTCGGGACTTTTTTGTTTACATTCTCATCTTTATGTGTTATCATAGTTTTGTAAAGGAGTGTGAAACCTATGACCGAAAAAGAGAAAATGAAACTTGCCAAAAAATATATAGATTATCTTTCACGAGGATTTAATCCGCTTGATGAATCGCCCATAAGAAATGATGACATAGTAAGAAACGAGAGAATTTCACGATGCCTTTTATATGTATCGGATATTCTCGGTGAAGTCATTGAAAAGGGAATCGGACAGGAAAAGGAGTTTTCTTATAAAAAGCCTGAAAAAACTAAAAAGGAAGAGTTCTTTCTTGAAGAAGAGGACAGAAAGCGGTTTATTCTTTCCGATAAACCGCTTACTGTTACAGAAATAGCTACAGGCCTTTCAAGTCTGCGCGATGAGATAAAATACAAGGATTTAAAGGGGGTAGCTATTAATGAGGTTCTTCTGCAGATGGGATTTCTCTGTGAGGAAACAGGTTATAACGGCAAAACAAGCACTGTGCCGACTGAAGAAGGAACATCTCTTGGTATAGTCAGAGAAAAGAGAATTTCACACCAAAACTTTGTTTATTATGTAAATCTGTTCACTGTACCCGCACAGCAGTTTATTCTTGATAATCTTGATGCGATTATCGAGCATAACAGAGTTAGAAAGATTATGCAGAAGGCCAAAAGACAGGAAAATAAGGCTCTTAAGAAGTACGGTAGCAAGGATATTGCCGATGAAATAATAGCAGATCTTTATAATGCAGGTTCTACTGCCGATGACATAGTTTATGCCACTGATCTCGACAAGGACACGGTGCTCAGCAGAATGAAGTCTATGCAGCTGATATAAAAAAGGACGGGATTAAAGATCCCGCCGCAAAAGTATACAGGTATTTTAAGGAATATAAAATGCCTGTATTTTTTTATTGTTATTGTATTATTTTAATGCATTCTCTGAGTCTCGTTTTCTTTTCCGAACTCATTTCGCACAGCGGAAGTCTGAGAGTTCCTGTATCCATACCGAGACAATCCATAGCGTACTTTACAGGGATAGGATTAACATCGCAGAATAGTGCTTCGATCAAATCGATTACTTCCGTTTGCATTTCTCTGCTTTTTACGGTGTTACCGTTTATTCCTTCTACTGTCATTTCGTGGGTAAATCTTGGCATTACATTGGCGAGAACGGAAATTACTCCCTTACATCCGCAGGCAACAGCCGGACAGATCATATCATCGTTACCGATGTAGAAGTCAAGCTTGTTTTCGCAGAGACTGATGGATTTAATCAGCTTTGCTATATTTGAGTCGGCTTCTTTTACACCGCAGATATTATTATGCTCCGAGAGTTTTCTGTAGGTTTCGGGAAGTATGTTCATTCCTGTTCTTGTGGGAACATTGTAAACAATTATAGGCTTTTCAGCTTCATCGGCAAGAGTGTAATAATGTCTTATGAGACCCTCCTGTGAGGTTTTATTATAGTAGGGAGTTACGGACAAATGAGCATCTATTCCTGTCTTTTCTGCCTCTTTTATGAGTGAAAGGGAAAAAGAAGTGCTATTACTGCCCGTACCTCCGATGATGGGCACACGCCCCCGTGCAACCTCTACTGCCGTAGAAAAAAGATTAAGTCTTTCATAAACAGTAAGTGTTGAACCTTCACCGGTAGTTCCGCAGACAATAATAGCATCCGTTTTATTTTCTATCTGATATTCTATAAGCTTTTCAAATCTTCTAAAATTGATTTTACCATCCTTATCAAAGGGAGTTATAAGTGCAACTCCGCTACCGATAAAGACAGGCTTCATTGAAAAACCTCCTCAGAAAATATGTTTAGTCCATATAACCCTCAGCACAGAGAAGCTCAGCTAAAAGAACTGCACCGCCTGCTGCACCTCTGAGAGTGTTATGTGAAAGGCAGACAAACTTGTAATCATACTGGCTGTCCTCACGGAGTCTGCCGATAGAAACAGCCATACCGTTTTCGAGATTACGGTTGAGCTTGGTCTGAGGCATATTATCCTCAGTGAAATAGTGGAGGAACTTTTTGGGAGCAGAGGGGAGTTCTAATTCCTGAGCTCTGCCTGCGAAGCTGTCCCACACCTTAAGAATTTCTTCCTTTGAGGGCTTTTTGCCGTCTTCAAAGCGCATAAATACAGCACCCATATGACCGTCGGAAACGGGAACTCTGATACACTGTGCAGTGAAAGCGGGAGATGTAGCATTTACGATAACATCGTTTTCAATCTTGCCCCAGATCTTAAGAGGCTCCTGTTCACTCTTTTCTTCTTCGCCGCCGATGAAGGGGATAACATTATCCACCATTTCGGGCCAGCTTTCGAAGGTTTTACCTGCACCTGAAATAGCCTGATATGTGCATACGAGAACTTCCTTAACGCCGAACTTTTTGTCGAGGGGATAGATAGCGGGTACATAGCTCTGAAGAGAGCAGTTTGATTTAACTGCTACGAAGCCTCTCTTTGTACCGAGTCTCTTTCTCTGGCTTTCGATGATTTTAATGTGGTCCGCATTGATTTCGGGGACTACCATCGGAACATCAGCTGTACCTCTGTGTGCGCTGTTATTGGAAACAACAGGACACTCTTCTTTGGCATAAGCTTCCTCGAGAGCTTTGATTTCATCCTTTTTCATGTCAACTGCACAGAAAACGAAATCTACTGAAGCAGCAATTTCCTTAATGTCGTCAGTTGCATTTTTGATGATAAGGTTTTTCATGCTTTCGGGCATAGGAACGGGCATTCTCCATCTTTCACCGACAGCTTCTTCGTATGTTTTGCCTGCTGAACGACCGCTTGCAGCGAGAGTCACGACATCAAACCAGGGATGACCGTCGAGAATGGTGGCGAAGCGCTGTCCTACCATACCGGTAGCACCAATAATACCAACCTTATACTTTTTCATAAAAACACCTCTATTTTTATCCAAATTTTATACTTATTATTTTGCATAAAACTGTTGCTTAATTGAGCATTATGCACTATAATAGATATTAACTTTTATATAATATCACTTATGAATTAAAGTGTCAATCAATTTTTACAAGTTTGTGAAAGGAATTAAGATGAATAAATCAGATTTTTTCTATGATTTGCCTGAAGAGCTTATCGCACAGCATCCTGTCGAGCCGAGAGATTCCTCGAGACTTATGGTTGTGGATAAAATGAACGGTGAAATTCAGCATAAGCATTTTTACGATATTCTTGACGAATTAAAAGAAGGGGACTGTCTCATTCTTAATAATACCCGTGTTCTTCCTGCACGTATTTTCGGTATTAAGGACGGCACGGGAGCAAGAGTGGAATTCCTTCTTCTGACTAATAAAGGCGGTGACGTGTGGGAATGCATCACAGGTCCGGGTAAAAGAGCTAAGCCGGGTACACATTTTACATTCGGTGACGGACTTCTTTCTGCTGAGGTCATTGATGTTCTCGAAGGCGGTAACAGACTTGTTAAGTTTTTTTATGAAGGAAATTTCTTTAATGTTCTCGACAGAATAGGACAGATGCCGCTTCCACCCTACATAACTGAAAAGCTCGAAAACCAGGAAAGATATCAGACTGTATATTCCAAAGAGCTTGGCTCAGCTGCGGCACCTACGGCAGGTCTTCACTTCACAGAAGCTCTTATGGAAAAGATAGAGGAGAAAGGTGTAAGAATCGGCTACGTTACTCTTCACGTAGGTCTCGGTACCTTCCGTCCTGTAAAGGCGGAAGATATCTCACAGCATATTATGCATTCAGAGCATTATTGGTTACCGAAGGAAACTGCAGAGCTGATAAATGATACTAAGAATAAAGGCGGCAGAGTTATCGCTGTAGGTACCACCAGCTGCCGTACACTCGAATCTGTAGGTACTTTCAAGGGTAAGATAGAGGAGAGTGAAGGTTGGACAGACATTTTTATTTATCCCGGCTATAAATTTAAATGTATAGATGCTCTTATTACTAATTTCCATCTTCCTGAAAGCACACTTATTATGCTTGTAAGTGCTTTCTGCGGTTATGATAACACAATGAATTTTTATAAAAAAGCGGTCGAAGAGAAGTACAGATTTTTCTCCTTCGGCGATGCAGTATTTTTGAGGTGAAAACTTAATGTTTAAGGTTATAAAAACTAACGATAAAGCACGAAGAAGTGTTTTTGAAACCGTACACGGTACAGTGCAGACTCCTGCATTTATGAATGTTGCCACCTGCGGTGCTATCAAGGGTGCTCTTTCAGCTGTTGATTTAAAAGAAATCAAATGTCAGGTTATGCTTTCAAATACTTATCATCTTCACGTTAGACCCGGTGATAAGCTTGTTCGTGAAATGGGCGGACTTCACGAGTTTACACGTTGGGAAGGTCCTATACTTACAGACAGTGGTGGATTTCAGGTGTTCTCTCTTGCTAAGCTCCGTAAAATCAAGGAAGAGGGCGTAACCTTTAATTCACATATCGACGGCAAAAGGATTTTTATGGGACCCGAGGAAAGTATGCAGATTCAGTCTAATCTTGGTTCTACCATAGCTATGGCCTTCGATGAATGCGTGGAAAATCCTGCTAAATACGAATACGCTAAGGATTCCTGCGCACGTACAGTCAGATGGCTTAAAAGATGTAAGGCTGAGATGGACAGACTTAATTCACTGCCCGACACCATCAATAAAAATCAGCTGCTTTTCGGCATAAATCAAGGCTGTACCTTTGACGATTTAAGAGTCGAGAATATGAAGGAAATCGCTGAGCTTGATCTTGACGGCTACGCTATCGGAGGTCTTGCCGTAGGTGAACCTAAGGAGGATATGTACAGAATTATCTCTGCCGTAGAGCCTTATATGCCGAAGGATAAGCCACGTTACCTTATGGGTGTAGGTACTCCCGGTAATATTATCGAGGGTGTCAGCAGGGGAGTAGACCTTTTCGATTGTGTAATGCCTTCAAGAAATGCCCGCCACGGACATCTTAACACATGGAACGGTATTATCAATATCAATAACGCAAAATATGAGAAGGATGCACTTCCCATCGATCCCGAATGTGACTGTCCCACCTGCAGAAACTTCAGCCGTTCTTACATCAGACATCTTTTTAAATGCAAGGAAATGCTTGCGATGAGACTTTGTGTAATGCATAATCTTTATTTTTATAACACTCTTATGGAGAAGATAAGAGAAAGCATCGAAAACGATACATTTGACGAGTTTAAGGATAAATATGTTGATCTGCTCGATACGAGAATATAAAAAATTTGAATTTTTTTGAAAAAACACTTGCTTTTTTTCTCCTCTTGTGATAATATATTTAGGCATTTGTATCCGTTGCTGTAGCAATGTGGTTCATGCCGGCTGAATTCAGTCAGTATAAAAGCAAGCGGTCCTCTTCCGTTTTCGGAATGAACGTGGCAGAATTTAGGAGGAACAAAAAATGGACGCACTCAAACTCATCTCAGACTCAAGCCTTAAGGCTGAAGTACCCGCACTTGAAATCGGTAGCACTGTTCGTGTTCACGTTAAAATCCGTGAAGGCGAAAGAGAAAGAATTCAGGTATTCGAAGGTACCATCATCGCCAAAAAGGGCAGCGGAATCTCATCAACCTTCACAGTTCGCCGTGTATCTTACGGTGTAGGTGTTGAAAGGGTATTCCCCGTTCACTCACCCAACGTTGCTAAGGTTGAAGTTGTCAGAAACGGTAAAGTTCGCAGAAGCAAGCTTTATTACCTTCGTGACAGAGTTGGTAAGTCAGCTAAGGTTAAGGAAAAGATCGGCTGATAAACACGCAAATGGAAGGAAGGGTAAATCCCTTCCTCTTTTGTTTTTCTTAGAAAATAAAAATGAAAGGTGGCTCATAAATGATTAAGGATATTACAGAAAAGGATAAATCAGAGCTTACTTTTAGAGATAAAATAGTAATCAATGTCTATGATTTCGCATCAGTTCTTGCTACTGCACTTGTAACTATTATGATTATCTTCACACTTATTTTCCGTGTGGTTGGTGTAGTCGGTGGATCGATGATACCTACTCTTCACGACGGAGACTGGCTTATGGTAAGTGCTTTCGATACCAAGCCTGAATACGGTGATGTAGTAATTATAACACAGCCTAACGCTTTTAATGAGCCTATCGTAAAGCGTATAATAGCTA
This sequence comes from Acutalibacteraceae bacterium, assembly GCA_045613145.1. Taxonomy (GTDB): domain Bacteria; phylum Bacillota; class Clostridia; order Oscillospirales; family Acutalibacteraceae; genus UBA6857. The sequence continues at coordinate 101,763 of JAZLAJ010000007.1, forward strand.
CAGAAAATCAGACTGTCGACATCGATTTCACCACAGGTGATGTATTTGTCGACGGAGAGCTTCTCAACGAACCGTACATTAATAATCCTACTATCAGCAGTGACGGTGTGAATTTTCCGCTTACTGTGCCTGAAGGACATGTTTTCGTAATGGGAGATAACAGACAGCACTCGTCTGACAGCCGTTCTACTCTGGTCGGATTTATTGATGAAAATTATATTCTCGGTGAAGTGAAATATAAGGTGTTTTCCGTGACCGATAACGGCTTCGGAGGAAAGGAAACGAAATTGTATCCCGTTTCCGAATGGAAGGTAAAATAATCTCATAGGCTGATATGAATCTGTATCAGCCTATATTTTTATAAAGGAGGAACAGCTATGGCAGATAATCAGAAACAAACGGTACAGTGGTTTCCGGGGCATATGGCTAAAACCCGTAGACTTATAAAAGAAAGTCTCTCTATGGTTGATGCGGTTACGGAGCTTTTAGATGCCAGAATACCGATGTCAAGCCGTAATCCTGAGCTGGATGAGCTGACGAACAGAAAGCCGAGAATCGTACTTCTCAATAAGTGTGATATGGCAGATGATAATATAACAAGACAATGGATAGAGTATTTCAGTCAGCAGGGACAGTATGCTTTGCCTGTTGATTGCAGAAGCGGTAAGGGCCTTAATAAGTATCATGAGCTCGTCCGTACAGTCCTGGCTGATAAAATCCGCTCGAATGAAGAAAAGGGGATGCCGGGAAAGGCACTCAGAATGATGGTAGTCGGCATTCCGAATACAGGTAAGTCTTCTTTTATTAACCGTATGGCAGGTAAAAACCGCGCTAAGGTAGCCGATAAGCCGGGTGTAACAAGACATAATCAGTGGTTCGCTATCGGCGGAGGAATAGAGCTTCTGGACACACCGGGTGTACTCTGGCCTAAATTTGATGACCCTGTGGTAGGGGATAGACTTGCTTTTATCGGTTCGGTAAAGGATGAGGTTTTAGACAGTGAGACTATGGCGGTGCGTCTTATCGAGGTTCTTCGTGACGGTTATGAGGACAAGCTTACATCGAGATTCAAGCTCAAAAACATAGAGGACATTCACGAGGTAATGCCTTGGGAAATTCTCGAGGAAATCGCCCGTGAAAGAGGTATGCTTATCCGTGGCGGTGAGGTTAACACAGAAAGAGCATCTGTAATGCTTCTCGATGAGTACCGTGGCGGTAAGATGGGGAAAATTTCTTTCGAAAGACCACCGAGAAAATAATTAAATAAAACATAAATCACAGGGCATATAAACCCTGTGATTTTCTTTCACATATCAAAAAAACTTATCTAAAATATCCGGTACATTCTCTTAATTCTTTCTGTAGGGCGAGACAGATGCAAGTGTATGCAAATGCAAAACAAATAACCTATGCATAAATCCGGTGGAATACCATTTCTTTTTATCAAAACTTAACCCGCAATTGCGCATTCCGAATTACACGAAGAAATCCTTAAGTAAGTCGGCCATAGGATTATCGTTCTCTTCTTTTTTCTTTTCGTTCTGCTGTTTTTTCATATAGTTCATAACATCGAACTTGTTAGCACCGGCACTTTCCTTTCTCTTATTGAAATCGGAAAGTCTTTCTCTGTAGCCGCAGACACATACGAACATTTTCTTGTCACCTTCGCCACGAAGCTCTAACTTCTTATGGCAGTCGGGGCAGCGGGCGTTTGTGACCTGGGTAAGCCCCTTTCTGTAGCCGCATTCTCTGTCCTGGCAGATAAGCATCTTACCCTTTTTGCCGTTTACCTCGAGGAGGTATTTACCGCATACGGGACATTTATCCTTGGTTGCATTGTCGTGGGTGTACTGTGCATTACTGGTAATTACCATCGAGACAAGAGAAGTAGAGTAATCACGCATCTGTCCGATGAATTTCTTTATATTAGCCGTACCCTTGCTGATATTCTGAAGCTCCTGTTCCCATTTGGCAGTAAGCTCGGCTGATTTCAGGTCGGGAGGTACGATTTTTATGAGCTGCTTACCCTTGGCGGTCGGATGAATTTCTTTTCCTACTCGTTCGATGGAGAAGTTGTCGAAGAGCTTTTCGATGATGTCCGCTCTTGTGGCAGGAGTACCGAGACCGCTTGTGGTACGGATAACCGCCTGTAAGTTTTTATCCTCTATCTGTTTGACAGGATTTTCCATAGCGGAGAGGAGAGTCGCTTCCGTGTATCGTGCGGGAGGTCTCGTTTTGCCGTTAATAATTTTAGCGTTGAGCAGGGGGAGAGACATACCTTCACGGAGAATGGGGAGGTCCTGACTTTTGTTTTCTGCTTCTGTGTCTTCATCCTCATCGATGCTGTTTCCGTAAAATTCTTTCCATCCGTTTTTTACAGGTGTGGTACCCTTGGCATAGAAATTATTACCGCCAATATCTATCTGTACTTTTACCTCGTCATATTCGTATGGCTCGGAAATTACAGCCATAAATCTTCTTACTACCAGATCGTAGATGTTTCTTTCGTCGTAGGAAAGCTTGGCGAGATTAGGAGACTGTTCAGTGGGGATGATAGCGTGGTGGTCGCTTACCTTGGCATTATTTACGATGTACTTTGTTTCGATTTTGCCACGGGCGAGCTTCATAGCCTGCTGCTGATAGGGCCCCACGGCCATAGCACGGAGTCTTTCGGGTATGGTAGCTACAATGTCATCGGTGATATAGCGTGAATCAGTACGAGGATAGGTGAGTACCTTGTGGTATTCATAAAGACTCTGCATAAAAGCGAGGGTCTGCTTTGCCGAATAACCGTATTTTTTATTGGCGTCTCTCTGTAATTCTGTCAGGTCATAGGCAGCGGGAGGTGCTTTCTTCTTTAAGGACTTTTCTAATTTTTTGACTGTGCCGTTTTTACCCTTTATGCTTTCGGAAATCTTTTCAGCAAAGGCTCTGTCGGAAAAACGGGTGTTGTTTTTTGAGTCACGGAAGGTAGCGTTAAAGCCTTTGAAAACAGCCTGAACGGAGAAATAATCTTTAGGCTGAAAAGCCTGGATTTCCTCTTCTCTCTGAACAATAAGAGCAAGAGTCGGAGTCTGTACACGTCCGGCTGAAAGTGAAGCATTATATTTACAGGTGAGCGCACGGGTGACGTTAAGTCCTACGAGCCAGTCTGCTTCAGCTCTTGCCTGAGCTGAGTAGTAAAGGTTATCGTAATCCTTGGCAGGCTTAAGGTTTGCGAAGCCTTCTTTGATAGCCTTGTCTGTTTGTGAAGAAATCCAGAGACGGTAAGTCGGCTTCTTCCAATGGGCCTTCATCATTATCCATCGTGCTACCAGCTCACCTTCACGTCCTGCGTCGGTAGCAATAACGAGAGATGATACATCGGGTCGTTTCATCAGAGCAGAAACAGCTCTGTACTGCTTTGAGGTCTGCTTGATGATAACCAGCTTCATTTTATCGGGAAGCATAGGAAGATCCTCTAATTCCCATCTTTTGTATTTATCATCGTATGCATCGGGGTCTGCGAGAGTGACGAGATGGCCGAGCGCCCAGGTTATTATGTATTTCTGTCCGATGATACAGCCGTCACCCTTCTGATGACAGCCGAGTACACGGGCGATATCTCTTGCTACGGAAGGCTTTTCCGCCAAAACGAGAGTTTTATCCATATTTTTTCTCCTTTATCTGATAACTGAAAGACAGTAATTTTTTGTATCGAAGCTTTCTTCGATTGCTTTCTGAACATCCTCTTTAGTGAGGTTCTTGTAAAGCTCCACGGTGTCGAAAAGGCTCTGACCGTTGAAGTAGGCGTCGATGATATTGTTCGCCATATCATCCACGTCGTTGAAGGCCAGAACAGCCATACCGTACATTTTTTTGAGGGAAACATTGAAGTCCTCGTCGCTTATGCCGTTCTTTTTTATTTCTTCTATTTTTTCTATGATAGCATCTCTGACTTTTTCGGGTCCGGAGCTTTCGCCTGTGAATATCGGTGCAGCAAAACCTCTGCCAACGAAGTATTCCTTACCGAAGGTTGGGTTGATAAGACCTTTTTCCATAAGCTCACTGTATAAAGGAGAAACCTTGCCTGCGATAATATCAAGGGCTATGTTTACGGTGAGAGCATTTTTAGCGGTAGGGACAGGTGTATCGAGAGTGTTTTTGAAGCCGAGCGCAAATTTAGGCATATCGACCCCCATTTCCTCCTCGATTAACTTCTGAGATACCTCTTTCGGCTCTTCAGGAATAATCTGCTCGAATTTTACAGGTGCCTCGGGCTTTATGACTCTGTCCACTATGCTGAGAACCGTTTCCTTGCTGACGTTACCCACCACGGCTAAAGCCATATTGCTTAAATTGTAGAATGTGTTATAACAGCTGTAAAGAAGCTCCGCGTTAATCTGTGCGATTGATTCGATAGTTCCTGCGATGTCTATTCTTACAGGATTTTTACTGTACATTCCTCTGAGAAGATTGAAGAGAACCTGCCAGTCGGGACTGTCCTGATACATTCTGATTTCCTGGCCGATGATGCCCTGTTCTTTCTGTACGGTTTCTTCGGTGAAATAGGGAGCTTTCACGAAATCGAGAAGAATTTCCAGATTTTTTTCAAATTCACCTGAGCACTGAAAAAGGTAGCAGGTACGGTCGAAGCTTGTATAAGCGTTGGCATTTGCACCTGTTTCTGCGAAGCGTGTGAAAGCGTCAAGCTCTTCGCTTTCGAAAAGCTTATGCTCGAGGAAATGTGCTATGCCCTCAGGAACAGTGGTGTATTCTTTTTCTCCTTCTAATCTGAAGCAGGTGTCCACAGAGCCGTATCTGGTACCGAAGATAGCGTAGGCGCCTGAGTAGTCAGGCTTTTCCATTACGAAAATTTTAAGTCCTGAGCTATGGTCGATTTCGTAATATTCTTCATTTAAAAGCTTGTTTCTTATTGTTTTACAGCTCATTATGCTTCCTCCTTTTCACTTTCTAAGATGAAAACAGTATCCTCTGTAACCATTGATGCAGCGATAATAATTTCCTCTCGGCTGACGGAATTTATTTCATCAATGAAGCTTTCGGGTGTTCTGAAAAGTCCTGTTGTGCTTTGAGAGGTCATCCAGTGATCAATAGTCATAATACTGTCATCTACTGAAGAGAGGGTGTCAGTGATGCTCTTTTTAGCATTTTCGATAACCTCATCGGTGAAGTTACCATTGCCCACTTCATTAAGTTCATTTTTTATGGCATCGAGAGCTTTAATGGCGTTTTCGGTTTCTACACCGCTTTCTACGATGATAAGGCCTTTATTATTGATGAGTCTGGCACTGCAGTAGTAGCAGAGACTCATCTTTTCTCTTACATTCATAAAAAGCTTTGAGAAGGTACCGCTGCCGAAAATAGCACACATAACCTTAATGGCAGCATAGTTATCGTAATCATAGGTCATACCTGCTCTCATACCGATGACAAGCTTACCTTGCTTTACCTTCTGCTTTTCGGTTACTGTTCTGCTTTCGTAGGCTTCGGTGAGAAATTCGGTGTGAAGCTCTGTGAGAGTTTTTTTATCACGGGCGAGAGAATCGAAAAGAGCAGTGAAAATCTTTTCTGTTCTCTTTTCATCGATATTACCTGTAACATTAATCTGTATGGGACAGCTGAAAAGAAGCTTTTTCCACACTTCCATAAGCTCTTTTCCGGTAATTTTTTCTATCTCTTCTGCTTTACCGTACTGACTGATACCGTAAACCTCGTCACGGCACATTTCTTCTGTCATTCTGTCGAGAGCATAAAGGCGTTTTTCGTCCTTCCGGCTTTCAATTTTTTCGATGAGAAGTCTTTTTTCTCTTTGCACATTTTCTTCCCTGAAGCCTTCGAGTGTGATATCGGGCTTGAAAAGGCAGGTACACAGAAGCTTTACGCCTTCTTCCCATACTTTATCATTGCCGAGCGCAAATCTGTCATCAAGACAGAGGAGGGACAGAGAAAGAACCTGTACCTCACCGATTTTACTGACCGAAGGTGAGATAACTGCCCCGTAGAGAGAAGCGAGACGGCGGTTCATTTCTGTCAGAGTACTATAGTTTTTATTGGTTCTTGCCAAAAGATGTACCAGAAGAGCGTTCTTCGCTGCATCCTCAGAGAGGGGAGTGAGAAGGTTTAATGTTACTATTGAATTTTTGAATTTAGCGGTTTTGTGAGTGCAGAGTCTTACACCGCCGCTTATTTCTTTTATGTTCATTTTTATCCTCCTTAAGCAGATAATACTTTACTATTGTATCATAAATGTATGTCTGTATGCAAACGATATCTGTAAAAAAATTCATCAGATGAAAAAAATACGCTCTTTCGTTTGTTTTAAATATGACAGGAGAAAGGAGGAAAGTTAAGATTTATTTAAAGGTGTATTAAAGTTTTTATAGTAAACTCTCTGTGTGTTTTTATTCAGGGATAAGGTTTATTGCATTCGTCAAAATAACCATCATATTTTCCTTTTTGCACTTTAATGTGATAAAATGACGTAGGTTATAAGGATTTATGGTGATTTTTAACAATGTGTAATCTTACAAAAAAGTATCGTAAAAAACAAAAAATAATGCCGAAAATGTCAAATTTGCCCCCTCTAATTTTGAATAAATATAAAATTATCTAAAAATTTTGCGGTTTTATATTGCAAAATGCCGATAAATTGTGTAAAATGGTTAAAGTGACAATAGTCAAAATATCCAATTAACATAATTTTTCAGTTGGGGGAAAATAAAAATGTCTAACAGATTATTCCAGGGTATTATTCATCAGATGAAGGATGCTATCGACAGAACCATCGGTGTTATCGATAACAGCGGTACAGTCATCTGCTGCAGCGATCTCGGCCGTATCGGTGAAACCGGCTTCGTTGATGCTAAAGAAGTGTTTGCTTCTGCTGATGTGACGGTTATCGGAGGAAAGACCTTCCTTGTCATATCTTCACAGACACATCCTGACAGTGCTATTTTCGTTGACGGTAATGACGAGGCTGCATCTAATTATGTAAAGCTTATCGCTATTTCTCTCGGCGGTATCAAGCAGTATTATGATGTCAAGTTCGACCGCAGCAATTTCATTAAGAATGTTATCCTCGATAATATTCTTCAGGGCGATATTTATCTTAAAACCCGTGAACTCGGCTTCAATAATGAGGTTTCACGTTGTGTTCTTCTTATCAGAACAGCTGAAAGAACCGATGTTTCCGTAAGCGAATCCATTCAGAATCTTTTCCCCGATAAAAATAAAGACTTCGTTATCAATATTAACGAAACCGACATCGCTTTAGTTAAAGAGGTGCGTGCAGGCAACGAAATCAAAGACCTTGAGAAGCTTGCCAGAAGCATCGTTGACTCCTTACATACCGAATATTACATTAATTCTATCATCGGTATCGGTACCATTGTAACAGGTATCAAAGAGCTTCCCCGTTCTTTCAAGGAATCACAGATTGCTCTTGAGGTAGGTAAGGTATTCGACACTGAAAAAACTATCGTCACTTATGAAAATCTCGGTATTGCGAGACTTATTTATCAGCTTCCCACCACTCTTTGTGAAATGTTCCTTAAGGAAATCTTCAAAAAGGGTTCTATTGTGGGACTTGATCACGAAACCCTTTTCACTATCCAGAAGTTCTTCGAAAACAATCTTAATGTTTCCGAAACCTCCAGAAAGCTTTTCGTGCACAGAAACACTCTCGTTTACAGACTCGAGAAGATTAAAAAGCTCACAGGTCTTGACCTGAGAGAGTTTGACGATGCCATCGTTTTCAAGGTCGCACTCATGGTTAAAAAATATCTTGATGCGAAACCCATCAAATATTAATAAAAGTTGCTTTTAAAGTGTTTCGGTACGAAACATTAAACGCAGTATCTGTAATTAACAGCCGTCATTATTTTCTTAATATTGACGGCTATAAATAAGATTACCCATTTATAAAAGTTAGAGTGAAGAAAGAGACGGAATATGATAGAATTTAAAAATGTTTCAATGAAGTATAAAACCAACGGCGCCGTAGCTCTTGACAATGTCAGTGTAAAAATTGACGACGGTGAATTTGTTTTTATCGTTGGTGCATCCGGTGCAGGTAAAAGCTCATTTCTTAATGTAATTATGGGACAGGAAAAGGTTGACTCAGGCATAGTAAGAGTCGGCCCTTATAATCTTGCTTCCATCAGAAGAAGAGCTCTTCCTTATTTAAGACGTATGCTCGGTATTGTTTTTCAGGATTTCAGACTTATCCCGAAAATGACCGTTTATGATAATGTTGCTTTCGCACTGCGTGTTATCGGTATGGGTGATAAAAAAATCACCAAAAGAGTACGCTATGTGCTTAAGCTTGTAGATCTTTCAGATAAGGCTAATAATTTCCCTCATCAGCTTTCACAGGGTGAGCGACAGCGTGTGGCTATTGCCAGAGCTCTCGTAAATAATCCTGCAGTTATTATCGCTGACGAGCCGACAGGTAACCTTGACCCCATTCTTTCGAATGATATTATGAGTCTTTTCGATAAAATCAATGCCCTGGGTGCTACCGTTGTAGTTGTTACACATGACCTCGAGCTTGTTCATCAGTTTGACCATCGAATTGTTACCATCGAAAACGGCAGAGTAGTTTCCGATATTCCCTCTAAGTATAAAAAGTCAGAGGATATTTCTCTCAGCTTTACCGCTGAAAAGAAAGAAGCTGTGAGTGAAAGCTCTGAAGAAACCGCTGAGAAGGAGGAAAATACAAATGGCTAAAAAAAGAAAACACCGTTCCGGCGGTCTTAATACTACCTATCTTACAAAAATGGGCGCACATAACATCATCGCAAACCGCAGTATGTCATTTTCTTCCATAAGTGTTCTTACGGCTTGTCTTCTGCTTATCGGTGTGTCCGTTATGATTCTCGTTAACATTCAGAATCTTGTTAAAGACGTTGAAAATCAGAATGTTGTTGTTGCTTTCGTTAAGGAAGGTATAAGCGATGAGGAAGTAGCCAAGGTGGGTACTGATCTTGCAGCTATACCCGATGTCACTAATGTCGAGTTTGTTTCCAAGGAAGCAGGCTACGAGGAGCAGCTGCGTGAATTCGGTGTCGATGAAAATCTTTTCGACGATGTTATTGAAAATCCGCTTCCTCATTCTTACCGTGTATCCGTAAGTAATCTCGAGCAGTTCCAGACTACTCTCGCAGGAATCAAGGCAGTGCCGAACGTAGATGCTGTCCGTGAAAGTCAGGAGCTTGTAAGTCAGATTTCTACTTTGCAGAATTCTATTACGGCTATCTGTGTTATCATTGTTGCAGTTCTCGCTGTAGTTTCTATGTTTATTATCTCTAATACTATCCGTATTACTATGGTGTCCAGAAAGATTGACATCCAGGTTATGAAGTCTGTTGGTGCCACTAACACCTTTATATGCTGGCCTTTTATGATTGAAGGTGTTATTATCGGTGTTATTTCTGGTATTCTTGCGGTAGCATTGACCTTCCTTGTCGAAAAAATCGAAGGCGGTGCTATGCAGTCACTTCTTGAGATGTTCGGAAGTGAGTCCATTTCACTTACCAGCTATCTTCCTCTTCTTATTGTTTCCTATCTTTTCTCAGGTGTATTTATCGGTGCCTTCGGCAGTATTGTCTCTATCAGTAAATACCTCAAAAAAGAGGGTAGTGAAGCTAATGAAATGCTTTAATCCGAGGAGAATCCGATGAATAAGAAACTTACATCTTCAGTATGTCTCTTACTTGTTTTTATCTTTGTTTTTACGCTTAATGCTTCTGCTGCCACTCAGGCAGAGCTTGAGGCGCAAATAGCTCAGAATAACGCTCAGATTCAGGCTAATCAGGAAAAGCTCAATGAGCTTAAAGAACAGAAGCAGGATCAGCAGCAGTATCTTGAAGCGCTTGAAGAGCAGATAAAGGCTGTAGAAAGTAAGGCCACAAATCTGCAGACACAGGTAGAAACGATTGACACACAGATTGATAAGCTTGACGGTGAGCTGACACAGCTCGGAAATGAAACCAAGGCTATCAATGCTGATATCAGACAGACAGAAAAAGATATAAAGGAAACTCAGTCAAATATTACCGAAAAAAGCGAGTCTCTTTCTGCTAAACTGCGTTCAGTATATATAAACGGAAATCAGTCTGCTTTAAAGATACTTATGGGCTCTAAAAGTCTCGCATCTTTTCTTACCCGACTCGAAATGATGAAGCGTACCTCTGAGCAGGATAAGAAGGTTATTACTGATTTTAAAGAGCAGGTTACTGACCTAAAAAAAGATAAAAAGAAGCTTGAAAATGATCGTAAGGCGCTTGCTGAAAAAGAGGCTGAAATCACTGTGAAAAAAGAGGAGCAGAACAGCAAAAAGGCTGCTCTTGTAGAAAAACAGAAGGAATATGACAGTACAATGTCAAGCCTCGAAGGTCAGTACGGTGAAATTGAAAAGGTAATGGCAGGTATTGATAAATCAAGCTCTGCTTATAAAAGCTATATTAATAAGCTCGAGGCTGAAAATGCTGCGGCTGATGCGGAAATTGACCGCATTTTAGAAAATTATTATGCTACACAGAATCAGCAGAGCACTACCCGTCTTCCTGCTTCCAATGCGGCTCCGGGAGAGTCCTATCAGGGTTCCGGCTCCTGGTATTGGCCTATCGGTAACACATGGTGTTATATCAGCAGTGAATACGGCTACAGAGATGCTAATATTTCCGGTTGGTCCTTCCACGGAGGTATTGACCTTGCGGGCGGTAACGGTAAGCTTCACGGTGCACCAGTTTATGCCACCAGAGCAGGTACTGTCATCGCTGCTGTTACGAGTAATTCGGGCTACGGTATTTATGTTCTTATCGATCACGGTGACGGTTACTCCAGTCTATATGCTCATATGTCTGCACGTTACGTAGAGGTAGGAAATTATGTAACCCAGGGACAGATGATAGGAAGGGTAGGTAATACCGGCAACTCTCGAGGTGCTCATCTGCATTTTGAAATCCGTTACTACGGAGAAAAGAAAAACCCTCTTAACTATGTAAAAAATCCTAACTGACATACGCTTTTCAAATCATAGGAGTGATTTAATTTTGAATAAAAGGTTTTTATGTGTTATCTTTGCGTTGATTCTGGCGATAACTCCTCTGTGCTTCAGTGCATCTGCTCTTCCCGAAGAAAAGGAGGAGCTCGAGGACAGAATTGACGAAATTGATGCAGAAATTGCCGCTAATAAGGTAAAGCTTGAATCTCTCAAGGATAAAAAGGATAAGCAGATGGAGTATCTTGATACTCTTGAAACACAGATTGAAACCGTAGAAAGTAAGGTTTCAAACCTTCAGACACAGATCGAAAAAATAGACGGTCAGGTGAAAAAGCTTAACTCTGAGCTTAAGCAGCTTGATAACGAGATTACTGAAATTAACAGCGGTATAGATACAGCTCAGAAGGATATTATCACTATGCAGGATAACATTTCTTCTACCAGTGATCAGCTCGCTTCGAAGCTTCGTTCATCTTATATGAACGGAAATGATTCTGCACTTAAAATACTTATGGGTTCAGACAGTCTCGCTTCATTTCTTACCCGTCTTGAAATGATGAAAAGAAGCTCAGAAAGGGACAAGAGTCTTATTTTAGGCTTCCGTGATAAGGTGACTAAGCTCAATAAAACCAAAGAAAAGCTCGAAAAGGATAAGGTGGAAGTAAGCTCCAAAATTACTGAAGCCAATGAAAAGAAGGCTCTTTCACTCGAAAAGAAGTCTGAGCTTGAGGTTAAGCAGAAGTCGTATGACACTACTATGAATGATCTGGAAGATAAGTATGCTGAGGTTGAAACCATTATTTCAGGTCTTGATAAATCCAGTGCAGAGTATAAAAAATATAATAACGAGCTTCAGAAAGAAAAAGCAGAAGCCGATGCGGAAATCGACCGTATTCTGAGTGAGTATTATGCCACACAGACTACACTTCCCGTTAATAATAATGAGCCTACCTCTGCTAATAATTCTTCAGGCAACTCAGGCTCATCTACTACCAAGCCTGCAGGACCTTCGTATACTGCAAAGGGTGACTGGTTATGGCCTTTAGGCAATGCATCCTGTTATATCAGCAGTCCCTTCGGTTACAGAAGTGCTTCTATCAGCGGTAATTCCTTCCATGGTGGTACCGATATTGCAGGCGGAGGAATCAGCGGTAAACCTGTCTATGCATCCAGAGCCGGTAAGGTTATTACTGCAGTAACGTCTAACAGAGGCTACGGTATATATGTGCTTGTTGATCACGGAGACGGTTATTCCACTCTTTATGCTCATATGTCGGCACGTTATGTTTCTTCCGGAGATAATGTTTCTAAGGGTCAGATGATAGGCCGTGTAGGCAGTACAGGTAATTCCACCGGTCCCCATCTTCACTTTGAGGTAAGATATTACGGAGAAAAGAAAAATCCGATGAATTTCGTTAAAAAACCGTAAAAAAGACTAAAATACGAGGGGTAGGTTACTATCCCTCTGATTGTGTTTTTAAGGAGATGAGAGTTTATGAATAAAAAAATATCTTTAGGTGTGGCTGTTTCTCTTTTTATTCTTGTTGCAGCACTATCTTCGGCTATTACTCTCGGAGTGGTAGGTAATGAGTATAATTCTATTCTTAAGGGACTTCCCGAAAAGATAGAGAGATATGAAATTCTTGACGAGCTGGATGATGTTATCAATAACAATTACTACGGCAAAAGTGAAGCTGCTGATCTGGAGCAGGCTATCGCACAGGGTTATGTAGAAGGTCTCGGAGATAAAAACTCTCTCTATATGACAGCTGATAAATACAGGGAATATCTTTCTGAGGTAAACGGTGATATGTTCGGTATCGGTGCTGAATATGTAAAAACCAAAAACAGCTGTATTGAAATCACCAAGGTATATGACGGTTCTCCTGCGGAAAACAGCGGTTTAAAAGTCGGAGATGTCATCGTAGCCTTTGACGGTATCAGAATAGACGTTAATAATTACGAAGAAATGGAAGCAAAGCTCCGTGGAGATAAGCTTACAAGTGTCAATATAATCTATACCCGTGAAGGTACAGAGACTAATGTAACGGTAGTTAAGGGTTATGAGGCACAGTCTGTATTTACCGGTGTTTATAACAGTGTAGGTTACATCGAGATAACGGATTTTTATCCTTCCACAGCTGAACAGACTCAGCAGGCTATAGATAAGTTTATTTCCTCGGATATTACTGCTATTGTAGTTGATCTGAGAAAGAATACCAGCGGCAATTATGAGCAGGCTATGAAAACTCTCGATGTTTTCGTTCCTATGTCTGATTCACAGAGAGCTGCAGCTACCGTTCTCGATGAAAACGGTAACACTGTAAGGGTGTTTTCCACTACCTCAGGTGAGGTAAGTCTTCCTGTAGCTGTGCTTGTAAGCGGTGATACGCAGAAGGCGGCTGAGCTTTTTGCATGTAACATCAGAGATTTCAATAAAGGTATGCTTTTCGGTACAGGTAACACGAAAGGCTCTGCTATGATGCAGGAAATTTTTGAGCTTTCTAAGGGAAGTGCCGTTCTTCTTACCACCGGTACTGTCGTACCCTATAAGAGTGAAACCTTCAGCGGTGTCGGTGTTACAGTTGACTATGTAACAGAGGATTCACCGAGCAGTGATGTACTCGAAGAGGACGGACAGTTTCTTTATGCTGTATCCGTGCTTAAGGGTGAGCAGGCTTAAATTTTGATTTATTTTTCAGAGAAAGGATTGGTTAACCGTGGGCATAAAAGTCAGTGTAATTATGGCTGTTCATAATGGGGGAGATAAGATGAAAAAATCTTTGGACTCTCTTAAAAATCAGAGCCTTAAGGACATAGAAATTATAATGGTTGATGCCCTTTCTTCTGACGGAACGGCTGAGAATATGAAAGCATGCACTCAGGATAAGAGGTTCGTTTTTTACCCGTTCGATAGTGAGAGTGTTTCTGATGCGAGAAACTATGCTTTGTCTCTTGCTAAAGGAAAATATATTTCTTTCTGTGACAGTAAGGTTGTTTTTTCTGATAATTTTCTTAAAGAAATGTATGAGACTGCCCGTGAGAAGGATGCAGATCTGTGTGTTTCTCCTATGTCAAGCAGCGATATTTACGGTAAGCACGAATTTACTTCTTCGAACATCCTTTCCAAGGAAAAGGTTACCGATAAATTTGATATAAATCTTATATGGAATCCCGCCGTAACGAACAAGATTTTTAAAAGAGAAAAGATAGAAGCGGTTTCGGCTTCATTTTATCCGTACGGTAAGGCGAGAGAAGCGGCATTTTCCATTCCTTTTGCCTTAGAGAGTAACATAATCGTCTCTTGTTCCAAATGTTCGGTTACCTATATTAATCCCGTGAAAAACGAGGGGGTTTCTGCTTTTCCGATAGAGCAGTATCTTGATGCATACAAATATATAATCGGTAAGGCTGAAACAGCTTTTGAAGAAGCTATGGAAAAGGCTAAGACTGACTTTGATAAAAAGGAACTGAGAAAGCAGAAGGTCTGTTACATTGATCAGATATACCATAAAGAGATAACTGTTCTTCTTTACAGCTACTACCGTCATTTCTGGTCACTCGATGATGAAACTATAAAGAAGTATGCAGACATTATAATGTCTCTTTATGCCGGCCTTTCGAAAACCGGTAAAGGTCAGATTTGCAAAAAGAATAAAGATATTTTCTACGGTGAGGAACTTATAAGTGTAAAAAAGGATATGGCAGAAAGACCGAAAGCTACACTTTGCATAGGAGCATCATTGGAGGAAAATGAAAATACAAAGGAGAATCTTTCTGCTCTTGTAGAATCTGTATATAATCAGACTATGCCTTCTTTTGAGCTTTTTGTCGATGAAAGTCTTTGTTCTGTTTTTCCGGATAAATACAGAAAAGCTGAAAATCTTACTTTTATAAAAAGTGAGACGTCGGCTGAGTTCAAGGATTTATGTCTTGATATGAGTCATACGGATTATATTATGTTTCAGGAAAGTTATGTAAGGCTGAATCCTAAAATACTTATGAGACATTATTCTGTTCTTGAAGGCAGAGATAAGTACGGCTTTTCCACTTCTCCGATAACTCTTTTTGACGGGGAAAACACAGAAAAATATGTATTTTCCGATCTTTTCTTTAAATCGGAAACCGAAAGAAGCCGTATAAATCAGAACGACAAAACATTTTTACTTGATCTGTTTTTTTCTAATAAGCTTTTCAGTGTGGCACATCTGAAGGGCATTCATTTTGCTTTTTCAGAAAATCCGATATACGATATGTATAAGCTATATAAGCATTCAAGGTTTAAAAAGGTTCTGCATCGGGGTACGTATTTCAGCGTAAGCGAGGAACAGGCTGTTTCATATCTTCGCAGGGAAGAACGTCTCCTTGATGAAAACAAAAGAAATATTTATAAAAAATATAAGCTGAAATATTTTACCGATGTGAGTCTTAAAAACAAAAAAGAAAAAATCAAGCATAAGTTTTATTCTTTAGCAAGGCGCATATATACTTCAGCTGATTTAATTCTTACCTTTATTTTTCTGTCTCTGAAAATCCGTGACAGGGTGTTCTTTTACACAGGAAGAACTTCAGGAGAGCCTGATGAAAATCTTGCTCAGCTTTACAGAAGCTGTGATGAGAAAAAAGTTCTTTTTGCCAAGGTAGAGCCTCATGGGTTCAGAGATCTTGTAAAAAAAAGATATTATCTGTTCACGAGCCGTGTAATCGTTACCGATGATTATATCTACCATTTACGTAAGCATAAGCTTAAGAATGAGCAGAAGCTTATACAGATATGGTATACAGGCGGTGCCCTGAAGAAGATGGGCATAGATGGCCCTTCCATTCTTTCTGATTTTGATGAATATAAGACCCATTCACAGTATAGTGATTTCTGTGTTTCTTCCGAATACGTGCGCCAGTATTATTGTCATGCCTTTGGTTTGGATGAGGATGTTGTAAAGGCTGTGGGTACGCCACGCTCAGATCTTATTGTTAACAGAGACAAAATAGCAGAGAATAAGGAAGAAATCTGTTCACGCCATCCTCTTTTGAGAAATAAAAAAGTGTATCTTTACTGTCCTACTGTCAGAATAAAGGAAGATGTTATTATTCCTTTTTCCCCGGAGATAGACTGGTCAGAGCTTAACGATGAGCTCGGTGATGATGAGGTGTTCGTTATCTGCCGTCATCCTTCAATGAAGGATGAGTATATCAAAGGAAGATTTTATTCGAGAGTAAAGGATTATACCTTTGAAAGCACCAGTGAGCTTCTGTCGGTGGCAGATGTGATTATAACTGACTATTCTTCGGTAGTGTTTGACGCTTCTCTGATGGATAAGCCTACAGTATTTTACTGTCCTGATTATGAGGACCACAAGAATGATACCTATATCGATTATGAAAAAGAGCTTCCCGGTGAAAAAATAACCGAAGCTAAGGATATTCTCCCGGCAGCAAGACGGGCCGGAGAGGTATCCTCAGCAGAAATAAGAGCTCTTTTCAATGAAAGACAGATGGGCGCCTGTGACGGAAAAAGCACAGAGAGAATACTGTCTGTTATAAAAAATTATTTGAAATAAATTACAAAATCTCCGATTTACTTTGTTATTTCGGAGATTTTCTTTTTGAGTGATTTTTTACCTGTGATAAATTTTAATTTCGGACACAAATTATATCTGCGGCTGAAAAAAACAGCGTGTTCGGAGGTGAAAAATGGTAAAAAGTATTAAAGCGATAAGAACAGTTATGCTGACTGTTACATTTGTTCTTTTATGTTTACTGGTTTACGGTTTTTATGCAGTTCCCGATGAGCTTTACTGTATATCAGATAAAAGAGAAAGTGTAAATGAAATATATACTATAACCTACGGTAAGAAAATCAGCGACAACGGAAAAAGAAAATCGGATCAGAGTGAAATATATGAAGCTGAGGTAAGTCTGCTTAATGTCATTCCTGTTAAAAGTTCCTCTGTTACAGTAAAGAACAGAGACTATGTGGAGATTTCGGGTGAGTTATTCGGACTGAGGCTTTTTACCGACGGTGTTATGATAGTCGGAACTGATGAAGTCGATACGGAAATGGGTGCTGTTTCCCCGGCGAAGAGTGCGGGGCTTCAGAAGGGCGACGTAATTTACTCTATTAACGGAACAAAGGTAAAAACGAGTCAGCAGGTTTCAGAGATTTTTCTGAAAGCAGGCGCAGAGACTATGACTATGGAGTATCTGCGGGGTGATAAGCTCAGCTGTATAGAGTTTACATTGACTTACAGTATTTCTGAAGGAAAATATAAGGCGGGTCTATGGATAAGAGACAGTGCGGCAGGGATAGGTACAATGACCTTTTATGACGTTACTACGGGTATGTTCGCATCTCTGGGACACGGAGTATGCGATGTTGATACAGGAGAAATTCTGCCGCTTTCTAACGGTGATATAGTTTCGGCTCATATAAGCGGATGCTATAAGGGAAAAAGCGGTAAAGCAGGAGAGCTTTGCGGTGTTTTTGATTCTGATATAAGAGGCCGTCTTTTATCTAACTGTGAAACGGGTGTTTACGGAAAAACAGATAAAATCAGTGCGAAGTCACTTGTAGCCGTAGCTACTAAAAAAGAAGTGAAAACAGGTAAAGCTCACATTATTTCCACCATAGATAAGAACGGTCCTGAATATTATGAGATAGAAATAACTAAGGTAACAGACAGTTCGTCACAGAATAAGAATATGGTAATAAAAGTAACAGACAATAAACTGATAGAAAAAACCGGCGGTATAGTTCAGGGGATGAGCGGTTCACCTGTCATACAGAATAATATGATTGTCGGAGCCGTAACTCACGTGTTTGTCAGTGATCCCACACAGGGTTATGCCATTTTTGCCGAAACAATGCTTGAAAAAGCGAGAAGTCTGTGCAAGGAAGAAGAATTATCGGCCGCATCCTGAGCCTTTAAAGGGCGCAAAAAAAACAGAAATCTCTGACAGCTATGCCGAAGAAATTTCTGTTTTCTTTTTTATTATTTACCAAGATATCTCTCAACTGCATTTTCCCACGGGGGAAGCAAATTAAAGCCTGCATCGGAGAGAGATTTTTTGCTGAGCCTCGAATTTTTCGGCCTTCTGGCAGGAGTGATATATTCTTCACTTGTGACGGGATTGACCTTAACCGGAATATTCCTGTACTCGAAAACTTTTTTTGCCAGCTCATACCAGGAACAGAAGCCTTCATTTGTTCCATGGTAAATTCCGTATTTTTCCGTCTTAGCCATTTCAGTGAGGAGGTAAGCAAGATCTGCTGAGTAAGTAGGAGAGCCTGTCTGATCACACACAACATTGATTTCATCTCTTGTTTCTGAAAGCCTGAGCATAGTAGCGATAAAGTTCCTGTTCTGTTCTCCGAAAACCCAGGAGGTGCGGACTATGAAATATTTTTCACACAGATTGATTACAGCCTTTTCACCTTCGTACTTGCTTTTTCCGTAAACCGAAAGGGGAGCTTTTTCATCATTTACCCCGAAAGGCTCGTCACCCTCTCCCGAGAACACATAATCGGTACTGATGTAGATAATAGCTGAGTCCTTTTCTTTACAGACCCGTGCTAAATTTTCTGTACCTTTGGCGTTAATTGCATAGCACAGCTCTTTTTCACTTTCCGCTTTATCTACTGCAGTGTAAGCAGCACAGTGAATAAGAACATCGAAATCTTTTTCTCTGAAAAAATCTTCAACCTCGGATTCTGATGTGATGTCAACATCGTCTTTATCTATTCCTTTATGAGGAACGTTATTATCTTTCAGTATACGGCATACATCTGAACCGAGTTGTCCTGCGGCACCTGTTACTATAATCATATTATCACCTTATCAATAAACGAAATCTGTATCACTGTCACGGAGAAGGGGAGCGTTTTTATCCTTTTCAGAGAGAATGGGTGATGTAACTCCCCATTCTACAGCGATTTCATCATCATCGAAACGGATGCTTCTGTCACTTTCTTTGTTATAATATCCGTCAACCTTGTAAAGAACTTCCACATTATCAGTAAGAGTTACGAAGCCGTGTCCGAAGCCCTTAGGAATATAAAGCATACTTTTATTTTCTTCCGAAAGCACTACACTTATCCATTTCAGGTAAGTGGGAGAACCTTTTCTTAAATCTACAGCCACATCGAGTATTTCACCTCTGGTACAGCAGATGAGCTTAGTCTGCGCATAAGGTGCTTTTTGGAAATGAATTCCTCGGAGTGTTCCTTTTTCTGCTGAAAAGGAACGGTTATCCTGAACGAAGACTGTGTCGATACCGAGATTTTTCAGCTTTTCGTAGTTGTAGGATTCATAAAACCAACCTCTGTTATCACCGAAAACCTGAGGCTCGATAAGCTTTACTTCAGATAAATCTGTATTTGTAATTTTCATAAATATCACCTTTTATATTCATTAGTTTGATTATACTATCTGCCTCGATAATAGTCAATAATAATTTTCTTGACATTTGGAGTTAAAATAAATAAAATACATAATAAAGCAGAAAAAGAGGTGAAGCAATGACAGCAGGAATAGTATGTGAATATAATCCTTTTCATAACGGACATCTTTACCATATCAGAAAAACCAAGGAAGCCGGTGCAGATTTTATAGTCTGTGTAATGAGCGGAAATTTTGTACAGAGAGGCGAATGTGCCTATGCTGATAAATGGACACGTGCCAAAGCTGCTGTTTACTGCGGAGCCGATGTTGTTATTGATCTTCCTGTTCCCTGGGCGTGTGCTTCGGCGGAAAATTTCGCGCGGGGGAGTATAGGTCTTCTCTGTGATTTCGGAATTGATATGCTGTCCTTCGGAAGTGAATGGGAGGACGCAGAACTTCTGAAAAGATGTGCCGAAGCTCTCGAAGATGAAAGGGTAGCCGTATTACTTAAGATAAAAATGTCAGAGGGACTTTCTTATCCTGCCGCTTTATGTGAAGCCGTAGGAGAACTTTACGATGAAAAAGAAAAGGAAGTCTTATCTTCGCCGAACAGCACCCTCGCTGTGGAATACATCCGTGCCTTAAACAGGATTTCTTCTGATGTCAGGCTTCTTCCTGTAAAAAGAAAGGGAAGCGGACACGACAGTGATGAAATAATCGGTGAAACTGCCAGTGCGAGCAAAATACGTGCTTTCGGAAGCATTTCTGAGGGAGCGGAATACATTCCAGAAAAAGCTTATAGCTTAATCGGTGAAGCTTTTAACGAGGGTAACGGACCCCATACGATGAAAACGGGTGAGCGGGCAGTTCTTTCTACTCTTCGTGAAATGAAGAAGGAAGAGTATTCTCTTTACGTAACTGATATCTCAGGACTTTCTAACCGGATATACGAGGCTGTTCAGACTGCCGATTCACTTGATTCACTTTATGAAAAAGCGAAAAGTAAAAACTATACACATTCACGCATACGCCGTGAGGTAATAAATCTTTTCCTTAAAATACCGAAAGATATTTCGAAGAGCAAGGTGCCTTATTTGCGCATCCTTGCCGTAAGTGAAAGGGGAATTTCACTGCTGGGAAGTGCAAAGGAAAATTCAGGTGTCCCTGTTATAACGAGACACAGTGAAACAGAAAGGCTCTCTGAATCCGGAAAAGAAGTATATTCTCTTCAGTGCCTTTCCTCAGACAAATTTGCACTGTTTACAGAAAAGATAAGAGAATGCTCTCTGGAACAAAAAAATTCTATGATAAAAATCAACGCTGACAGTAAATAAACCGTCAGCGTTTAGTTTTTATACTAATTCACCTATGCAGAAATCGTCATCGGAGACTTCTTTAATAATTACATCAGCTGTTTTATGGCACATTTCCCCAGAAAACTTCACCTTTACGGGGATGTAATTTGCCGTGTATCCGCAAATATATCCGTTTTTGTCCTGTGTTTCGAAAAGGACGGAATATTTTTTTCCTATCTGATTTCGGAAATAGTCAAGCCTTATATTTTCAGATACCTGCGTCATTATATGGCTTCTTTCTTCTTTTACTTTTTTATCGACATGACCTGAAAAGGATTCCGCTTTCGTGCCTTTTCTTACAGAGTAGGGGAAAACATGTACTTTTTCAAATGCTATTTCTTTTACAAAGTTCATACTCTCCGTGAAATCCTCCTCGGTTTCACCGGCGAAGCCTACCATAACATCGGTAGTGAGGGTGCAGTTACTGAAGCTTTCACGAAGCTTACGGCATATCTGTCTGTATTCATCGGCAGTGTAGTGTCTGTTCATCGTTTTGAGAGTGTTGTCACAGCCGCTCTGCAGAGAAATGTGGAACTGAGGGCAGAGCTTTTCGCAGCGGGCAAGACTCTCTATAACCTCGTCTGTAAGATGGTCAGGCTCGAGAGAGCCGAGACGGACTCTTTCTATACCTTCGGTATCATTGGCGACCTTTACTGTATCAGGAAATGTGAGACCGATATCTGAGCCGTAGGAGGAGAGATTTATTCCAACTAAAACCACTTCTTTGTAACCGCCCTTTGCAAGGGTTATGAGTTCTTCTTTAAGCTCATCCAAAGGCTTGGAACGGACTCTGCCACGGGAGTAGGGGATAATACAGTAGGAGCAGAAACGGTTACATCCGTCCTGTATTTTAATGTAGGCTCTCGTCCTCTCTTCGAAACGGCTTATGGTGTTACCGGTAAAGCTGTCACCCTTTTTATGCTCTTTTATGCTGAAAACCCTTGATCCGAATTTCAGATACTGTTCAATAGCATTTGCGACTTCCTCATTATTTCTGTTGCCAAGTATAATGTCTGCCTCGATTAATTCCTTTGACTCTTCAGGGTAAGCCTGGGGCATACAGCCGGTAAGAACTACTACAGAGTCAGGGTTATTTCTTTTAAAGCGTCTTACTGCCTGTCTTGTCTTTCTGTCAGCGACGGCAGTAACTGTGCAGGAGTTTACGATAAATATATCGGCTTTTCCCTCTGTTACGGTTTCGTAGCCTCTTTTTGCCAGTGCTTCACTCATTGCCTGACTCTCATATTGATTGACCTTACAGCCTAAAGTGTAAAATTTAACTTTCATTTTAATCCGCCTTGTTATTATTGTCTATGTAATTATAAAACAATATTGAATATTATTCAAGGGGTTGTTTTATTTTACCGTTCACTTTCATATTTATTACGGAAAAACTTTTTGAGGTGATAAATATGAAAAGGTCAATATCCTTAATAACATCAATGATATTTTTCTTAGCTCTTTTCACTTTTTCTGTCTCTGCCGAGAATGAAAGTGAAATAACTGTCAAAGCTGAAAGCGGAGTGCTTATGGATGTGCAGACCGGTAAGGTGCTTTATTCCTTTAATGAGGATAAAAGGCTTTATCCTGCATCTGTTACTAAGATAATGCCTTTGCTTCTCTTTATGGAAGCTCTTGACAGCGGAAGGATTTCACTGACAGACACAGTCACTGCGAGTCCCGATGCAGCCTCCAAGGGAGGAAGTCAGATATGGCTTAAGGAAGGGGAGCAGATGACCGTGGATGAGCTTCTTCGTGCCACGGCCATAGCCAGTGCCAACGATGCCTGTACGGCACTCGGTGAGCATATAGCGGGAAGTGAAAGTGCCTTCGTTAAAATGATGAATGACAGAGCGAAGTCTCTCGGTATGAAAAACACGAATTTTGTAAACTGCTCGGGTCTCGATGATGATACGACGGAGCATTTTACTACTGCTTACGATATCGCACTGATGTCCTGTGAGCTTCTGCGCCATGAAAAGATCAGGGATTACACTACCGTCTGGATGGACACTCTCCGTGGCGGTGAAACACAGCTTGTGAATACTAACCGCCTTGTTCGGTTTTATAAAGGTACTACAGGACTTAAAACAGGAACTACATCCAAGGCAGGTCACTGCTTGTCCGCTTCAGCGGAAAGGGACGGTCTGCATCTCGTGGCAGTGGTGATGGGTGCTGAAAATAGCACAGACCGTTTTGAGGGAGCCAAGGCCATGCTCGACTGGGGATTTGCCAATTATGAAAGCATTACGCCTGAAATTGATCTGACATCTCTTACGCCTGTCAGAGTGATAAGGGGTGTGGAGTCTTATGTGGATCCGAAGCCTCCTGTTCCGGAAAAACTTACCGTCAGAAGCGGTCAGAAGCAGTCTCTGGAAGCTAAAATCACTCTGTGTGAGGATGTGGAGGCGCCTGTGGAGGAAAATCAGATTCTTGGAAAGATAGAGCTGATGCTTGGTGAGAAAAAGGTAGCTGAGTATAAGCTTATGGCAAAAAAAGAAGTCAGAAGGGTTAATTTTGCCGTTATGTCTGGCAGAATTTTAAAAAGTCTTACAAAAGCTTTGGATTAATATCAATATTAAGGTTGACAAATCCCATAATTTGTATTAAAATACAGAAAATACCACAATTATTTATTTAGGAGTATAACCTATGTCAGCAAAATTAACAAAAAAGTACGTTTCTTCTTTTATAACAGATGAAGAAATAACTTCATATCAGTCAAAAATCACTGATGCCCATAATGCTTTACACGGAAAAACAGGTGCAGGAAGTGATTTTACAGGTTGGGTTGACCTTCCTGTTGATTATGATAAAGAAGAATTTGCACGCATAAAAAATGCAGCAGAAAAAATTAAAAACAACAGTGACGTTCTTATCGTAATCGGTATTGGCGGTTCCTATCTCGGAGCAAGAGCTGCTATCGAATTCGTAAAGGGTCAGAACTATAATGATACCCGTAAGGGCACACCTGCTATTTATTATGCAGGTAACAGTATTTCATCATCTTATCTCAATGAAATCATCTCCATTTGTGACGGCAAGGATTTCTCTGTTAATGTTATCTCTAAGTCAGGTACAACTACAGAGCCTGCCATCGCTTTCAGAATCTTCCGTGAAATGCTTATCGAAAAGTACGGTAAGGAAGAAGCTGCTGAGAGAATCTTTGTTACTACAGATAAGGAGAAGGGTACTCTCAAAAACTTCGCAGACAGAGAGGGCTATGAAACCTTCGTAGTTCCCGATGATGTAGGCGGAAGATATTCTGTTCTTACAGCCGTAGGCCTTCTTCCTATTGCAGCTGCCGGCATCGACATTGATGCTCTTATGGCAGGTGCTGCTGAGGCAAGAGAAGAGCTTATGAGTACATCGATCGATGAAAACGAATGCTATAAATATGTTGCTGTCCGTAACGCTCTTTATGCTCAGGGCAAAAAGACAGAAATGTTTATTTCTTATGAACCTTGCTTTACTATGATGAACGAATGGCTCAAGCAGCTCTTCGGTGAAAGTGAAGGTAAAGAAGGCAAGGGTCTTTTCCCGACCTCAGCTGTTTTCTCTACTGATCTTCATTCTCTCGGTCAGTATATTCAGGAAGGCGAAAGAATAATGTTTGAAACTGTTGTTTCTTTCGATAAGCCTAAATCTGAAATCTTTATCAAAGAGGATGCGGAAAATGTAGACGGTCTTAATTTCCTTGCAGGAAAGACTATGGACTTCGTTAACAAACAGGCATTCAGAGGAACTGTTCTTGCTCATAACGACGGTCTTGTACCTAATCTCGTTATCGAAAACGATGATATGAGCGAAAAATCTTTAGGTTATCTCATTTACTTCTTCGAGAAGGCATGTGCAATTTCAGGCTATGTTCTTGGTATCAATCCCTTTGACCAGCCGGGCGTAGAAAGCTACAAAAAGAATATGTTTGCTCTTTTAGGCAAACCCGGTTACGAAAAAGAGAAAGAAGTACTTGAACAAAGATTAAGTAAATGATATAATATACTTGTAATTGAATCGGATATGTGTTATACTTATTCCGACGAAATAAATAAAAGGAGGAAATATAAAATGATTTCTATTATTTTAGGTCACAAAGGTGCAGGTAAAACAAAGCGTTTGATTTCTTGTGTAAACGAGGCAGTTGAAAACTCTAAGGGCAACGTTGTCTGTGTTGAAAAAGAAACAAAATTAACATATGATGTTAACTATCGTGCAAGACTTATTGCTACAGACGATTATGAAGTAAAGGGTTATGCAGCTTTCTATGGTTTCCTTGCAGGTGTATGTGCAGGTAACCATGACATCACAGATGTTCTTGTTGATGCTACTCTTCGTATCGGTGGCAGAGATTATAATGAGCTTGCTTCTTTCCTTGAGAAGATTTACGAGCTTTCTTCTGTTAATGAGAAGGACTTCGTGTTCACTATTTCAGCTGACAAAGAAGAACTCCCCGAATCAATCTTCAATTACTGCAAGGTTCTTTAATTTATTTTTATCATACAATATGGGACTGTTTCATCCGGGACAGTCCTTTTTGTGATTATTAAGGAAGTGAAACTATGAATTTTGATATAGAAAAAGAAGCTTTGAATGAAGGGTATAAGATAGTATGCGGTGTAGATGAAGCAGGAAGAGGACCTCTTTGTGGTCCTGTGTGTGCAGCAGCTGTTATATTGCCTGTGGACTGTGAAATTGAAGGTATAAACGATTCTAAGAAGCTGAGCGAGAAAAAACGTGAACAGCTTTTCAGCATCATTACCGAAAAGGCTATGGCTTACAGTATACAGATGGTAGATGCACAGACCATAGACGAAATAAATATTTTACAGGCCACATTCCTTGCTATGCGAACGGCTGTGGAAAATCTCAGCATCAAACCTGATATTGCTCTTATTGACGGAAACGGAAAGCCGGGACTTGACATAGCAGAAAGAACAGTGGTGAAGGGTGATGCTAAATCTGTATCTATAGCCGCTGCGTCTATTCTTGCTAAGGTTACGCGAGACAGATATATGCTTGAAGCGGATAAAAAGTATCCTGAATATTCCTTTGCCAAGCATAAGGGTTATGGCACGAAGCTTCATTATGAGGCTATAGCCGAGCACGGAATCTGCCCTGAACACAGGAGAACCTTTCTGAAAAAGATTTTAGGTGAGTGAAATGAAAAAGGGAAAAACAGGAAAAATAGGCGAGGATTTTGCAGCTGAATATTACCGTAAGCTCGGTTATACTGTTACACAGATGAATTATCACTCACGCTACGGAGAAATAGATGTTATAGCCGAAGATGAATTTTCCATAATATTCTGTGAGGTTAAAACACGCAGCAGTAACACCCCTACAAATCCCTGTGAGGCTGTCGATACTAAAAAGCAGCAGAAACTTACGCTTACTGCTTTTAAGTTTCTCGGAGAGAGCAGTTGTGATAAAGCTCCTAGATTTGATGTTTTCGAAGTGTGGATAAACAACGGTGAAATCTTCAGATTTAATAATATAGAAAATGCATTTTGCGGAATTGATTTTTCCGGGCAATACAACATTTTCTGAAAGATATATTAACAGAACATTAATAATGTTTCCGAATTTGTCGGCTAAACTTATAGTAGAAGCGGAGGCGTTTTTTATGAAAAAAATAATATCGGTCATTCTATGCTTAATAATTGTACTTTCTTTGAGTGTTCCTGCGTTTGCATCAGATATTCCGGAAGAAAATCCTACGATCTATGTCACAGGAGCGCAGACTAATGATCTTTACAGTGCAGACGGTGAAAGGATCTGGGATCTGGATGTTGATGTAACAGCTGTTGTAAAGGAAGCACTCGTTCCTTGTCTTGAGGAACTTGTACTTGGTATGGCTGTCCGTGATTATAAAGCATATGCGGAAAAGGTAAACAGTTATGTGGCACCTTTATTCGAAAAGGTTATCCTTGATAAAAACGGTGAAGCAAGCAATGGAAGCCATCCGGCTAATCATTCCTCGACCGTGACGGTTGAAACTAAGTATTCCGGTTACGGAATATGGGATTATCGTTTTTGGTATGACTGGAGACTTTCTCCTCTTACTACTGCTAAAGAGCTTAAAGACTACATAGACAGGGTTACTCTTGCTACAGGTAAGGACAAGGTACAGCTTGTAGGCAGATGTTATGGTGCAAATGTTATCCAGGCTTATATCACTCTTTATAAGGATCATGCTCTCGAAAACGTAAGCGACATTACCTATTATGCATCTTCTGTTTCCGGTATTGATTATATGAGTGCTCTTTTTTCGGGTGAAGTTGTTCTTGATGATAAGGCGGTAAGTAATTTTGTCAAATACTATCTTGAAGAGGAAGAACTGATTGAGGATGATATTGTTTCTGCTTTTATTTATGCTTTGGTTGAGCTTTTCAGACAGGCGAAGGTTTTAGGCATAGGTACGGACACTTTGCTTATGCTCTTCGACGAAATAAAAGGCGATCTTATTCCTGAGCTTTTACCATCTATTATCGGCTCGTGGCCTTCCTATTGGGCGATGGTTACACCTGAACTTTATGAAAAGGCTATTGAGTTTGTTTTCGGTGAAAAAAGAGAAGAGTATGCATTATTGATAGAAAAGACTGATGCATATCATTACAATGTTCAGCTTAAGGCTGAAGATACTATTCTTGAGTTAAAGGAAAAAGGAATCAATTTCTATAACTTTACAAAGTACGGATTTCCTGATATGCCCTTATATGCAGGTGCAGCCAACGAAAGCGATTCCACTACCTCTGTTCCCAGACAGTCCTTTGGTGCTGAGTGTGCAGACTTTGGTGAAACTTTTAGTCCTGAATACATAGCATCTCTTACAGACACCAGGTATCTTTCATCTGATTTTAAAATAAATGCTGCAACTGCGCTTATTCCTGAAAGAACTTGGTTTGTAAAAAATCTCCATCATGACTGGTTCGGAGAACTTCATGATATGACTCTTGAGATTATGAGATATGATATGACTGTGGATAATGAAAAATATCCACAGTTCCTGGAAAGAATCGATAGTACTACTCTTATTCCTGTAACAGGACCTGATGATGATTATGGAAAGCCTGTTGGCAGTATAGCCGTTACTGCAATTCAATTTCTTACTGCCTTTATCAAGCTTCTTTCAAAAATAATTTCTGGTGAAATGAAATTTGATTTCCTGAAGTAAATAAAAAATCGAGCTGTTACTTATCCGTAACAGCTCGATTTTTTTGCCCTTGGTGCGGTAGTGCTATTTAAGCCGGTAAGAATCGAATTATTGCAATAGTGTCTATCAGCAAAAAATAAAAAACAACTTCTTATGAGTTGTTTTTGTACTTATTAAAGGATTCGATCTTTTACAGCATCAGAATAAAAATTAACGGCTGCTGCATTATGCCGCCTTCCCGTAAGGCAGTATTTGTTTCTCGATGAAAATTTTTGCCAAAAGTCTCGCAAGGCGACAGCCTTGCTACATTTTATGGCTTCAATACAAGAAATTTTCTTATCTTACGAAACTGCGAAGCACTTTAAAATGAAAATTTTGAGTGCAAGAAAAGGCAAAAACAGCCGATAACGCTGACGCGTATCGGCTGTTTTTAACACATTATTGTGCCAAAATTTTACATTTTAAAGAAATACTTCCTTATGGGAAGTCGGCATAACCGCAGCTGTAAATTTTTTAGTTGTTATTCGGATTCTGATTCTTCCTCGTTTTCATCTTCGAATCTTAAGCTGTCCTTATGCTTTTTGTTCATCATGAAGCCTATAAGACCGCCGAGAGCTAAAAGACCGGATGGAGCAGCGACGATTTCAGGGTTTTCCGCTACAGTCTGAGTTACCTGCTGAAGGAAGCTTTCGTTGTTTTCTTCTGACTCTTCAGTGGTAACAGTGTAGGTCTTTGTAGTGATAACGTTACCGTTTGCGTCGGTTTCATACATGCCTTCAAGGAGCTGACCCAGATAGTCTGAATCGAAAAGCTCAGTGGTCGTAGAAGAGTTGAGAGCGGAAGAAACGGAGTCACCGTAGGTGGAGAGGATATCCTCTACATAACCCTGGACATCAGTCTGGCTTACTCCTTCACTGATTCCGTTGAAGATGCTTCCTACGATTTCTGAAGCTTTTTCATTGTCGGAGGGGATGACATTATTAACAGCGCCCTGTATCTGTCCTAAAACGTCTGTTGCCTGTTCGGTAGTTTCGAGAGCAGGATTCTTGATAATTCTTATCTCATAAAGAGCGATATCCTTTCTGCTTCCGTCATCATAGTTAACCTCAAGGAAAATTGTTTCTTCACTTTTTGAGGTGTCGAGAGGTGTGGCTGTGGTAGATCCGGGAGCGACGGGGACACCCTGAAGATAGAGGGAAAGAGGAGCTTTGCTTCCGCCGTTAAGCTGGTCACCGATGGTAATGGGTGTAAACCAGATCTTTTTACAGGAGGGTGCTACCTCTAATTTATAGTTAAGAACATCGCTGTAAAATTCCTGTTCCATAGCGAAATATCCGTTTTTACAGGCAAGGTTGAAAAGCTTTTCAACAGATGCGGTTTCGGAATAAGCAACACCTTTCTCATCAAGCATAGACTGGAGGACTAACCGGTGGACGGCAAGCTCGCTTTCACTCTGAGCTGCATAGTAAAGAGCTTCGGGATTTATTTCTGTTTCGTAAGCATTTTTCAGAATAGTAGCGAAGTAGGTATAGTCTACATATTCCTTGTCATCTGCTGTTACCTTACTGTATTTTTTGAGAGAAGCATCTCCTTCGTTTTCGGTTATTACTGCGACCTTAAGGAAGTAGAAGAGCTCTTCTGTGGAGGGGTTGTCCGAAAGAGGAATGTAGTTGTAATCGCTGAGGTACTGCTTTACGGCCTGGACACCGAGACCTGTCAGAGAATCGACTCCTGAGGGTACATTGACTCCGGTTATGGCACCGAGGACGATAGTGAGTGCGGCGTCAAGAGAAATACCGGCAGGGAAATCTGTCTGCTTGTCATAAAGAACATATATTGCATTGAATTCGATAGCTGCATAAACGATAGCTATTTTCATTTTGTCTTCGCTGGTGGCTTCGTCGGGAAGCTCGATTCCGTTACGGGTAAGAACAGCGCACATAGCATCGAAATTGTCGGTCATACCTGCAGAAACAACAGTATAGTAAACCATTTCGACAAGTGCAGAGTAAACATTGTCTACGGTTTTTTCATCCAGAGAATTAAGATCGATGTATCGGTTGCATTCATCGACGAATTCTTCATATGTATGGCTGTAGGGATAATCAGTCGGTGTAGGTGTAAGAACTGAAGGTACAAGCTCCATAGCGTCTGTTCTGACAAAAAGCTGATCAAGCCATGCGAAATTATATTCAGGGTTGGGGTTTCGTGTGTTACCCGGATTAAATGCGAGTCCGTTTTCCAGAGAAACAACAACTGCACCTGCACTCATAGGCAGAGCCATCGTAATAAAAATTAAAACGGCAAGAAAAACCGATGCTGCTTTTTTCATCTTTTTCGCTCCTGTCTTTGAATATCATATTTATGTGAATATAGATATAATAATCCATTATTATACATCATATATGATACAACTTTATCCTGTGAATGTCAACTGAAAGGAAAATATTTAGAAAAAAATTAACATAAAAACTCACAAAAAATCTTGTTAATAATACATAAACTTTACTCTGTTTTTGAAAAAACATTGATATAAAACAGTAACTGTGATATTATTGTATAGATAAAAAGGGCGCAGATAATATCTGCGTCTCGGTTTTGTATATAAGAAAGGAGAATTACAAATGTCCAATCCTGTTGCAGGGTTAACCGGAAAGGCAAAAGGGCTTTTTACGGAAATCAAAACCCATTGGAACACCCCTGCTGAAGGCAAGTACGTTCCTTATAAAGAATATAAGGATGTATTTTTTGCAGTAGGCAGCAACTATGCAGGCTCTAAGGTGCTGGAGTATATCGGCTTTGCTTCTGCCTGCTTCCTTATCATGCACCACTACAACATACCCTATCTTACCTTCTCAGTCATAGGTATTCTCAATATGCCTCTTGGCTATATCACGGCACTTATGTGGTGGATAGTGTGTGACAACCTCGGATTTATCCCGAAGCGTCTTGAAAGGAAATTCTACGGAATATACGGTCTGATGATGCTGTTCGGTATATCGACCATTCTGTTTGACTATTCCCTTCTGTTTAATCAGGACGGCGGATTTATCAGAATTCTTAACAGTCTTGAAGGTATGAATGCTACGGCCTGCTTTAAAACCTTCGGTACGCACTTCCTGTATTCAGGCTGGGTGGGTGCACGAAACATTTTCTGGCGTAAAAAGCTTCTTCCCAAGTACGGCAGATATAAGTATTCGCTTTACTGTGACGTTATTCCCAAATGTGTAATGGTCGTTCTTATCGGATGGCTTCCTGTTTACAACATTCCCGATGTTGCTACTAGAGTATGGGTTGCGAACCTTCTCTTTGCAGTTTACGGTGTATTCGGCTTTGCCAATAACCTGGAAATCTGTACCAAGAGCATCAGCCCCAATCCTAAGGAAAGAATTTACGTACGTACATATCCCGTTAAGCTTTCTCACTTCTTACAGACCATTATGTTTGTAGGTATTTCTGCTATCGTAGGTAAGCTCAGATTTGAATGGGCAGATATTAATTTCTACAGATGGGTTATCCCTGTTTCTTTCATCAGCCTTGCTGTTGTTACTATGCTCTTTGCCGGTAAAACCAAGGAAAGAATTCCGCAGCCTCCCATCGAGGAAAAGCCTCATATCAAATTCTGGGACGGTCTTTTCGGTGTTCTTAGAAACAAATATCTTCTTATCAATACCATTGTAGGACTTATTGACTCTCTGGGTAACGGTATGCTTCCCTTTGTTACCATTCTTTATTTCTACACCTTCCGTCTCAGCGGTCTTCCCTACAGCTTACTTTCCATTCTTATTTCCTTCGCAGGTACACCGCCCGATTTCTTCTCACCCTATTTCCTGAAGAGATTCTCATATAAGCAGATTATGATTTTCTATCAGGTTACGAGAGCTTTGGGTAATGCTGCCATAGCTGCGGCTATGTGGTTTACCGGTGACAATCTTATGGTCTGCGGTACTATCTGTCTCGTAGTTATGTTCCTTATGGAAATGACGAAGACTATTCCGACTACTGCAGGACACGATATGGGCGTAAAGATCCACGACTACCAGATGTATCTTTCAGGCGAACGTCTCGAAAGCTTCGCAGGTATTTTCGGATGGTTCACAGGTCCTATCACTTCCTTCGTAGGTATGATTATTCCTCTTCTTCTTCTCGGCTGGGGCTTCAACAGTAACTGGGAGGTTCTCTTCCTCGATGAAACAAGAAGAAACATCATCGTTATTCCTATTCTCGTTGACGTTATCGGTTTTGCACTTATGACTATTCCCTATATCTTCTGGGATTATGACGCTAAGAAACAGAGTATGGTTATGGAGGTTCTTAAGAGAAGAGCTGAAGTTACCGAGAAACATGCTAAGGAAACAGGTTCATCTGCTTCCGGCGGATTCATAGGTTAAAAGGAGGGGTATTCAATGAGTAAGAAAACAAAGACAAAAGTATCTCAGCTTGAAGCAGAGGTAGAACTCAATATCCCTGATGATGAGATATGGACCTATAAAATCGAAGGTCTAGCTGCTCCGCATATCAATAAGCCTTTCAATAAGGCAAGGCAGAAAAAGATAGCACTTGTTTTAATTATTGTTGTTTCTGTTGCTATTTCGATGTACTTCAGTATTATGAGCGTTGTACAGAGAGGCAGTCTTGAATTTAAAGACAATGACAACGGTGTCACTCTTACAAGATATATCAACGTGGATAAAGAGCCCCTTACAGAAATCGATCTTGATTATGCTTTCGTTATGGAAAACGGTAAGCAGGTCAAGGATGAGACTAAAAAGATCACAGCAATCGGCGACTTTGCTTTCAACTGCGAAAGTACCGTAAAGGTAATCAATATCGGTCCTGATGTTGAGTCTATCGAGGATAAGGCTT
Organism: Acutalibacteraceae bacterium; assembly: GCA_045613145.1. Classification (GTDB taxonomy): domain Bacteria; phylum Bacillota; class Clostridia; order Oscillospirales; family Acutalibacteraceae; genus UBA6857. The sequence continues at coordinate 134,526 of JAZLAJ010000007.1, forward strand.
TCTATTCCTGCTGGGCTCTTGAAAGAATAGAAGTTGACGAAAACAATCCCTACTATTCAGACATAGACGGTGTTCTTTACAATAAGGATCAGACAATGGTTATAAACTATCCCTGTAACCATGACCAGTATCTTCGTGTGAAGTACGGTTATGATATTCCCGATGCTGAAAAGCAGGACGGAGACTGGGATAAGTATAAGGAGCCTCACCGTGAAACAACCACTGAGGAATACAGCGCACAGCTCGGTAATCCCGACGTAACTATCGAACAGTACAGAAAGGATATACAGACTTACGTCGTTCCTTCTACTGTAGAGGTTATAAGTGACCTTGCTTTCGCTTACACAAACATCCAGGAAATCTATCTTCCCGAAGGACTCAGGAGAATCGAGACGATGGGCGTATTCAAGCTTCATGAGCCTGCATCCTGGGGTGGTAACACTCCTTCACTGAATAATGTTTACACTTATACAGCCAAGGACGTTACTGATTCTGCTTTCACCTCCGAGGAAGCACTCGGCGAGATTTATCTCTCACTTCCCGAAGGCCTCGAATACATCGGATCTGATGCATTCAGCTATAATCAGGAAATGCAGTATCTCTACATTCCTTCCACTGTTACCTTTATCGGACATCACGCTTTCTGGGACTGCGTTTATAAGCAGGACGGTCAGATCAAAGGTGTAGGTTCAGTCGATGTAGCAGTAGCAGAGGATGCATTCAGAGTTGCCGTAGAGCAGGGCGACCAGTGGAGACCTCAGTATGACAACGGTCTTTTCAAAAAGAGCATCAGCATTAATTACCAGGCACAGAGAGCTGAATAATTCATTAAAAGTAAAAAATCTGTCACTGCGGTGGCAGATTTTTTGATTTGCTTGTAACATTTTGTCTTTTCGGTTGTCTAATTAATGACAGAAGAAAAGTTATAACTGATTTCTGCAGAAAGGAAGGTGATAGGATGCGAAGAAAGAAGGGTGCAGAGAAAATTTCCGACAGGGTGCTCTGTGCAGAGTATGAAGCTGTTTACCGTTATGTGCTGTGTCTGTGCCGTGACGAAACGGTGGCAAAGGACATCACACAGGAAACCTTTCTGAAGGCGATGAAGGGAGCAGACAACTTTGCGGGAGACAGCAGTCTTTACACCTGGCTCTGTGCTATAGCTAAGAGAAACTGGCTGAATGCAGTTAAAAAGCAAGGGCGGGAAGATTTTTCGGATTTTCCCGAGGATATGTGCTGTGAAGAGGAAAAATCTCCCGAAGAAATGATAGCCGAAAAAGACACAGCTATGTACATACATCGGATAGTCCATCAGCTGGATGAGCCTTACAAGGAGGTTTTCTCACTGAGAGTTTTCGGAGAGCTGTCTTTCAGAGAAATAGCAGAGCTTTTTTCGAAAACTGAATCCTGGGCGAGAGTAACCTATCACCGAGCTAAGAAAATTATCACTGAAAAAATGCGAAAGGACGGATATTATGAATAAAGAAGAAAAGAGACTTCAATGTGAAATAGTAGAGGATTTGTTACCTCTTTATCACGACGGAGTGGTAAATGCAGTTACGGCTAAGGCGGTGGAAGAGCATCTTAAGGAATGCGAAATCTGTAAAAAGGAATATGAAAGCATTTCTGCGGATATCGGTAGTAAAGAGGAGAAATCCACTAAAGAGGCTTTCACCATAATGATAAAGAAAAAGAGGATAAAGCAGATTTTTATAACACTTCTTTGCTGTGTGCTGTCCTGCTGTGCTTTATCGGGAGTGTGGGAATTTCTGAATCACGCCTGTGTCTTTGTGCAGAAGGATGTAAAGGTGGAAAGTGTTTACAGCTTTACGGATCCTGACGGAGAACTGAAATTTTATGTGGATTTCTACTGTCCGCCTGCCAGAAGCATTTCCAAGGAGTTCAGGGAAGAGAGCGGAAAAATAGTATGCGAGGCCACCCTCAGAGCGCCCTTTATACTGCCTGACAGAGAAGAATATGATTGGAATGACACCATTATAATCAGCGGTGAAAGGAACTTGGACGGCACTGCTTCTGCAGAAGAGCTGATTTTCTGCGGAGCGACTGTCTGGACAAAGGATGCAAATAATGACAGTGAAATTCCTCCCTATGTTTACGCTATGGATATTTTCGAGAACTACAGCAATAATGACGAGTTCGGTGATTCAGATACCTGTTCCTTATCAACAGGCGGAGACACTATAACATTCGACCACGCAAAATACGGCAGGCTTACGTGGAATACGGAAGGGAAGCTTATCGACGGCTCACCCGAAACGGAAAAGGAAATTATTGACTTATACAAATAAAAAACAGGTGACACCTCTTTGGAAGTGTCACCTTAGTGTTTTATTAAAGAAGCTCTGCGCCGTTTTCTTTGCAGTATTTTACGGTTTCTTCATCCCAGTAGGAGGACTGCACCTCGCCGATGTGTGCCTTACGAAGGAAGAAAAGACACATTCTCGACTGACCGATACCGCCGCCGATGGTGTAGGGAAGCTCACCGTCTAAAAGAGCCTTATGGAAGGGAAGAGATTTTCTGTCCTCACAGCCGCTTTCCTTAAGCTGACGGTTAAGAGCATCTTCATCGACTCTGATACCCATTGATGAAAGCTCGAGAGCGATGTCGAGAAGGGGATAGTATACTATAATATCACCGTTGAGAGTCCAGTCATCATAGTCGGGTGCTCTGCCGTCGTGGGGTTTTCCGTCACGGAGCTTGTCACCGATACCGATGATGAAAACTGCACCGTATTCTTTAGCGATGGCGTATTCTCTTTCCTTACGGGTAAGGTCGGGATATTTCTCTTCAAGCTCTGAGGAAGTGATGAAGGTAATTTTTTCAGGAAGAAGATTTCCGATGAAGTTATATTCCTTGGTTATGTAATACTCAGTGTGTCTGAGTGCTGCATAAATGAGCTTTACAGTCTTTTTAAGAGTGTCGATGGTTCTTTCTTCTTTACTGATAATCTTTTCCCAGTCCCACTGGTCAACGAAGATAGAGTGGATGTTATCCGTATCCTCGTCGCGGCGGATAGCGTTCATATCAGTGTAAAGACCTTCACCCTTTTCGAAGCCGTACATTTTAAGTGCGAAACGCTTCCATTTGGCAAGAGAATGAACGATTTCGAAATTCTTACCGCTGAAAACATCGAAGCTTACGGGTCTTTCCGTGCCGTTGAGGTTATCGTTCATACCGCTGTCAGCATCGACAAAGAGGGGAGCGGAAACACGGGTGAGATTTAATTCGATGGCGAGATCTCTTTCAAAAAAGTCTTTGACTTTCTTAATGGCAATTTCGGTTTCTCTCAGGTTAAGGTGAGAAACATAGTTTTCGGGAATACAGTGAGGCATATAACCACCCTTTCGTTTTATCTGCCTTTTTCGGCTTATGGAGTTCCGCAGAATACCATATAGGGACACCCGACCTGTCTGCGATCTATGGCGTCAATATAAATGACATTATAGCAAATTTGACCGCTCAATGTCAATATTAAGGTGTAATTAATAGGAAAAGACATTCTTTCGTCAAAATACACAAAAAATTAATCTGAGGTTATCACAATTTGACTAAAGGGTAGAAAGAGCGTTTTTCGGAAATTTTTTTGCAAAAAACTATTGATTTTTTGTTTTTTGTAGTGTATTATAAGCACGTACTTGAGAGACAGGTACACAACACAGGAACGAAAGTTCCGACTTAATATGCTTACTCCACTATAATGTTTTCTTCATATTTTCTCCTTTTAAAAGCACTCGGTTTCTCCCCGGGTGTTTTTAATTTTTATAATTCGGAATTCGGAATGCGGAATTCCGAATTGCGGGAAAGATTTTCACTAATGGAAAACAGTATTCCGCCAGATTAACAGGGTGCGTACTGTAGGGCGGGATGACCCTATCCCGCCGTAAAAACCATAACAAATCTATCTTTAAACGGTAGGGGCGGATATTATCCGCCAGTCTTTGCATCTTTATTTTTGTGAGGGTAAATTCTCCTGATTTCAAGGAAGTAGCAAGTGACGATGTTATTGTAATGTGTGGGGATGGCTCACCGACATTCCGTCAGATTACCGCAGATTAACAGGTGGGTATCATAGGTGCGGTCATTGTCGGCCGCTGAATTTATCGGGTATCTGACTGTGGAGATTCCGTGTTATGAAAAATAATTTATTTAATGTGTAAATAAATCAAAAAAGTAGTGGTTTCACCTTGACTTTATCGCTTCATTGTGTTAAAATGCTAACACGCTAAAACGAAGAGGTGTAAAATATTATGTATAAAAGAAATATAGAATCTGTCGAAAAGCTTTATCAGGCGATACTTACTCTGAAAAACAGTGAGGAATGTGCTTTGTTTTTTGAAGATATATGTACTATACAGGAGCTTGAAACCATCGCACAGAGATTAGAGGTAGCTGAAAATCTTGCCGGAAAGAAAAGCTACCAGGAGGTAAACAGAATCACAGGTGCTTCCACAGCAACTATCAGCCGAGTAGGTAAATGTATAAATTACGGTAACGGCGGATATAAAATGGTATTAGACAGACTCAGTGAGGTTGAATGATGATTAACAGTTCTATTCTTAAAAGCGAAGAAAAGGTTTCCTTTGCTCTTCGTTCACTTTACAGCCGTTTCGGTTACGGCAGATATAAAATGAACAAATTCGAGGAATATGACCTTTATGTAAGAAATAAGGATTTCCTCATTTCCGACGGTGTTATTACCTTTACGGACACTAACGGTAAGCTTCTGGCGCTTAAGCCTGACGTCACTCTTTCTATTATAAAGAACACCAAGGATGTAAAGGGACTGGTGCAGAAGCTCTACTACGATGAGCATGTTTACCGTATTTCGAAGGACTCCCGTTCCTTCAGAGAAATCGCACAGACAGGTCTCGAGTGTATCGGTGACATAGGAGTTACGGATATATGTGAGGTGATTTATCTCTCTCTGATGAGCTTACAGAGCATCAGTGAAAAATATATTCTTGACCTTTCACATGCAGGACTTATGACTGCTCTTTTCGACTGTCTCGGACTTAAGAAGGAAGACAGAAGTAAGGTTATTTCTCTCATAAACGAAAAGAACTATGATGCGGTGAAGGATTTCGGTGAGGAGGTTGCTTCTCTTTCGAAGGCTCTTATGACCGCACGCAGAGATATAGATATAATTAAAAATGCCGTTGAGCCTTACCTCGTAAATGCTGATGTAAAAAAGAACTTCGACGAGTTTGAGGGAATATATCTGTGCCTGTGCAATCTCGGTATGAAGGATAAAATCAATATCGATTTTTCTATCGTAAGTGACATCAGCTATTACAGCGGTACTCTCTTTAAAGGATATGTAGAGGGTATTCCCGCCAGCGTTCTTTCGGGCGGTCAGTATGACGGTCTGATGAGAAAAATGGGCAAAAGCTCAGGAGCAGTAGGCTTTGCCGTGTATCTCGATATGCTCGAGCGCTTCGGAAACGAAGATAAGGAATACGATTACGATACTGTGGTTATCGTCAGTGATAAGACACCTCCCGAAAAGGTGATTAAAACCGTAAGCGACCTTTCCTCAAAGGGTGAGAAGGTAATCGCACTCAAAAGCGTTTCCGATGCGGTAAGATATAAAAATATAGTAAGAATATGGGAGGGTGAAGAAAATGATTAATGTGGCTCTTCCTAAAGGCAGACTCGGTGAAAAGGTTTATGCCATGTTCGAGCAGTCAGGCTATGAATGCCCCTCCATAAAGGAAAAAGGCAGAAAGCTCATTTTCGAAAATGAGGAAAAGGGTGTACGCTATTTCTGGGTAAAGCCCTCTGATGTGGCTATTTATGTGGAAAGAGGTGCCGCTGACATCGGTGTGGCCGGCAAGGATATTCTTTTAGAATATGAGCCTGATGTTTATGAGCTTTTAGACCTTGATATAGGTAAATGTGTTATGGCTGTAGCGGCTAAAAAGGACTTCCGTGACAATACGGAGCAGACTCTTAAGGTTGCTACCAAGTTCTCTAATATTGCCCGCAAATATTACGGTGAGAAATGCCGTGACATCGACATCATCCACCTTAACGGTTCTATCGAAATCGCACCTATTTTAGGTCTTTCCGATGTTATAGTGGACATCGTGGAAACGGGCAAAACCCTTTATGAAAATAATCTTGCTCCCTTCGAAACCATCGTACCCATCAGCGCAAGACTTATTTCAAACAAGGCATCATACAAATTCAAGCAGGAGGAAATCGAAAAGGTGAGAGCTTCTCTTGCAGAAATTGTGAGGAATTCAGATGATTAAAATTTTAGAATATAAAAACATAAATAAAGATGAAATATTTTCCCGTATGGCCGAGACTCCTGATGTTTCCGACATCGTTTCGGATATTATCGAAAATGTAAAAGCAAACGGAGATAAGGCTGTTTTCGAATATACGGCGAAGTTCGACAAGGCTGAGCTTTCTTCTCTCGAGGTAACAAAGGAAGAAATCGAAGAGGCTGTGGCAGCCGTAGAGCCTGAGTTTCTCAGAATACTTAAAACTGCGGCTGAAAACATCAGAAAATTCCACAGTAAACAGGTGAGAAACTCCTTTATTATCAGCGAGGACAAGGGCATCGTTACAGGTCAGAAGATTACTCCTGTTGAAAGAGCAGGTCTTTACGTTCCGGGCGGTACAGCCGCTTATCCCTCTACGGTGCTTATGGACTCCATACCCGCTAAAATCGCGGGGGTAAAGGAAATGTGCATTGTGACACCTCCGAACAGTGAAGGCAAGATTAATCCCGTTATTCTTGCAGCTGCCTCCATAGCGGGTGTAGACAGAATTTTTAAGGTAGGCGGAGCTCAGGCTATAGCGGCTCTGGCTTACGGAACTGAAAGCATTCCTAAGGTAGACAAGATTGTAGGTCCCGGTAACGCTTTCGTTGCTGAAGCGAAGAAGCAGGTTTACGGTCTCGTTTCCATCGATATGATAGCCGGTCCCAGCGAAATTCTCGTAGTGGCTGACGGAAAGAGTAATCCCGCTTATGTGGCTGCTGACCTTCTCTCTCAGGCAGAGCACGATAAAAATGCAAGTGCTGTTCTCGTTACGGAATCTCTCGAGCTTGCTAAAAAGGTAAGTGCAGAGCTTGAAAAACAGATTCCGATGCTCGAAAGACAGGAAATAGCACGTGCCTCCATCGATAATAACGGTAAAATCATCGTTGCCGAGACTCTTACACAGGGTATCGACATCGCCAACGAGCTCGCTCCCGAGCATCTGGAGCTGTGTGTGGATAATCCCTTTGACCTTTTAGACAGCGTAAAAAATGCAGGCAGTATCTTTATGGGCAGATACTGTCCCGAGGCACTCGGTGACTATTACGCCGGACCTAATCATACCTTACCTACAGGCGGTACAGCGAGATTTTCCAGTCCTCTTTCTGTGGACGATTTCGTGAAAAAATCACAGTTCACTTATTATACCAAAGAGGCTCTCTTCGCCGTGGCAGAGGATGTAGGCTTCTTTGCGGAAAAAGAGGGACTTACAGCCCATGCGAAAAGTGCAACAATCAGATTGGATGAAAAAGAATGAGTAAGTTTTTAAACAGCAGATATTCGTCTCTGGAAAGGTATGTTCCCGGTGAACAGCCCCAGGACAAAAAATACATAAAGCTTAATACTAACGAGTCACCCTTTCCGCCTTCACCGAAGGTAATCGAGGGGCTGAACAATGAAGAAAAGGAAAAGCTCTGCCTTTACTGTGATCCCGAGTGCAAGGGACTTAAAAAGGCTCTGGCAGACCTTTACGGTGTGAAGAGTGAAAATGTTTTTCTTTCCAACGGCTCGGATGATATACTTAACTTTGCCTTTATGGTGTGGGGTAAGGACGGAGCGATTTTTCCCGATATAACCTACGGCTTTTACACGGTTTTCTGTGACCTTCACGGTGTGAGATACACACAGTATCCGCTGAAGGATGATTTTTCCATCGACGCAGAGGACTACATCGGTAAAAAGGAATTCGCAGTAATCGCCAATCCCAATGCTCCCACAGGAATGACGATGGAAATGAGCGACATCGAAAAAATCGTCGCATCAAATCCCGACAGAGTGGTGCTTATCGATGAAGCTTATGTGGATTTCGGCGGTGAAAGTGCATTACCTCTGACAGAAAAATACGATAATATTCTCGTGTGTCAGACCTTCTCTAAATCACGCTCTCTTGCAGGTGCGAGACTCGGCTTTGCCATCGGCAACAAGGCTCTCATAGAGGATCTCGATCTTATAAAATATTCCACTAATCCCTACAATGTGAACCGCCTTACACAGAAGGCAGGGGAATATGCTGTCGAGGAAAACGATTATTATGTGAACAACTGTAAAAAGATAATTGAAAACAGAGAGTACACACAGAAAGAGCTTCTTAAGCTCGGCTTTATGGTGCTTGATTCCAAAGCTAATTTCATCTTCGTGAAGAGTGACAAAATCAGCGGTGAGGAGCTTTACACAGCTCTTAAGGACAGAGGTGTTCTCGTCCGCCATTTCACCAAAGAGAGAATAAAGGATTATAACCGTGTGACAATCGGCTCAAAGGAGCAAATGGAGAAATTTATCGAAGCAGTCACACAGATATTGGGAGGAAAATAAGATGAGACAGGCTATTCTCAGCAGAGAAACTGCAGAAACGAAAATAAAGCTTTCACTCTGTCTTGACGGCAAGGGTGAAAGTGAAATAAATACAGGCTGCGGATTTTTAGACCATATGTTTACCCTTTTCGCAAGACACGGCGATTTCGACCTTAAAATTGACTGCAAGGGTGACACAGAGGTAGATTACCATCACACAGCCGAGGATATCGGTATTGTTTTAGGTAAGGTCTTCAAGGAAGCTCTCGGCGATATGAAGGGTATCACACGCTACGGCAGTATGATTCTTCCTATGGATGAGAGTCTTATCCTTGTAGCCGCAGACATTTCGGGCAGAAGCCACCTTTCCTTCAATCTCGACATTCCCACAGAAAAGGTGGGTGACTTCGATACAGAGCTTGTGAAGGAGTTTTTCCTCGCCTTCGTAAGAAATGCGGACATTACTCTTCACATTAAAAAGCTCGACGGTGAAAATTCTCACCACATCATCGAGGGAGCCTTCAAGGCCTTCGCACGTACAATGAAGCAGGCAGTGAAAATCGACGAGAATAACAGGGATAAAATTCCTTCCACAAAGGGTGTGCTTTAATGATAGCGATAATTGACTACGGTGTAGGTAATCTTTTTTCACTCGAATCCTCCTTCCGTGCCATCGGTCAGGAGGTAAAGGTTACGGATAATGCCGACGAAATAAGAAAAGCCGATAAAATCATTCTCCCGGGCGTAGGTGCTTTCGAGGATGCGGTTAAAAAGCTTAAAAAAACAGGCCTCGATCTTGTTCTGAAAGAGGAAGCTGAAAAGGGTAAGCCTGTTATGGGTATATGTCTCGGTATGCAGATGCTTTTCGAAAGAAGCTTCGAGTACGGATGTCACGAGGGATTAGGTCTTATCAAGGGTGATGTTATACCCTTTGAGGGTGAAATAGACCCTTCTCTTAAAATTCCTCACATCGGCTGGAATGCTCTGGAGATAAAAGAGGATTTACCCATATTTAAATACATAAAAAACGGTGACCATGTTTATTTCGTTCATTCTTATTTTGCTGCAGTTACAGATGAAACCGTGGCGAAATGCGAATACGGAACAGTTTTCACCGCTGCCGTAGGTAAGGATAACATTTACGGCTGTCAGTTCCATCCCGAAAAAAGCGGACAGGTGGGACTTAATATACTTAAAGGATTCTGCGAACTCGGAGGTTAAGAAATGCTTATTTTACCCGCTATTGACCTTTATGATAAAAAAGCCGTAAGACTTTATAAGGGTGACTACGAACAGATGACCGTTTACAGTGATAACCCTCTCGAAATAGCGAGAGACTTCGAAAAGAAGGGTGCGACCTTCGTTCATCTCGTCGACCTGGAGGGAGCTAAAAACGGCACTACTCCCAATATTGACATAGTAAGAAAAATAGCTGATTACACCTCTCTTGACATCGAAATAGGCGGAGGTATAAGAGACGAGGAGACGGTAAAGAAATATCTTGACCTGGGTGTTACGAGAGTGATTTTAGGCACAGCCGCAGTGACGGACAGTGAGTTTTTAGAGAGAGTTACTGCTAAATATAAAAGTGCTATCGCTGTCGGAGTTGACCTTAAGGACGGCTATGTAGCCATTAAGGGCTGGACTGAAAAATCACAGAAGACAGCCGATGAGTTTTTCTCTTATCTTTCTTCTATAGGTGTAAAAACCGTTATCTGTACCGATATTTCCAGGGACGGTGCTATGCAGGGCACAAACCGTGCTCTTTATAAGGAGATTTCCGAAAAATACAGTATGGATATTGTGGCTTCAGGCGGTGTTTCATCACTTGAGGATATAAAAGCTCTTCGTGAGATGAATCTTTACGGTGCTATCTTAGGCAAGGCTTATTATGTAGGTGCAGTTGACCTTGAAGAAGCGATCGGGGTGGCGAAATGATAACTAAAAGAATAATTCCCTGTCTTGACGTGAAAAACGGAAGAGTCGTAAAGGGTACCAATTTCAAAAATTTAAATGATGTTTCTTCTCCCGTTGAGCTGGCGGCATATTACAGCGAATGCGGTGCGGATGAGCTGGTGTTTTATGACATTACTGCCTCCTATGAGGGCAGACAGCTTTTCACCGACATACTCAAAGAGGTGGCTTCTAAAATTTTTATTCCTCTTACTGTAGGCGGAGGTATAAACACAGTGGAGGACTTTGACCGTGTACTTAAATGCGGTGCAGACAAGGTAAGTGTTAATTCGGGAGCTATCAGAAATCCCGACCTTATCTCTCAGGCGGCACGTCTTTACGGTAACCAGTGCGTAGTTCTTTCCGCTGACATAAAAAGAGTGGACGGAGAGTTCCGTATCTTTGCCAAGGGCGGCAGAGAGGATACAGGCATAGAGGCTATCGGGTGGATAAAGAGATGTGTGGAAATGGGCGCAGGTGAAGTGGTGGTGAATTCCATCGACACCGACGGAGTGAAAAAAGGCTTCGACATCGAAATGCTCAAGGCTGTAAGAGAAGCGGTAAATGTCCCCGTAATTGCTTCGGGCGGTGCAGGCTCGGCAGAGGATTTCGTAACTCTTTTCAAGGAAATCCCTGATATGGATGCAGGTCTTGCCGCATCTATCTTCCATTTCTCCGAGGTGCTTATCCCCGACCTGAAAAAACTTATGAAAGACAACGGAATTAATGTGAGGTAAACTATGATTGACTTTGACATAAATAAACTTAAATTTGACGAAAAAGGACTTATTCCCGCTGTGGTAGTGGACAGCATAACCAAAAAGGTCCTCACCGTGGCATATATGAACAGAGAAAGTCTCGGAATATCCATTGAAAAGGGTCTAACCTGTTTTTTCTCCCGTTCCCGTCAGGAGCTGTGGCTCAAGGGTGAAACCAGCGGAAACTATCAGCACATCGTGTCAATCACGGCTGACTGTGATTACGATGCACTGACCGTAGTGGTAGAAAAGGACGGACCTGCCTGTCACAAGGGCACCGATTCCTGCTTCACCAATGAGGTTTACAGAAGTGAAAAGCTTCAGGAATTTTCACTTCAGGGTCTTTATGACCTTCTTAAAGGAAGAAAAGAAACTCTTCCCGAGGGCTCTTATACCACCTATCTTTTCAAGAAGGGTATAGACAAGATTCTCAAAAAAGTGGGCGAAGAATGTACTGAGGTTATTATCGCCGCCAAGGCAGACGATAAGGCTGAAACGGTCTACGAAATCGCAGATCTTGCCTACCATGTGATGGTTCTCATGAATGAAATGGGTATCACCGTGGGGGACGTTCACAGAGAACTGGCGTCAAGACATGTTATCGACCATAAAGTTAAGCAGGAAAAAATGACATAAAAGCTTAATTTTGTTGACAATACACTTTTTTCTGTGATATAATTAAATTTAGTAATTTAAAGCAACAGGAGTTACAAAAAATGAAACTGACAGGCTCACAAATCGTAATAGAAACCCTTATTGAGCAGGGTGTAACTGACGTTTTCGGTTATCCGGGCGGTCAGGTTCTGAACATATACGATGCTCTTTATCAGGCGGGTGACAGAATCAACCACATTCTTACTGCTCATGAGCAGGGCGCGGCACATGCGGCTGACGGTTATTCCAGAGCTACGGGTAAGGTCGGTGTTGTTATTGCTACCTCAGGCCCCGGTGCTACCAATCTTGTAACCGGTATCGCTACTGCTATGCTCGACTCTGTTCCTATGGTAGCTATTACAGGTAACGTTCCTACCTCTCTCATCGGCAGAGACAGCTTCCAGGAAATTGACATCACGGGCGTAACTCTCCCCATAACCAAGCATAACTATTTCGTAAGCGATGTAAATGAGCTCGCAGACACTATCCGTGAGGCATTTAAAATCGCTAAATCAGGCAGACCCGGTCCTGTACTTGTGGACATTCCGAAGGATATACAGTTGGCATTTGCCGATTACGAAAAGGAAGAGATTGTTTCTCCCTTTGAAACTAAAAAGGCAAAGGATAAATACATTCAGCAGGCAGTGGAGCTTATCGCTGAAAGTGAAAGACCTTACATATATATCGGCGGCGGTGCTATGGGACAGAATATGGCAGAGGAGATTATCGCTTTTGCTGAAAAAATCGACGGCTATATCGGCTCAACATTTATGGGACTCTCACTCATTCCCACTTCCCACGAAAGATTTTTAGGTATGCAGGGTATGCACGGTCACTATGCTTCATCTATGTCACAGAAGGAGGCTGACCTGATTATCGGTATCGGAGTACGCTTCAGTGACAGAGCTACGGGCAACACACAGAAATTCGCCAAGAAAACGAAAATTATTCACATCGAGGCTGACAGATCGGAAATCAATAAGAATATTCCTGTAGATGCAGGAGTTCACGGTGATATAAAGGACAGCCTTAAGAGGATTACCGAACTTTGCGAAAAGAAGACTCTTCCCTTGTGGAAAGAAAAAATCGACTCTCTTAAAAAGCAGGAGAAAATCAATGACGAGACAATAGAAAAGGCAGCTAAGGCTCCTCTTACTCCGAAGATGATTTTCGATATTATAAATAAGCACAAGAAAAAAGATACAGTTATTGCTACAGATGTAGGTCAGCATCAGATGTGGACAGCACAGTACGCTGACTTCGAAAGCAACCGTACCTTCGTTTCCAGCGGCGGTCTGGGTACTATGGGCTACGGACTCGGTGCTGCCATCGGTGCCGCTGTAGCTAAAAATGAGGCTACCGTTCTTATTACCGGTGACGGATCCTTCGGTATGAATCTCAATGAGCTGGCTACAGCCGTTACCTATGACCTTCCCGTAGTCGTTGTTCTTCTGAATAACGGTGTACTCGGTATGGTAAGACAGTGGCAGACACTTTTCTTCGGAAAAAGATATTCTCATACATTACTCGGCAGAAAGACGGACTTCGTAAAGCTTGCAGATGCCTTCGGTGCTGAGGGCAGAAGCGCAGAAACCGCAGAAGAATTCGAAAAGCATTTTTCTGAGGCTATGAAAAACGGCGGAGTTACGGTTATTGATACGAAAATAAATATGGACGAATTCGTTCTTCCTATGCTTCCTCCCGGAGGCTCAATAGAAGATATAATCGTCAGTGTGGAGGGTAAATAATGAACAAATATGTTATAGCAGCCCTCGTAGAAAATAAGCCCGGTGTTCTGACGAGAGTTTCATCGATGTTTACCCGCAGAGGCTTTAACATCGACGCTCTTACCGTAGGTGAAATCGAGGACAGCAGTTATTCACGAATTACCATCACCATAACAGGTGACGAAAATACCAGAGACCAGTTTGTAAGTCAGCTCCGTAAGCTCTTCAACGTCAAAAAGGTTCAGGTTCTCGAAGTGGGAAACACTATAAGCCGTGAGCTTCTTCTCATCAAGGTAAGGAACTCACCTGAAATCAGACCTGAGATTATGGCGGCGGCAGAGGTTTACCGAGGAAAAATCATCGACTATGCGGCTGATGTTATGAGTGTAGAGGTGACGGGGGAACCCGTAAAAATCGACTCATTCATTGAGCTTATGAAGCCTATGGGCATTTTAGAGATGTGCCGTACGGGTATAGTTGCCATCGAAAGAGGCAAGGGCACATTATTAACAGTGGAATAAATTTTAATTCAAATACATTCAAAAGGAAAACAAAGGAGTTTTAATTATGCAGAATATTTATTATCAGCAGGATTGTAATCTTGCAAAGCTCAGCGGCAAAACTGTCGCAATCATCGGCTACGGCTCACAGGGTCACGCACACGCTCTTAACCTTAAGGAAAGCGGTGTGGATGTTATCGTAGGTCTCTACGAAGGCAGCAAGAGCTGGGCAAAGGCTGAAAAGCAGGGCCTTAAGGTTATGACCTCTGCAGAAGCTGCAAAGAATGCAGATATGATTATGATTCTTATCAACGACGAAAAGCAGGCTAAGCTTTACAAAGAAAGCATTGAGCCCTATCTTACAGAAGGTAAGACCCTCGCTTTCGCACACGGCTTTAACATTCACTTCGGCTGCATCAAGCCCCCGAAGGATGTAAACGTAGTAATGATCGCTCCTAAAGGCCCCGGTCACACAGTAAGAAGCGAATATCAGGTTGGTAAGGGTGTTCCCTGTCTCGTAGCTGTAGAACAGGATGCTACAGGTGATGCTCTCGAAATCGCACTCGCTTATGCTCTCGGCATTGGCGGCGCAAGAGCAGGTGTTCTTGAGACAACCTTCAGAACAGAAACAGAAACTGACCTTTTCGGTGAACAGGCTGTTCTTTGCGGCGGTGTCTGCGCACTTATGCAGGCAGGCTTCGAAACTCTTGTAGAAGCAGGCTATGACGAAAGAAACGCTTACTTCGAATGTATCCACGAAATGAAGCTTATCGTTGACCTTATTTATCAGAGCGGCTTCGAGGGTATGAGATATTCTATCTCCAATACTGCTGAATACGGTGACTACATCACAGGTCCCAAAATCATCACTGATGAAACCAAGAAGGCTATGAAGAAGGTTCTTTCCGACATTCAGGACGGTACTTTTGCTAAGGACTTCCTTCTCGATATGTCCGATGCAGGCTCACAGGTACACTTCGGTGCTATGAGAAAGATCGCTGCAGAGCATCCCTCCGAAGTAGTAGGTAAGGAAATCCGTAAGCTTTACTCCTGGAGCGACGAAGACAAGCTCATCAACAACTAAAGACCGGATTTCACGTACATTTCGCTTCTTTCTCGCTCGGAATACGGGTGTATGCCGTCGCTTCGAAAAAAACGAACTGCACGCAAACTCCGCTCTTTAGAAACAAAGGATTTCACGCACATTTAAATAATTTTAAAAAAGGGCTATGCAGATGTGCAGAGCCCTTTTTCAGAAAGGAAATGCTATTATGATTAAAGATACAATCGTAGACGGCTTTCAGAATGCCCCTCACCGTTCACTTTATCACGCTCTCGGTATGACTAAGGAGGAAATGGACAGACCGCTCATCGGTATCGTTTCTTCCTTTAACGAAATTGTTCCCGGTCATATTCATCTTGATAAAATTGCTGAGGCTGTAAAGCTCGGCGTAGCTATGGCGGGCGGTACACCTATCGTATTCCCGGCCATTACCGTATGTGACGGTATTGCTATGGGACACAAGGGTATGAAGTATTCTCTCGTAACCCGTGATCTTATTGCTGACTCTACTGAAGCTATGGTGCTTGCACACGGATTTGACGGTCTGGTTATGATTCCTAACTGCGATAAAAATGTCCCCGGTCTTCTTATGGCTGCGGCAAGACTTAACATTCCCACTGTTTTCGTTTCGGGCGGTCCTATGCTTGCAGGCAGAATGCACGGTAACAAGACAAGCCTTTCGAGTATGTTCGAGGCTGTAGGTGCTTACACTGCCGGTAAAATAGACGAAAAAGAGCTCACTGAATGGGAAGAAAACACCTGTCCTACCTGCGGCTCCTGTTCGGGTATGTATACTGCTAACTCCATGAACTGTCTTACGGAGGTTCTCGGTATGGGTCTTAAGGGTAACGGCACCATTCCTGCCGTTTATTCGCAGAGAACTGAGCTTGCAAAGCATGCAGGTATGCAGATTATGGAGCTTGTAAGAAAAGACATAAAGCCCCGTGACATTATGACTCCCGCCGCTATCAGAAACGCTCTTATTGCCGATATGGCTATCGGATGCAGTACGAACAGTATGCTCCATCTTCCCGCTATTGCTAATGAGCTTGGTATCGAATTCAATCTCGATATGGCTAACGAGGTCAGTGAAAAGACACCTAACCTCTGCCATCTCGCTCCGGCAGGTCACACCTATATGGAGGATCTCAATGCGGCAGGCGGTGTTTATGCCGTTCTTAAGGAGCTGGAAAAGCTCGAGCTTATCGACACATCTGTTATGACCTGTACAGGTAAGACTCTTAAAGAAAACCTTGAAGGCATCGTAAACAGAGATGAAAACGTAGTCCGCACCGCAGAAACTGCCTTCTCAAAGACAGGCGGTATCGCAGTTCTCAGAGGTAATCTTGCTCCTGACGGATGCGTGGTAAAAAGAAGCGCCGTGGCTCCTGAAATGCTCGTGCATAAAGGTCCCGCCAAGGTTTTCGACAGCGAGGAAGAATGTATCGCTGCTATTTACGGCGGTAAGATTGTCAGCGGTGATGTAGTGGTTATCCGCTATGAGGGTCCCGCAGGCGGTCCCGGTATGAGAGAGATGCTTTCGCCCACATCTGCTATTGCGGGTATGGGTCTTGACAAGGAAGTGGCTCTTATCACCGACGGCAGATTCTCAGGTGCTACGAGAGGAGCATCCATCGGTCACGTTTCACCCGAGGCTGTAAGAGGCGGACTTATCGCTTATGTACAGGACGGAGATATTATTTCAATTAATATTCCCGAATATAAAATCGAGCTTCTCGTTTCCGACGAGGAAATCGAAAAGAGAAAAGAAACCACTGTTATCAAAGAAAAAACTGACATCAGGGGTTATCTCCGCCGCTACGCTAAAATGGCTAAATCAGCCGACAAGGGCGCAATCATCAACGAATTTTAAAAGAGGGTTTATATGAATACGAAGTTAAACTCTGTGGCTTTAAGGCTGTCTTCTCTTACTGTTTTCAGAAGCATTCTCTACACGAAGGAAATGTCTGCCTTTCTCCGCTTTCTTTCCTGTGATGAGGATTTAAGGACAAGACTCGGCCTTTACGGCGAATTTGTTTATTCTCTTGCACCGTACGGGAATTCCTTTTCTGAATTTCTGAAAAAGGCAGTCTGTGAGGACGAAAACATCTATATCGTTTCTAAGGCAAAGAAGAAGGATGTTCCCGCTTCTGTGGAAAAAAATCTCAGCGAAGAGCTTTCATTATTTACTTTTTTTAGTGAGCTTACCCCTGAGGAGCTTTTCGAGGGTGATAGCTATGAAGGTTATATCCCTGCTTTTGAGAATGAAAAGACAGATTTTACGGCTCTTTATAAGGAAAGAACTGAGAATGTGGACACACTCGGATACGGTATTTTCGCATCTAAGGCTATGTTCAAGGTCGAGGACGGAGAGATAGTTCCCGTTGACTCTGCTGACGAGATATCTCTTGACTCCTTCGTAGGCTACGAAAAGGAAAGAGAAACCGTCGAAGAAAACACTGTAGCACTTATCGATGGCAGAGACGCTGTAAATGTCCTTCTCTGCGGTGATGCGGGTACGGGTAAATCCTCCACGGTAAAGGCTCTGGTAAACCATTATTTTTCTTACGGATTAAGGCTTATCGAAATCAGAAAGGATCAGCTTTTTTCCCTTTCGCATATTATGGGCAAGATTGCCGACAATCCGCTTAAGTTCATCATCTTCATCGATGACCTTTCCTTTAATAAAAATGATGACTGTTTTTCTATGCTTAAGGCGGCTCTGGAAGGCTCTGCTTCAGCCAAGGCTAAAAATGCGCTCATTTATGCCACCAGTAACCGCAGACACATCGTCAAGGAAAGCTTTTCCGACAGAGGCGGGGACGACATACACCGCAACGATACTGTTCAGGAGCTTCTTTCTCTTTCTGACCGATTCGGTCTTACGGTATATTTTCAGAAGCCGAATAAAATTCTTTATCTCGACATTGTTCACGCTCTGGCACAGAGAAAGGGCATAAAGCTCGACGAAAAAGAGCTTGACATCAAGGCAGAGGCTTTCGCACTGGCAAAAGGAAGCCGTTCACCGAGAGTAGCAGAGCAGTTTATAAAAAATTTAAGATAAAACTAAAAAGGAGATATTACTATGATTAAGAAAATTTCTACAGACAAGGCACCTGCCGCTATCGGTCCCTATTCACAGGCTATTCTCTGCGGTAATATGCTTTACACCTCAGGACAGCTCGGTATGAATCCCGCAAACGGTGAAATCGAGGGTAAGGACGTTACCGAACAGGCTGAACAGGCTCTTCAGAATCTCGGAGCTATTTTAGCTGAAGCCGGCACATCCTTCGATAACATCGTAAAGACTACCTGTTTCCTTGCTGATATGGCTGATTTCGCAGCGTTTAATGCTGTATACTCCAAATATATCACCAATGCTCCTGCAAGAAGCTGTGTGGCTGTAAAGACTCTTCCCAAGGGCGGTCTTGTAGAGATCGAGGCTGTGGCAGTGGTAGAGTAATTTTTACGGATAATAATTAAAGTTGTCGCTTTACAGTGGCAACTTTTTTGTTTGCAGAACTTGCAAAAGAGAAATAAAAAGGATATTATATTACTATTAAAATGAAAAGAGGTTTAACCTTGAACAGAAACCATCTTAAGCTCATCGCCTGTCTCTCTATGGTCATCGACCACATAGGCTATGTTCTCTTCCCCGATGTACAGGTTTTTCGTCTCGTCGGCAGAATAGCTATGCCGATTTTTGCTTTCTTCATCGGTGAGGGCTGTCTGTATACACGGGACAGGAAGAAATATTTTCTGCGACTGTTTGTCCTTGCTCTTATATGTCAGGCAGTATACATCGTCGAAAGTATCATAACGGGAAGCGGTAACGGTCTTTATCTGAATATACTCTTTACCTTCTCTTTTTCGATAATTCTCTGCAGTGTGTTTCTACGGCTCAATGATGATAACAGCTTTAAAAACAGAGCTATCTTTATTCTGACTGTAGCCGCCTTCTGGGGAATGGACTGTCTTTTCGGATACATTTCTGATTCGACGGGGCTGAATGTGAATCTCGACTACGGCATAGAGGGGATAATACTTCCGCTCTTTACGGTAATGAGCAAGGATAAAAAGAAAAAGCTTCTCTTTTTTACTGCGGGTCTTATCTTTGCAGCTCAGAGGATTTACGGCTTCGGAACACTGCCTTTCTTTTTCGCTATGATACCGCTTTTGCTTCTGTGCTTTTATAACGGAGAGGGCGGAAAACGAAACCTCAAATACTTTTTCTATCTTTTCTATCCCTTGCATCTTGTGGCAATTTACGGTGTTAATATACTTATAAATCTATAACAAAAAGAGCAACCTTTTTGCGGGTTGCTCTTCAGCTTTTTATAGGTTATCTGTGGATTCTGATAGCAGTTACGGAGTACATAGGTGCTGTGTAGTTGAACTTATCACTTATGCCTTCGAGAGTGAATTCTTCCATCACACAGGCTTCCTTTGCACCGAGAATGTTATCGTTATTGAGACTGTCACCTGCTACCTGATTTACTGTAGCTGTGGTGCTTACCTCACCGAGGTTTGCGATGTCGACAGCGAATACTCTGTCCTTTCCGGTTACATTGACGAGCTTGATGATAATGTCTCCTGTCTCTTCGTCGAGAGATACCACCTGATATGCTTCTGCCTTTGTTCCGTTGTCTGCGATGTATTCGAACTGAAGCTCACCGTCGATGTAGCCCTTGATTACGATGCCGTCTACCACGAGCTTGATTTCATAGGTTCTTCCTGTTTCTACGGTGAAGTCGGTCACAGTTTCGGGAATAGCGCTTGTCTTGGCTCCGTTTGTCATTCTCTGAAGAGCTGACTTGGTGTTGCCCCAGCCACCGATGTTCCAGAAGAACATATTCTGTTCGTCTTCGATAAGGAAGGGAATGTAGAAGCCTTCGCCACCGTCTGTTTTGGTAGCCTCGAAGGTGTAAGTGTAGTTCGACCAGTCTTCTTTACCGAAGAAGGCTGCTGCACCGAGTTCGTTGTAAGGATGCCAGGTATTTGTCTGAGTGAGCTTACCGTCTTTGATTTTCCAGTCACCGTCTGTTACCTGTTTCCAGTCCCACCAGAAGTTTGAGGGGAGAGCGAAACCGTCAGATGCGAGGGTTCTGCCTGTTTCATTATCTGTTACCTTCACATTGTCGAACTCTGCGGCTGTCCACCATGTGCCGAGACCAACCTTGCCCTTAAGGGTTTCGACGGGAATTTCTGCACCCTTAAGCTCTGATGAAAGGAGTGCATTACCTACATTGTTTCCGAAGAGCTTCTGCACATAGTAGTTTATGGAGCCTGTGGAAAGGTGATTGTTGAACCAGATAAGGTCGGGCGCCCAGTGAGTAGCTGTGAGGTTACCGAAAAGGGGAGCATAGGCCGCCATTTCGACGATGTCACCGTTTCTTTCGATGCCTGTCATATATGCTGCCTCAGCTAAGGCTGCTTCAAGTCGGTTGGACTGAGCTGCATATTCACCGATGAATACCTTGATAGCGCCACCGTAATAAGTGTCGGTCATACCTTCGATGTCACGTGAGTAATTTTCGGGGTCATAATGGTCAGCATTTTCGAGGAACCAGTCGGGAGTATTATAGTAATGGTGGTCTGTAGCACCAGCGAAATCCTTTATGTCTGTGATGCCGTTCTTTTCTGCATAATCCTTGGCGAATTCATAGGATGCAAGATAGTTGGCACCGCTTGTGGCATCGTCTGCACCTGAGGAATAGATAAGTTCAAGACCTTCATAAAGGTCGGGATTTTCTGCTTTCTTTTCGTTGAAGTACTCGAGGAAGGCTACATAACGGTCAAAGTAAACCTGACCCTCCTGCTCGTTACCGATGCAGATATATTTAAGCTCAAAGGGCTCTGCGTGACCGAGAGATGCTCTTACCTTACCCCAGGTAGAGTCTACATCGCCACGGCAGAACTCGATAAGATCGTGCATATCGTCGAGATACTGTGCGAATTCTGCAGTGTAGGTTTTTCCGTCTGCTTCGTACATTTCCACAGGACCTTTACCTCTCATCTGACAGTAAATTCCGCAGTTGATTACGGGAACACCGATGGCACCGAGATCTTCAGCCAGCTGGAAGTACTCGAAGAAGCCGAGTCCGTAGCTCATATAGCAGGGGAGAGTATCTTCTGTAAGGCTTAAGTTTGTCCAGAGGTTAGTGCCGTATGTACGTGCAGCGACATCACCGAACTTACCGTTAAACTCTAAGGGTGTGTCTGTAGCCTTGTCTGCACCGAGAGAAGCCTTCCAGTCATACATAGATTCCTTATCCCAGCCTTCGATAACGCAACCGCCGGGGAAACGGAGGAAGGAGGGATTAAGTGCTTCTAATTTTTCACCGAGATCCTTTCTCATGCCGTGACCCTTATAGGTATCAGCAGGGAAAAGAGAAACCATATCGACAGATACGGTGCCTTTTCCGATAAGCACCTGAAGGAAAACCTTTTCGTGAGCGGAAAGAGAGGAATCGAAGGAAACCTCGTATTTTGCCCATTCGTCTGTAATACCTGTGATAACAGCCTCACCTGCGAGAGCACCGTCAGCAACAAGTCTTACTGTGATGTCGGAATCACCCTTGGCATAAAGTGAAAGGTCATATTTTCCCTTTTCGATAGCCATACCCTCGAGGAAGCCTTTATTGGCAATACCTGAAAGGTCGTCGGTGCTGTTTTCGATAACTGCATAGTGGGGATTGTTTTTGTTAAGAGAGCCGACAGTTTCTGTGTAATACTTTGCGTTGCCTACACCGCTCCAGCCGTGAAGCTCATCGTCAGCGGCAAGGACACCGTATTCGAAGGAACGGTTGACCACCTTTTCTGCATAGAGACCGCCGTCAGCTGCAAAGTTGATATCCTCGAAGAAGATACCGAAAAGCATATCGCTGATGTCGTGAATTTCATTTTCTGCATCTACGGATAAAGCATAATCGCTGTATTCGAGACTGTATTCGGAGATGCTGTTGGCATCGGGACGGTCAAATTCTTTTTCGCCGCCGTCACCGAAGGTGATACCGAGAGAAAGAAGAGCCGACATAATGAAGGCAATTATCTTTTTGTAAAAGGCGTAAATTTTTTGAGTCATATTTATCCTCCTTCTTTTTTAAGAATTAAATTACTCAGATATAATATAGGATATTTGAGCTTCTGTCAATTATCTGTTTTTGATTTTAAGGGTTTTAAGGTAGCTTTTTTCATCTTCGCTTATTCTGTAGCTTTCCACTGCCTTCTGTATGGTCTTATTATGCACCCACGGGGAAAGAACACGGCTTTCTATGTAGGGCAGAGTGCTTTCGTACTGCTTGGCTAAGGCTGTGGCGAAGTACCAGGCTATCATCATATTTACATAGTATTCGTCACTTTTAATTTCCGAGACAGCCTTCAGATGGCTTTCATCGAAATGCTCGTCAAGAAAATAGGTAAGAAGCAGACCGATACCGTATCTTAAAATGTAGGTATCCTTCGACTGTAAGTATTCCGAGGCAAGAGAGAAGGCTTCTTCGGGATGCTTTTTCAGCAGGGGCGGTCGGGTACAGTCGTTTGTTGCCCAGTTGTCCGTAAAAGGGATGAAGCGTCTCAACTCAGTTGTGCATTCACCGATGTCCTTCATCTGACAGATAATGAAGCCGTGAAGATTATCCTCTTCATAGTATTTATGGGGAAGGTCAGACAGAAAATCTCTGTAATCACCGCTTCTGTATATTTCCTTTGCCAGAGAACGCAGAAGGGGAGTACGGACACCGATGAATTTCTCTCTCGGAAGGGTGGGTATGAGTCCTGATGTGAAGTCTGCATATTTTTCATCTCTGAGGGAGAAAAGCTTTTCTCTGATTTCACTGCTTGTCATATTTCTATTATCCTGCCTGCAGAAAGCTGTGAAAGACGGTCGCCGAGGATATCCTTGAGTATTTTATATGCTTTGTCTCCTGTGCAGTGACCTGTAACGATAAGCTGTAAAGAGCTTTCCTTCAGTACCTCAGCCATATGCCGGATTTCCTTCTCACTGCTTCTGTAAAGGTGCAGACCGCCGAAATAGGCATAGACTGAATTTTTCGGAAAGGCTGATTTTACTTCACGAAGAATGTTTTCAGGCCCTGCGTGACTGCAGCTGTTAAAAATGACAAGTCCCTTTTCTGTTTCGAAAACGAGACTCTGCTCGTGGTCAAAATCATCAGGGGTGAGTCTGCCGTTTATTTTTTTGTAAAGACCTGTTTTCTTACCGATTTCCTGTAAGTTCTTACCCGTATGACAGATCAGATGTACTCCGTCACAGAGCTTTATACTGCCCTTTACTCTGATGATACGGTCAGCATATTTTTTAGTAAGACCTTTTTTTATTCCGATGTATTTCGAAAAGATAAATCTTTTTCCGTAGCAGTTATCCTCGCACTCTGAGCTTATGTAAAAAGGTGCGTTACTGTTAAGGGTAAAGAACTTATCCATACCGTCGGAGTGGTCATAATGACTGTGAGAAAGAATTCCCGTATCTACCCGGGAAAGGTCTATGCCGAGCTTTTCTGCATTTTCGGAAAAGAGTGAGGAAGCCCCCGTATCGAGAAGATATGTCTTTTCTTTTTCTTCGATGTGAAAGGAAAGACCCCATTCACCCTTGAGCGGGGAATTATCCGGAGCGATATTATCACTCAATACCGTAATTCTCATTGTTCTTTTCCTTTCTCTTTTTTATAAAAGAGGGGGTAATCTTACTGAGGAATTTTTCAAGCGCTTCAAATTCCTTTTCGGCCTGAGCAGCATCCTCTTCGAGTCTTTTATCCATATCGTAGTAAAGTATGTCACAGCCGCATTCACTGCAGGTCTGCTTCACATAAAACATACTGAGCTTTTTACCGCATTTGGGACATTTATCCATTATACTTCCTCCTTTACGAGCTTGGCAGAGGTTTCTTCTCTTCTTCTCTGAACCTCTGTTTGTATATTTCTGAGCTTTTCGCCTTCAAGGTCATAGAACTTATAGGGAATAAGTGATAACAGACCGAGAGCAGCGGGGATGATAGTAATAAGAGCCCAGAGCCAGAATTTTGTGTTTATGGGTGAAGAATCGGAGACAACCATCATCTGTGTTGCTTCGTCTCTTACGAGTCCTACCAGGGGGATGAGAGCCGTGCCGAGAGCAGTGGATAAGGTGCCTGTAAGCTTGCCCATAAAGGTGAGAACGGAGAAGGCCATACCTTCGTTTCTTTTACCTGTTTCGTATTCCATATAGTCGATGGTTTCACTTATCATCTTGGTGGGGATAACAGCACCGATAGATGCGTTAACTGCACCGGATACACCCTGGAGCATAAGAAGAGGAACGATAACACCCATATTGGTGTAATATTTACTGCCGAGAAGGAATACCAGAGCATTTACACCTGCATTTATGAAGGCTACTCTGACGACGATCTGTCTCGATGTCCAGCGTTTTTCGAGCTTAGCCATAAGAGGATAGGTTGCCCAACCCATAAGAGTGCCGGGAAGACCTGCCAGAAGTGAAAGACTGTTTACACCCAGAGCGTTATAGTAATAGTAAACGCTGAAGGTTCCTCCGATACCGCCGAGAACGGAGATGAGGTTTGACATCATAATGAAAACAAGGGGTCTGTTTTTGAAAAGGAAGGCGAAGCATTCACTGAGCTTCGGCTCATCATTTACATAGACTACTCTTTCTTTGGTCTTGGTTCCTGCCAGTGAGAAAAGGTACATACCGAAGGTTCCGGCGACAATACTCAGAACGAAGAATACCTGTGAAAGTGAAAGAGGAATGGTTCCGTTTCTCGAAAGGTCGATGCAGACAGTGATAATGATTCCGGGGATGCCGCCGATGATACCGGAGATAAGACGGGCGGATTTGATAACTCTCGAACGGTCGAGGGGGCTGGGAGAAATAGCGGAGGAAAGGCCCCAGAAGGGAATGTCACCGATGGTGTAAAAGAACTCCCAGATGAAATATGTAACGCACATGTATACTATTCTCATAGGTCTGGATGCCGCATCGGTCAGGAAAACAGGTCCGCCGAAGAACAGCACCGTAGTGATGCCTAAGAAAATGGGAACGAATATAAGGTAGGGTCTGAGCTTTCCGTAACGGGTTCTCGTTTTATCGACCACTGCACCCATAATAGGGTCATTGAAGGCGTCCCAGAATGCCATAACAGTGAGCATGGTGGAAACGACGATTTCAGGCACGCCGAAGACGCTTACGAGGAAGAAGGCTCTCTGTGCCGTCATCATATTATAGCCGATACACTGTCCGCCGTTTGCTATGCCGTAAATGAGGGTTTCCTTCACACCGACATAACGTTTTTCTTTTGTCTTTTCCATAAAAATTTTCTCCTTTGCGTTTGATCAGGTATATATTGCACCTGTGAGAGCGAGAAGGTGATTTTCTTCACCGTTAATTCTGCCCCACAGTTCAAATACATAGTAGCTGTTTTCTTCGATATCGAGAGTCATAATGCAGTTCTCAGCCTTGTGTTCAGAGAGTACCTTGCCGCCTTTGGTTATGACTTTTACAGTTTCGGGTGAAAGGGTGTATTCATCTTTAAAAAGATCTGCTCTGGTAAAGTCGAGAGTGAGAGTGAAGTCTCTTTTTCCGCTTTTCACTGTATCTCCGACAGTTTTTCCGTCGGTGCTTATGCTCATAAATATGCCGAGTGAAAGCTGAGTTCTGCCGTTTCTGATGGCGTCCTTCATTTTTTCGGCAGTGATTTCTCCGTCAATATGAAGGAAGGTACAGGCACCTGTCAGCTTGTTTCCTCTCGTTCTGTGCCAGTCTCTTCCGAAGGTGGGAGCGATACGGTAGCCTTCGTCTAAAAGTGACAGCCACCATTTTCTTGCTCTGTGATTGGCGGGGGTCATAAGCATTTCACCCTCGGACCATATTTCCATATAATTAACCAGAGAAAAATCCTTTACGTCGTAGTCCCAACGGCCGCCCGTACAGATGGGGGTTCCTAACTGATAGGGATGTGCCATACCGATGAGTCCTCCGCTTTCACGGATAGTTCTGAGTTCTCTGTCGATGTCGGTTATATTGAAGCAGTCGATCATCCTTCCTGCGTTAAGGGAGAGAATGTGTCCGTGGTAGGTGGTGTATTCCGTTCCTTTGAGTACGGGAATTTCAGCGTATAAATCTGCCTCGTCCCAGCCTGACACTGTGTTGTGGTCAGTGAGACAGATACCGGAGAGATGTCTTGCCTTCGCTGTGTCCAGAAGCTCTTCTACGGTGAAGCTTCCGTCAGAATGAAGTGTGTGGCAATGAAGCTCACAGGGATACCATTTTTCCATTATTCCGTCTCTCCTTCTATTTTTATTCTGCAGGTGCATATATCAGTGACAACAGCGTGAATGTTAAGGGAAAGTGTCCACTGTCCGGGAATGATTTCGCCTTTAAGAAAGCCGGGGGAAGCGAAATCCTTGTTTATTTCGTGATACTGATTTTCGTCGTGACGGTGAGCTGCACCACGGAATTCCACAGGTGAGTCGAGAGAAACGGTGACCAGATTCTTCAGGGGTAAAAACTCTTCGTAATCGGCATACCTGTTTATATCCTCGGGTGCGTCACGCAGAATATTTTCTCTGACAAGCTCATAGCTTTTCTCTTTATCCTCTAAAATTTTCGGAGAATAGGAGTAGGTGATGAAAAGCTTTTTTATCCCTTCGGGTACAGTGAAGGGGATATAACGGTTGCTTTTACTGTCGTCGGGACGGAGATGAGTCTCTGTTTCTTTAAAAATTATCTTAGCCATGCCATTCACCTATGTACTTTCCGTATTTTTCTGTGTAAGCATTCACTAATTTTTCTGCGATGGGATAAGAGCAGATAAGAGGATGAACTGTGAGAGCCTTTACGGCCTTCTGTCTGTCTTTTTTCATAATAGCTTCTACAGTAAGATTTTCGTAATCCTTTACTGCCCGGATGAGATTTTTCTGCATAGTGGGAACATTGTTCATTTTATGAGGATGAACACCGTCCTTATCCACCGTGCAGGTAAGCTCACACACATCCTTATCGTCGAGAAAGTCGAGAGCGCCTTCATTGGGGATAGAGAGCACCATCTGTACAGGCTTGCCTGTATTTTTAGCCTTGATGAATTCCAGTGCTACGGCGGCATAACCGCCCTTTTCCGGCTGAGCAAGATATTCTTCTACCGTAGGAACGGGGAATTTTTCTTTCCTCAGATGTCCTGTTTCGATTGAGAAGTAGCTGTCCTCACGCATAGCGTAGTGCTTCATAAAGCAGTGGAAAGCCTTTTCGAATTCGTTTTCTACATTGATAGTACGCATTTCTTCCATCATCATATTGTTGATTTCGAGGATGGTTTCACCTCTTGTTTTAGCACCTGAAAGGACGGATGAAACAGCCTTATCACGGTAGTGGTAGAAATAAAGGTATTCATTGGGAAGGTAATTATCGGAAAGGGAGACAACCTCTCTGTCAAAATGTACCATTTCCGTATCTTCGTAAAGTCGGGGATGATTTAAAATTTCATCTGTGCAGTCCTCGTCACCGTCTCTGAAGCCGCAGAACCAGGAAAGGTGATTAAGGCCGAAGCATTCGCAGGTGAGATTTTCTCTGCCTGTCATATTCTTAAGCTGACGGAGAAATCCGCTGGGAGCATCGCAGACACCGTAAACATTATCGTAGCCCATAGTGCGCAGTGCCTGTGTAACGAGACCGCTGGGGTTAGTGAAATTGAACACGGGAGCATCTTTTTTCGAAAGCTTCTTTATCTTCTCACAGTATTCGATAAGTGTATGAATGGAGCGAAGAGCCATAGCGAAACCGCCTGCACCTGTAGTCTCCTGTCCGAGAACACCGAGATTAAGTGCTGTTCTTTCATCGAAAACTCTGCCCTCGTCACCCTCGGCACGGATGGTGGTGATGATGAAATCTGCATCCTTAAGTGCTTCGTCGGCATCGAGAGTAAGAGAAAAGTCAAGGTCGGGTGCTAAAAGTGAAGAAATTCTCTTTGCGATCACACCGTAGGTGAAAAGCTTTTCTTTGTCGATATCCATAAATACTACCTCGGTAATGCCTGTATCCTTGGCACCGAGAGCGATTGATTTGGCTAAAAAGGGTGAGCGTACACCGCCACCGCCTAAAACTGCTAATTTCATATTTATTTCTCCTGATTTTTATTCTTCGATATTGGCTGTGCTTGTTATTATGGGATTTCCGTCACGGTCTAAAAGGGGAGTAAGACCTGCTCCATAACCTGATTTTGACATAAGATAATTTACGCCGGTTTTCTTATCTACTATCACCTGAAAAAGAGTGGTCAATTCGCTTCCTTCTTTTTCGGTCACGATAAATCTTTTATCTTTCTTCGCCATAATCATTCTCCTTCTGTGAATTTTTTTGCTATCTCTTCATCGAGAAAATCAAAGAAAAACCAACCTTTGCCTTCACCGAGGTTATATTCCTTAAAATATGAGTTCATTTCCTCAGCCGTTCTGACGAGGCTTTCGTTTTTATATCTGAATGCCGTGCTGATGAAATGGACACAGATGTTATTTTCGTCACATTTACAGCTGTCGAGGAAGGGTTTGGCGCATTTATGCCATTTCCTTTCGGGGCTGAGTCCGTATCTGTCCTGAACGGTAGCCTTCTGTGCTTGGTTTAGTCTTACAGGGTAAATCTTTTCACTCCAGGTTTTACCCTGGTCTTTCCAATAAGAAAAGTCGAGTCCGCAGGGAGTTCCCTTTTTGAAGTTAGGCATTACCTTGCACCGTCTCATCAGGACGATTTTACCTCTGCAGTCTGCCACAGTGGGTATTTCTGCACCAAGATACCACTTATCCTCGTTGCCCTTTATGTATTTTTCGTAAAAGGCGGGGAAGAAAAAACGGTTCTGGATACCCCTGTCCTGCTTTACGCTCATTACGATGAATTCATCGGGGTTTTCCTTTAAAAAGTCAAGGCAGTCCTTAAGCACTGCAGAAAAGGAAAGAGGAGTTTTTTTCTCCTTATCCTCATAGCAGTCAGCTAAGGAGTGGACAAGATAAAACCCGTCCTTTTTCCTGTTGAGGCGCACATCGATAAGCCTCACACCGAGACTGAATTGCTCACGGAGAGTGAGGGACTGACAACGGCATACCTTTTCCATATCCACGAAGGCGGTAAGGGAATCGTGAGTGCCGAAAAGGTTGATTTCAGAGATTTTTTTACTGTCCGGATACTTCATTTTTTCACCCCGTATCAAAAAAATTCCTAAATATAATATAGTATAGCATTTAAGGTTTTTCCAGTCAATGGATTTATGAAGAAAAAGATATATAAAAGGACAGGTGAACCGTGCATTATGCGCAGCATCAACCTGTCCTTTTCTGTGTGTTATTCGGTCATATCAGCTATACAGCTGAGAATGGTATTTACCTTTTCTATATGTTTGTCGGGAATTTTGTTAAGCTTCATAATTATCTGCTCTCGGGAAAGTGACAGACTGTCAGGGTCAGAAATACCGATAAGATAATCACTGCTTACATTGAGCTTACAGGATATAACCTTCAGTGTTGATATGGAAACACCTACCTTGCCGTTTTCAAGGTCGGCAAGAAAACGTGTGCTTACCTCTATTTCTTCGGCAAAGCTTTCACGGGTGTATCCCTGCTTTTTTCTTTCGAGCTTTATTCTTTCGCCTAAAATTTCATTAATGGGCTTTTTCATCGTATTTCCCCTTAACATAATCTTTACTACATTATAATATGAAGCAACGCTTCATAAAATGTATTATTACATCACTTGACAAATGATGTAATACATCATATAATGGGCTTGCTTTAAAAAAATTAAAGGAGTGTATTTCAATGAAAAACAAAAGCAAAAAACTGATTATCGGTATATTCTTTGTTATGCTGATGATGAGTCTTATGTGCTTCGGCGCAAGTGCAGAAACAGTCACAGGCGAATGC
Organism: Acutalibacteraceae bacterium; assembly: GCA_045613145.1. GTDB lineage: Bacteria > Bacillota > Clostridia > Oscillospirales > Acutalibacteraceae > UBA6857. The sequence goes on from JAZLAJ010000007.1 coordinate 164,677, forward strand.
GGACTGGAGGGTGACAATCTCACATGGACCTTTGACACTGAAACAGGTGTTTTAACCATTGATGGTGAGGGTGAAATGGATAACTATTCACTCTATAATAACATCAATAAAACCACTGCACCATGGTATGATTACTATTCACAAATGACTGAACTTGTTATTGGTGACAAAGTCACTTCAATCGGTGATTATGCATTTTATGACTGCGATGCATTTACAAAACTTGATTTGCCTGAAAGTATTGAAACCTTAGGTGTGTATGCTTTTTATGACTGTGACGGTATCAAGGAAGTTGTTATTCCTGACAGTGTGACTTCAATAGGAAGTAATGTGTTTTCAGATTGTTCGAACATAGAAAGCCTGAAAATAGGAAACGGATTAACTGAGATTTCCAGGAGTGCCTTTTATAATTGTCTGAATTTGGTAAATATAGAATGGGGAACAAATTTAAAAAATATTTCCGGTTATGCTTTTTATAGATGTGGATATATTGGTGGAGATATAGTTATTCCTGGTGGTGTTATAACTATAGATGAAAACGCGTTTTACACTGATTCTATATTTATAGACAGTATTAGTATTCCTCTGTCTGTAAAGAAAATAGGTTACGGGGCTTTCGATATGAGTAGGGTAGTCAGAGATGTCTACTATGAAGGAACCATAGAACAGTGGGAAGAAATTACTATTTCCGGTAATGCAAGCCTACGCGACGCCACCTTCCATTTCGGTCACGCTCACTCATACACATCAGTAATCACAACTGCACCTACCTGTCTTGCAACAGGTATTAAAACCTACACCTGCGAATGTGGCGGTACCTACATCCGTGAGCTTTCTGCTCTCGGCCACGATGTGATTGTTGACTCTGCCGTTTCAGCCACCTGTACTGAAACAGGTCTTACAGAAGGTGAACACTGCACAAGATGTGATTATAAGGTTGAGCAGAAAGAAACACCTTATCTCGGTCACGATATGATAAATCTCGAAGCAAGTGAACCTACTTGCACAGAAATTGGTCTTACAGCCGGTGTTGCCTGTAGCCGCTGTGATGAGATTTTTGAAGGCAGACAGGAAACAGTTCCCTCTCTCGGTCACAATGTAATTGTTGACTCTGCTGTTTCAGCCAGCTGTACCGAAACAGGCTTAACAGAGGGTGAACACTGCACAAGATGTGATTATAAGATTGAACAGGAAGAAACACCTGCACTCGGTCATAAAGAAGCATTTACTTCTTATGTCGAAGCTACCTGTACAGAAGCAGGTCTTTCAGTCGGTAAGAAATGCTCTGTTTGCGGTGAAGTATTTATTCCTGCTCAGATTATCCCTGCTAAAGGACATAAATTTTCAAGCTGGATTGTAACATCAGAAGCAACCTGTAATGCAAACGGAAAGAGAATCAAGCTCTGCTCGTGCGGTCTTACAGAAGAAGAGATAATCCCTGCCACGGGACACGCTGACGCAGATGCTGACGGTAAATGCAATAACTGCTTTGTTTCTCTCACAGAGGATACAGAACAGCCTAAAAATGAAGCAAACGTTTTCTCTTTTCTTACGGAATTCCTTAATAATATAATTGACTTTTTCAGAAAGTTATTCGGTATTAGATAAAATAGTAATATCAAAAGCGGGTTCTGTGCATTTGAAGCACAGCGAACCCGCTTTTTTCTGTTATTGAGTTTTATCAGATTTTCTTCTCTGCGCCGGGTCTTCCGCAGCACTTTTTATATTTCTTGCCGCTGCCGCAGGGACAGGGATCGTTAACGCCGACCTTCTTTCCGTCGTTTCTGACGGTTCTGCCCTTTTCGCTTCCGTCGCCTGAACCTCTTGCTACGGTAACCTTGGCTACCTTTTCTCTCGTAACCTCTTCTTCCACAGCGAAGCGCTTGACGAGAACACATTTTACGGTGTTATCACGGATAGCACTTGTCATTTCCTCGAACATATCGTAGCTGTACTCTCTGAAGGCGATTACGGGGTCCTTCTGACCGTAGGCGAGAAGTCCTACGCTTCTCTTAAGCTCATCCATAGCATCGATGTAGTCCATCCACTGAAGGTCTACATTATGAAGAAGCTCACTTCTTTCGATTTCACGCATCATTTCCTCGCCGTAGATTACCTCTCTGCTCTTATGAAGCTGATGGGCTCTTTCGGTGAGAAGGTCGAAGATTTCGTCTGATTTATACTTTCTGTCTTCTCTGAAATCGTTTTCAGTGGTAAGCCAGCCGAGATATTTGTCACGGAGAGTAGCAAAGTTCCATTCGTTTGAGGGAATGTTTGCGGGACAGCAGAATTCTACTGCATCACCGATGGAGTCGTCTATCATCTTTGTGATAACGGGCTTCATGTCCTCACCGTTGAGAACCTTGTCTCTCTGGGTATAGATAATCTCTCTCTGCTTGTTCATAACGTCGTCGAAGGAGAGAACGTGACGGCGGGTAGCGAAGTTGTTACCCTCGACCTTTCTCTGTGCGGATTCTACCTGCTTTGAGAGCATACCTGCCTCGATGGGAAGATCGTTGTCTAAGGGCATGGAGTTCATAATAGCCATCATTCTGTCACCGCCGAAGAGACGGAGAAGATCATCCTGCATCGAAAGGTAGAAACGGCTTTCGCCCGGGTCTCCCTGACGTCCTGAACGACCGCGGAGCTGATTGTCGATACGGCGGGATTCGTGTCTTTCCGTACCGATGATGTAAAGACCGCCTGCCTGTCTTACCTGCTCTGCTTCGTCAGCGATTTCTGCTTTGTATTTTGATTCGAGCTCTTTGAATTTTTCTCTTGCCTCGATAATATCCTCGTTATCGGTGTCTCCGAAGCCTGTAGCCTCGGAAATGAGCTCTTCGGGATATTCGAGCTTTCTCATTTCACTCTTTGCCAGATATTCAGCATTACCGCCGAGCATAATGTCAGTGCCTCGACCAGCCATATTGGTAGCGATAGTAACTGCACCTAATTTACCTGCCTGTGCTACGATTTCAGCTTCCTTATCGTGATGCTTTGCGTTGAGAACGTTATGCTTGATGCCTCTCTTTTTAAGAGCAGAGGAAAGCTTTTCACTCTTTTCGATGGAAACAGTACCTACGAGAACGGGCTGCCCTTTTTCGTGGCACTTTAAAATCTGTTCGATGATAGCATTGAATTTAAAGTTCTCTGTCTGATAGATAACATCGGTGTTGTCTTTTCTGAGAAGGGGCTTATTTGTGGGGATTTCCACAGCGTCAAGAGAATAGATTTCTCTGAATTCCTCTACCTCGGTCATAGCAGTACCGGTCATACCGGAAAGCTTCTTATAAAGACGGAAATAGTTCTGGAAGGTAATGGTAGCGAGAGTTTTATTTTCACGGGCGATTTTTACGTTTTCCTTAGCTTCGATAGCCTGATGAAGACCGTCACTGTAGCGTCTGCCGATCATAATACGGCCCGTGAATTCGTCGACGATAAGAACCTGACCGTCCTTTACCACGTAGTCGATGTCTCTGGTCATAATACCGTGAGCCTTGATAGCGATGTTAAGGTGGTGGGAAAGGGTGAGGTTGTCGGGATCGCTGAGATTTTCGATTCCGAAGAATTTCTCTGCCTTCTGTATACCTGCCTTGGTGAGAGAAACGTGCTTGCTTTTTTCGTCTACGATGTAGTCAGCACCGACTTCTCTGGCGATGTCTTCGATGTCTGCCTTTGAGTCGGTTTCGGCTACCTTGTAGCATTTAAGGCTTCTTACGAAGGTATTTGCCACGGAATAAAGCTCACTTGATTTTCCGCCCATACCTGAAATGATGAGGGGAGTTCTTGCTTCGTCGATAAGGATGGAGTCAACCTCGTCCACGATAACGAAGCAGTGGCCTCTCTGTACCTTTTCTTCCTTGTACTGTGCCATATTGTCACGGAGATAGTCGAAGCCCATTTCGTTATTTGTGCCGTAGGTAATGTCAGCGGCATAGGCAGCTCTTCTCTCGTCGGTTTCAAGGCCGTTTACGATAAGACCTACCGTAAGACCCATAAAGCGGTAAACCTTACCCATCCATTCACTGTCTCGGCGGGCAAGATAGTCATTGACCGTAACGATGTGTACACCTTCGCCTGTAAGACCGTTAAGGTAGGCGGGGAGAGTAGCTACGAGGGTTTTACCTTCACCTGTTTTCATTTCTGCGATTCTTCCCTGATGAAGAACTATACCGCCCATAATCTGAACGGGGAAATGCTTCATACCGAGAACTCGCCATGCTGCTTCACGGCAGGCTGCGAATGCTTCGGGGAGAATATCGTCCAGAGTTTCACCGTTTGAAAGTCTTTCTCTGAATTCGGGAGTTTTAGCCTTTAACTGACTGTCGGTAAGCTTACCGTACTCCTCGTCATAGGAGAGTACCTTGTCAACCAAAGGTCTGATTCTTTTTATTTCCTTCGATGAATAGTCACCGAAAAGCTTCTTTAAGAAACCCATTATAATCACCTCTTATTTTTCTGATTATAAGTATAATCATTTTATTTTAACATAAGTTTAAAAATATTTCAAGGGTTTAGTTTTATGGTTTTCGTTTCATGGAAACAGTTAGTCGTCATCGCTCGAGCTGCATCGTTGCCGAAGCGCTCCCTGTGGGAGAAGAAGCGAGGTGAGGATGGCGAAGCGGTCAAAATCGCTCAGCGCTCCAAGCTGAAAAAGCGATTTTGGGAACCGCAAGAGAAAAGGGCTTTTACTTTGGTACAGGCGAGTGCCAAAGTAAGTACAGTATTTTTAACAACTATGTGTATCTTTATAATTCTTCGTTTCAATAAAACAATTAGTCGTCATCCGCTCGAGCCGCGGAGGCTTTTACTTTGGCACAGGCGAGCGCCAAAGTAAACAAAGCGCCCATTTTTTAGGACGGGAAAAGAGTGTGTTGTTCAGTTTAGTATATAGAAACAGTAACAGTTATTATTTCAGTAAGGGTTCAAAAACAAATACTTTCCCTTGGGGTGCGACCCGTGGCAGGGTCGCAGACAGTGAACTGCCGTTCTACATTAAAGTTTATGTTTGTGTAACTTGCCAGCATTAGCAGTGTTTCTGCTTTTTCACCTTTCAGTACCTCCTTACAAAACGCTCTGCAAGGGTTGCACCGTGGCAGGTGCAAAGACAACCGATAAGACTTCGGATTTACCGAAAGGTTTTGCTTAACCCATATCACTTTTATGTTGTACTGATTTCAGATGGATTTTACGGAAAGGTTTTCAGACATAAAACCAAAGGCTCGGAGTTAATTTCTTTATCACGTTTTTCCCCACGTTATAAATATCAGTTTCAGTAGATAACCCGTAAAGAGTCAGGACGCGTCACGGCGTGGGCATAAAAATGAACCACGGGAAAACCCGACGGAAAATGAAGCTTAACTATCTTTGTTTGCGGTGCGAAATGAAATTTTTCGGTAGTGCAGCAGGTAAATTAATGTACTACGGCAGACTGATGAGGTAATGAAAATCAGTTTATCTAACCTTATTCCGAAAACATTTCCTTCTTTCGCATCCGACGAGTGGTAAATTTCTTGTCAGCCAGAGAATGATTTTGGTTACTTTTGTCGAAACAAAAGTGACTCTGCGAAGCTGTAGGAGCTTATGGTTTCGTAGAACGAGTATAATGTATCAATAAGGTTTGGTTTTATGGTTTTCTTGAAACAAAAATCATAAAACTAAACCTTGTTGTTGCCGACATCCCACGATGTGCAACAGATATTTTCTTAATGTAGAATTCACCGAAAAGTAATCCTCTGTAGGTTTGTCAATGATGTGTTACAAAATTAGGTAGAAAAAATTTCGCCAGTGGTTAGGAAGTGGTTTAATACTTCCCTGGGTGACTTCCAACCAAGTGGACGCATGGGAAAATTGTTGTATCTTCTGCTGTGAACAGCC
>JAZLAJ010000008.1:0-31477 GCA_045613145.1 Acutalibacteraceae bacterium
AAATTTTTGCTGAAAAACTAAATGTTGCTGTTTCCCTATACTTAACTGAACAGCACTCTCTTTTCCCGCTAAAAAAAGAGGGGCTTTGCTTACTTTGCCGCCTCCGGAGCAAAGTAAGAGCCCCCGCGGCTCGAGCGGATGCCGACTAAATGTTTTATTGAAACGAAGAAACCTCTCAGTCACTTCGTGACAGCTCTCCTGAAAGGAGAGCCTTCGTCTACATCCTTTGAAAGAGATGCGCTTCGGTGACGATGCAGCTCGAGCGGATGACGATTAATTGCTTTATTGAAACAAAAATCATAAAAATACACATTCCTGTTTCACATCTCTCTTCTTCGTCTACACTGAAGGTACTTCGGTGACGATGCAGCTTGAGCGGATGCCGACTGGATGTTTCATTGAAACAAAGATTATAAACCGCACCGCAGAAGCGGACACGATGGGGGTTAAATTACAAAATCAACCCTGTAAAGCTATAATAACCAAAAATAATATCCATTGTAAAAAACGGAAAATCCGATTTTTACAATGGATGTTTTAATAGCTTTATTCTGGATTATCAGCCGTTAATATCCTTAAGCCAGCCGAGAATGTCTCCGTAAACCTTTTCTCTTTCATCCTCGTTGAGGATTTCGTGTCTCATACCGGGGTAGAGGATAACCTTCGGCTCAATTCCTGCCTCTTCAAGCTTGTCACAAACTGCAATTACACCCTTGCCGTTAAGTCCGATGGGATCTTTGGCACCTGAGATGATGAGAACGGGGAGTTCAAGGGGAAGACAGGAGGCCCAGTCGGAACTGCTGCAGGTGTTAGCAAGGGAGAGAATATCTCTTACACCGCCGAGCTTCAGATCGTTTCCGCAGAGAGGATCATTTATGTAAGCCATAACATTTTCCTTGTTACAGCTGAGCCAGTCCTTAGGAGTTTCAGCTCCGCTGATACCGATGGTGCTTACCTTGTCGAGAAGTGAAGCGGGGACAGTTGCTCTTGCACCCATTTTTCTGCACAGAAGCTTAACGGGTTCTTCCAGTACAGCCATAGCCTGAGGAATATCACCTGTTCCGCAGATAACGAGGCCGGAAAGCTCACAGCCGAAGGCGGAAGCATAAACTCTCGCACAGAAGGAGCCCATACTGTGACCGAAGAGATAGTAAGGAAGCTCAGGGTATCTTTTGTGCATAATGGAATAAAGAATGTGCATATCATCAATCATACGGTTGTCGCCGTCTTCCTCTGCAAAAAAGCCGAAGTCCTCGTAGGAATCGACACTTTTACCGTGGCCGAGATGATCGTTACCGCATACCACATAGCCTTCTTCTGCTAAAAAGCGTGCGAATTCGTCATAACGGTCGATGTGCTCACTGACACCGTGGGCAATCTGGAACACGCCCTTATATTCTGTGTTCTCCTTCTGCCAGATGCAGGTACGGATTTTGTTTATTCCCGTAGAGGAAACAAAGTAAGCTTCTTTTTTTATAATTGACATAGCGTTAACCTCACTTTATGTTTTCTTTTAACTATTATAGTATATTAATAAAAAATAATCAACCTTATTTAATTTTAAAGTTAAGTATGTAATATGGTTTACAACAGTTTTATTTTGGTGTATAATAACTTTTAACGATTAAATTCGAGAGGGAAAAAGATGTTCGGTTATGTGCGGGTGAACAAGCCCGAAATGAAGGTAAAGGAATACGAGGTATACCGTGGTATTTATTGCTCTCTGTGTAAGAGTATGTGTAAAAATTTCGGTGTGCTGTCGGCTCTTACTTTAAGTTATGACCTGACATTTTTCGCTTTGGCAAGATTATCCTTCGGCGGCAGGATACCCTCTTTCAAGGCAGGCAGATGCCCCTATAATCCTTCTAAAAGATGTAATTACTGTCAGAACGGTGAGGATGAGCTAAGATATGCCGCTGCAGTCTCGATGATGATGTTTTATTTCAAGGTAAGAGACAATATCGATGACGGTTCCTTTTTCAGACGGATGCTTATGTATCTGATTCTCCCTTATGCTCTGATAAAGTATAAAAAAGCGAAAAGGCTTTTCACAGAAGCGGCACTGATAATCGAAAAAGCGATGGAGGAGCAGGCGCTTACGGAAAAAAGCGGTACAGACTCTCCCGACAGGGCGGCACACAGCTCTGCTGATGCTTTGGGGAAGCTTCTTGATTACGGCTTCGGTGATGAGAATATTTACCGCTTAGGCTACGGAACAGGCAAGTTTGTTTATTTGTGCGATGCACTCGATGATATCGAAAAGGATTTAGCCAAGAAAAACTATAATGTATTTGTGAAAAAATATAATCTTGCTTCCGTACCGTCCGAAGAGATAAAGGAAGAAATAAAAATGAGTCTTAATATGTGTCTTGCCGTAGTCGGTGAGGCATGGGAAAAAACAGAAAATAAAAGTCTTTCTCCTATTATGGAAAACATAATTTACGAGGGAACAGAAAACACTATGAATGAAACTCTGAAAGGAAAAGTGAAAAAATGAGAGATCCTTATGAAGTGCTCGGCGTACCCAGAAGCGCCACTCAGGAGCAGGTAAAGGCAGCTTACAGAGAGCTTGCGAAAAAATACCATCCTGACCGTTTTATCGACAGTCCTTTAGCTGAAAATGCTAATAAGAAAATGCAGGAAATCAATGAAGCTTACGATGCCATTATTTCGGGCAACAGAAGCGATTCTTCTTATTCGGGACCCGGTTACAGCGGACAGTACAGCTATAACACTTACCAGCAGGTAAGAGATCTGATGCAGAGAAACAAGCTTCAGGAGGCTGAGGAAGCACTGGAGAGAATGGATAAAAGCTTCCGTGATGCTCAGTGGTATTATCTGAAGGGACAGATTAATTATAAGCGTGGCTGGACAGATCAGGCATACACCTATTTTTCTATGGCATATAAAATGGATCCCTCGAATGCCGAATACCGTCACGCCTATGAAAATATGAATATGCAGAGAAGCGGAGGATTCCGTACATCTCAGAACAGAAACAGCCACCGTTCCGGAGATAACTGTGACGGATGCGATATATGTCAGGGTCTTCTCTGTGCCGACTGCTGCTGTGAATGTATGGGCGGAGATCTTATTCCCTGCTGCTGAGGTGATAGGATGAGTCAGAGCGGAAAAACCGCTATGGGCGGTATGATAACGGCACTGTCTGTGGTAGTGCTTATGCCTACGGCACTGGAGCTGTTTGTTTATGCACTTCCTGCTTTTGCAGGTATGCTTATTATGTTCAGTGTGGTAGAGCTCAATAAAAAATGGGCCTTCGGAATTTATGCGGCAGTGAGTATTCTTTCTCTTATGCTCATACCTAATAAGGAAGCTGCCATATTATATACGGCATTTTTCGGATATTATCCTATACTTAAGGCTATCCTTGAAAGCAAGCTTCCGAAAGTGCCCGAATATATTATTAAGTTTGCCGTGTTTAACGTGGCGATTATCGCTTCTTATGCCATACTTGTAAAGATACTCGGTATGCCCTTTGACGAGCTTATGGGTATCGAAGGTGAGACGGGATTTTTAGCGGAGTATATGCTTCCGATAATGCTTGTGCTCGGAAACATCGCTTTTATACTTTTCGATGTAGCCACTACGAGAATAATTACCGTATATCTTCGTGTATGGCAGAAGAAATTCAGAAAGCTTTTCCCTTTTAAATAAGAAGAAACCGTTGTCCTGTGTGGCAGCGGTTTTCATTTATTCTTGACATTATACCTCATTAGTGATATAGTCTTTATATTAACAAAAAAACAGAGTAGGTTTCAATGCGTTCAGTGCTCTAAAGACGGGGAGTTGCTTCAGAGACGAAAGGATTTTTCTGCGATATTGAAGCCGCATCCCGCTGTGATAATCGAGAGTAACTTTCTTTGTTTATTCATTTGCGGGGCAAAAACAAAGGAAGTGTTTTTTATGTCAAAAAGAAAAAATGAAGAAAAAATCTTCACCCTTGTTTGTCTTGCCCTTTTAACCGCTATGCAGATAGTAATTGCGAGAATACTGGTCATTCCCTTGAGTGAAAGTCTTCGTATATCATTCTCTTTCATTCCCGTGGTTATTGCGGCCAGACGCTTCGGAATCGTCGGTGCGGTAACGGTGTACGGTCTCGGTGATTTTATCGGTGCAGTGGCTTTTCCGTCTACGGGTGCCTATTTCCCGGGCTTCACTCTTACGGCTATGGTGAGCGGTCTTATCTACGGAATCCTTTTAGGTAAAAAATCGAGTAAGCCTCGTATAGTTATCTCTGTAGTTTTGTCACAGCTTCTGTGTACGGTACTGATGAACAGCTACTGGATTTCCACTCTTTATGGCGCGCCCTTCGGTGCTACAGCACTTTCGAGACTCGGTCAGGCGGCTGTAATGGGAACTGTGCAGATAATTTTTATGGTGCTGTGTCTTGAGAGAATATGTACGAGAATTAAGATCAGGTAAATAAAATAAAAGCTCCTTTGTCGAAAGATACTGACAGTGTTATCATACCGGCAAAGGAGTTTTTATGTATAAAACTTACAGGAAAATCTGCTATACTATAAAGAAATACAATAAGCCTCAGAAGCAAAATTATGTAAGGGGAATTGTATAAGTGTACTGAGGATACCAGAGACTGTTAATAAAGTTTCTTGTTCGGATAACAACCTCATCGTCATACACTTCAAAAACAAAGCCAAGTCCCTTTTTCGTTTCGTCATGTGTTCTTGTAAATGAATACGCAGGAAGGTTTACAGATATAATGTTACCGTAGGTTTCGACACTTTCATATCCGTATGATAAAGCTGTCTGAGCATTTGAGACACTGTTATGAATATGGCCGCTTATATAAAACACATTTTTATGCTGCTGAAGTAAAGCTTCTACCTGTGCTGACTGAACGCCTATACCGCCTGTTATTTCGGTCGGCTCACCGATGCCCCAAGTATCAGGAAGACCGTGGGTGAGATTGATAGGCTGGTGAAGCACCACAAAAATCGGAAGGTTGTCAGCTGCGGCTTTTTTCAATTCAGACTCCAACCATTTAAGCTGAGTTTCACTTATGTACGCATTTTCACCGTCATCTTCACTGCCGAGGACAATGAATGTATATTCGTTGATTTTGGTTGAATAGTAGACTTTGCTGATGTCTCTGTCGGCGATTTCTTTACTGTAGCGGAAAAAACGTTCGTGCGAAAGACCGACACGCACACCGTAGTCACCTCCCCAGGTGTCATGATTTCCAAGGGAGAAAAGTATGTTTTCAGCAGGAGAATAGGAATCAAAGCCTTTTTTGAGCATGCTCCAATGCTCCTCGTACGCATGATGGGTAATATCACCGCTGAGAACAAAAGCATCAAGAGGATGCTTTGCACTGTGCATATCACTCAGTCCGAGTTTCAAAAGAAACAAACGTGATTCATCTTCATTCATATGTACGTCAGAAATAGCAGCAAAGGTAAGATTAACCCTTTGCTCATCTAAAGGCACGAAATCTGTTTGAATGTCATTTGATAAGAAGGGTGCAAAGATACTTAATACAGAAAAAATTATCGCAACAAATGTTTTATAAAAACTTACAAGCATAAATACATCTCCCCGTAAAAATTATTTGTTGTATTATATTATATCATATATGAGATATATTTACAATGCTTTCTGAAAATGTATAAAGTAATTATAAATAGATAAAAGTGACAGAGCTGTCATACCTTAGGAAGCGGAAGAACAATGCGAATCCGTGAGGGCGAGCCGTTACATACATCATTGACAGCTTTCGACAGATTTTGTGTTGGGATGGAGGGATTTGTAAAAAGAGTAACAGCACAGTGAGAATGACTGTGCTGTTAATTTATGTTTTGCTGATTACATTCAATCAATTTTGTGGCCGTTTTTGATTTTGATGTTGGCGATAGCAATCTTAAGATAACCACCCATATTGTTGCCGTCAAAATCTACGCCTGCTTCAAATGCAAGCTCTCTGCCCGCAGGAGTAAGAAGCTTGCCCTTACCCTTAAGCGCATTATCTCCGATCTCTTCAATTGAGTCAAAACGAAGCTTTACCTTTTCAAGCTGCTTGGGAAGCTGAATATCTACATTGTATTCGCCTGCGTTATCGCTGATTGTAACTACGACATCACCGCTGAATTTGAGTATCTGAATATTTACAGTGCCTTGCCATTTACCTAAGCCTATCATAATTAAAACCTCACTTTTATTATTTTAAATGGTTTGTTTTATTCTAAATTCACAATATTATCAAACTGTGAAATGTTTTTGAATTTTCTATTAAAGCACTAAAAATCTGTTGAATTATTATAAAAAATCAGTTATATTTAACAAAAAAATACATTGGAAAGGATATGAGTAAATGTTAAAGAACAGAAAACCTCTCGATGATGACGAATACAGAAGCTATGAGCTTAAATCCGATGAAACAAAAGTAAGCGCCCGTTCTCTTATGAAGGGTGCAGGTCTTACCGATGAGGAAATTTACCGTCCGTTTATAGGTGTCTGCAACTCCTATTCAAATTTCTTTCCCGGTCATTCAAATCTTGACAAAATAGGCCAGGCGGTAAAGGACGGTATCCTTATGGGTGGTGGCACTCCCGTTGAGTTCAACACAATCGGTATATGTGACGGTATGGTTATCGGTACCGACGGCATGAAGTATTCTCTTCCCAGCCGTGAACTTATAGCAGACAGCGTCGAAACTATGGCCAAGGCTCATATCTGCGATGCGCTTGTTCTGGTTTGTGCCTGTGATAAAATTATACCCGGTATGATAATGGGAGCACTCAGACTGGATATTCCTTTTATCGTGGTAACGGGCGGGCCTATGCTTCCGGGTAATCACAAAGGTCAGCGTGTTGACGTGCAGAACATAGCTGAATGTGCAGGTCAGGTTATTGCCGGCGCTCTTGACAGCGAGGTTTACTGTCAGTATGAAAATGAGGTATGTCCCACTTGCGGCTCGTGTCAGGGTATGTTTACTGCCAACTCAATGGCATGTATGGCAGAGATGCTCGGCATTGCTCTGCCCGGCACAGGTACGGTTCCTGCAGTTTACGCCAAGCGTTATCATCTGGCAAAGCGCTCGGGCATGAGAGCGGTTGAACTTGCGAAATATGACTTCAAGCCTTCGGATTATCTTACTCAGGAATCCTTCTATAATGCGATCAAGCTCGATATGATGCTCGGCTGCTCCACGAATACAGCGCTGCATCTTCCGGCTCTTGCACATGAGGCAGGTATCAGAATTACTCTTGACGATTTCGACAGAATCGGTAGAGAGGTGCCTCACATTGTAAAGCTTTCACCTTCAGGAGACCACCTTATGATTGACCTTGAAAATGCAGGCGGTGTTTCTGCTGTCATAAAACAAGGTATAGAAAAAGGATATTTATGGGGAGACCAGGAAACTGTTACAGGTAAAACCCTCAAAGAAAATGTTGCCGAGGCCGAAAACCTCGATTCCGGCGTAATCAGACCCTTTGAGGAGCCTTATTCTCCCGAAGGCGGTCTGGCTGTGCTTTACGGAAATCTTGCACCCTTGGGTGCAGTTATCAAGACGGCAGGCGTTGATCCGAATATGTTCGAGCATTCAGGCCCTGCAAAGGTATTCAACAGTCATCAGGAAGCGCTTAACGGTCTCATTTTCGGTGACATAGTACCGGGAGATGTTATAGTTCTTCGCTATGAGGGTCCTAAGGGCGGTCCCGGTATGCAGGAGATGCTTATGCTTACGGCTTTGATGTGCGGTATGGGTATGGATAAGGATATTGCTCTTGTAACCGACGGAAGATTTTCCGGTCTTTCGCGTGGTGGTGTAATCGGTCATATTTCTCCCGAGGCGGCTCTCGGAGGAAATATCGCTCTTGTTGAAAACGGAGATATTATCACATATTCTATCAGTAAGAGAACTATTAATCTTGAAGTAAGTGAAGAAGTTCTTGCTGAAAGAAGAAAGAATCTTACACCCTATGACTGCCCCGTGAAGACAGGCTGGCTTGCAAGATATGCAAAGCTTGTAGGCCCCGTTTCTGACGGTGCGGTGCTCGAATAAAAATCATCTCCCGGGTTAAATGCTCGGGAGATTTTATGTGTAAATTAATTTTAATTTTCAGATATAAATACAATTACAGTATAAAATTCCTTTAATCACAAATACTAACAACACAATTTGCGTTAAAAGGAGAAAGATATATATGAAAGCAACAGGCATTGTTCGCAGAATAGACGACCTCGGCAGAGTCGTCATCCCCAAAGAAATCAGAAGAACAATGAGAATAAGAGAAGGCGACCCGTTACATACATCATTGACACCGTATGAAAGGTTCTGTTATGCAATACTCAGCTTTTCTGAGCGTTGCATCGGATAATAAATAAACGGAGGTCAAAGATTATGACGACAAAAACAAAGGGAAACCTTACCTACAGAACCGTTGGAGATTTCAGAATCCCCAACCTGACACTACCGCCCGAAGAAGCAAGCGTTACTCTCGGTAAATGGGGAATGTTATACAAAAACTGTATTGAGAAGCATAAATCTCCTCTCTTTACCGCACTGCTTATTAAGGGAAAGTTGTATCAGCACTGCGCCGAGGTTGAGTATCAAGCAAATGTTATGTACGACCTTCTGATTGAGCAGATGAAAGAGACAGAAGGTATTACAGAAGAACTTAAAGAGCAAGACCAGCTTGAGTGGGTACAGAAAACGAACAACATTCATCAAATAGCAGAAGAGATTATCTGCGCAGAACTAATATATGCATAACTGAGTTACACAAGGACTGCCGTTAAGGCGGTTCTTGTTTTATAATGTGACTTGTTTTCCATTGTCAACAGTCGTTTTATTCTGCTCTTGATAACAGCAATCCCTATGATTGTTGAAAAACGCGAGGATAATACCAACAGGTGTCAATAATACAAGGTATAACCTTGTAACATATTTCGCCATAAAAAGAGCAGGTGTAAAAACCTGCTCAATACTTAAACTTATCTGAGAAATTAAAAAAAGGAAATCATGTGCTAATTAAAGATTTACTAAAAACCTAATTGAATAGGCACTGACTTTATATGTAGCCTTAACAATCATTTGGAAATCCGTATAACTGTTGCCGAATACTGAGGTACAGTGTAGTTGAATTTTTGGCTTACACCGTCAACTGTAAATTCAACCATTTCGCAATCTTCTTTTTCACCAAGGATGTTATCGTTGTCAAGACTGTCTCCGGCAACCTGATAAACCTTAGCGGTTGAATTGATGCTATCCATATCTGAAATATCAATAGCAAAGGTTCTGTCTGAGCCTGTTACATTGACAAGCTTTATGATTATATCACCGCTGTCGTCGGTTGAGACTACATGGTATGCTTCTGCATTACAGTCAGACTGTGCATCATAATCAAACTGCAGTTCTCCATCAATATAACCCTTAAGATTGTACCCGTCAACAACGATTTTAATTTCGTAGGTTACACCTGTTTCAACGGTAAAATCTGAAACAGTACCGTTGATTAAACCGGATTTTCCACCGTTCTGTATTCTTTGAAGTGCAGACTTTGTATTACCCCAGCCGCCAATGTTCCAATAGAACATATTTGCTTCATCCTGAATAAGGAACGGAATATAGAAGCCTTCCGCACCATCAAGCTTTGTTGCCTCAAAGGTATATGTATAATTAGACCATCTTTCATCACCGAACATAACCGATGATCCGCTGTTATGGTAAGGTGCAGTGACCATACTTTGAATCAACTGACCGTTTTTTATGTTCCATTCGCCTACACCGAGGTTTTTCCAGTTCAAACAGAAATTATTAATACTGAATTTGTCGCGTTTTAAGGTTTTACCTGTTTCGTTATCTGTGACTACAACATTATCAAATTTCGCAGATGTATCCCAGGTTCCTAAACCTACTTTACCGGTTAAATCCGAAGCAGGAATTTCTGCACCACTGAGCTTTGATGAAAGAAGAGTTTTACCCTGATTTATAGAGAAGAGTTTCTGAATGTAGTAACTGATAGAGCCTGTTGAAAGGTGATTGTTAAACCAAATCATATTCGGCGCCCAGTTCATTGCTGTGAGATTTCCGAACAAGGGAGCATAAGCAGCCATCTTGACAATATCACCATTTCTTTCAAGACCTGTCATATATGCTGCTTCAGCCAGTGCAGACTCAAGACGGTTGGATTTTGCCGCATATTCGCCGAGGAACACGCCTATAGCGCCACCGTAGATTGTGTCAGTCATATGCTCGGTATCTCTTGAATAGTTGTCAACATCGTAATGGTCAACATTTTCACGGAACCAGGAAGGATCATTATAATAATGCTGGTCAGTTGTACCTGCAAACTCATCAATGGTAATACCGTGTTCATCAATATAATCCTTTGCATTTACATAGGAATTATAGTAATTGGTGCTCTGCGTAGCATCAGCAGCACCTGTTGAATAAACTAACTCAAGACCTTCATAAAGCTCAGGATTTTTTGCTTTTTCTTCAAGGAATCTTTCAAGAAATGCTTCGTAACGCTCGAAGTAATCTTCACCCTCATTTTCATTTCCTATGCCAATGTACTTAAGTTCAAAGGGCTCTTCGTGTCCCATAGAAATTCTGACCTTACCCCATGTGGTAGTTTCATCACCGCGGCAGAACTCAACAAGATCAACCATATCCTGAAGATATCCTCTGAATTCGTCTGTATCCATATCGACAGGACCTCTGCCTCTCATCTGACAGTGAAGTCCGCAAGTGATAACCGGTACACCTATAGCACCAAGGTCTTCAGCAAGAACAAAGTATTCATAGAAGCCTAAGCCGTAGCTCATATAGTAAGGATTGGGGTCTTCGGTTGCAAGAATATCTGTCCAGATGCTTGTGCCGTATTTACGTGCGGCAACATCACCGTATTTGCCGTTAAACTCAAGAGGCAATCCGTCTTCACCAACGCCTACAGAGTCTTTCCAAGCATATGCGGTTTCTTTATCCCAACCTTCAATTGCACAGCCACCGGGAAAACGGATGAACTTCGGTTCAAGCTCTGCAAGTTTTTGAGCAAGGTCAAGTCTCATACCGTGTCCCTTATATGTATCAGGGAACAATGATACCATATCAAAAGCAGCTTCGCCATTGTCAATGAGTACCTGTAAAAAAACATTTTGTGTAGCAGTTATATCTGACACAAGAGTAAGCTCATATTTTGCCCAAGAATCTGTGATTGAGGGTATTGTTGCAGTTGCAGCTGTTTTTCCGTCAGCAACAAGGTTTACAGTAACGGCACCGTTATATCCGTTAACACCTTTGGCATAGACTGAAAAATAGTAATTCGCATCTTTTTCGATGGCCATACCCTCTAAAAAGCCCTTGTTCTGAATGCCGGCTTTTTCGCCTGAGGTGTTGTTGATTACCATATAGTTGGTGTTATTGGCATTAAGTCCGCCGATTTTATCTCCGACAGTAATTTCATTTTTTGAATTGCCGACCTGACTCCAACCAAAATACTCGTCACCTGCTGCAAGTGAGCCGAACTCAAAAGAACGGTTTACGACCTTTTCGGCATAAAGACCTCCGTCAGCAGCAAAGTTGATGTCTTCAAAGAAAATACCGAAGAGAAGATCACTGATGTCATAAATCTCATCATCTGCATCAATAGAGAGTTGATAGTCGGAATTCTGTACATCGTAAACAGCAACTGAGTTTTCTTCGCCTCCGATAATGTTGTCTGTTTTGTCTGTCGGTATTATGCCAATGGTCATGAAGAATGACATGATTACCGCAATAATTTTTCTGAAAAATGCTGTAATATCTTGAATCATAATTTTTGCCTCCTTTTTTTGTCAGATATATTTTAACATTTTTAAGCACAAATAAATTTAAATTATCTTGCAACGGGAACGGATTTCACTCCGCCATTACTTTTCCTTAACAATACTGAGCTTATCGAAAATACCGCCTGCATAGCTGTCAGTATTTGATTCAAAGGTGACAGTTATCTTTTCTTTATCACCAACAAGCTCATCAGGTATTTTATAGTAAACATCGTAGAAGCCGCCTGGGTTAACATTCTCGATTACCACATCTTCAAGAAGCTCACCGTCAACAAGAATTCTGAAGCTTCTGCCCACATCACCGCTGAAATACTTGACACAAAGATAGTTGGTAACGGTATTATCCACTGCCATATCATAGCAGAAGAATCCGCCCGGTGCCGCATCTCTGAAAATGAGACCCATATGATTACCCGAGTTGGAAAGGTCAGCTTTAAGACCGTGCGAAAATTCGTACTGATCATTACCTACGGGAAAGCTGTCAATTACTGTGTACTTGTCAGCTTCATTTTCTTTCACTTCGGTGTCGGCATCTGCGAGCTTGAAATATATTCCGTAGCGATTCTGATGCTGCATATAGTGAGGAGAGAAAGTGAGTTCTCGGTCTGTACCCCTGAGTGTGAAATTCAGCGTACCCTCCTGACGGACAAGATTATCATCAATATTTCTTAACCAATTTTCGATAGTGCCGTTCTTGACGGTAATTATATCACTGATTGAAGAATCAAGCAGCGGTACGGTGACATTAACACCCGTTGTGCTTGTCTGCATTTCCTTATTGCCGAGGTTGGCACTGAGCACCCGGGGACCGTATTTAAAGGCAACGGCATTTTCATTGTCCTGCAGGTCATGAACCTCTATTCCCATAGGCACTGTGTACTCAATAACATCGCCGTCCTGCCACTCTCCAAACAGACGGATGAAGCCCTCATCTGCCTTTACATCACAAACCATACCGTTAATTTTCACAGTCGGCTTTTCTGCGCACCAATCAGGTACTCTCAAAACGATATCAGCCTCAGCCGAGCCGCCGACAGTAAGTTTTACATCGGGCAGGTTTTCATTCTGTGTGAGTGTGATGCCTTTTTCTGCCCAAGTGACTTTGGAGGAAGTATAGCGGATAACATAAATGCTGTTTTCATCTTTATAGTAGATACTGTCATTGAGCTTTGAGAAGTTTTCCATACCTGAGCCTGTACAGCACCAGAAATGCTCTGTTTCGGAACTGTAAACCTTAAAGAAGCCTGTTGCCATAGGCTGAAAATATGTAGTCATACCCGTTTCGGGATTCTGCGAAGAGAGAATTGCATTGATGAAGGTATTTTCGTAGTAATCGGCATATTTACGGTTGCCCGTAATTTTGAACAGCTCCCTTGTAAGCTTGAGCATATTATATGTATTGCAGGTCTCACAGTTGCAGTTGGTACGCTCGATGTCAAGAATATTCGGCTCACCGAAATGTTCCCATTCGCTGTTACCGCCTGTGATATATGTGTGGTTATTAATAACAATATCCCAAAAGTTTTCTGCCACTTTAAGGTAGTATTCCTCGCTTTTGCTGAGTACGATATAACGGTTCAATGCACCGAGAATTTTAGGTATTGTTGTATTGGCGTGTTTGCCGTTCAGTATATCTTCGCCGTTATAAAGAGACTCGAATAATGTCATTTCATCAAAGCTGTGAGCAGCGGAAAGATGATTTTCGCATTTTGTGTGGCTGTAAAGCTGATACATACAATCATTCATACCGCCGTATTCAACATTCAGCACGGTTCGCTGCATATCTTCATCCCATTTGGAAGTTCTGCTGTATACCCAATCGCCGAGCTTTGAGGCAACCTCAAGAGCCTGCGGATTACCCGTAAATTCATAAGCGCCAATCAGACCTGACATTATCTTGTGCATAGTGTACCAGGGTACCCAAGTACCTGAGGTATTACCCTGCTCAATTCGTGTGTAGTGGTCTTCGGGTATAGCGGCAAGGTATCCGGAATCTTTGTACTGACACTTGGCAAGAACTGAAACAATATAATTTGCAATATCTTTAAGTTCTGCATCACCTGAGGTGGCATAAGCCTGCGAAACTGCAGTAAGATAGTGACCCAAGGTATGCCCTTGAATAGACGAGGTTTCCCATCCGCCATATTTTGTGGCTTCACTTTCCACTCCTGCGATATCACAGAAGCCCTTGAGCAGCTTATCGGCATCAAGCTTTTTCAGATATCGGACTTCAAGGTTAAAAGCATTCTGCTCATATGAATTGCGAAGCTCGACATCGGACATAGGAAAATCCTTCAATGCATTTTCAAGTGGCTCCACTGCTTTATTGTTGCCGCAGCCGGCAAGAGACACCGCAATCCCGGCGGACAATGCAAGGGTAATAAATCTTTTTTTCATAACAAAATTCTCTTCAATTAGCATTATTTTCTTAAAGTATAGCATGATCGGATTTATTTTTCTAGTTAATTTAAGCAACTTTTTCACAAAAAATTTATCTATGCATCGGATTTTGCCCCTTGAAATGAGTAAAAATACGCAATATTTAATAAAAATCTGCATAGTTTATTTGTTTGAAATCCGTACTATTTTTATTTGTTTTTCTCTTGACAAAAATTTAAAAACAAATATAATATCTTGTAGTTAGTTGTTACTAACTATATGTTTTAACTTGCGAGTTAGCCTAGGCTAACAATGTTTTTGGTGTTATAGTTAGCTTCCGCTAACTGTTTTCTAGACATCACAGTTAGTCACTGCTAACATAATTTAGGAGGTCCTTTTTATGAAAAAAATCGCGTCTTTGTTAATTGCTTTAATCTTATTTGTTCTTCCTTTTTCTTTGTGGGTGAGTGCGGCAAATCTGTCCAACGGCACCTATGAAGTACCCGTAGTTCTCATGCACAAGGAAGATGAAAAAGAGTCATTCGGTAATAAATATGTGGCTCAGACTGCATTGCTTAAGGTTAAAGGCGATAAAAAGACCGTCACAATTTTACTAACAACAGATATGAAAGGAATTGAATTTTCATATTACACAAACGGCTCACTTGAAGGCGATGTGTCAAAGGGTACCGCTGTAAGCAATATTGAGATTGCAGGCGAAACATACAAACAAGGCTTTGAAATTCCCGTTATGGCTGACGGTGATATCGGACTGCAGTTCAGCGTACCCGTTATGCCTATGTCACCTTCGGCAAGACTCAGAATTGATTATGATAAGGCTGTTTTAATATCGGCTGCAGAAACTACCACAGCACCCACAACACAGGCGGCAACTGAAACAACAACTCAGGTGTCAACAACAGTACCTACTACTCAAGCACCTACAACTACACAGGTCACAACACCAGAGATCACTACTGTACCAACAACTCAACAAACAGTAACCAATACAGAAACAACAGTATACATAACGGAAACTGCTACAGAAAGTACAGAAGAAGAGAAAAACGGAATCCTCTCCGCAGTTTTTGTACTGATGTTCATCGGTGCAACAGTAGGACTTACACTTCTTTTATGTGCTGACTCAAAGGAGGAAAACAACAATGATGATAAATAAACGCCTGATTGCTGAAGTCAGCGAAAGCAAAAAATATGTTGCCGGAAATGTAGCATTTCAGTGGGTTGGTCTCGCATCAAACATCACAATGATGGCGAGCATCACAAAGCTTTTAAGCGATGTATTCCAGGATAATGTTACAAGTCAAAATGTCACAACTGCTCTTATTGCAACGGTGGTTGCACTTATTGTCAGATTTATCTGTGCCGTAGGTGCAAGCAGAATGGGTTATCTTTCCTCAAAGTATGTTAAGCTGAAATTGCGTGAAATGATATATTCAAAGCTCCTTAAAATCGGTGCGGCTTACAACGAAAAGGTGCAGACCTCGGAGGTTATTCAGGTTGCAGTTGAGGGCGTTGATCAGCTTGAAACTTACTTCGGTGCTTATCTACCTCAGTTCTTTTATGCAATGCTCGCTCCTTTGACACTCTTTGTTGTGATGAGCTTTATCAGCCTACCCTGTGCGATAGTTCTTCTTATTTGCGTACCTCTTATACCTGTTACTATTGTTGCAATTCAGCGTTGGGCAAAGAAGCTTCTTTCAAAATATTGGGGTCAGTATACGGCTCTTGGTGACAGCTTCCTTGAAAACCTTCAGGGACTCACAACTCTCAAAATTTACTCTGCCGATGAATTCAAAAACGAGCAGATGAATGAGCAGGCTGAAAAGTTCAGAAAAATTACAATGAAAGTTCTCACAATGCAGCTTAATTCCATCACAATTATGGATTTGATCGCCTATGCAGGTGCGGCTCTCGGTATCATTATTTCTGTAAGTCAGTTCAGAAACGGCAATATCAGTCTTTGGGGCTGTCTGCTTATCATTCTTCTTTCAGCAGATTTCTTTATACCTATGAGACAGCTCGGTTCTTTCTTCCATATAGCCATGAACGGTATGGCGGCAAGTGATAAGATTTTCCGTCTTATCGACCTTGAAGAAAGTGCTGAACCAGAAGAAATCATCCCTATAAATCATAAGGATATTATCATAAACGACCTGAAGTTTTCTTACACCGAGGACAGAGAAATCCTTCACAGTGTATCCCTTAAATTCCCTGAAAACAGCTTTACTGCAATTGTCGGTGAAAGCGGCTGCGGTAAGTCAACCATAGCTTCAATCCTTATGGGAAGAAACAAAAATTACAGCGGTAGTGTTACCCTGGGCTTTGTGGAGCTTTCGGATATTCCTGAAGCAGAGCTTATGAAAAATATCACCTACATCGGTCATAACAGCTATCTGTTCAAGGGTACAGTCAGAGATAATCTTCTTATGGGTAAGTCCTCTGCAAGCGACAGTGAGCTTTGGAGCGTACTTGAAAAAGTAAAGCTCGCTTCTTTCCTTAAAGCAGAAAAGGGCCTTGATACCGAGCTGAAAGAAAAAGGCAGTAATTTCTCAGGCGGTCAGTGTCAGAGACTTGCCCTTGCAAGAGCAATACTTCACGATTCACCAATTTATATCTTTGATGAAGCTACCTCAAACATTGATGTTGAAAGTGAAAATGACATTATGGAGCTTATCCATAACCTTGCTAAAACAAAGACGGTTATCCTTATTTCTCACCGTCTTGCTAATGTAAAAGATGCAGACAAGATATATGTGCTTGACAAAGGTAATATTGCAGAGCGTGGTACACACAGCGAGCTTTTAGAAAGAAAGTCACATTATCACAAGCTCTGGACAGCACAGCAGAAGCTGGAAAACTATACAGGAAAGGAGAGCGAATAATGAATAGAAGCAGTTTTAATATTATGGCAAGACTTATCGGTCTTGTGAAGCCCCTTGCTGGCTATATGGTTCTTGCAATTGTTATGGGGCTTATCGGTCACCTTTGTGCGAGCTTTATTACGGTTTTCGGCGCTATTGCTGTTGTAAAGGGTCTCGATTTTCCCGTTTCACTTTCCTTTGGTGTAATTACACTTTGGCTTATAGTTTTTGCGGTGGTACGCGGCTTACTTCGTTACGCCGAGCAGTCCTGCAATCACTTTATAGCGTTTAAACTCCTTGCACTTATCAGAGATAAGGTGTTTATATCTCTTCGAAGGCTTTGTCCGGCAAAGCTTGAGGGCAGAGATAAGGGCGACCTTATTTCCGTTATCACATCGGATATCGAGCTTCTTGAGGTTTTCTACGCTCACACAATTTCACCAATTGCTATTGCGGTGCTCTTTACATTTGCAATATGTGGATTCCTTTTCTTTTACAGTCCCGTATTTGCACTTATTGCACTTCTCGCTCATCTTACTGTGGGTATGATTATTCCTTTTATAATTTCAAAAATGAGCGGTGATGACGGGCAGAAATTCAGAGATAAATCAGGCAACATCAGTTCATTCATTCTTGATTCTCTCCGCGGTCTTAACGAGATTATTCAGTACAGCTTCGGCTCAGCAAGACTTAAGAAAATGAAAGACCTTACCGTTGACATCTCAAAGGATGAAGAGAGAATGAAAAAGGTTACGGGTAGAAATATCGCTATTACAAATTCCGTAATCCTCATTTTTGACCTTGTGATGCTCTTTGCTGCTGTTTATCTTTACACAAAAGGCAGTGTTGATTTCAAGGGTGTGCTTATTTCCGTTATCACACTTATCAGTTCATTCGGTCCTGCTGTGGCTCTTGCAAACCTCGGCAGTACCTTGCAGAATACCTTTGCGGCAGGTAACAGAGTCTTAGATATACTCGACGAAGATCCTGTCACAGAAGAAATCACAGACAAAGCAGACGTTGTTTTCAGCGGTGCAAAGGCTGAAAATGTCAGCTTCTCATATGGCAGTGAGCAGATACTTTCAAATTTATCTTTCGATGTTGAAAAGGATAAAATTATTGGTATAATCGGCAGAAGCGGTAGCGGCAAGTCAACACTTCTAAAGCTTTTTATGCGCTTCTGGTCGGTACAGAAAGGTACGGTCAGCATTTCTGGCAAGAAAGTTGATGACATAAACACCAAAAGTCTTCGTGACATTGAAAGTTTTGTAACTCAGGAAACACACCTTTTCAAGGACAGTATAAAAAATAACATTAAAATTGCAAAGCTTGATGCGACAGATGAAGAAATCATTGAGGCTTGTAAAAAGGCATCACTTCACGAATTTATTGAGAGCTTACCTGATGGGTATAATACCAATGTCGGTGAGCTTGGTGACACTCTTTCAGGCGGTGAAAAGCAGAGAATCGGTCTTGCGAGAGCTTTTCTTCACGATGCCCCCTTTATGCTTCTTGATGAACCAACAAGTAATCTTGACTCGCTTAACGAAGCAGTTATTCTCAAATCTCTCAAGGAAGAAAGCAAAAACAAAACAGCTCTTCTTGTTTCTCACAGACTTTCCACAATGCGAATTGCAGATAAGGTGTATTCTGTTGAGCACGGGAGGATGAGCTGATGAATACACAGTCAAAAAGAGAAAAAGAAAAGCTGATAGTAGGTGAAATGATAAAGCTTTACTGTAAGAAAAATCACGACACCAAAAACGATCTGTGCAGTGAATGTCAGGCACTCAAGGACTATGCAGATATGAGAAGTGACAAGTGTCCGTTTATGGAAACCAAAACTTTTTGTTCAAACTGCAAAGTCCACTGCTACAAGGCAGAAATGCGTGAAAAAATCCGTCAGGTAATGCGTTTTTCAGGGCCGAGGATGATTTTCCATCACCCGATTATGGCACTCAATCACCTCATTCAGAGTAAAAAAGAAAAAAGAAATATGGAGGCAGAAAAATGAGTCCAAAGAAAATATTTTTTGTTATATTAGGTTGTATCGGTGTAGGCTTAGGTGCTGTCGGTGCTGTTGTGCCAATGCTTCCTGCTTTTCCGTTTTTGCTTCTTGCAACATACAGCTTTGCAAAGAGCTCAGAAAAGCTCCATAATTGGTTTATAAATACCAAGCTATACAAAAATAATCTAGAAACCTATGTTAAAGGTCAGGGTATGACTTGGAAAACAAAAATCAGAATTATGATTACTGTCACCTGCCTTATGGCTTTTGGCTTTTTTATGATGTTCAGAAAAGATCTTTACATCCCCTGTGCGATTCTCAGTGGTGTATGGCTGTTTCATATTCTTTACTTTTGCTTTGGGGTTAAGAAGTATGAGCCCTTTGAGAATAATATAAAAAATGAACAATAATATAGCTTTTCATTGTATGGTGTCGGCAAAAACCGACACCATAAATTTTTTCTTCAAAAACCTATTGACATTTCTTTTGAAAGTAGTATAATTATCCTATCGGTAACGACTCGTTACATATAGACTTTTTGAGGTGAAATGTTATGAGAAGCAAAAGCAAGGCTCTTATGGATAAAATCTGTTCCTTTGTCAATGAGTATTATAAAGCTAATCATCAGTCACCATCTATTAACGTTATTGCCAAGGCTGTTGATGTTTCAAAAACCACCGCATACAGATACCTTGTTGAAATGAATGAAAAAGGTATCCTTTCTTATGACGGACAAACCATTGAAACACCGCATACCGATAAATGCACTACAGGTTACTTCTCTGCCCCCATTGTAGGTTCCGTTCGTTGCGGTGACCCTGAGAGCGAAGAAGAGAATATTGAAGAATATGTAAGCCTTCCTACCTCTATTTTCGGTACAGGCGAATTCTATATCCTTCGTGCTGTCGGTGACTCAATGATTGATGTGGGTATAAACGAAAATGACCTTGTTCTCATTAAAAAACAAGAAACCGCCGCTGTTGGTGATATAGTCGTTGCACTTGATGAAAATAACGAAAACACGCTTAAAACCTTTGCAGGTGTTGACGATGAATCAGGCTGTGCGATACTTCGTTATGAAAACAAAAAAGCCTACCCTGATAAAACAATCAAGGTGAAAAAGCTTGTTGTTCAGGGCGTGGCTAAGCATATTATTAAAGCTCTTTGAAAGGTTGGTGACTTTATTGAGTGGCAGAGTAATTATTTATGATGAGGGCAGATATACCATAACTCCCGAAGCAGAAGAAAAGCTTTTAAAATCGCAGCAGGATGCGGAAAATGCAGTAAAAAAGATAATCTACTGTCCTATCTGCGGAGCAAGGCTCATTGAGCTTTACTCTGATGACAGACCTATTATTCAAACCAAATGCAGAAAATGTAAGTTGGAGCAACCGATAAACACCGTTTATTTCAGAAGGGCAAAAAGCAGATATTAAAATCAAATAGCGACTCGAATCGTGCAAGCAGAGCAGGACCTTAACAGGCTGAAAAACTTCCAAGCGCCGTATGAAGTCTGAACTTAAAGGGATAACTATATCCTTTGTTCAGTTTCATCGGTGCTTTTTCTTTTTGCTAAAAACCTTTTATATAAATCGTGTTTTCTTCATTTCTATGCGTACATACGTACAAGCTGTACGCACGTACGCGGCAAAACCAAATAAATCTCATATATGTTTTTTTCAACATCATGGTTATCAAAATACCGGAATTCGTGCGGTATATAAGTGGGGCTACATACACTGACCTTCCCTGCGGCAAGGAGGTTAAATAAAATGAAAGGAAAATAAAACAAGCCGAAGAAAGGAGGAAAAAGTATTGAGAACAGGCTCAGATAACAATTTCCCACTTGACGAATCCGGTGTTGAAGGACCGCTTTGGGTTGACGGAAAAACTATCAATGAAGCAGTGTTTTGTGAGGAGTTTCTTCGCAATCATAAAATTCTTTTTTCGGGTAGTTCATTCTTTACAACTGAAGGTAGAGTCATTGATGAAATCCCCCTCAAAAGAATGGTGTTCGATGACCTGAAAATCTGTGCAGTATCTAATGTACCGCAGAAGATTTCCAATATTGTTGAGCTCTTAAAATTAGAGGCGCTTGACGAAACATTTGCACCCGAAACTGACAGAGTACACCTGCAGAATGGCACACTTTATTTTAACGGTTGCTTTGTCGATATCAAAGAAAGTGTTGTACGAACAAGGCTTCCTGTAAGGTACAATCCTTATGCACCGAAGCCTGAACGATGGCTGTCTTTTCTTGATGAGCTTCTGTATCCCGAGGATATACCCACATTACAGGAGTTCATAGGCTATTGCCTGATACCGAGCAATAAAGGTCAGCGAATGATGGTTATCAAAGGTAACGGCGGTGAGGGTAAATCACAGATAGGTGCTGTTATGACAACTCTTTTCGGTAGCAATATGAAGGACGGCAGCATAGGCAAAATCTCTGAGAACAGATTTGCAAGAGCAGACCTTGAGCATATTCTGCTGTGTATAGATGATGACCTTCGTATGGAGGGACTCAAGCATACAAACTATGTTAAATCCATCGTAACTGCACAGGGTAAAATGGACCTCGAAAAGAAGAACAAGCAAAGCTATCAGGGATATATGTATGCAAGACTTCTTGCTTTCAGTAACGGTGACTTGCAGGCTATGTTTGATAAAAGTGACGGCTTTTTCAGACGACAGCTTGTGCTGACAACAAAGGACAAAAACGAAGCAAGGATTGATGACCCTTATATAGCAGACAAAATGCGTGCGGAAATTGAAGGAATATTTTTGTGGGCTTTTGAAGGCTTGCAGAGATTACTCGCAAATAACTTTCAGTTTACCGAGAGTGAACGTGCGATAAGTAACCGTGAATCCGTCAAGCGTAATAATGTCAATGCAGTTGAATTTATGGAGTCTGACGGCTACTTTGTATTTGCAGAAGATAAGACCATAACCTCAAAGGAATTGTATGAGATTTACAAACTGTGGTGCGAAGAAAATGCACTGTCGCCTATGAGCTCAAGAAGCCTCAGCGAATTTCTGATTGCCAATGAAAACAAATACGGCATAAAAAACAGTAACAATGTTTACAACAGGGAGCATCGCAGAGTAAGAGGCTTCATTGGCATGGAAGCGACAGCATCACCATTTTTGAATAAGCTTTACAACTCGTAAAATGGTGATATGAAAGTTTTTCGGGGTACAGGGTGTTTTTACAAAAACAGCCCTGTTGGGTGCAATTCGCAAATTGCAGGGCAACGCCCTTTCCACCCCGTAGGGCGCAATAGCATCTTTTGATATACAGAGTGTGTCAAAAGTGCTTTTGCGTTACTCTTGACAAGAGTAACAGAACTTTTTATAAGGTTTGTAGATTATAAAAATAAAGGAAAGGTGATTCTATAAGACGAACAATCAGTATATGCGTAGGTAAAGGTTCGGTAAAACACAACAGCAGAGAGTTCAATGCAAAGAATACAGACCCCGGAAGAACTCCTATGAATACCGAATACTGCAATGAAAAAATTAAAGATGTGTATCATCAGCTCTTTGATGAAGCACTGCAAAGATACAACAATAAGCAAAAGCGTGCCGACAGAAAAATTGAAAATTACTATGAAAAAATACGCTCAGGAAAACAAGAAAAAAACTTTCATGAGATAATTATTCAGGTCGGTAACTGTGATGATATGAATGCAAAAACTCCTGACGGTGAATTGGCCGAGAGAATATTGGATGAGTATTATCAGGATTTTCAGAAGCGTAATCCGTACCTCAGAGTCTTTTCGGCTCATCTTCATATGGACGAAGCAACTCCGCATCTGCATATCGATTTTGTACCATTCACTATAAACAGTAATCGTGGACTTGATACAAGGGTATCGCTCAAACAGGCACTGTGTAATCAAGGCTTCACCGGCAACTCAAAACACGAAACCGAATGGAGCCTATGGGTTGAGTCTGAAAAAGCAGAGCTTGCAAAAGTTATGGAGCGTTACGGCGTTGAATGGGAACAGAAAGGCTCTCACGAAAAACACTTATCAGTATACGATTATGAAAAGAAAATGCGCTCTCAGGAGGTAAAAAAGCTTACAGAGGAATCTGAAAAACTGAATCTTAAGGTTGAAGAACTGACCGAAAAGGCAGAAGCCTTGATGCAGTTTGAAAGCAATATGAGCGAGATAACTGAAGAATTTTATGAATATGATGAGTTTAAATTACCCGAACCTCCGCCACTTATGACGGCAAAAGCTTATAAGTCAAAGGTTGTTGAGCCTCTTTTCAGAAAGCTACTTGAACTCGCAAAAACTGCAGTAAGAAAGTGCTTTGAACTGCAGAATCAGGTCAATAGTATAAAGTTGTGGGGTAAGGCTGATAAGGTCAATGCAGGGCAGATATTGGCTGAAAATCGCACCTTAACTGAACAGAATGAGAAGCTTAACAGAGAGGTTCAGAACTATAGATTGCTTCGTAAAATTTTCGGTGACGAACAGATTGATGAGCTTGTAGTAAAAGCAAAAGAAACCGAAAGAGCTTCTCGTCAGGCTCGTTACAGAAAACCGAAGCAAGTTATTAACAGAGCCGACGGACAGCAAATTAAATGATTTAACATGGTAAATATTGTAAATAATAAAAATGAAATATTGTAAGG
The DNA here is from genome assembly GCA_045613145.1 of Acutalibacteraceae bacterium. Taxonomy (GTDB): domain Bacteria; phylum Bacillota; class Clostridia; order Oscillospirales; family Acutalibacteraceae; genus UBA6857. The sequence goes on from JAZLAJ010000008.1 coordinate 23,726, forward strand.
AAAGGCAGGTAAATTTTTCTTAATGGAAATGGAAGTCTCCGAAAAAGACCGCATTGTCTACTATTGGTTAACTAACGAAGAAAAAGAAGATACAGAATTCCGACAGTCGCTCAAGCCTCAGTACGGTGAGTGGAGCAGAAAGGGCTATAAGGTCTGTGTTTTCCTTTCCGGTAAGGGTAACCTCGTGGAATTAACAAAAGAGTTATTGGTTCACAATAAACATGTTATTGCCAAGAGAAATGTAAGACAGGCAATGGAGAGAGAAAGATAATTCTCACTCCGAAGGCAGAATTTATTTCTGCCGGATACATAGACTTCCAAGAATTATGTAAAAATTGTTTTCGGTTAAAGGTTGAAATGAACAACATTGTATGTTACAATGTTGTTCATAATACCGAATAAAATATAAACAACATTGGTGGTGATATATTGAGCGTAAAAAGAATAGCAGCATATCTGAGAATTTCTGTTGATACGGAAAAAGATAGAGATAACACCTCAATAGAAAATCAGCGAAGAATTATTAAAGCATATATCAAGCAGACATTTCCTGATGCAGAGGTTGATTATTATGAAGACCGTGACCGAAGCGGATATACCTTTGAGCAGAGAGAAAACTATCAGTTAATGCGTCCTCGTTTGATGGATGGTTATTATGATATTCTTATGATTAAGGATTTTTCTCGTTTTTCCCGTCGTAACAGCAGAGGCCTTGTTGAGCTTGAGGATTTGCGTGATGCGGGCGTTCGTATTATATCGGTAAGTGACGGTATTGATTATCCGACTTATGACGATTGGAATAATATTCAGGTGCGATTCCTTCTTAATGAAATGCCTGTTACTGATGCTTCTAAAAAGGTTAAGAGGGTTGTTGAAATCCGTCAGAATAGTGGCAATTGGATTTGTGCAGTACCCTACGGTTACTATATTGTTGATACAAAAAATATGGTTTTTGAAGTAGATGAAAGTGCTGCTGCAGTAGTCAGAAAAATCTTTGAGCTTTATAATGACGGTTGGGGTTATAAGAAGATTGCAAACTATCTTACTGAACAAAACATTCCTACTCCTCGTATGATTGAAAAGGAGCGAAAAGAAAAGGATGCTCAGCTTCGTAAAATAGAAAAGGAGATCAAGATTAAAGCAAGCAATGTATGGGCTGTACCGTCTATTAACGGTATTTTGCGAAATGATTTTTATATCGGCACTCTCCGACAGAGGAAATATACACGAACAAAAATCAACGGACCCGACAAAAAGCTTGATGAAGAGGAAAATATAGTTTTTGAAAATCATCATACACCTATTGTTGACGTAAAAGAGTTTATGAAGGCACAGCAGAATCTGAAGGCAAGAACAAGGTCAAATTACCGTGGTGTAAAAAAATACGATACTACTTATTCAGGTTTTCTTTTCTGCGGTGATTGTAACAGTCCCATGTTTTCTATGAGCAGACCTGATTTAGCTCCGGCTTATGTTTGCGGCTCGTATCATAAGCGAGGTCTGAAAGGCTGTACTTCTCATCATACACGCATTGATTTGCTTGATACACTTATAAAAAAATACATCGAGCGTGTTATGATGAACGCCGATGCAATGATTGCCGAGCTTGAAAAAGCAATTAAGGATGAACCTGAGATGATGGAAAAATCTGCTGATACAGTTGCTAATCTCGAAGTGGAGTTAGCAAAAACAAGAGAAGAACTTAAGGCAACTCAGAAGCAGAAAATCAGAGAACTTATGAAAAATCAAGGTTCTAACCGTGATATTATAGAAGAAACCTATGAGGAAATAGAAGAGGAGCTTCTTCAGAAAATTGAAGGCCTTGAAAAGCAGATTGAAATGATAGTTGAAAAACGCAACACTGTCATTGAGGTTAACCGTATTGCAAAGACAGCTCTTGATATTTTCCGTGATATTCTTGAAAAGCCAAATCTTGATAAAGGTGATTTAGGCTTAATTCTTGACAGAATTATAGTAAACGGAAATGAAGAACCTTCTATTGATATTGAGCTTAAGGCGGATATCAAAATGCTTCTTGAGGTAGGTACTCTTACCGATGAGCAGTTAAAGGAAGCAGGATACCGAGGTACAGTTGTAAATTTTGATTGGGACATCGGAAGTAACTTAAAAGCCACAATAGTCCAGAAGGCTAATCGCCAAAGGGACAAGGCTTTCGGTGTCAATGTTATATGTGGCGGCGACCCTCTCGAAATCTATACCCAGGCTGACGGAGAGGTGATCTTTAAAAAATATTCACCCGTAGGCGAGCTCGGTGCGGATACGAAACAGTATGTGGATGTATTGGCACGGACTACGGGTCTGGCGGCGGTTATCTGCGACAGAGACAGAGTGGTAGCGGCAGCAGGTATGCCGAAAAAGGATATTGTCGGTAAGCGGATTTCACCCATGCTCGAGAGCTATATGGAAAGACGGAGCGGTTTTACTCTCGGTACGGATAAGGATAACATAGTCGTTTCTGAGGAGATGCCGAGAGAGGTAGCTGTTATGAGTCCTATTATCGGAGCGGGGGACATTTTAGGTGCTGTGGTGCTTCTGTGTGATGAGAAGAAAAGAACTCCCGGTGTAGTCGATGTGAAGCTTGCTCAGGTGGCTGCAGGCTTTATGAGTAAGCAGATGGAGGAATAAAATGAGCAGGTATTTTTCGTTTTTGCGGAAAATACCTGCTTTTTCTTTGCCGTTAATTGTATACATTATGTAAACATAGTGTATATATCATTGAAATTCCTTTGCGGAAAGATATATAATTTATGTACTGAATATCACAAAAAGGAGATAAATATATGAATTTAGAAACTCTTTTACCTCTTGCCAGACAGGTTATATGTGCTCTTTTGTCACTGGTGTTTCCTCTTTTAGGCATCGGTCTTCCTGAAACGGGAGCCAAAGCCCCTGCAGAGGAAACGGTGAGAATTATGTCTTTTAACGTAAGAGACGGTGAATTCGACCGTGAGGAAATCGTGCCTCAGGTAGTAGCCGACTATTATCCTGATTCTGTAGGCTTTCAGGAATGTGAGGGTACATGGTATCTTACCCTTAAAGCATATCTTCCCGATTATCAGATTATAGGTGTGGGAAGACTGACGGGTTTACCTCTTCTGGGCGAATCTACAGCCATTATGTTCAGAAAGGATAAATATGAGCTCGTTGATTGGGGTACATTCTGGCTTTCTGAGACGCCGGATAAGGTTTCTCTCGGTTGGGATGCGAAATATTACAGAACCTGTACCTGGGCAGTTCTTAAAAACAAAGAAACAGAGGGATGCTATGCCCACATTAATACTCATCTTGATAATTCAGGTGCCGAAGCGAGAACAAAGGGTCTTGAGCTGGTAATGGAAAAGGCTGCGAGTTTTGATATGCCTGTGGTGGTTACAGGTGATTTTAATTTTATAAAGGGCAGTGAGTATTACAAAAAGCTCCTTTCGGGCGGTCTTACGGATGTGTCTTCCATCGCAGAAAAGGCTGATACGGGATGCACCGCACACGCATACAAGGGAGGAACAGAGGGAAATGTTCTCGATTATATATGCGTTAATGATAAGATAACTGACGTTAAATCATATAATATTATGAGAGAGAAGTATAATGACAGATATGTCTCAGACCATTACCCAATCTATGCAGATATGGTATTTTAATCTTTAAATAATAAATTAAAAGCGAAGTGTTTTTTCAGTACACTTCGCTTTTTTGTGCTTGTTTTACAGGCTGTTTACCTCAGATTTGAATATATCTCCACGCTGCTGATAGTTTTTAAACATACCCCAGGATGCGCAGGCAGGGGAGAGGAGACAGCAGTCGCCTTCCTTTGCTTCTTTTGCTGCGACAGAAACAGCTTCGGGAAGAGATTCTGCGAAAAGATAATCCTTAAAGCCGATTTCGTCACAGGCTGCGGCGATTTGCTCACGGGTCTGACCGATAAGAATGAGCTTTCTTACCTTGCCCGGGAAGTGACTTACCCATTCGCTGAAATCGCTGTGCTTGTCATAGCCGCCTGCGATGAGAACGGTCTTTGATGGCATAGCATCAATGGCTTTTATAGCCGCATCAGTGTTTGTTCCCTTGGAGTCGTTATAGTATTTAACGCCGTTCTTTTCGGCTACGAATTCTATGCGGTGTTCTACGGCACGGAAGGTCTTTATTGCAGCCTTAATTGTTTCTTCGGGTACACCGAAGGCTTCTGTCATAAGAATTGCCGCCATAATATTTTCAAAGTTATGTACGCCTACGAGGTTTGTATCATTCTGTGTAAGATAGGGGGTGACAGTACCATCTGATGCCTTGTAAACAGTTCCGTCTTTATAGAAAAGTCCGTCTGAAAGCTCTTCTTTGGCTGAGAAGAAAAGAGGCTTACAGGTAAGATTTTTACCGAATTCACGAAGCACCGCATCGTCATAGTTGAGAACACAGAAATCATCAGCTGTCTGATTTTTTGCGATGGACTTTTTCAGATTTATGTAATTTTCCATAGTACCGTGTCTGTCGAGGTGGTCGGGGGTTATATTCAGAATAGCAGATACCTTAGGTCTGAAGGTAATCATCGTTTCTAACTGAAAGGAGCTGATTTCCGCTACAGTAGCACCGCCTTCTACAGAAGAAAGAGCGAGACCTGTGTAGGGAATTTCGATATTGCCTACCAAAAGGGTGTTTTCGTTGTGAGCCTTTACGATTTCATAAACAAGGGAAGTGGTGGTGGTTTTACCGTTTGTGCCCGTGATGGCTACGATGTCGCCCTTGTCGTAAAGATAAGCAAGCTCGATTTCACTCCAGAGGGGGATACCCTTTTCTCTTGCCATAGTGAGAACAGGGGAGTTATAGGGTACACCGGGACTTACGGCGCAGACGTCTATTCCCTCGAAATCCTTTTCTGTTATTTCACCGAGAATGAAGGATATGCCCTTCTTTCCTGCTTTTTCTTCGACGGCTTTTTTGTCAAGATTGATATTGCCGTCGTATATTACGAAGTCATCGCCTGTTTCTTTAAGCATTTCGGCACAGCAGATACCGCTTCTGCCTGCACCGACGATAAGAAATTTTCTGTTCATTGGTTTCACCTTTCTATAATTGGCATATTGTTTTCGTCGAAGGTGACGAAACGGATTCGTGCGTGTCTGCAGGGGTCATAGAGTGATTCATCGCACCAGGTTCCGCACTCCTTGTGAGAATGCGCTTCGGGGCGTGCGTGGTAAACGAGAAGAAGTCTGCCCTTTTCATCGTAAACGAAGCTGTTGTGGCCGGGACCCGATTCTCCCTGTAAATCCTCAGTGGAAAGAACAGGTGAAGGACTTTTTGTCCAGTTTTCTTTTGTCATAGGGTCACCGTCAGCATTCATGTAAATCATACCCATACAGTATTCACTGCCGGTGCCTGAGGCGGAGAAGAACACGATGAGCTTATCTTCACTTTTAAGGACTGATGCACCCTCGTTTACACGGAAGCGGATCTTTTCCCAATCGTATTCGGGCTTAGTAAGAAGCATAGGCTTTGTGAGAAGCTTCTGCGGGTTTACGGGGTCAATCTCTGCCATAAAGAGAGATGAGTCGGGGCGGCTTTCTGCCCATATAAGGTAGTGCCTTCCCATATGCTCAAAGTATGTCATATCAAGAGAAAAGGAAGTGAAGGTTTCTTCATCACCGTCACAGGCCTTCATTCTGCCCATTTCCTCCCAGGGGTCGTTATAAGGGTCATTTCCCTTGCAGCGAAGAAGATAGGGTCTTATGTGCCATATATCGTCTTTATTGCCGGCGGCGAAGAAAACATACCATTTTCCACCTATTTTATGAATTTCGGGTGCCCATATATGTCTTGCCATAACACCTTCTTCGTGAGCCTTCCAGATGGTTTTCTCTTCTGCCGAGGCAAGACCTGCTACGGTTTCGCTTTTTCGCAGAATTATTCTGTCGTAGCCTTTGTCAACAGCATAAAAGGCAGGGTAGGATGCGGTGAAGTAGTAGCATCCGTCACCCTTGACTATGTAAGGGTCTGCACGCTCGGGGATAAAAGGATTGGGGTATTCGTTTATCATATCGTCTCTCCTTTGGTTTTTCTGCGGTCATTATAACACAAATGTCAGAATTACACAACGGGAAAACGGTTTACAATGAAAAAAATTTGTGATAAGATAAACGAAAAGGAAGTGATAGAGTGAAAAAAATAAAAATCACCGTAATGCGTAAAGCACGATACGATGATCTGATAGAAAAATATGAAAATCCCATAGAACATGCCTGTGATATAGAGGAAGGACAGATTTTTATCTGCGACGGATGGAAAAAGCCCGACGGCTTCTGCGACAGTGCCTGGGAGACGCTTTCACCCTTCGTTATGGCACTTTCCTGCGGTGCGGAGGATTTTTATGAGGGCTGGATGAAGAATAAAAAATCCGCTATGCTTTCCTGTAATGACGGCTTCCGTCCCGTAAGCTTTTATGTCGAAGTAATAGAATAAAAAAGGAGAATTATTATGCTTAAATTTATCTGTTATCCCAAATGCACCACCTGTCAGAAGGCTGAAAAGTGGCTCGTCGAAAAAGGCGTCGGATATGAAAAGAGAGATATCAAAACAGAAAACCCCTCTTTCGAAGAGCTTAAGGAATGGTACGCTCTCAGCGGTCTGCCGCTTAAAAAGTTCTTTAACACAAGCGGACTTTTATATAAGTCTATGAATTTGAAGGATAAGCTTCCGGTTATGAGTGAAGAGGAAATGCTTAAGCTTTTAGCTACTGACGGTATGCTTGTTAAAAGACCTCTTTTAGTTGGCGATGATTTCGTGTTTACGGGCTTTCGTGAGAAGGAATGGTCAGAGAAGATCTGAAAAAAGATAAAATGAAGAAGGGCACGGTGGCGACCGTGTCCTGTTTTTTGCTTCGGAAAAAATAAAAAAACCACAGCTTTTGCTGTGGTTCTCAGTTGTGTCGGCATCGCCTTATCTTCCCGGGCCGCTTCCAGCCAAGTATTGTCAGCACTGATGAGCTTAACTACCGTGTTCGGGATGGGAACGGGTGGACCCTCATCGCTAAAAACACCGACTAACGTGCGCTTTATTACGCAGTCGTTCAATCAACAGGCAATATTATACACGTATAAAATCTGTTTGTCAATAGATTTTCGAAAAAACTTTAAAAATGTTTGAGAAAAATTAAAAACCACAGCCTTTGCTGTGGTTCTCAGTTGTGTCGGCATCGCCTTATCTTCCCGGGCCGCTTCCAGCCAAGTATTGTCAGCACTGATGAGCTTAACTACCGTGTTCGGAATGGGAACGGGTGGACCCTCATCGCTAAAAACACCGACTATCTGAACTTTTAATCCAGATCTCTTTTTTGACTCATTTAAATCAATGGTGACCCGTACGAGATTCGAACTCGTGTTGCCGGCGTGAGAGGCCGGAGTCTTAGGCCACTTGACCAACGGGCCATAATGGTACACCTTCAGGGACTCGAACCCTGGACACCCTGATTAAGAGTCAGGTGCTCTACCAACTGAGCTAATGGTGCATATCACCCTCGCACCCTAAAAACTGAACAATGGAGAGAGAAGACTAAAGAGGAACGAAAAAATAGGTCAAGCCCTCGGTCTATTAGTACTGCCTAGCACACGTATCACTACGCTTACACTTGCGGCCTATCAACCCGGTAGTCTTCCGGGGACCTTACTAGCTTATGCTATGGGAAATCTAATCTTGAGGTTGGCTTCATGCTTAGATGCTTTCAGCGTTTATCCAATCCGCACGTAG
>JAZLAJ010000009.1:0-8094 GCA_045613145.1 Acutalibacteraceae bacterium
GATATCACAGGTATGAAGGCTGCTCAGGGTATCCTTACAGTACGTGGCGGTATGACATCACATGCAGCTGTTGTTGCTCGTGGTATGGGTACTTGCTGTGTATCAGGTTGCCAGGAAATCGCAATGGACGAAGAAAACAAGAAGTTCGTTCTTGCAGGTAAGACCTTCCTTCAACGCTCAGAAATTTCAATCGACGGTTCAACAGGTAACATCTATGACGGTATCATCCCCACAGTAGATGCAGAGATTTCCGGTAACTTCGGTACAATCATGGGTTGGGCTGACGAATTCAGAACCCTTAAGGTAAGAACAAACGCAGATACACCCGCTGATGCTAAGAAGGCTGTTGAGCTTGGTGCAGAAGGTATCGGTCTTTGCCGTACAGAGCACATGTTCTTTGAAGCTGACAGAATTGCAGCATTCCGTGAAATGATCTGCTCCGATACAGTAGAAGAAAGAGAAGCAGCTCTTGCTAAGATCCTTCCCATGCAGCAGGGCGACTTCGAAGCTCTTTACGAAGCACTTGAAGGTAACCCCGTTACCATCCGTTTCCTTGATCCTCCTCTCCACGAGTTCGTTCCCACAGAAGAAGCTGACATCGCAGCTCTTGCAGCAGCTCAGGGCAAGACAGTAGAGCAGATCAAGAACATCATCGCTTCTCTCCACGAGTTCAACCCCATGATGGGTCACCGTGGCTGCCGTCTCGCAGTAACATATCCCGAAATCGCTAAGATGCAGACAGCTGCTGTTATCCGTGCAGCTATCAACGTAAGCAAGGCTCATCCCGACTGGAACATCGTTCCCGAAATCATGATTCCTCTTGCAGGCGACGTTAAGGAACTTAAGTACGTTAAGAACTTCGTAGTAGAAACAGCTGATGCAGAAATCGCAGCAGCAGGCTCTGACCTCAAGTACGAAGTAGGTACTATGATCGAAATTCCCAGAGCAGCTCTCACAGCTGACGAAATCGCTAAGGAAGCTGACTTCTTCTGCTTCGGTACAAACGACCTTACTCAGATGGCATTCGGCTTCAGCCGTGATGACGCAGGTAAGTTCCTCGATGCATACTACGATGCAAAGATCTTCGAAAACGATCCCTTCGCAAAGCTTGACCAGAACGGCGTAGGTAAGCTTATGGATATGACTCTTAAGCTTGGTAAGCCCGTTAACCCTGCACTTCACTGCGGTATCTGCGGTGAACACGGCGGTGATCCCACATCAGTTGAATTCTGCCACAAGATTGGCCTCGACTATGTATCCTGCTCACCCTTCCGTGTGCCCATCGCAAGACTTGCAGCAGCTCAGGCAGCTATTGCTAACAAGTAATCCGTTTAGTCCCCTTGGAGCAATTCAAGGGGATTTTTATTTTGCTAAATCTTACTTTGTGGTATTATGAGGTGACAATATGATATATACAACAGAAACAAAAAAAGCTATGAAGCTCTGTTTTGAAGCGCATAAAAATCAGGTTGATAAAAGTGGTATGCCTTATGTTTTTCATCCGTTTCATCTTGCTGAGCAGATGGAAGATGAAATAACTACCGTTGTTGCACTTTTGCATGATGTTGTTGAGGATACGGAGTACACTTTGAGTGATTTGTCGGATATGGGATTCTCAAAAGAGGTAGTTAACGCCCTTGCACTGCTTACACATAATGACAATGTACCATATATGGATTATGTTGCGCTTATAAAAAACAATCCTGTTGCAAGAACTGTAAAATTTGCAGATTTGAAACATAATTCAGATTTAACAAGATTAGATGGCATAGACCAAAAGGCTTTGCAAAGAGTTGAAAAGTATAAAAAAGCATTGGATTTATTGGAAGGTTAATTCCTACATTTCCTCGTTGCCGTACAGGCAGCTATTGCTAACAAGTAATTCATCAATAAATGAATTTACCCCACCGAGAGAATCGGTGGGGTTGTTTTATCTCTTGATAAAATGGCAGTTTTAATATATAATGACCTTAAATGAACAAGAAAGAAGGGACACCTATGCAGCAGAATAATAAAATCAAACGCTTTCCTGCCGTTCTTTCAGGCTTGTTTTTTCTGTCTGCCGGTATTTTAAAGGTGATTATTCCTTATGAAAGCTCATTTCAGTCTGTTGCTTTTGTTTACAGTAATCTTGTTTTCTTCGGAATAATTTTTTCTTGGGGAATATATGTACAAAGAAGTATCCTTTCTGCCAAAACACGCAGACTGATGCTCAGTGTGGTTTTCTTTATGCTTATGTATATACTCATAGGTTTTACCAAGCACAGAATTTTTCTTGACGGAAATTATGCAGGAAGATTTTTATGGTATCTCTATTATATTCCGCAGATTTTCGCTACATATTTAGCTTTCATAATTTCTTACAGAGTGGGGAAGCGGGAGGAGTATAGACTGCCGAAAATTTTCAGCGTACTTTTCGGAGTTGCAACTGTACTGGTAGTGCTCTTTCTTACAAATGACTTTCATCAGCTCGCCTTCAGCTTTAATATTGATTTTGTTGCATGGGACCAGGACTATGACTGGGAACCTTTGTTCTACATTTCAACCGCATGGATTTATTTCTTCCTGATAGCAGGTGTTATCATGCTTTCTGTTAAATGCAGAGCAGTAAATAAAAAGAAAGCCTGGATACCGGTATTCTGGCTGTTAATAGGTTCTCTCTATATATTCAGCGATTACATATTCGATATATGGGATGTGGCTCCGTACAACCTTCCTGAAGCTCACTGTTTTATTCTTATTGCTATGCTCGAAAGCAGTATCCGTATCGGTATTCTGCCGTCAAACAGTGCTTACGGTGAAATCGTTTCTAAATCAAGTGCTGCCTTTCAGATTGCTGATTATGATAATCATATTATCTACCGTTCAGATAATGCTGTAAGTCTCCGTTCTGAGCAGATGGATGAAGCAAAAGAAAAAGGTGTTTACGTCGATAAAAATACTCTTCTGCTTTCAAACAGTATCACGGGCGGATATGTTTTCTGGACAGAGGATGTAACAGCCGTTAATGAAATGAATGAAAAGCTGTCGCAGATAAGTGAAAGTCTTTCCGAGGAGGGCGACCTGCTTCGTGCAGAAAATGAGCTTCGTGAGCAGAGGGCGAAGATTGCTGAGCAGACAAGACTTTACGATGCTATCTCACTGCTTGTGATGCCTCAGCTTGAAAAGATTTCCTGCCTGATTGATGCAGAGGGTGACTTTGATAAAAATATGGCTCATATCTGCATCCTTAACTGCTATGTAAAAAGAAGGTCAAACCTTGCTCTTTTAAAGGACAGAAGACCTTCCTTCAGCAGTGAGGAATTGTATCTCAGTCTTAAGGAATCCTCGGAATATATAAAGCTTTACGGCGGTGTATCTGAAATTTATGCCGATAGACATATCGACTTGCCTGCTGACGTAATTCTGCTTTGCTTCGATTTGTGGCAGGGAGTTATTGAGGATATTCTTCCTGAGCTTTATGCTCTTGCGGCTAAAATAAGCTTTACCGATAATTCCTTTACCTTCAGAATTACTGCCGATACGGAAAAAGAGCTTCCTTCTTTGGTGAGATTTTACGGTGATGCTGAAAGACTCGGCGGCAGACTGTCCTTTGCAGAGGAAGACGGTACTGTTTATATCACTCTCATAATGGGAGGTGAAGCAGTATGACAAACTTTTTTATGTTGCCCGAATATCTGCAGTATACGGTGATTTTCGTAAATCTTATTGCTCTTGTTATCAATATTTACAGTGTTGTATCATGTGTTATATTTGAGGCTCATAATAAGAGAATCGGTATAAATCTGATAATTACAGGCTTTAATACCGCTCTGTTTTATATGTTTGTTTCGGTTAATTTTGCTAACCGTAAAAACATAAACGGGAATAGTTTTTTATCTGAGCTTTTCAGTAAATACGGGTGGGCCTTTATGGCATTGCTTGCTTTGCTTTCGGGTATCTCCGTGCTTTCCCTGTATCTCGTGGAAAAATGGAAAAGGGAGCATATAACCCCCGCATCTATTAAGGAAGGCATTGACAAATTACCTGCAGGTCTTTGCTACCATAATGAAAAGGGTGTACCGAAGCTTATCAATCACCGTATGGACGGCCTTTGCCGATTTATTACGGGTGAACCGCTTTTTGACGGTAACGAGTTCTGGAGAAGACTTACTAAGGGTGAGGTGCTTCCGGGAAATACCGTGGTAAAATGGGGTGAAAATCCGATTATTACTCTTTATGACGGTAATACGGTCAGCTTTACAAAAATTGAAAGGGAAATCGGCGGTAAGAAGCTTTATGAAATCCGTGCTACAGACATTACAAAGCAGTATGCACTTAATCTTGTGCTGCAGAGAAACAATAACGAGCTTCGCTCACTTAACACCCGACTGCAGGAGTACGGTGAAAATGTCTATGATATTACACGTGAAAGAGAAATTCTTACTGCCAAGGTAAATATTCACGATATGCTCGGAAAGGCACTGCTTGTTACTAAGCGATACATCGAAAGCGGTGACGAAGACATCACGAAAAACGAGCTTACAGATATGTGGAAAGGAACTCTCTATCTTTTTGATGGTGGATTTACTGAAGACAACGAGAGCGGAAACCTGGACGAGCTTTATGATGCGGCAAAGCTTATGGGTATAAAGCTCAATGTTAACGGTAACATTCCCAACGATAACCGACTGCTTCGCTTTATTATGAGCGGTGCGAGAGAAAGCCTTACCAATGCTGTGCATCACGCAAAGGCGGCAGAGCTTACCGTAAGTCTTTATTATGAATACAGCTTCTTCGTTATTGAATACACCAATGACGGTGAAAAGCCTGCGAATCCCATTTCGGAGGGCGGAGGACTTTCATCACTCAGACAGAGTGTGGAGGGCGAAGGCGGCATAATGGAAACGAAAATATCCCCGCAGTTTGTTCTGCGTTTAAAAATTCCCTCAAAGGAGGCTTCTTATGTATAATGTAATGGTTGTTGAGGATCAGGCGATGCCCCGACAGCTTTTCGAAGCATTCATAGCTATGAGCGACAAGTACACTCTTGTCCACTCCATAAAAAATGCCGATATGGCAGATATCTACTGTGAGAAATCAGACATTGACCTTATCCTTATGGATGTTTGCACCGAGCTTAATTCCAGCGGACTTGATGCGGCAGAGAGAATCAAGGCAAAGCACCCTGAAATAAAGATTATCATAGTTACCTCTATGCCTGAAGTTTCCTATCTTGAAAGGGCAAGGAAAATAGGCGTGGACTCTTTCTGGTACAAGGAAGTGAGTGAAGAACCTATTCTGGAGCTGATGGACAGAACTATGGCAGGAGAGAGAATCTATCCCGATAAAACTCCGCCGGTTTCCTTCGGCTATATCAAAAGCACAGACCTTTCCGAGCGTGAGGTTAATATACTGCGTGAGGTTATAAACGGAGATACCAATGCAGAAATAGCCGAAAAGCTGAATATGTCTCCTTATACCGTAAGAGACTATGTGCAGACCATTATGGAAAAGACGGGCTTTCGTACCAGAACAGAGCTAGCCGTTAAGGCAAGAGAAACAGGAATTATCATTCCCGAAAGAAAGAACACAAATGAATAAATGGCTTAAAAGCTTCTTTACACCCCTGAAATTACGGTTTCAGGGGCGTTTTTGTGTATTCTACACAAAATCAAGGACTTTATTTTTTACGAAAAGACCCTACATTTGTAGGGTGACTTTGCTTTTTCAGATATTCTATAATATATATGTTGAAGTATATTCATTTTTTAAAAGGAGGAAAATAAAATGAACACAACAAAGAAAATTATAAGCCTTCTGATGTGCTTGCTGATGATATTGAGCATTGCGCCTGTGTCGGCTTCAGCGGCAAAAATTATTGATTTTGATATTGTATGCACAAAGCTTGACTGGATTGTTACGGGAGATATTGTTTTATCTGCAGATAATTTTAATTTGCCAAGCGGTTTTAGTGTATATAATATAGTGACTTATGATGATGCAGTTCCTGGTACGCCTATGGGTAAAAATGATAAAATGATAGGCGGCAACTCCTATACCGTTCATATTCTTATTCAGAGAAACGGTTCATCAATAGATAAGAGTGAATTTGACACGGTGCGTTTTATGCTTAACGATAAAACAGTTGATGCAAGACTTCTTGGCGGTATGGTTTACATTACTTTTGGATTTACCGTCAGAAAAGAGGTTCTTGAAACCTTCAGTCTTGATGCAGAAGGATACAGACCGGGAGCTTTTGCAGGTGATTTCACCCTTACTACTGACTGTGTAGGTCTGACAGTAAAGGATTATTATTTTCAGAACAGAGACCTCAATCAGGATGTTCCCCCGACAGATGTTTTTGAAGCTGGTGGAAACTATTGTTTGTGGATCGATCTTTATCTGAAGGACGGCTTCTTCCTTCCCGATGACTTTGATCCTGAAAAGTTCAAGCTTATTGACATTCCTTGTCAGAGCAAAGAACTTTTTTATCAGGGTGAAGATGAGAACGGAAGATATTTCGTTCTTAAGATTATTCCTGTTACTCCTACATATGTCAGTTCCCTTGAATTAGTCCTTGACGGTTATGAATACGGTGCAGAGGTTGGTGATATTAAGGTTTCTGCCGATGCTTGTGCTGATTTTAAAAACGGTGACAGCTATTCAAACGGTTACGGAATTTTTATCAATGACGGAAAAGATCTTATCACAGACGAGGATACAGTGTTCGGATATGATACACAGTATTATCTTGGTGTAAGACTTCTTGCTAAAAACGGTTACAGCTTCTACAATCTCACTAAAATGGGAGTAACCTTAAAGGGTTACAGCTGTAATTTTGAGTTCGATAAAAAATCAGACAAAGAGGTAATTCTTTATTTTGCATTACCTGAGTTTATAGAGCATAAATGTGCCGATTGTCTCAGCTTTGTCAAGGAAGAAGCTGCTGATTGTAAAAACGACGGCATAGTAGCCCACTATTTATGCACATGCGGTAAAAAATATTCTGACGACAAGGCAACAAACGAAATAGCCGATACAGTTATCAGCGCTCCCGGTCATAACTTTATGATGACCTTCCCGAAGGTCGACGCTTCCTGCGGAGCAGAGGGCAGAAAAGAAGCCTTCAGAGTGTGCAAAAGATGTAACAACAAATACTCTCTAACCGATGAAAATACACCTCTTACCGATGCTTACATTGAAAGTATCCGCATCCCCGCTACAGGTGCGCACACCTACGATAATGACTGTGACACAGAATGTAATGAGTGCTTTGCAGCACGCACAATAACGCATACATACGATAACGACTGTGATGCTGAATGCAACGTATGCAAGACAAGCCGTACACCTGCCGCACACAAGGGTGGCGCAGCCACCTGCACCGAACAGGCAAAATGCTCCGTCTGCGGTGAAGAATACGGCTCTGTAAATAAGGATAATCACAAATCACTCACCACCCTTGAGGCAGTTGCCGCCACCTGTACAAAGGAAGGCAAGACAGAGGGCAAGATATGTACAGCCTGCGGTGAGATTACCGAAGCACAGAAGACAGTAGCAAAGAAGGCACACACTCTCACTACTCTTAAGGCAGTAGCCGCTACATATAAAACAGCCGGCAAGACCGAAGGTAAGAAATGTGCCGATTGCGGCACGGTAACTGTAGCACAGAAGACAGTAGCTAAAAAGGTTCTCGGTAAGGTTACAGGTCTCAAGACCAAGGCTGTAAAGCTCGCTTCAGGTACAAAGACAACTCTTACTCTTGCCTGGACAAAGGTAGCCGATGCAGAAAAATACGAGGTATATCAGCAGAGCGGTAAAAAGTGGAAGAAGATAGGCACCACATCAAAGACTACTCTTACTGTTAAAAAGCTTAAGGCTAATAAGTCATATAAGTTCAAAGTAAGAGCCATCCGCAGCGATGCCAAGGGAGCATATTCTTCTGTATTTACAGGCAAGACAGTACCTCTTAAGACAACTCTTACACTTAAGGCAGGCAAAAAGGCACTCACAGCCTCCTGGAAGACAGTAGCTAACATCACAGGCTACGAGGTACAGGCATCCACATCGAAGAAGTTTACCTCAAAGACAACCAAAAAGGTAACAATCAAA
>JAZLAJ010000010.1:0-4607 GCA_045613145.1 Acutalibacteraceae bacterium
AACTTCAAACGCTTCAGAAACCGTATTTTACATATTTTCTCTCATCAACACCTAAACAAAAATCAAGCAGCTGCTTGATTACAACTGCTTGATTGATAATTCTGTTTTTAACTCTTTACCCCAACTATTGACAAAGAGCCTATAAAAGCTGATTTTCTTTTTTTCTCAGATAAAAACCCCGATAAAATATTTACATTTTCAAATATTTCTCTTTCTTCCTCAAGAACATAAGAAAAGTCACCTTTTATACATATCCAAAAATATTCTCCTTCTCTGTCATGCGGAACAGAAACAGCTCTAGCAAAAGAAATTTCAATTCCAAACTTTTCAAATTCAAATTCTTCTCCCTCAATATTTCCAAAAACACCATAATAGGCTTCATGATGAATCAAAGAATTTATATTGTTATCTAAGTCCCAAGAAAAAACCTCTTCTGCACGATTAAAATCAATACCAAATTTTTCTAAAAAATCAAGCAGTTCTGTATTATTTTCAATATTTTTATAATAATTTCTGCAATCCTGACAATCGCAAGGATTATTATAGTTTGTACGATATTCTTTCGTCTTTTGTTTATCAAATACAATTTGAGTTGAATTGATTTCCATCGTTTGTAAAGACATTTCATCACCACCTTAGATTCATTGTATAACAATAAAATTTAAAAGTCAATCCGTTTGCGCGAAGGGCAACAATCAAGGCGGAGGCTTGTATGTAATCCGTCGCAGGCGGAATGTAATCATCACGAAGTGATGTATGTAATCCTTTCAAAGAAAGGTATGTAATCAATCCGAAAGAGAAATGCACCTATGGTGATGACATACGGCTTCGCGTGATTACATACGCCTGACGGCGATTACATACCAATCCTTCGGATTGGATAAAAAATAAAGGACTTCGTAAGAAGTCCTTTATTTTTTGGCAGTACCACCCAAATCTGAACCATGGTTATGTATCGACAACCGCCGAGGATTATCCCCGGCGGTAAGTTTAATTATGCAAAAAGATTTTTTATGAAGTTGATTATTCTTGTGAAGAAGCAGATGATTTCTGAGAAGAAGTTTGTATGTACCTTTCCGCAATCTGCACAAGTTTCATCTTCGGGTTCGTCAGGTGTGTCGGGTGTGGGGTCTTCGGGAGCAGGCTTTTCGTATTCATAACCGCAACCGTGGTCACAGATGTAGTCACCGTCTGCATCGGTATGAGTGAGAGCTTCAATAGCCTTTTCGTCTGTTTCACCGCAACCGTTATCACAAGTTGCTACTTCCTTACCTGCTACACCGCACTTTGCTTCTTCTGTTACTTCGTACTTTGTGAAGGAGTGTTTGAGAGCATCAACTGTCTTTGTATCTCTGTCAAGCTCTGCGCCGCAATCATCACAGTAAACTACGAGGTCGTATGAGCCTGTAACATCACACTTGGGAGCAACTTCGTTTTCTTTTACTGCTTCAAGAGGTGTGTGTGCATCGGGGTCAACAGGAAGTTCAACATAAGTTGTGTAAGTACAAGCTGTACAGTATTCGTAAGCATCCCAACCGATTTCTGTGCAAGTGGGAGCCTTTGCTTCAACCTGAACAAGTGTGTCTTTGTGGTTGTCTGCATTTATGTCGCCGTACTCGGTGCCGCAGAGGTCGCAGATATCGCCAAGCTGGCAGGTTGCCTTGTTTTCGTCCTTTTCGGTGGTGTGAGCACAAGCATAACCGCAGACATCACAAACACCTTCTGTATAGCTTTCGTGGTCGCAGGTCAGTCCGCAGCCGTTGGCGCAGATGCCGTCCTTATTTGACCAATCGTGGGTATCATTCTTTTCGCCGTACCAAGCACCGCAGTTATCACACTTATAACCCATACAGGTTGCAGTGCCACCTGCACAGCCGCCCTCGCAGGTTCCATCTTCCTTGAGCAGACCGCCCAGTGCGCCGTATCTTAAAGAGCCTTCTTCTGTGGTTTGCTTATAATCATACATAAACTTATTTACAGTAGTATTCTTGATATACCCGTTACCGCACTGTACACCAGACGTATGAGGTGTATCTCCACTATAAGGGTCATATATAATTACTGCTCCGATCCAATCTGCCTGACTGCCCGTACCGCCATCCTTACTATCTCCCAGATAAGCATTGATTGTAGAATTTTCAATGACTATATCAGGAACTGAGCTCGCACCAATGGCGGAACAAAACTCTCCGCCATACAATACACCTCCTTGGTTGCTTCCCAGTGCTGTAACAGTCGCATTTTTTATCGTGATTGTTCCGCAAGAAGCGAAAGCACCAATTCCCGGATTGCTACTCATATAGCCACTTGAATATGCGTTTACCGTTACGTTTTCGATATAAATGTTTCCACAAGTCACATTTTCATAACTAAAATCATATCCGGTTCCACCTATTCCGGCGCCATCCATACCGGCTTGTGCAGTCAATACATTATCTCTGCTATCCGATTTGATAATGACTGTGCTGCCGGACTTTACATAAATACCTGCGCCACTATTGGAAGTTAGATTATTTGTACCCATTACCCAAACAGTGGTCTCACTATTGGCGGCAACAATATCAATAGCATTCACGATATTTTCATAGTCCCACTCTTCACCAACAGTAATGCTTGCATCATTCAGAATAATCATCGGATTTCCGCTTTCCACCTTAATGCCGTAGTTTCCGGAGCCGGTGAAGGTGTATTCACCGCTGTCGCGGATGACATAGGTTCCCGTCAGAGAGGTCAGGTCAACAGTGGTCGCTTCGCCCTCAGCCGCAAAGGCAAAAGGAACAGTTGTTACAATCATTAAGATTGCAAGGATGATTGATAAAGTTTTTTTCATTGTTTTGTCTCCTTTCGGGGATTGAGTTTATGACCCCTCTGTCAGCTATGCTGACATCTTTCACTCCGTGAACGGGCGCCCTTTTGTCGCTACGCGACATTTCCCCTAACAGGGGAATTACCTTTCAGGGGCGACAAGAGAGGGAATATAAAAACCGCTCAAACCCACAAAGTGAGCCTGAACGGTTAATTACCAAAAATATATCGTGCGGAAATAAACAGAGTTACCTCTGTCTGTCTGTCTGTCTGTCTGTCTGTCTGTCTGTCTGATAGATTGTCGCAAACTTCATTTAAACAGTCAACCTTTCCGCTGGAATTGTAGGTTCATTATATCAGAAAAATTGGCGGTTGTAAATATTTTATGAAAAAGTTTGTTTTAAATATGGTTATGTATATTAAATTAAAAACAAAACTAATCATGCCAGAGTTAGTGTAGTTGTATCAGTGTGTTCACTTTTTTCAAAAAGTGTTGTATTATTGGTTCTAAAAATTTTAAATAAGGACGGTAACAATAATGAGCAAACGATTACCCACAACAACAAAAAAGAAAATAGTCAAGGAATACATTAACGGTACAACAGTTCAAACCCTTTCCGAAAAATATAACGTAAGCAGAGGTTCTATATATAACTGGATTGAACTGTATGACACTCGCAAATCTGATAAAGATGATAGTTCTATTAAAAATCAAAGAGATTATCTCCGGCTGCAAGACAAGTATAACAGAGCCAAGAAAATTAATGAAATTCTTTACAAAGCTAACTGTTCTTTAGATAGCCCTACCGCCATTAAGGTAGCAGAAATCAAAAGGCTTTCAAACGAATATTCACTTTCTATACTTTGTGAAGCACTCAAAGTATCCAAATCATCCTACTATATAGCTGCTGATGATAACCACGAAACTACATACTCACAAAAAAGAGAAAAAATGACACCATTGATTATCAAGAAATTTAACGAAAGCAACCAAACACTCGGAGCTGCAAAAATAGCCGCCCTTTTAAGAACGGACGGCTACGAAATCTCAAATAAGTTGGTTGCAGACATAATGCGTATCGAGGGCTTGTTCAGTATGCGTGGAGGTGCTAAAAAAAGATACCAACAAAGCATAAGCAAAAAGGAAAATATGCTAAAACAACAATTTACTGTTTCAAGACCTAATGAAATTTGGGTGAGTGACGTTACTGAATTTGTATGCAAGAAACATAAATACTATTTATGTGTAATTCTGGACCTATACGCAAGAAAAGTTGTGGCTTATCGTATATCAAATAAAAATAGCACCAATCTTACGAAAGGTACATTTAAAAAAGCATATGAAATCAGAAAACCGGATAAAGGCCTTATAATACATACTGACAGAGGCTGCAACTTCACTTCTAAAAGTTATTACAATTATCTGACCTCGCTTGGTGCTATTCACTCATTCTCTCGAAGAGGTGTTCCCTATGATAACTCAGTGTGTGAGGCTTTTTTCAAAACACTTAAGCAAGAAGAAATATACAGATATCAATATACATCTCAATCACAAATGAAAAAGTCTATTGATGAATATGTACACTGGTATAATAACGAACGACCACACTCATATTTGAACAATAAGACACCTGATTTTGTTGAAAAACAATACTTTGAAAAATGAAACATTTTGAACAAAAACCAGTCCAAAAGTCATCAAATTTATACTTTCTTTTTTTATTTTTATATAATTTTGGATTTTTGTTCAAATTAAAAAACTCTAACAAACCCTTGTAATAAAAGGAAAGAAACCCGCAAAT
>JAZLAJ010000011.1:0-61234 GCA_045613145.1 Acutalibacteraceae bacterium
TCCACTTTTACAACAACGAAAGAATTCAACTAAAAACAAAACTGACTCCGCTTGAAAAACGAAGTCAGTATGTCGCTTAAAATTTAATTTTATCCACAATAAGGGGATTTTTGTACTGTCCGCACAAATTGGTGCAGTTCACTTTGGATTGTGAGGTTTTTTTCTGACAGAAAGGCACTACCCACTGTAACATAAAAGTCAGCACTCACCGAAAAGATAAGTGCTGACTTTTTTCATCATTCATTATTTGTCATTTTCGTTAAGCCGTCTGTAAATTCCCTTTTCCTTCGCCATAAGCTCCTCGTGAGTACCCTGCTCCTCGATTCCCTTTTCCGTAAGAACGATTATACGTGTTGCATTTTTTACAGTAGAAAGACGGTGAGCTATGGTAAAGGTAGTTCTTCCCTTAGTAAGCTCTGCGAGAGACCTTTTAATATACTGTTCGCTTTCATTATCGAGTGCAGAAGTAGCCTCGTCTAAAATTACCACGGGAGGATTCTTTACGAAAACTCTGGCAATACTGATTCTCTGCTTCTGACCACCGGAAAGCATCACACCTCTTTCACCTACATAGGTATCGTAACCGTCGGGAAGAGATTCGATAAAATCATGAGCACCTGCTCTCTTAGCCGCTTCAATCGCCTCTTCTCTCGTTGCACCATCCTTACCGTAGAGAATATTTTCCATAACAGAACCTGAGAAAAGATAGACATCCTGCTGAACTACGCCGATAGCAGAGCGTAAAGACTCGAGAGAAAGGTCATTAATATTCTTCCCGTCGAGCTTTATTGCACCGTCAGAAAGCTCATAAAAGCGTGAAAGGAGACTGCACAGCGTAGTCTTTCCGCTGCCCGACGGACCTACGATAGCGATGTTTTCGCCCTTTTTAACTGAAAGATTAATATTAGCCAGAACATTCCCCTTTTCACTGCTGTAGCTGAAGGTGACATCCTCAAAATCGATATCGCCCTTTACATCAGCGATTTTTTCTGTAGCATCATAGCCTTTTTCCGAAGGAGTTTCCAGAATTTCTGCGAATCTCATAACACCGGTAACACCCTTTTCAAACTGCTCGGTAAATTCCACTATACGCTTTATAGCAGAAATAAGCATACCGATGTAGAGAAGATAGGCTGTCATATCAGCGGCGGTAATTTTACCCTTAATGAGAAATACACCGCCTAAGAGAATCATAATAAGGTACATAAGACCGTCGAAAAGTCTTACCACAGCATTAAGTCTCGCCATATACTTATAGGAAGCAGTCTGAACGGCAGCTAATTTTTCACTTTCCTTATTGAACTTTCCTCTTTCTATATTTTCGTTACCAAAGGATTTTACCACTCTTATTCCCAAAAGAGTGGTTTCCGTCTGAGCGTTGACATCGCCTGCGATTACTCTTCTCTCGGCGAAAACCTTTCTCATTTTACGGCGGAAATACATCGTTCCCCAGAAAATAAGAGGTATTACCACAAAGGTAGAAACCGTAAGCAGAGGATTAATGGTAGTAAGCACCGCAAAGGAAACCACTACCTTAATTCCTGCGATAAAGAATTCTTCGGGACAGTGATGGGAGAACTCCGCAATATCGAAAAGGTCAGTTGTTATTCTCGACATAAGCTGTCCGACCTTGGTTTTATCGAAATAGCTGAAGGGCGCTGTAAGAAGATGTGAAAACATATCTTCACGCATATCTCTTTCGATTTTTACGCCCATTCCGTGACCTACATAAATCATATAATAGCCCGCACACATATCGACTATTTTAAATATCGCATAAACTGCTGCCATTGACAGAATAAGCTCCAATGTAAGCTTTGATATATCTGTCGTGGCAATATTAGTTATCTCCCTTACCATCATAGGAAGAATGAGTTCCGCCCCCGTAGTAAGAGCAGCACAGAAAAGGTCAAGTATCAGTACCTTTTTATGCTTTTTAAAGTAAGGTAAAAACCATTTTAACATTACGCCTTTATTTTTCATTGAATCACCTGATTACATTTAATTTATTCTTTTGCTAAAGCACACCTTGCTTTAAGCACTTCATACTCCTCATAAGCAGCCTTCATTTTCAGAAGTTTTTCAGCTTCCAGATAAGGTTTTGCAGCGAGATTATAGAGCTTCAGCTCCTTCTCTAACTTTTTCTGAGCCTGTCTCTTTTCTCTTCTTTCTTCTTTGCTGTTTTCACTCATAGAATTAACACGGTCAACAGCACCGTCATCGGGAACACGGATTCCGTCCGGATAATAAGCACCGATAATATCCGCACTTCTCCCGAGACTCTCAAGATAATCAACAGTTTCTTTTTTAGCTGCTTTCTCCGCTTTTGTAACTGCCTGAAGCTTTTTAGCCTTTTCGAGAACAGAAGCGTCAAATGTACCCAGACCGTTCAGACCGCCGGAAACAAGCTTTTCTGCACGGTGAATTTTTTCTTTATATTCATCGCTTCCGAACTTATTAAGCTCTTTGACAGTCAGCTCTGCTCCCTCGATTTCCTCAGGACTGTGTCCCGTTCTGTCAGAAAGAACAGCCTGTGCCTCGTCTATATCTTTTACAACCTCTGCAAACTTTTCCTCGGAAAATTCACCTGCAGTATAATCCTCAAACACTGCACGGATTTTCAGCACCTTGATCATATTGGCTCTTTTCTTTTCACTAAGGTCATAGAAGAAGAAAGGAATAGCTGACAGAGCAGTGCCGATAAGACTGCAGATAAGCATAGCATAGACCAGAGGATTACGGAAATCTGCATTATAAAGTGCATCATAATTATTAGTAAAGCCTAAGCCTTTAAGGATTACGGGAATGGCATAGCCTGTACCCAGAGAAACAACCGATGTAAGAAGAGGACCTGTCTGACCGATGAAGCCTTCAAGTCTGTCGCCTGTTTTATACTGCTGATAATCCATCATATCCGCATTCATAGCGGGGATATAAATTATGGATAATGCACCGAACATATCCTTGAGGAACATAAACACAAACACAAGAACATAATTTCTGTAGCATACAAGCATCATCGCCAGGCTCACAACCTGACCGAAGATAGAAAGGAAGCAGATTTTCTTTTTGCCTATCTTGTTCATAATAGGTGCGGCAAGAACCATACCGGGAGTGGACGCTTCACCCTTTAAAACAACCATAAGTGCATAAAGAGTCGGATTATTCATACCGTAATAGAATATCCACTGAAAAATATTACCGTATCCCATATTCAAAAATCCGAGCCAACCCGAAGAATTGATAATCCAGAAATACTTGTTCTTCGAAACCTTTCTGAATCCTTCCCTGAAGCTCATTTTCTGCACATAATTTTTAGGCACGATAATTTTTTCTTCAGTACCGAACACAGCGAACATACTTACTGCCAGACCGATAAGACAGAATATCGGAAAAGCCTTTCTGTAGGTGGAAAGGTCTTCCATTTTACCGATAAGCGGAAGGACGGGATTAATTACAGTAGGAGCAAAGGAATAAATAATCGAGCTGATTTCTATTATCCATCCTCTTTCACGGGAATCAGGTGAAAGAACCTGGGCAAGACTGATATATGCCGACTGATAAAAAGGTGAAAAGAACTGAAGAAGCGTGTAAAAGACAAAAACTGTAACGCATTTTTCATTGTATTCCATCGTCTCATAGGGCATATAAACGAATACCGTTCCCAAAACAGCCGTGGGCAGACCGAGATAAAGTATGTAGGGTCTGAATTTACCCATTTTACTTCGTGTGTTATCGAACATCATAGCTCTGGCGGGAGCTATAAGCAAACTGAGAATAATCGAAAGTGCATTCATCGTCTGAAGGTCGATAGCCTTGATACCGATAGAAGCGCCCACTATCATACTGCCTGCAGTGAGTGTTATCATTCCTACCAGAGAGAAAATAAAGTAAACACCGGCACCGCCCACAGAATATGCGACAAGCTCTTTATAGGAAACATATTTCCCCTCAGGCGCTTTTTTCCAATAGCTTTTTACTTCCTTTATTTTTCCTTTGGCAAGGCCGATAACATTTTTCTTATCAGACATATTAACCTCTCCTTTTCTACGGTAATTTTATCACTTTTATTTTCTATTTTCAATAGATAAAAACAAAAAGACTGCCGTAAAAACGACAGCCTTGAAAATTTCCGATTAACCGAAGAAAGCCTTATGAACTGCAGAAACAGCCTTGTCGGCAAGCTCCTTATCAATAAGAACGCTGATAGTAATTTCACTGGTGGAAATCATTGAAATATTGATGCCTGCCTCGTAGAGAGCGCCGAACATCTTTGAAGCTGTACCGGAATGAGACTGCATACCTGCACCTACGATGGAAATCTTGGCGACGGTAGTATCCGAAGAAACAACTGCACCCTCCATAGCAAAGATATCCTCAAGGATAGCAACTGCATCGTCAGCAAAGCTTTTAGCACATGTGAAGGAAATGTCCTTCGTGCCGTCACGGCCTACTGACTGAAGAATAACATCTATATTGATTTTTTTCTGAGCAAGTCTTGAGAACATTTTAAAGGCGTTACCGGGAATATCCTTCATACCTACTACTGAAATTCTGGCAACATCTGTATCCTTTGTTACACCTCTGATTAACATTTTTTCCATATTAGCAACCTCCCTGACGATTGTTCCGTTTTCTCTTACCATACTTGAAAGAACTTCAAGCTCAACATTATATTTCTTTGCCATTTCTACTGAGCGGTTATTAAGAACCTGTGCACCCAGAGTAGCGAATTCAAGCATCTCATCATAAGTGATATCTGCCAGCTTCTGTGCATTTTCCACTTTTCTCGGGTCAGCAGTAAATACACCTGTAACATCGGTGAAAATCTGACAGCGGTCAGCGTGAAGTGCTGCAGCAATAGCTACTGCGCTTGTATCGGAGCCGCCTCTGCCGAGAGTGGTAAGGTCGTCATATTTATTGAGGCCCTGGAAGCCTGCCACGATAACGATCTTTTTCTGATCGAGCTCTCTCTCAAGTCTCTCAGTCTTTACCTCGTGGATTCTTGCCATACCGTAAGCGGAGTTAGTAGAGAAGCCTGCCTGCCAACCTAAAAGTGAAACTGCAGGATAGCCGAGACTTTCGATAGCCATAGCAAGAAGTGAAATAGAAATCTGCTCACCTGCTGTAAGAAGCATATCCATCTCTCTTTTTGAAGCATCAGGATTGATTTCCTTTGCCTTTTCGATAAGGTCATCAGTAGTGTCGCCCTGAGCGGAAACAACAACCACTACATTATTGCCCTGTTTATAAGTATCAGTAATGATGCGGGCTACATTCATTACTCTCTCTGCATTTGCTACAGAAGAGCCGCCGAATTTCTGTACTATAAGAGCCATACTCTTCCTCCTTAATTAATAATCTACTGTTCTGATTGTGCTGATTACGGAAAGAGGTAACTTAGCGATAATCTTTCTCAGTTCTCTTTCTTTCATCTTAGGTGTAACGAAGGCTATTTCATCGAATGCCTGATTTTTTCTGTCAAGGAATGTAACATTTCCTAAATGATTTTCTATTTCTGCTTCGGCATTTTCCATACTTTCGGCAGTAGCTCTCACATAAAGGGAAACTTCCTCATCAAGATAATCGGCGAGAAGGTCATCCTTGCCTTCATCCCAGCCGAAGAATTTTCTTTCCTTGGTATTGCATGCGCAGTCGATAACATCACCTACAACGGCTGATGCTGTAGCGAGCTTTCCTGCACCCTGGCCGTAAAGAACCACATCACCTACTGCATCGCCTCTGACAAGACAGGCGTTGAACACACCGTTTACACCGGCGAGCATACTTTCATTTTTTACAAAGCAAGGTGAAACAGTAAGGCTGACCTTTTCTTCGTCTGTTTTCTTTGCTTTAGCAATGAGCTTGATTACACAGCCGTAGGACGATGCGAAATCGACATCCTCGAGAGTGATTTTCGAAATACCTTCTGTATAAACCCCATTGGGATAAACATGATTTCCGAAGCAGAGTGAAGCGAGAATGCAGATCTTACGGAGTGCATCAAAGCCCTCTACATCAGCTGTAGGATCCTTTTCTGCATAACCCTTTTCCTGAGCAAGCTTAAGAGCTACAGAGAAATCCATATTCTCCTCTATCATTTTAGTAAGAATGAAGTTAGAGGTTCCGTTAAGAATACCTGCCACTTCACTGATTCTGTTACCTGCAAGACAGCGGCTGATAGGTCTGATGATAGGAATACCACCGCCTACTGCAGCTTCGAAAAGGAAATTAACATCCTTTTTTCTGGCAATTTCCAGAAGCTCAAAGCCCTTTACGGCAACAAGCTCTTTATTTGATGTGACGACGTGCTTTCCTGCTTTAAGACAAGCCGAAACAAATTCGAAGGCAGGACTTACACCGCCCATAGTTTCAACAACTATATCAACCTTACCGTCATTTAAAATATCATAAAAATCCTTAGTCATAATATCCTGAAAAGGACAGTTCTCGAAATCTCTTATATCAAGAATATGAGAAAGTGATAAAGATACATTGCTGTTCTTTTTCATAATATCGGCATTTTTACTGATTACCTCGGCCACACCTGAGCCTACTACACCGTAACCTAAAATAGCAACGTTCATTTTTTCACGACCTTTCTGTGATTTACATTTTCAGCGAAGAAAATCCCTTCTCCGAAAAACTTATAGGATATAATAACACATTTTGTTCATTAAGAAAAGACTTTTGAATAAATTTTTTCTTTATTTTATAACGAATTTCTTAATTTGATTGATTTTAACTTGATTATAGGTTAATATAATATATGTAACTTAGTAAAGTGAGGTGTTTAAATTGACTGATGTCGAAAAAAGACGTAAATTTATAATCAATACAATATACTTCGGAATAGTTATTGCTTTGTGTGCTTTCTTTTTCAAGTACGCTATGACAACTCTGTTCCCCATTATTTTCGCTTTTGTAATAGCATCTCTGCTTCAGAGACCGAAAAACTTCATTCTCAGTAAAACCCCTTTAAAAAAAGGTTTCGCTTCTACGCTGTGCGTACTCAGTCTTCTGGCAGCAGTGCTCTTTCTGACCGCACTCATCGGTGTCAGAATAGCACAGGAAATAGGCGGATTTATCGATTATATGGTGCTTCAGTTCCGGAACATAGATACCCTCGTAAACACACTGGAAAATGCCATACTTAATTTCGTTTCAAATCTTCCTGAATTTTTAAGCAAAACACTGAAAGAAAACATCTCCACTCTTTTCGTGGAGATACGTGAATGGTTAGCCGGTACAAGCGACAACTTCACACAGGACATCGCAGGTACCTTAGGCGGTTCCTTCAGTCTTTCGTGGATAACCACTCCCATTTCGGGTGTTATCTCCACTGCCAGACAGATTCCCTCGGTAATCATCGCTTCTGTTATTTCTATCGTAGCTGCCTGCTTCATCACTGCTGACTACGATTTCATCAAGCAGTTCGTAAAAGCACAGCTCACAGAGCAGAAGGCAAAGGATGTCTCCAGAGCCATCACTCTTCTTAAATCCTCTCTCGGAAAAATGGGAAAAGCCTATCTTTCTATTATAATAATCACATTCGCAGAGCTTTCGATAGGATTTTATGTACTCCGGCTTTTAGGAATCTTTTCATCGAACTATATCGCCATCATTTCTCTCGTTACAGCCATAATCGACATCATTCCCGTTCTCGGAACCGGTACCATTCTTCTTCCGTGGATTGCCTACTCTCTTCTGACAGGAAACTTCGCTATGGCTATAGGTCTCGGTGTAATGTATGCATCCATTACTGTTATAAGACAGATTATCGAACCTAAATTCGTGGCCGGTCAGCTCGGTCTTCCTCCCTTCCTCACCATCAGTGCTATGTATATAGGACTTAAGATTATCGGTGTTTTAGGTATGTTCATCGCACCGATGATAATCATAATGCTGAAATTGCTCAACGATGAAGGCATAATTCATCTGTGGAAGCCCTTAAAAGAAAAAAAAGAGCATACAGAGGCTCCCCAAAAGAATAAAAAGAAATAAAAATTACAAAAATCCTGTCAGCGAGTGCCGACAGGATTTTTTCTTCAGATGATA
Organism: Acutalibacteraceae bacterium; assembly: GCA_045613145.1. Classification (GTDB taxonomy): domain Bacteria; phylum Bacillota; class Clostridia; order Oscillospirales; family Acutalibacteraceae; genus UBA6857. The sequence continues at coordinate 8,059 of JAZLAJ010000011.1, forward strand.
ATATCTGCAATAATCGGATAGTGGTCAGAAGGATAGATATCCTTTATGATAGTTTTTATAACCTGATAGTTTTCAACCTTTGTTCCCTTTGTAAGGAAGATAAAGTCAATGGGTCCCTGACCTTCATCGGCCTTTTTACCGTAACTATGAAAGGTTATACCTGCATCGATTACGGTTTCTGCGGTAACTGCGGCATCATCGGCACCGGCTACCATAGAAGCGTAAACATCACCGTCACTGAAGGTATTGAAGTCACCCGTAATCACGACAACGCCCTGTGTCTGAAGCTTGGACATTTCAGAAAGAAGCACCTTGCTCTGAGCATCTCTTGTGCTTTCAAGAACATGATCAAGATGAGTGTTGATATGAGTATAAACTTTTCCTGTTTCCTTATCCTCCAGAACTGCCCAGGATGCAATTCTTCTGCAGGCACTGTCATAATCCACAGAATACTTTTTATAGGGTGTTTCTGAAAGCCAGAAGGTACCGCTATCGAGAAGATTATACTTGTCCTTAAGATAATAAACACAGTTATACTCGCTGAAGGGGCCGAAGAAATCTCTTGCCTGACCTACACGGGCATATCTGTCGCCTACCTCTTTTTCAAAAATACGAAGCCATTTCGGAGTGGCCTCCTGCACACCGAAGGAATCGGGTGCATACTGATTAATAATTTCAATTCCTATCTGTGAACGGTTATCAATGCTGCCCTCAGGGTCATCCTTACAGCGCACATTAAAGGACATAACACGGACAGCCTCTTCGCTTTTTTCAGGTACACCGTCGATAACTATCTCACCGAAGTCGATAAGGTCAGCCTTTTTACTGACAGACACACCTATAACCGCTGCTGCAGCAATTACTGCAATAGCAACAAGAACAATGATAATAATTTTACCTTTTTTCATATTTTTATTCCTCCTTTGTTTTTACCATTGTACACTCATAAAAGCTAAATGTCAAATGAACAAAAAGAAAACAGAGGATTAAATTTCCTCTGTTTCGGGTATTACATAATCAAGCTTGAGTTTTCCTTTATGGCGATAGGGATAAATCTTCAGCGCCAGAGCACCTAAAACTGCACCTGCAGCATTAAGGAACATATCACCCATGGTGTCCATAACAGGATAACGGTTCACATCAAAATATTCGAACAGTGTCTTATGCTTGGCAGTGCCTAAAAGGTTAGTGTAAGACCAGAACTGAGATCTGCCTACGGTTCCTGTGGTAAGACCGATAGCCTGGTCTCCCGTGAATTCGAAAATCTCCCAAAGCGTAGTACACATAAAGCTGAAGCCTACTGCACAAAGAAGAATAAGCGGAAGCGGTGCTGTCTTCTTTTCCTTTCTGATAAGAGCACAGGCAAATTCATAGCCGAAAAAGACTATACCCACACTGCATGTAAAATGCAGGAATGAATCCCACAGTCTTACCTCGAAATAGAAGTTAAGAAGATAAGCTGTAACCACTGCGATAAAATCCACCACAGTAATAGCCGTCTGCATAATAGGCTCCACATAACGGAAAACGGTCCACTTCGGCATCGCCATGCACACTTCCCAGGTGAACATAACTGCCATATTCATCAGTATTTCCACGGAAATAACCTGTGAGAAGGGTTCATCAAAAAGAGATTTGATAAACATACCAAACATAGCCAGTCTGATTACCCACCAGAAAATATACGTAGACAGCGGACAGTTACCTTTAAGACGTTTAAAATAATCTTTCATTTATAACTAACCTCATCATTCTGCAATATCTGCAGTTTTTGTTCTGTTGTTTCCGTAATCAATGTCATATTTAAATCTGCCCCTTAAACGGTAAGGACAAAGATTAATAAATATAAGTGCTGCAAAAGCACTGCAGGAATGGATAATAATATCAGCCATAATATCCATAAGCGGCACACGCTCGGGATTAATAGCATCAATAAGACTGCCTTGCCTGCCTGTACCCTGAGAAAGAGCAACCGACCAGAACTGAGAGTTTCCGGGTTCACCGGTAGCAAAACCGATTATCTGGTCACAGAAAAACTCACCAAGCTCACAGACATCAAAGAAAATAAAGCTTACACCGAAGGCAGCATAGAAAATCATCGCCTTAGTAGCGGAAAAGTGATACTTTTTAACCATACTGTAGCCTATCTCATATCCGTAAAGCACAGACCAGAAGGCAAAAACAGCCGTCATCAGCGGGTCGAAAAGCTTCACTTCATAATACCAGTCAAGATAAACACCGAAGAAGGCAGATACAAAAAGTCCCGTATTCAGTGCTGTATGTATAGACGACGGCATAAAGCGGAAAAGGTTCTTTTTCGGCATCGCCTGTGAGAATTCCCAGAGAAATGAGGCAAGAAAGCAGATAAGGATATGTATCTGTCCCGAAAGGTAAGTGACATCCCCTTCCGTACTGCCGATAAATCCGCGACACACAAAGCCGAAAAGCATCAGCACTCTCAGCAAAGACCAATATATAAAAGTATGTAATTTACAGCCGTCCTTAAGACGGGAAATATACTTTTTCATTGTCTTCCTCCGTAAAAATTAAAATCCAAGAAATTATAACATATATTTTTTCATTTGTCATCGGTTTTCAGTAAAATTCTTAAGGTTGATTAAAAAATCGTCATTCAAGGCATTTATATTCTCAAGAGCACATCCTTACCAAGGATACATACACAGAAAAAAAGTAAGAAAAAACAAAAAAGTTTACCGATAAAGGTTGACAAGAGGGATAAAATAGGGTATAATCAACAGGCTTTCAGAAATAAAGCGTGCTGATATAGCTCAGTCGGTAGAGTGCATCCTTGGTAAGGATGAGGTCACCGGTTCAAATCCGGTTATCAGCTCCAAACGAAAATCCGTTCACGAGAGTGGGCGGATTTTTCGTTTGTATTATTCATTTTTCATTATTCATCATTCATTATTCATTGAGTGCTGAACGGATTTTTGAATGAAAAATGAAGTCGCTTCGCTGATGAATAATTAATAATGAATAATTGAAGGGATGCGGTCATATAATGCGTTCAAAACCCTATTTCGTGGACAAGGGGAAAAATCATTCAGTGAGGTGACCTTCCCTGTCCGACACCATAAAATCACCTTCCTGTGTCTGTTGGGATGATTATAGCACAGAAAAACCAAAAGATGAAAGTATTAGGGCGAATTTTATGAAAATACTTGAATAGCGGTTTTTGATTTGTTATAATGAACTCGACATACAAAAAGTTTATATTGTTCTAACAAAAGGAGTACGTGTTTTTATTTCGTTAAAAACACAGACTTCATAGTTTCGTATCTCTTTCGTTAGAATGAAATTTTTGTGTGGTAGCAAAACAAAGTTTATGTTTTCTTGTGTCCGTTCTTTAGTTAGCACACACTTTTTTTGTTTTTTTACGAGGGCAGTAGCAAAAAAATATTTTTACACGAAAAAACAACAGGAAAGGATTATTATTATGAAAAAAATTATTGCGTTATTGTTGACAGTATTTGTTATGCTTCCTATATTCTCTATATCCTCTTTTGCCTACCATACATTTACGCTTGCTGAGGGTGATTACCGTTTATGCTATATATATTTCGTAGACGGTAAGGCCTTTTTATCATCGGATAAAGCAATGTCCGAGCTTAACCAGACGGGAAAAACAACAGTCTTTCTTCCCGCAGAATGTGAAGGAAAAGACATTTATTTTTCAAAGCTTTCATTTACACCTCTTTTTTCTCTCGGATACTACAACGACGGAAAGCTTCCCTGGAGTGCCCAGTTCAATTATCAAGAGTCAATGGACGAAGAAATTGTAAATTACAGTGTTGATTTTGTTTGCTCAGAAAACGCACAATATGATTACGACCGTCAAATCGGCACCTCTGATTCTTTGTCTTATGTAGGTTATTCCCTTAACAACACAAGGTTTATGTTTCTTTCTCAAGATGAATTGGATACTGCTCTGAATATCGGGGAGATATACATAGAGGATGCTTATTTAAGAGAAAATCCTATTACTGATATAAACGAAGTAACACATCATAGTGAATATAACACAGGAAACGGAAGCACTGTAAGATTCGGCACGCAAGAAGATTCAGCAGTTATTTTCGAATTTAACGATAATAACAACAGCATCTACTGTAAAATACATATAATAGGCGAAGACACGCTTACATACAAAACAAAAAACTGCTCCTGCAACTGTCATAAGTCAGGAGTTGTGGGCTTCATATGGAGAATCCTTAAAATTTTCTATAAAATATTCGGTATGAATAAAACCTGTGCCTGCGGTGTAGCACATTATTAAAATCACCAACCACGCCCGAAAGGACGTGGTTGGTGATTATTCATTTTTCATTATTCATCATTCATTATTCATTTTTGCAGAACGGATTTTCGAATAATAAGAACCTCACGAAACAAAACGAAATCAAAGATTTCTGTGTTTCGGAGAACCTTGTTACTCGCAAGCTCGTAATAATGAAGCCGCTTCGCTGATGAATAATTAATAATGAATAATTGAAAGGGATGCGGTCTAATTATGCGTTCAAAACCCTATTTCGTGGACACTTTGAAAAATTATTCAGTGAGGTGACCTTCCCTGTCCGACTGCCATAAAATCACCTTTCTGTGTATGTTGGAATGGTTATAGCACAGAAAAAGTTTTGAATTAAATATGTGAACTAATTATTATCTTTACATAACTAATTATTATCTTTACATAAAACCATTTACAAAAACTGCTATTTTTGTTATAATTACGAAAATAAATTTATGAGGTATTATGTATGAATGTAATAATTCAGTTTTTTACAAAAACACTTTCCTTAGTACTTTCTGTTTTGCTTGGCTTTATAAGTTCATCAACAGGTGCGTGGACGGAGCAACTTAATTCACTTCAATCGATAAAAAAGGTTGCTGACAATTACTATCTTATGGACTATACATACGACTACGACCTTGACACTCTCCTTGAGAGCAATACCGGAAACTCAACTACTGTCGGTATGCTGTTATACTCTGCGGCAGACGTTTTCTTACAACTTAATCCCGAAAATAAAAAACTCATATCTGACTTAGGGCTCTATGTAGATATTGATAATAAAATGGTATCAGAAACAATACGGAAAATTATTGGTTCATTTGAAAGTTTTGGTTGTACTACATTTAATGCAACCACTCCCGAAGGAGATGCTGTCTTTGGCAGAAACTATGATTATATGGATTCACCTGCAATGACAGTTTGGACTAATCCCAAAGACGGTTATGCAAGTGTATCAACAGTTTCACTTTATTTTCTCGGTTACGGCGGAGAGTTTCTTCCTGATACTCTTTTAACTTCATTGCTTACTCTTATTGCACCTTACATTCCTGTTGATGGAATGAATGAAAAAGGTCTTTCAGTAGGCGTTCTTGAACTTGAAACTCCTGAAACTTTCCAACAGACAGAGAAGAAGGACATAACAACAACTGCTATTATAAGAACTGTGCTTGACCATGCTGCTACAGTTGATGAAGCAGTCGAAATCTTCAACAGTTACGATATGCATGACCTTCTTGGTGTTGGATGTACTTATCATTATCAAGTTGCAGATGCTAACGGTGATACAGCAATCATTGAGTATGTAAATGGTGAAACTACTGTGATCAGACCTGATGAAACAGGAACTCTTGTTGCAACGAATTTCTGGCTTTCAGAGGGTGTTTATGATCCCGACGGTGCAGGTCATGACAGATATGAAACTGCAAAGGCTATGCTTGCAGAAAATAATTATATTGTAACAGAAGAAGAAGCGATGGACATTCTTGATGCAACTCATATTGAAAACGAAGACCTTCATGGATTTATTTGTTCTACAGTATGGAGTATAGTGTATAACAATACAGACATAACATTTGATATTTGCTCTATGTATGACTTTGAAAATGTTTATAAGTTCTCAGTTAATGAGCCTATGAAGATTTTAAATAAATAAACAAAAGGGGTTGTAAAAAAACAGCCCCTTTTTCTTTGTTTTTGATACTTTTATCAGAGTGCATCCTTTTTTACAAAATTTAATGAAGGGATGAACTCTCAAAATGCGTTCAAAACCCTATTTCGTGGACAGGTGTGAAATGAATTAACAGTTGATTTTTTAAAGTAATAATGATATTATAAAAGAAATAATTCACATTTTTATTTATGGAGGTAGAAAACAATGAAAAACACGACGAAGAAAATCCTTTCAATGCTGTTAGCGGTAATTATGCTTATTACAGTAGCGCCCTTAAGCAGTTTTGCTTTTGGAAATGTTGTAGCCACAGGTGACTGTTCGGCAGAAGGCAGCTCAGTTACCTGGACTTATTACGACGATAATACAATGGTCATAAGCGGTAAAGGCGAAATGATAGAAGATAACGAATACAGGTACAGATGGAATACATATAAAATAGAAAAAGTAATTGTAGAAGAAGGTATAACATATATTGCTGAAGGTGCATTCAGTGAAAGTTTTAAAGACTTCACCGGTTTACAAGGTCTGAAAACCGTATCATTACCCGATTCTCTCGAAAGAATCGGAACCAATGCTTTTTACAGCTGCATCTACCTTGAAAAAATTAAAATTCCCGACAATGTTACTTATATGGGATCACAGGTCTTTGCGCACTGCAAAAATCTTAAAGAAGTAACTTTAAGCAAAAATCTGAAAATAATTAATAGCCAAACATTTTACGATTGTACATCCTTAACAGAAATAAATATACCTTATTCTATAGAGCAAATAGCAGATAATGCTTTTGCAGGTTGCAAAAATCTAAGTACTGTCACCCTACCTGACAAGGGTATAATTATAGGAAGGAATATATTCCTTGATACAGCAATAACAGAAAACGAAGAAAACTATGAAAATGGAGTTCTTTATATAGGTAATCACATCATTTCAACAAACAAAAATATTCCTATTAATTATACTGTAAAACCCGGAACAAAATCTGTAGCAGCCTATGCATTCAGTGAATCTCTCGATGAACTGGAATATGAATACGACAGAGACGAAGATATATCATATATAAATGTTAATCTTGTCGACAGTATTGAATGTATCGGAAATTCCGCTTTTATGTCTGAAGGCGGTGCTATCAGTTTACATTATTGGATATTAAGATTATCTCATCTTCCAAAAAACATAAGACACATAGGAATGAAGGCTTTTCAATACAGCAAATTTGTAAATTCGGACATAGTAATTCCCTCTGTTATAGAAACGGTTAGTGATTACGCTTTTGCATATTGTAATCCTGAAAGTGTAGTTATCAGCGAAGGCGTTAAAGACATCGGTATACAGGCTTTTTGGGGACATTTTGATTCGGAAATCAATATTCCTGCTTCTGTCGAAACAATAGGAAAAGGAGCTTTGGTCGGTGCTGACCTCAACAACATTTATGTTTCAGAAGAAAATAAAAACTATAAAGATGTTGATGGTGTGCTTTATAGCAAAGACGGTACAAAGCTTTTGGTATACCCCTTAGGTAAAACAGCAGAAACCTATGCTATTCCTGACGGTACAAAAACCTTAGCTTCCTATGCATTTATTGGTAGAGGAGCCGCCGGAAAACCCGAAATTCTTAAAACAGTCATTGTACCTTCCAGCATAATTTATGTCGAAAGCGATGCTTTTACACATAACTATTACGAAGGCTGGATAGAGGATGATAATTACGAAGACGGCGGATATTATGTAACAAGCGGTTTGGAAAATGTTATATTTGAAACCGGAGAAAGATCTTTAATATTAGAAAATGGTGCGTTTACAGAATGTTATAAACTTTCAAACCTTGTGATTCCCGAAGAAAGGGTATACGCAATTTCAGTTCATTCAATAGAAGAAACTGCTTTTTATCATAATTCAAGCAATTGGGAAAACGGTGCTCTTTACCTAGGAACGATTCTTCTGGAAATTGATCCTGAAAACGTAACTGAAAACTTCACAGTAAGAGAAGGTACCACTGTTATAGCTGATTGGGCTAACTGCACTGATAGCTCAAAGAACAAATCAATCATAAATACCTTACCTGACAGTGTTGTAATTATTGGCAGTTACAATGGAATCACCTGTACAGATCTTCCGTCAGAATTAAAAAGAATAGGTACATCAGGTCTTTCCTTCAGTGGTGATGAATTAGAAAAAGCTCTTATAGAAAAATACGGTGAAAATTTAGAAAAGATTGATATCAACGATACAAAGCTTTACGAAATACTAACATTCAATTATGTATACGACGGTTGGTTGATATATAATATGTCTTTAGGCGGTCTGTCAATACTCGATGAACTTTATTTTGTCGAAGAAGGAATAATAGGATTAGCAGATGGAAGTTATTTCACAACAGGCGATTATATGTCGGTTGCTTTAGCAAAAGGAAATATTTTACCACAAACCCTGAAAACTTTAGGTAAACTTAACCCCTTCAGATCGACTACATATTATTTGTTTGATGAAGACAGTGAAATTTCGGTAACATTCAATAATAGCGATTGTGATATTTTTGACAGTGAAGAAACTATATACGTCAGCTATACCATCTGCGGTTATCCCGACTCTACCGCAGAAGCTTATGCAAAAAAATACAACAGAAAATTTGTTGATATAAGCAACTGTACACATGAATTAACCTGTAGAAGAGGCATTATGGAGCCTACCTGTGAAAATAAGGGCTATGCAGGTGACATTTACTGTCAGTATTGTGGCCAGTTTATGTCCGAAGGAAATTCAGTTGAACTTAAAGAACACTCTTTCTCCGAATGGGAAACCGCAATTGTATCCAATTGTACTGAGGATGGTCTGGAGACAAGAAAATGTACTGTCTGTAGCTTCGAAGAAACAAATACAATCCCTGCTACAGGACACACTTGGGAAAGAAACGGATCTTATAAAGTATGGTATACATACAGTTCAACCTGCACAACAGATAAGCGTCAGATTATAAGATGCTATAACTGCTCTGAAACAAAAGAAATAGTTTATGAAAACACCGCAACCGGGCATTATGATAACGATAATGATGGCTACTGCGATTCTTGTGACGAACTTCTGGATGCAACAAAAAGCTGTGGTTGCAACTGTCATAAAACCGGCTTTACAAACTTTATCTGGAAGATTATACTTATTCTACAGAAAATATTTAAGATTAACCGTGTATGCGCCTGTGGTGTTTATCACTACTAAAAATACAACAAAGGGAACGGCTCAAAACCGTTCCCTTAACTTTTATCATTCTAAATTCAAAAAATCATTGACGGCTAAAATGTGATGTGCTATACTTTTCTCAAGGGGTAACCCTAAAAAAAGAAAAGGAGAAAAATATTATGTTATTCGGTGACGGATCATCTGCTGCAATGGCAGCTGCCGATGCGGCGGCTCAGGCAGTCAGAAGCACAGGCAATTTCAACTGGACCTTTATTACCCTGCTCGCCCTGGTAGTATGCGGTGTTTACATCCCGCAGATCAAAAAGAAAAACTACAACGGTGTGGCAGCAGCACTCGCACTTTACGGCGTTCACTGGCTTTACGAAATAGCCAACGCTGTAATCGCACATTTCACAGGCTATGCCCTCTGGACAGTAAGCCCTGAAAGCACATCTTTTATCCTTCTCATCGGTGTAAGCTGGGAGCTTTCTCTTATGTTCTCCATAGCCGGATTTATGGCTGAGCTTATGCCCGAAGACAAAAACAAAAAAATCCTCGGCATGAACAACAGAATCGCTTTTGCCATCGGTAATGCGGCTTTCTTCTCTATCTTCGAGATTTTCCTCGCTTCCACTCCCGCATTCATATGGGTTTACAAATGGTGGGGCGCACTTCCCGTGTTTATCACTACATACATCCCCTTCTTCCTGGCTTCAAACCTCATTTATGACAAGCCGAGAAAGACACAGATCAAATTCCTCGCTACTGTGTGGGGACTCGTAGCTGTTTTACTGGCAGTGCTTATCCCTCTCGGAATCATCTGATTTATCATCACACAAAATACACCCCGAAAGCTTCTGGCTTTCGGGGTGCTTCACTTTTACTGTTTACCAGAACACTATAAACTCTTCATCATAAGTCAGCACAAGCTCACTGTTATAAAGAGCATTTATTTCCTCGGGTGTATTAGTATCTGTAAGATACTCTGTATGCCAAGTCATAAAGTAGTTCCAGGGGGATATTTTCAGATCCTTCTCTGTAGGATTTTTGCCGCATTCGTGAAGGCAGAGGGGCTTCGGTGCAGAGGTAACACTTTTCATCTTTCTGTAAAGCTTGTGAACTATTTCGATATCGTAGGTGTCAGCACCGATAATGTCGCAGTATTCATCACCCGGATACCAGTCCTTTACATTTTCCATCTTATGCGAATAACCGAGCACCCATATAAGATTATCAAGGCCATGATAGTCCGTGTATCTCTCATACATAATCTGCCACAGCTTTTTAAAGGCTTCACTTCCTCCCCTGCTCCACCAGAACCAGTCGCCGTCGAATTCGTGAAAAGGTCTCCATAAAACAGGTATACCTTTTTTCTGTAATTCTTTGAGTGCTTCGGCACCCTTATCCATTCCCTTGACAAGATTATCATATTCCTCGGTGCCGGGAGTGAGTGTCTTTTCCCAGTCGGCTATGTCCGTTTCCTTACAGTGGGTCCATTCACCGCTGAAATCACTTCCGCAGTGCCAGCAGATAGTAACGATACCGCCCTTTTCGTGCCATTCGGTTGCTCTCTGATTAACACCGTCAAAATCATCATTCATATAGTCGAAGCCCTTTATTAAAGGCAGCTTTCCGGAGGCGTTATATATGTAATCTGTCTCATAATCGGGACTCCCCATCCAGGTAGACTCCTGCTGACCGGAGTATGTAGTAAAGCCTGTTACATCGCAGATCAAGTCATACTCACCTTTTGCAGCTTCACTCGCCTTGGGATTAGAAAGAACTGCACCCTCTGTACTGTGCGGTGCAAGATAAATGGCACCACAGATAATGCCGAAAATCAACAGCAGACAGATTATAAGTAAAATCTTTTTCTTCATTTAATCATCTCCTTACTGTCTGATTATATCAATAATCGACTGTGCTGTCAATTGTATGTAACCTCTCCGTCAGCCTATCGGCTGCCACCTCTCCTTTCAGGAGAGGCAATCTGCAAATCAATAAATAAGGCGGGATGAATCATCCCGCCCTACATTATTCAAATATCGTAAAAATGCTGATTACATCAGCTCGCAAATCATCTCACTGAATTCTGTAGGATTGTCTATAGTTCTGCCTGCAATAAGACAGCTCTGAGCATAAAGAATCTTAGCGTACTTGGCTGTCTTGTCCTTATCTTCTGCATAAAGAGTGGCAAGCTTTTCTGCGATAGGATGCTCTGTACTGATTTCGAGGATAAGTGTAGCCTTAGCACCGCCGTTTGCACCGGGCATAGCAGAAAGCACCTTTTCCATTTCGAGAGAAAGCATACCCTCTGTAGTAAGACATACGGGGTGATTTTTAAGCGAAGAAGTAAATCTTACCTCATTTACGCTGTCACCGATGCTCTCTTTAAGGAATGTGAGAAGCTCTTTTTCATCCTCATTCTTTTTAGTGATGGCTTCCTTTTCTTCCTCGCTCTGAAGGTCGAGACCCGCGGCACAGATGTTAGTGAAGGTCTTACCGTCGTAGTCACGGAGCATCTGAATGGCAAACTCGTCGATGTCGTCAGTGAAGTAAAGAATCTCATACCCCTTACTCTTTACTGCATCAGCCTGAGGAAGAAGGTCTATCTTGTCCATAGTTTCGCCTGAAGCGTAGTAGATAGTTTTCTGCTCTTCTCTCATTCTTTCAGTGTATTCCTTAAGAGTGGTAAGCTTCTTTTCGTTTGAGGAGCAGAACATAACCAGGTCTTTAAGCGTTTCCTTGTTCATACCGTAGTCGATGTAAAGACCGTATTTAAGCTGAATTCCGAAGGCTGAGAAGAATTTCTCATAAGCTTCTCTGTCGGATGTGAGCATCTTTGAAAGCTCTGACTTGATTTTCTTTTCCACATTTTTAGCGATAACCTTAAGGATGTGGTCCTGCTGTAAAAGCTCTCTGGAAATGTTAAGAGAGAGGTCAGCTGAGTCAACGAGACCCTTTACGAAGCTGAAATAATCGGGAAGAAGGTCAGCGCATTTATCCATAATAAGTACGCCGTTTGAGTAAAGCTGAAGACCTTTTTCGTAGTCCTTGGAGTAAAAATCGAAGGGTGCGTGTGCAGGAATGTACATCAGCGCATCGTAGGAAACCTGACCTTCGGTTTTTGAGTGGATGGTCTTAAGAGGAGCTTCGTAATCGTAGAACTTCGACATATAGAAGTTATTATAGTCGTCGGCTGTGATTTCGTTTTTATTCTTTCTCCAGAGAGGAACCATACTGTTAAGCTGTGTGGGCTCAGTTACTGTTTCATATTCATCCTCGGTGCCTTCCTTAAGCTGTGTGTGACTCATATCAAGCATAATGGGATAGCGGATATAATCGGAATATTTAGTTACTATGTCCTGTACACCGTACCGGTCAAGATATTTGTCATAGTTTTCGTTTTCAGTGTTTTCTTTAATTTTCAGAGTTATAACAGTACCCTCACTGTCCTTTTCTGCTTCACCGATTGTGTAACCGTCAACACCTTCTGATTCCCATCTGTAGGCTTTATCCTCACCGAGAGCCTTACTTACTACAGTAACCTTGTCAGCTACCATAAATGCAGAATAGAAGCCTACACCGAACTGACCGATAATCTCTACATCACTGTCCTTTTCGAGGTCACTCTTAAAATCAAGAGAACCGCTTTTAGCGATGGTACCGAGGTTAGTCTCCAGATCATTTTCGTTCATACCGCATCCGTTATCGGAGATAGTAAGTGTACGGTTTTCCTTATCCACGGCAAGATTAATCTTGTAATCCTCTCTCGCACTGCCGCTTTCACCCTGAGAAAGACTGCGGTAGTATCTTTTATCAAGAGCGTCACTTGCATTAGAGATAAGCTCACGAAGGAAAATATCTTTATGGGTATAGATGGAATTAATCATCATATCCATAAGCTTTTTTGATTCTGCTTTGAACTGTTTCTTTGCCATTTTATATTTAACTCCATTCATAAAATTAATTTTTAGCACTCACACTATCAGAGTGCTAAATTTATTATAACCATTATTTTCCGTTTGTCAAGGGTAAAAGAATAAAAGGACAGACTTTTTACAGCCTGCCCTTTACAGTAGGGATTAAACTTACCAGATAACTCTGGTTGCGATGTCTTCCTTGATAAGTGCTACGAAATCTTCTGTTGACATTGAGCCCTGGTCACCGTGACCGCGTTTTCTTACGGATACTGTGCCCTCTTCAGCTTCCTTGTCACCGATAACGAGCATATAGGGAATCTTTTCGAGCTGTGCTTCACGAAGCTTATAACCGAGCTTTTCACTTCTTGTATCGATATCCACATCATCGATACCTGCAGCCATAAGAGCATCCTTAACAGCATAAGCAGCATCCTGATGACGGTCTGCGATGGGAAGGATACGGACCTTTTCGGGAGCAAGCCATACAGGGAATGCACCTGCATACTTTTCGATAAGAAGAGCAAGTGTTCTCTCGTAGCAGCCGATGGATGTTCTGTGGATGATGTAGGGATTTTTCTTGGTTCCGTCGGGAGCAACATATTCCATACCGAATTTTTCAGCGAGCATCTGGTCAATCTGGATAGTGATAAGAGTGTCTTCCTTACCGTGAACATTCTTAATCTGAATGTCGAGCTTAGGACCGTAGAAGGCGGCCTCACCGATACCGATTTTGTAGTCAATACCAAGCTTGTCGAGAATTCTGCCCATCATACCCTGAGCCTCATCCCACTGCTCTACTGTACCGATATACTTTTCTGTGTCTGCGGGATCCCACTGTGAGAAGCGGTAGGAAACATCCTCGTAAAGACCGAGTGTTTTAAGCATATAGATAGCGAGCTCAAGACAGGATTTGAATTCGTCCTCTAACTGCTCGGGTGTACACATAAGGTGACCCTCGGAAATAGTGAACTGACGGACACGGATAAGACCGTGCATTTCACCCGAAGCCTCGTTTCTGAAAAGAGTGGAGGTTTCACCAAGACGCATGGGAAGGTCACGGTAGGAACGTGCTCTGTTAAGATAAGCCTGATACTGGAAGGGGCAGGTCATAGGACGGAGTGCAAATACTTCGTCGTCTGTCTCCTCTTCACCCATTACGAACATACCGTCTTTATAGTGATCCCAGTGACCTGAGATTTTGTAAAGATCGCTCTTAGCCATAAGAGGTGTCTTTGTACGGAGCCATCCTCTTCTCTTTTCTTCATCTTCTACGAAGCGCTGAAGAGTCTGAATAATATGTGTGCCCTTAGGAAGCATAATGGGAAGTCCCTGACCGATGTAGTCAACGGTGGTGAAGATTTCAAGCTCTCTGCCGAGCTTGTTATGGTCACGCTTTTTAGCTTCCTCTATCTGTGCTAAATGTGCTTCAAGGTCAGCTGCCTTAGTGAATGCGGTACCGTAAATTCTCTGAAGCATTTTATTTTTACTGTCGCCTCTCCAGTAAGCACCTGTACATGAAGTAAGCTTGAATGCCTTTACTCTGGAGGTGTCGGGGATATGAGGACCTGCGCAAAGCTCCTCGAACTCACCCTGACGGTAGAAGGAAATAGGTTCACCCTTATCGGCATGCTCTTTGATAAGCTCTACCTTATAGATTTCTCCTCTCTCTTCCATAAGAGCGATGGCTTCTTCGGGAGAAAGCTCGAACTTTTCGAGGAAGAGTCCTTCCTTGACTATCTTTTTCATTTCAGCTTCAATCTTTTCGAGAATCTCGGGTGTGAAGTTTACTTCACTGTCGAAATCGTAGTAGAAGCCGTTATCTACTGCAGGACCGATAGCAAGCTTTACATCAGGATAAAGTCTTTTAACAGCCTGAGCGAGAATGTGTGAACAGGTGTGCCAGAAGGTTTTCTTAGCTTCTTCATCATCGAAGGTAAGAATTTCGACCTGACAATCACCCTTGAGAACTGTTCTTAAATCGCAGATTTCTCCGTCGATTTTACCCAGACAGGCAGCCTTGTAAAGACCTGCACCGAGACTTTTAGCCACAGTAATAAGGCTTGAGCCTTCTTCGTACTCACGGACCACGCCGTCTTTAAGTGTTACGTTAATCATAAAAATACATCCTTTCTCCGATGAATAACATAATGATTCACCTCTCACAGAGATGTCATACTGTGCGGAAAGACGTTATTTTTTTACACCCTTCACACACAACCGAAATTATTCATTATTAATTATTCATCATTCATTATTCATTAAAATAAGAAAAACTCCATCCCATGCTTTTTTGCACAGGATGAAGTCATAATTTCAACTCCACGGTTCCACCCGTATTCCACCTTAAAAGATGGCACTCATAAGCCTTAACGCGGCAAACGGCATACCTTATTTCGGTACACACTCGGGAGTGGTAGACTTCGTTCACAGAACATACCGTGCTCACAGCAAATACACGGCTCTCTGAATGCTCCTTAAACAGCCCTCTCCGTCAACGATTTATATGGGATATTTGTTTTTCATTAATGCTTATTTTAACACTGACAAAAGTAATTGTCAAGAGTTTATATCAATAGTTTTTAGCGACAGTGTCTCCTACAGCCTTTAAAAGTGAATCCTCGTGAGAAGAAGGAAGATCACAGTTATAATGCCATATCATAACACCGCCGAAGCCGTTCTTAACAGCGTACTCGGTTTTCTGCGCTATAACATCAGGAGTATTGAACCAGAAGTCCTTTCCTGTGTTCTGACAGTGATACCAACCGTTCTCATCAATCATCTCATAGCAACCGTTATATCCGTACCAGTAAGCTGACATATCCGTAGGTCTGGAATAAAAAGGTAAGCCTATATTCACCTTTTCCGACGGAATTCCGTGAAGACCGATCTTTTTCGCAAGGTCAACAGTTCCCTCATAGGTAGCGTGTCTTCCCTGAGCATCATTAAAGTCGTAGAGCATTATTTCAAAAGTATCCACAGCCTTAACCGATGCATTGGTAAATTTAAGATTCCAGTCATTTCCTGCGACACCGAGGGTGTAATCACCGAGCTTTTTATCGAGAGAAACGAGGAATTTATTATAATATCTCCACGCCTTTGCTGATAAAGGATATTCATAATCAAAATGTACACCGTCAAAGCCGTATTTATCAAGGAAGAGAATTATATTATCCTCCAGAACACCGCTTTCAAAGGCTTTGTTATGCTCCTGGCTCTGCGCCTCCATCTGTTCTTCCCATACATCAGAATCAGAGTGTCCTCCCGGTCCGAGAAGATTCACGGTAAGATGAACATCTCTGTCACCTACAGCTTTACGGATATTGGAAAGAGCGTTTTCCAGTTTTTCTTCGTTATAAATAATGTTACCGTTACTGTCAAAGGAGGCTGCCTCAAAAAGAATCGCATCAGTAACAATGTCAAAATCTTCAGTGAAAAGACTGTTTTCATTCTGCACATAATCACATCTTATATAGGTCGTAACCTTAAAGCTTTCTACCTTTTCCGCCGCACAGTTACCGAGTCCGAACACACCTGAAATAAGTCCTGTCAGAGCCGTAAGAAAAGCGACTACCCTTTCAAAAAACGCAACCATCATAACAACCTCTTTTCAGATTTATCCTTCAAAAATTCCGTCCTGAATAGCCATAATCTGATCTACTCTTCTCTGATGTCTGCCGCCCTCGAACTCTGTGTCAAGAAAAACATCAACCATTTCAAGAGCGAGACCTGCACCTACTACTCTGCCTCCGAGGCAGAGAGCATTAGCATCATTATGAAGACGGGTGAACTTGGCACTGAAATAGTCACTGCAGCAGGCTGCTCTGATGCCCTTAACCTTGTTTGCTGCCATAGAAATTCCGATACCGGTACCGCAGCAGAGAATGGCTTTTTCACATTCACCGCTGATTACTGAGTTACAGGTTCTGTAAGCTATAGCTGCATAGTCAATGGATTCGGGAGTGTAGGTACCGAAGTCCTTATATTCTATACCTCTCTCTTCGAGATGCTTTTTGATTTCTTCCTTAAGATAATAACCGCCATGGTCTGCACCTAATGCTATCATATTTATCTTCCTTTCAAAAACAATAATATTTTACCCAAATATTCTAACATAAATCATTATTTTTGTAAACAGTAAAAAAGAAAAAACATCTCTCTCCTCGGAAGGAGAGAGATGAATAACGCTTAATATAAGGGATAAGCGGAGAAAACGAAGAGTATGCTTATACCGAGTAAAATCTGTGCGGCAAAATATGTGCCGATATTTATGTTACGCACGAGTCTCGTTGTCTTGCCCATAGGAATGGTAAAGCCGAGAATAACGTCGGAAACGGTAAAGAGCACCGCACCGAGACCTACTGTAAGGAAAACAGGCACCATATTATCATTCGTACCGTAGACG
Source organism: Acutalibacteraceae bacterium (assembly GCA_045613145.1). GTDB lineage: Bacteria > Bacillota > Clostridia > Oscillospirales > Acutalibacteraceae > UBA6857. Next base: position 25,542 of record JAZLAJ010000011.1, read on the forward strand.
ATTTCACCGATAGCATAACGAAGACCCTTCGTAAGCATAGTAAACAGGATAAAGCCATAAGCGGCGAAGGCTATAAGAAGAGGCTTTTTACCTTCGAAAATACCCATTTTAAGCATTATGGTAAGCATAATGGCAAGAAGTGCAAATGTGGCTACAAGCTCATACCATGTGAAAACAGGCGAACCGGGATAAGTGGTTTTGATAGCCTTCCAGAATGCCACGATGTAAACGATGTGACCGACGAGGAAGGAAAGAAAGCCTACTATAAAATGCCATGATTTATTCTGAAGCGAATGAAGGAAAACATCTCCGAAAAATCCGAGAATGAGACCCCATATCATAAGCGAAGCATAGGGAGTGTTATTACCTGAAATCTTCACGCACAGGAAACCGCAAAGAACAAAAAGTGCAGCGGAAATAACCTTGTAAATGAATGACTGTTTGCATCTGTCGGGCCAATAGTATTTAAGAAATACTGGCACCGTTACACATTCAGCAAGAACGGTAAGTCCAAGTAAAATTTTTAAAAACATAATTTATTCTCCCCTCTTTATCTTCTTCTGCCGAGTCTGTCCACCTTTATTTTACCTCTCTGAGCCGCATCAATAATCGGAGCAAGGTGAGGTATAGCTTTACTTACTGCTGTCTGGAATACAGGCTGTTTGATAACATCCTTGACAGTTTCCTTAAGTGTTTCAGCCATAATGCCTACATCAGGATTTGAAGAAGGACGCATAATAACATTGTCACCGTTGATTTTGAATTTGATGACTCTTTCAGAGGGAACCTCGATACAACGGATGTGAACCTCTAATTCACTTTCACTGTTCCAGCAGCCTGTACTGCAGGTGGTGTAAGGTATTTTACCTATAATGATGTTATCCCAGCGGTATTCACCGTCAAGACCTATATGTACAGTATTTACTTCGTCACCCTCTACCCAGGTCATATACATATCATCGTCACCGAAGCGGAAGGTAACCTCCGTAATGTTACCGGCCTTGTCACTCTCCATAAAAAGTGCAGGAAGAGGAACTACGGAAACAGGATAACCTGCAACATTTACAAGAACAGGCTTTCTGAAATTGATTTTCTTTTCTGCTATTCTGCTCTCCAGGGCAAGAGAACGGGGTTTGACAGGTGCTTTGGGATAAGCAGGAAGAGAAAGAGGAACAGTTTCTGCCTTTTCATCTGCTTCGGTGAAGGCTCTGGGGAAAAATTCCCAGACAACATCACGCATACCCTGCTCGTGAACTTCGCCGCCGAGAGAGATAAAGCACGCATCGAGATCCTCGAATACGATACCGAACTGACAGAACATACCGTCGGCACGGTAAGATTTTTCATAGCCTCCGTTTCTCCAGAAGCAGTAACCGTAACCTACGACACCGTCACTGTCCTTCTGAGTAGCAGCTGTGTCTGCATGATATGCAGTAGCTGTTTTAACCCACTCTTCGGGAATAACCTGTTTTCCGTTGAATTTACCCATCTGCTGATAGCAATAGGTAAATTTGGCGAGATCCTCAAGTGAGAGCATCATACCCCAACCACCAGCTTCGATACCGCGGGGACAGGTTTCCCAGAAAGCCTTCTCTATGCCGAGTGGATCGAAAAGACGGGGCTTAAGATAATCCATAACGGACATACCCGTAACCTTATGAATAATGCAGCAGAGAAGATACATATTCTCACTGATGTAAAGGAACTCTGTACCGGGCTCAGAAATCCAGGGAGAGTTAATAATGTCCTTGAACCATCTGTCCTTGGTTCTGTCGAGGAAAACGCTGACAGATTTACCGCTTCTCATAGTAAGAAGGTCTTCAACGGTCATTTCTTCGAGATATTCGTCTAATTTATCTCCTCTTGCCTCAGGGAAGATGTCAACGAAACGTGTGTCTACATCGAAATAGCCCTCATGTACGGCAAAGCCGATAGCAGTAGAGGTGAAGGATTTACTTACGGAATACATCATATGCTTATACTCTCTGGCGAAAGGCTCACGGTAAACCTCACAGGCAATCTTTCCGTGACGGATAACCATAAAGGAGTGAAGCTCTTTATTTTTCTCCATACAGGTGTCAATAAATTCCTTGATTACCTCAGAAGACACACCTACCTCTTCGGGAGTTGCGGCTTTTTCAAGCCAAGGCTTTACTTTTTCTTTTGTTTTCATTTTTATATCCTCCTGTTACTTTTCTTCATTTTATCAGAAAATGCAATTATTCTTTTCTTTCCTTTTGCATTTTATATACGAAAATCTGTGCCGCTAAAATCACACTGCCCACGGCAAGGGCGGCAATAATTTTACCTGCAGTGATGTTAAGATGTCCCTTCTGAGTATCCTCTTCAGCGTTGATGTTGTTTTCGTTCATGGCAAGAACGAGCTTTGAGTATGCTGCCTCAATTTCATCAAGGCTCGAAACACCTGTGAGAGCAAATTTGGCAAGGAGTATCGCATCCTGTCGGTTTTTAAGCACTGTGTTTGATGCAGACCAAAGGTCAGCATTATCTGCCTTTACAGTAAGAGCCGAGAGAGCCTTCCACGACTTTTCGTGTCTGTCTGTGTAGGAAACGAGTGAAACAAGATTATTCGTTTCGATAACACTGTATCCCGCTTTAATAACCTCGTTCCAGCCCTCAGTGCTGTCTGTTCTCTGGCCGGAAAAATCAGGATCATACATCGAAGCTATGGCTTTCGGTGCTTCGTAATCGGAAAATCTTTTACAGAAAAAGTTTCCGAAAACAACACTGAAATAGTTTTTACTCTGATACTGAACAAACGGTGTACCGATTTCACTCATTTTTTTAAAATTTGAAAGAGCTGAAAAGATTATATTTCCCTTATAAACGCTTATAACATTTACCTTTTCGCTTTTCGAAGAAACCCATTCATTTACCTTCGACGGAGCTTCGTCTGTTCTTATTATTATTCGGTCAAAGGCACCGTAATGACTGATAAGCTCATAAATTCCGTCCCGTTCATTCCAGTCTGCATCGACGATGATAATGAAATCCTCGCCTGTAAGAGAGATGGTCTGACTAAGTGAAACCATACGGTATTTGGTTAAGGCTCCCGTATTATCCTTCAGGTAATAATTCTGAAGCTCATTATAGGTTATCTCATCTACTCTCTCATAAGGTGCATCGCTTACATCTGAAAGCTTTTTATTTTCGGTGAGGACATAAATCCCGTCTGATGTTTTCTGTACTCCCACGCTTACACCGTCAGCACCCTTTTCCTCAGCAGAAAGAATACCTTCGAGAGAATTTTCAGGATAAAGCACCGTGTCACCTCTGAATGAGATGCACATCACTCGGTTTTCATAACTGTAATCTGTTTCAACCTGAAAAGAATCCAGAGCGAAGCAGGAAAAAGCTGATACAAACAACAAAGCCGAAAGTGTCAGCAAAACAAGTATGTTTTTTATTTTATATGACATAAAATTACCTTTCGTAACTATTTGTAAATATTATTAATCATATAATAACATAGAATAAATATTTTATCAATAATTTTTTTATTACTTTTATCTTACTTTTTATAAATGAAGAAAACCGCTGTGTCAGTCATCAGACCTTCACAGCGGTTGCTTATTGTGATTATTATATTTTTACTTCTACCCTGTCCCCTATTTTCATTTCATCCTCAGTAACAAGACAGTCATAAGCTAAAATTCTTACGCCCTCATCACAGGCTTTTCTCAGTGTCCGTGCAAAAACAGGGTCATGCTCTTCATTGGCGGTAAAATACAGCACATCCTTCATCTGTATAACGAAAACCGCATAAGCCTCATAGCCGTCCTTCAGACACTCGCAAAGCTCTCTGAGATGCTTACTTCCTCTTTCCGTAGGTGCATCGGGAAAGGATACAACTCCATCATTTTCGAGAGTCACACCCTTCACCTCGATGAAAGCCTTTTTATCGGCATGTTCCACATAAAAATCGAAACGGGAATTACCGTATTTACATTCGGGTCTGACAAGCTTTACATCCGTGAAAAGTCCGCCTTCCGAAATCCATTCACCTACAGCTTTATTAGGTGCCTGAGAGTCCATATTCACCATTCTTACGCCTTTTTTCACAGTGACGAGAGAATACTGATATTTCCTGTCGGGGTTACTGCTTTTTTCGAGCCAAACCTCTGCACCCTCTGTGAGAAGCTCACGGCATCTGCCCGTGTTTTTCACATGTACGGCAGTTTCCTCTCCGTCTATACTTACCTTTGCAACAAATCGGTTAGGACGGGATATAAAGACAGCCTTATGTATTTCTTTGTATTTCATTACACTTCACCGCCGAAAAAACGCTCGGCAAATCTTACCGTTTCCATAGCATCCTTAGCATAGAAGGAAGCTCCTATCATATCAGCATATTCCTTCGTAAGTACTGCACCGCCTACTACGGTAGAAGTACCGGAACACTCCTTTTTAAGAAGCTCAACCGTATCCTTCATCGCATCGGTGGTAGTAGTCATAAGTGCGCTGAGTCCTACAAGAGAAGCATTTTCAGCTTTTGCTCTTTCCACGATAACTTCAGGTGCTACATCCTTACCGAGGTCAATTACATCGTAGCCGTAATTTTCTAAAAGCACCTTTACGATGTTTTTACCGATATCGTGGATGTCGCCTTTTACGGTAGCTACGATAATCTTACCTTTGCTCTCATCAGAAGCGGAAACAAGCTCCTTTACAGCATCGAAAGCACGTGATGCCGCTTCTGCACTCATAAGAAGCTGAGGAAGATACATCGTCTTTTCTTCGAAGCGTTTGCCCACCTTGTCAAGAGCAGGAACGATGTATTCATTTATTACCGTAAGAGGCTCTTCCTTTAAAAGAAGCTCCTTTGCACTGTTTAAAGCATCGTCCTTCATACCCTTGACTATTGCTCTGACCAAGGGTGGCATATCGTCGCTTTCGTTATGCACTGCAGAAGCAGCTACGGTCACCGTTTCCTTTTTCAGTGCTGATGCGAAGCCAATATAATCGGAGCAGTTTTCATCGAGACCTGAAAGAGCTCTGTAAGAATAGTAGCTTTCCATCATAGCCACAGAATAGGGATTCATAATGGCACAGTCAAGACCTGCAGTAAACGCCATAGTAAGAAAATGAGAGTTCACTGTTTCTCTTGACGGAAGACCGAAGGAGATATTCGACACACCGAGGCTTGTCCTGACTCCTAATTTCTCTTTTATCATTTTCACCGAATCAAGAGTAATTTTTCCGCTTCGGTTATCTGAAGAAACAGTCATAGCCAGAGGGTCAACGATAATATCCTTTTTATCTATGCCGTATTTCACACATTCATTGATAATCTTTTCTGCAATGGCAGTTCTGCCCTCAGCAGTGTCAGGTATACCGTCTTCATCGATAGTAAGAGCAATAACCGTTCCACCGTATTTTTTCACCAAAGGAAGTACGGCATCCATGCTTTCCTGCTTTCCGTTTACGGAGTTAATGAGAGGCTTACCGTTATAAATGCGCATAGCCTTTTCCATAGCGGAGGCTTTGACAGTATCTATCTGTAAAGGAAGTGAAGAAACCGTCTGAAGCTCTTTAATGCATTTTACGAGCATAGCATCCTCGTCGATTTCGGGAAGACCTACATTTACATCGAGGATATGTACGCCCTTTTCCTCCTGCATTACGCCCTCATTGATTATGTAGCTGATGTTACCGTCACGCAGAGCCTGTTTGAATTTAGGCTTACCTGTGGGATTGATTCTTTCACCGATAAGAACAGGTGTCTTACCGATTTCCACAGCGTGAGTATAAGAGGAAACGAAGGTGTATTCCTTTTTCTTCACGGGATTAAAGGTAATACCCGCTGTCTTTTCCACTGTTTTTCTTATGTATTCGGGAGTAGTACCGCAGCATCCGCCGAGTATACACGCACCGATTTCAGCTATCTCTGCCATACAGTCAGAAAACTCTTCACTGTCCACATCGAAAACTGTTTTTCCGTCTTCATTTCTCGGAAGACCAGCATTAGGACATACCATTACGGGAAGAGATGAATACTGCACATATTCTCTGACTATATCAACCATCTGTCGGGGACCGAGTGAACAGTTGATGCCTATAGCATCAGCACCGAGACCCTCAAGAAGTGCTATCATCGCCTTCGGTGAAGCGCCCGTCATAAGCTTTCTGCTTTCATCGTAAACATTACTTACGAAAACAGGTCTGTCTGAATTTTCCTTTACAGCTAAAACCGCCGCCTTGGTTTCGTAGCTGTCATTCATCGTCTCTACAATGTAAAGGTCGGGTGAATATTTTTCTGCGATTTTAACCGTTTCAGAAAAGACCTCCACTGCTCTTTCGAATGAAAGGTCACCGAGAGGCTCCAAAAGCTTTCCTGTCGGCCCCATATCAAAGGCGATAAATGCTTTTTCCTTACCGCAAAGCTCCACAGCTTTTTTCGCATTAACGAAAGCGGCAGCAATAATCTCTTCGAGACAGTCAAATTTAAGCGGATTAGCTCCGAAGGTATTCGTAGAAATAATATCTGATCCTGCATTAAGATATTCGAGATGTATGGCAGTTATATCGTCAGCATGAGTAAGATTCCACATTTCGGGCTTTTCACCCGCTTTGAGTCCCCTCGCCTGTAAAAGTGTTCCGAAGCCACCGTCACTGTACAGGCGCTCCTTATTCAGTATTTCTCTTATGTTCATTTCACTTCACTCCTATGAAAGCAGTAACGGATTTTTTAGGTGTCATCATCATCGACTCATTAAGGCTGATACCAAGCTTCTTCTCTGCATCAAGAAAAGAAAGCAGCTCCTTCTGATACTTAAGCTCCGTATCTCCGTAGCCGAGACTGAATCGCGGTACAGTTTCTTTACCCTCAGAAATGATAGCATTAACCTTATCACAAAAGCACTCTATCCCCGATGAAGCAATACAGTCGGCAGTCATCAGCTTAAGGTCGGATAATGCTCCGTATTTAAGCAGAAGCCGGTCGATGTTTATTCCTGTCGTCGCCGCAAAAACGATTACACTTTTACAGTCCTTAAGATTCTTTTTCAGATCCTTGCTGGAAAAAGAGCAGAAATCAAAGAAAAGCTCATCCCCTTCACCGAAGGAAAGAGAGCTTTCTCTGTATACAGCCTTATAAAAAACATTTTTACTGTATTCACAAAGACATTCACCGTATATTCTTTCGAATTCACTGTTCGAATAATCACGGCTGAGTCCCATATAACGGTATGCCTCGTCTCTGTTTACACAGATTTCATCACCTGTACAGGTTAAAAGGTTAATCATAAATCAAGCCTCATTTAATTATAAAAGAAATGTTTTCCTTTATTTTTCTCGCTACCTCAGGCTTGTTCATCGTGTAGAGATGAACGGCATTTACCCCGTTAGCGTAAAGGTCAACTATCTGCTCTGTGGCATAAGCGATACCTGCCTGAGCCATCTGTTCAGGCGATGAACCGAACTTATCCACGATACGGACAAAGCGCTGAGGTAAAGCCGTACCCGAAATGGAACAGATTCTCTTTATTGATTTAGGATTGGTAACAGGCATAATGCCTGCCACTACGGGAACGGTAATACCCGCTTCCCTTATACGGTAAAGGAAATTATAAAGAACATTGTTATCGAAAAACATCTGCGTAGTAAGAAACTCACAGCCCGCATCCACCTTTTCCTTAAGGTATCTGATGTCGTCGAAGGATGTGGCACTTTCGGGATGGCTTTCGGGATAACAGGCTCCTCCGATACAGAAATGACCGTAAGCCTTTATCTCCCTTGTCAGCTCCGAAGCATAGTGATAATCGAGATGTTCTCTGCTCATCCCTTCGGGTATATCACCTCTTAAAGCGAGAATATTTTCTATACCCTTATCCTTCAGAAGGTCGAGCTGATGCTTAATATCCTCCTTCTTAGAGGAAATACAGCTCAAATGTGCCAGAGCGGGAACGCTGTAGTTTTTCTGAACATTTTCGGCAATAAAGGCCGTGTACTCACTGGTTCCTCCGCCCGCACCGTAGGTAACGGACATAAAATCGGGGTTCAGGAGTGCGATTTTCTCAGTAGCCTCCTTCACCGTTTCGAAGGTGTCGCTCGTTTTAGGCGGAAAAACCTCCATAGAAAGTAAAGGCTTCCCGCTGTTTATAATATCAATAATTTTCATCGAATCACCTGATTCTGATTTTTAGTTTTTAAGTGAATGCATCGGTGCAGGAATTCTTCCTCCGCGACTGATAAAATCCACAGAAGAAAAGCCGTGTACGGGCATTACGGGAGCTGAACCTAAAAGTCCGCCGAACTCGATTATCTCTCCCACCTTTTTACCTACGGCGGGGATAATTCTTACGGCAGTAGTTTTCGTGTTTACTACACCGATAGCAGCTTCGTCAGCGATGATAGCTGAGAGAGTCTCAGCTGAAGTGTCACCGGGCACAGCAATCATATCGAGACCTACAGAGCATACGCAGGTCATCGCTTCCAGCTTGTCGAGAGTGAGAGCATTTTTAAGCGCTGCTTCTATCATTCCCTCATCTTCACTGACGGGAATGAATGCACCCGAAAGTCCGCCTACGTGGTTACTTGCCATAACACCGCCCTTTTTAACGGCATCATTAAGAAGAGCAAGGGCGGCTGTCGTGCCGTGAGTACCGCATACCTCGAGACCCATTTCCTCGAGAATACGTGCTACACTGTCACCCTTTTCGGGAGTGGGTGCTAAAGAAAGGTCAACTATACCTGAGGGCACACCGAGTCTCTGTGATGCCTCTGATGCCACAAGCTGACCCATACGGGTTATCTTGAATGCAGTTTTCTTAATAGTTTCTGCCACTACGTCAAAGGGCTGTCCCTTACATTTCTTAAGAGCGTGATGAACTACACCGGGACCGCTTACACCGACATTAATTACACATTCAGCTTCACCTACACCGTGGAAAGCACCCGCCATAAAGGGGTTGTCTTCTACAGCATTAGCAAAAACAACAAGCTTGGCACATCCGAATCCTCCTCTGTCCGAGGTTTTGTCGGCTGTCTGCTTGATAATCTCACCCATCAGCTTTACAGCATCCATATTGATGCCTGCCTTGGTGCTGGCAACGGAAACAGATGAACACACTCTTTCCGTCTCAGCAAGTGCTGAAGGAATAGAGTAAATAAGATTCATATCAGCCTTGGTCATACCCTTGTGAACAAGTGCAGAGAAACCTCCGATGAAGTTAACTCCGCAGGTATGTGCGGCTCTGTCAAGCGCCTTGGCGATGGGTGTGTAGTCTGTCTCCTTACAGGCAGCGGCAACAAGGGAAATGGGAGTAACGGATATTCTCTTGTTAACAATGGGAATACCGAATTCCTTCTCTATATCCTCGCCTGTTTTTACTAAATCTTTGGCAAGAGTTGTAATCTTGTTATATATTTTTTCTGCCGTCACTTCTACGCTGTCACTGCAGCAGTCTAAAAGTGAAATACCCATTGTGATTGTTCTGACATCGAGATGCTGATTGTCAATCATATCAATGGTGGCTAAAATTTCTTTCTGATTATGCATTGAAAAAATCTCCCTTTATCCCTTATATTCTGTGCATACGGTCGAAGATGTCTTCTCTCTGAATACGGATGATAAGTCCCATTTCCTTACCCTTTGCATCAAGACTGTCACTTATATCAGCGAAGGATTTTTCACAGCCTGAAAGGTCGATAAGCATAGTCATAGTGAAAAAGTCCTGCATAACAGTCTGACTGATATCAAGAATATTGATGTTGCTTTCGGAAAGAAGAACGCATACACCGGCAATTATGCCGGGACGGTCTTTACCTGTTACTGTAATAATAGCTCTCATAATTAATACCTCTTTTATAAATAATTTTTTCAGATCTTACGGACGGCGGATACTTAAATTAAGTCCCAATGCAATCACTGAAAGTGAAAGCAAAAGAATGAATGGTGCTGCATAGCTACCTGTGGAAAGAAGAAGATTACTGCTGAGAGTAGCTATAAAGGATGCAGCTAAAAGATTGAAGTTTGTTACACTGAAATTAGTCGGGAAATGCTTTCTTCCGTAAAACGCAGCAGTGAAGGCTGAGCATACAGTGGGACATGAGCCGTAGGAAATACCTGTCAGACAAAGTCCGATAATACAAAGTGGAAGTGAATGAATGTAAACAGCTGCCAGAGTAACACCCGCGGCAAAAATCGTGATAATGTTCGCTGTAAGCATAGTGATGCGTCTGCCTGCGAAATCGAAAAGAGCACCCGTGAAAATTCTGCCAAGACCGTTACAGATAGAAAGAACACCTACCAGAGTAGTAGCAAGAGAAACCTCAGCACCTACGGAAAGAACAAGATCTCTGGCAAAGCTGATAACGGAGTTACCTACCGCAGTAAGACATACAAGACAGATAAAAGCTCTCCAGAAGGTGAAGCGCTTCACCATTTCGGCAGTAGTATAATCTCTGCTCTCGAAGCTTTCTTTACCTGCATTTTTAGCTGCCTTTGCCTCGGGGAATACCACCTCAGCTGAAGGTCTCTTAAGAAGAATACCGCTCAGAATAAGAACCAGAGCAAGAACTGCGCCGAAAATAATGTATGTTTTCTGCCAGCCAATGCTTTCATTCTGAAAGAAGCCTTCGATAACCTTACCGAGAATAAGCGTGCTTGCACCGAAAGCCATCATAAGCGCACCTGAGCAAAGGCCCTTTTTATCAGGGAACCATGCACTTACTGTAGAAATAATGACATTATATGCTATACCTATACCGAGACCTGCGAAAAAGGCATAAAAGACATAAAGCATAGCAACACTGCCGACGAAAGCAGTACCGATAAAGCCGATTCCTACAAGTATACCCGAAAGGACTACAGAAAGAGTCACTCCCATACGCTTAAGAAGCTTACTGCCTAAAAAGGCACCGATACAGAAAAAGCTCATAGTAAGAGTGAAATTAAAAGCGAGAGAAGAATCTGCGAAGCCGAATTCCTCTTTGAAGGGTATTTTCAGAATCGACCAGGCATAGAGAATACCTGAAAAGAGCATAGCGAAAACACCTACGCCAAGGAAAAAGATACGGTTTGAAAGTTTTTTGTCAGAAATCATTTCATTTCACTTCCTTTTGTTTTAATATATTACTACTTATTCTAACAAATCAACACTTAAAAGTCAATATCTGTCCGAGTAAAGAGCGAGCCTGTATACACAAAAACAGGCAGCACAAAAAGTGCCGCCTGTCAGATAATCATTAAAGCTCATTAAAGGCTCTGAGCCATTCTCTTTTTATAATTTCGTGTCCGAGCTTAGTAGGATGAACACCATCTCCCGTGAGAGCTTCAGCAGTATGCTTTTCTGCTTCCTCATCGAGAATTTTACCGAGATCTACGAACTTAATGCCATACTTTTCAGCCACAGCTTTTTCTATCGCCGCAACCTTTGCCACGCCTTCTCTGAAAAGTCTGTATCTGTCAGGCTGATCAGGTCTGTTCGCTGAAGCTGAGCCCTTCAGAACAAAGGGGCCGAGAATAATGAACTTCGTGTCAGGAAGCTCGTGAGTAAGATCCTCAAAAAGCAGATTAAACACCTTTTCAAATCTTTCGATTCCTGTACCGTTATTCCAGTCGAAATCATGCCACACATCATTTACACCGACCAGAAGACTCATTACATCGGGTTTAACCTTGATAATATCTCTGATTATTCGTGCATAAACATCGAGCACTCTGTCCCCGCTCACACCTCTGTTAACGAAGGTATAATCTTTGTCTCCGAGCTCTTCAGCGACCAGAGAGGGATAACCGGGACCTAACTCAGTAGCCCTCTGCAAGAAATTTTTAGTCACAGAGTAAGCCATTTCTATCCAGTTACCCTGAGGTGCACGTTTTCTTCCGCAGTCAGTTATGGAGTCGCCCTGAAAAAGTATGGTTTTCACTGAAAGTCCCCCTTAAAAGTTTACATCATAATGGTTAAGGAAAACACCGACAACTCTGTTATAATCGAGAACATGAAGCACCGGACCGTTTTCACCCTGAGTGAAGGTCATTCCTTCTGCCTCGTAATTTTCCGAACCGACATTTCTTTCTGCAGCGACAGCAACCTCACCTGTGATAACATTGACGCTGAGAATGTCTCTTACACTGCCCTTATTTTTGGTTTCCTGTGAAAGATAAAGTGTATCACCGAGGAATTCACCGCCCTGAATACGCTTTACGGGAGCTGAAAGGTCGATAATCTTAACAGGAGCCATTGAGTTATTTGTATCGAAAACATGTATCTTACTTGTCTGCGACCACATTGAAGCGTAAAGATAACCCGTTTTACTGTCTACGGCACACCAGGGTACACCGTCAGGGAAATCTTCATTGGGTAAATCATAAACAGCTTCAGCCTTGAGTGTTTCAGCATCGTAAACCACGATACATGCCATAACCTCCTCGCCGCCTTCGACAGGTGCATAGATTTTACCGTTATAATAGCTTATACCGCCGATGTGATTATTTCCTCTTTTTCTGCATTCGGAAGGAAGAGGATTTATGTTTTTCTTCACTACATCGAGAGTGTCGATATCCATTTTAGAAATAGCGGTAAAGCCTACCGCAGCGATAGATCCGCTGGTATAATAATACTCTCCGTCAGTTGTGATTCCCTGTCCCATTAAAAGAGCATCCTCCATAATAAAGGTATCAGTGCCCGTAAGAACAGCAGTTTCCGTGCTGACAGCACCGGGATAAATTACCATAGTAATAGCCAAAAGTACAAAGATAAAAATTTCACGGATTTTAATAAGTGCGTCCATAATTATTTCTCCTTTTTATTTTACTGAAGCAATAAGCTCCTCAAAGGCCTCTGTGAAAACAGAACCTGCCTTTACTGATGCCACGTTGATTTCCTCGTTTTCGGTAAACATTGAACGGATATCATTATCGGGAAGTATGTAGCCTGTCTGGTCATTATTAAGACCGAAGCAAAGCACCTTCACACCTGCTGTATTCTCGATAGGCTCATAATCCCAGCTTTCACCGGTCCAGCTTTCCTTCGGAGAAACGGCTCCGCCCCATATAATTTCGGGGGCTATTTCACCGGGAACAAAAAGGATTCCGACTTCATTACCAAGCTCCATATAGCCTATTTCGGTGATTATCTTAAAATCTCCGCCATCCTTTACAGCGACACTGTCAACTATTCCTTCTCTTGCAGCAAGAATAAGAACGGGATTATCAGCTGTAACAGCCACTTCTCTGTGAGTAACATTCATAACAGGCTCGAGAGCGGTTTCCTCTTCGATGGCAACAACTCTCTTAGCAAGCTCTGTACCGTAAGCCTTTACTCTCGCATTCTTTCCCGTGTCGGAATACTTCAGAGCTCCCCGTTCTGCAGTAATGGCAAGCTGTGAGCCTAACACATAAACAGCATCAGCACCTGTTGTTTCCTTTATGTACTGTTTGAAATAATAGGGATAGTCAGCAGAAATCGCCGTATTATCACCGCTGTAACCTGTACAGTGAATGCCTGCTTCACAGATCCAGATTTCGTCGGATGTCTCATTTACAGGATCAAAACGGAAACGGTGAATTTCATTGTCGAAAACCTCAGGCTGACGCTTATCCTTCATAAGATCACTGACATCAGCACAGGAATAATAAAGGCTTCCTTCTTCCATATCCTCAACAGCTTCGATAACGCTCGAGGTTACAACCTCATAAAGATTATTCATAAAGCTTTCTGTTTTACCGCTTTTAAGGTAATCTACACCCATAGCGTTCATTCCCGGATTGATGATAAGAGCAGGAAGAAGAGCTACGCCCATACCTAAAACATCAATCACAGAGTGCTGATGAAGAACAGAAATGTTAATGCTGATTATGTTATTTTCTTCTGCGAAAGAGAGAAGTCTTTTCCTTATTTCAAGCACATCACCTCTCGCAAGTCCGAAGCCGTCAACCACAGCATGAACTACTGTACCGCTTACACCGTCGGAAAGTGCATAAACGGTAACACCCTGATCGTCAAGAATTTCTGTAGGCTTGGCTGTAGAGCTTACCTGCAGACTTCCCGCAAGATTATACTCTCCGTTAAGAACATCCAGTCCATCAAGAAGCGATGCATAGGCATAGCCTGCACTCCACTTCGCACCGGTGCTTACCTCTCTGTCAAAGGAGTCTTCACCCTCGAAAAAGGTTTCCGGTGTAACATAGTCGTCATAATTCTGCCAGCTTTTGCCCCAATCAAGTCCCGGTATAACTCCGTTAAGAATCTTACCTACGAAGCGTATCACCTTATCGACCATCATATAGAACACAGCCTGGGTCTGCTGCCAGGGTCCCTCCGAAGGATCGAGCTTAGATGCTGCCGAAGCAGGTGAAAGCATCATAAGCAGAAGCATTAATGCGGCAAGGAAAACCGAAATAATTTTCTTCATGTTTTTCATTGTCTTTTCTCCTTTTGATTTATTTTTATTAAAAAATTACTTCCTTTTTTTATTATATGGAAACAAACACGGTCTGTCAATATTTCAAACGCTTTTATTCCTGTATTTTTCTACTACAGAAACAAGTACGGGTATAAGTACGAGCTGAATAATAATTCCGGGAACCGCACTTATCACCACTCCCAGCCAGAACGCCCGTAGATCAAACTTTGCCACATCAAAACCCAGACAGCAGAACTGAACAAAAGCGCGTACAACTCTGCCTGCCACCATAGAAATAATCAGTGAAAAATAAAGTGTGCTCTTTTTCTTCGGCAAAAGCTTATATAAGGTTCCCGATGCAAATCCGTAGGTTGCAAGCTCAAAGGCTATGGCTATCGCCTTAGGGAAAAACGGAGAAGGCACTCCGACGATAACCGAACGAAGCAGCGGTCCGATAAATCCGACTACGAGTCCCCAGGGACCTGAGCATAAATATCCGCAAAGGAAAACAGGAATGTGCATAGGACAAAATCTTTCACCAAGCTGCGGAATCTGTCCGGTCAGAAGCGGCAGAATAAAAACAAGAGCCAGAAACATCGCCGCAAGGCTCAATCTGTATACATTTATTTTTTTCATAAGTTAATTACCTTTTGATTTTTCTTATGAAACATTATATATCATTAATGGAGATTTGAAAAGACTTTTTTAACGGTTTATTTAAAAACTCCGAACAAATACACTAAAAAGCCTCTGAATATTTATTCAAAACATCAATTGACCCCACAGCTCTTTTATTTTATAATTAGAATAATCAGGGAAAGGAGAGAAATATATGAAAAAATTATACCTTGACACAAAGGAGAAAATCTACCGTGCCACTTCGATTATCTTCATCGTTCAGCTCTTCGGTGCTTTAGGCGCAGGATTTTTCTTCGTAATACAGAACATCTTTCAGTCATACCACATTTTCGGATGGACAGGTGCCGAAACGGAGCCTACCTTATGGTTCATCCTTTTCTGGGCTACTGATTTCTTCTTCGTGGCTCTGGCTGTAATCGTAGCTTATCTTATAGCAGGTCTGCCCGCTCTCGCTCCGTCGATGGCACTTTCTGTTTACTTTGCCCATTTCACCGAAGCCTCACGCGGTGCAATAAACACATATCCCTGCTTTTTTGCTACACCTGAAAACTATTCCTCTGCCACTGCCATAGGATATATGGGTTATCTTATTATGGCGGTTATTCTCGGTCTGCTCATTAAGCTTCTTTATGCCGGTTGGTCAAACCTCAAGCCCGTCATCGGCAAAAAAATCGACAAGCTTCTCGCCTCTGTGCGCAAAAAAATCAAGGCTATACCCGAAGCACTGAAGGGACTCGAAATCATCGAAGGCGTAGACTTGATTGTGCTTATTCTCATTATCCCCGTAGCCTCTGCCGCTACCACCTTTGTGCTTATCAGATACGGCATCGAAATCCCCTTCGCTCACATTTCTGAAGTCTTGGGTAATTTCCTTACCTCTCTTACAGAAACCAATATTATCGTTGCTGCCCTTATTATGGGTCTTATGGTAGGCTTCGACCTTATCGGTCCCGTTTCTCTTTCTGCCTTCAGTGTAGCTACGGCAGCCTTTTTCGCTACAGGCAACGCCCGTCTTATCACCATTTACAGTGTATGCTTCATAACTGTCGGCTGGACAGCATTTTTCGGTATTCTTAACTGTAAGCTGTTTAAAAAAGGTAAGACAGACACAGACGATATGAACCTGGCTACTTCAGGTCCCATAAACGCCTTCTTCGAAAATATCAAGCTTACTACTGCCTTTGCTATGCCTTTAGCCTGCAGAAGTCCCTTCACAGTCATCCCCGGTCTTATGGCAGGCTCAGCCATCGGCGGTGTGGCTACAGCTCTTTTCGGCATCGTAAACACAGCCTACACCGACGGCTCCTTACCGAGATATGCCACAGGTAATTACACCTTCGGAGCTGTGGATTACACCTATGCAGAGCTTTTCGAAAGAGGAGAAATTTACATGAGCTTCACTCTTCCTCTTCGTTCGGGCGATTGGCTTACCTGCCGTATCCCACTCTTCTTTATCATCCTCATCAGTGCCTTCCTTGGCGGTCTAGTCATTATGGCACTTAAGGAAGGTGAATACCGTTTCCTTTCAAAGCGTGGCTGCTTCTACGAAGGAAAGGGTGACTTCGTTTTAGAGATGCGTGCTTACGGAAACAAACTCAGAGACGAGCTGAAAAAGAAATAATAATCAGGCATAAAAATAACCGTTGTAAATGCTGTGTATAAATCAGCTTTTACAACGGTTTTATTTTATGTTTTGCGGACACAGCCCGCTGTGTCCCTACGAAGCAATAAATGCAATTTTATATATCGTTTTTAACGAGATCTTCGAAAGTCTCTCTCTTTACTGCGAGAGTGCTTTCTCCGTCCTTAAGCATTACGAGAGCCGGTCTCGGAATACGGTTATAGTTCGAAGCCATAGAGTAGTTGTAAGCGCCGGTAGTAGCTACTGCGAGGATTTCTCCCCTTTCAGGTCTCGGAAGAAGCACATCGGGCTGAATAATATCTCCGCTTTCACAGCATCTTCCCACTACATCACATCTGAAATCAGATTCAGAGTTCATTCTTTCGGCAAGATATACCGTATACTTTGAGCCGTAAAGAGCATATCTCGGATTATCCGTCATACCGCCGTCAACGGAAACATAATTCTTATAGCCTGTGATTTCCTTAAGTGTACCTACGGAATAAAGGGTCATACCTGCGTCAGCAACGATGCTTCTGCCCGGCTCCATAAGAATCTTCGGCACAGAAATACCGAGCTTTTCACATTCCGACTTTATGTGACCTGCTAAAAGATGAATATTAGCGGATATGTCCACACCTGTGTCCTCTTCAGTGTAAGCGACACCGTAGCCGCCACCCATATTGAGAATTTCAGCCTTAAGTCCGTACTTCTTTTCCATTTCTGCTGCAAAGGAAAGCATAATGGTAGCCGCATCGAGATATACACTGCCCTCTTCGTCAAAAACCTGTGAGCCTACATGGCAGTGATAACCCATAATATTCACATTTTTAAATGCTACGGCTTCCTTTACGAATTCCTCTGCCTGACCTGTTTCAATGGCAATACCGAACTTCGAGTCAACCTTACCCGTAGCAACGGCAGAATAGGTATGAGGATCGATACCGGGAGTGAGTCGGAGAATTACCTTCTGTACTGCTCCTCTTTTTTCAGCCAGATCATTTATAGCCTTGAATTCATACATATTATCGACCATAAAATAACCGACACCGCATTCCATAGCATAGGCTATATCTGCATCGGTTTTATTATTGCCGTGGAAGAAGGAGTTTTCCATGGGGAAGCCCTGACTGTGAGCAGTATAAATTTCACCGGGAGAAACCAGGTCAATGCCCATTCCTTCCTCTTTCATAATCTTATAAATATACTTAAAGCAGGCAGCCTTACCCGCATAAACAGGATGACTCTCTTCACCGAAGGCATCCTTCATCGCCTTCATATAAATACGGCATTTCTCACGGATACGGTTTTCATCCATAAGATAAAGCGGTGTGCCGTATTCGTGGGCGAGCTCCACTGTATCCTGACCCGCAAAGGTAAGATGGCCTGTGGCATTTACGCCGATATTTTCACATAACATAAAATTCACGCTTTCTTGTTTATTATAACAGATGAGAGATTATTTCTTCTCTTGACACTGCAGAAAGGTCTGCGGGAGCCACATCGAACACAGTCTTACAGCCGTGATTTCCTTTTTCAGCCATACGGCAGACAGCACGTGCAAAGCACACGAGAACACTTCCCGTAAATTCGGGATTCGAGTCAAGAGTGAGCTTGTACTCGATAACCTGATTATGAGAGTCTCCGAGACCTGTTCTGCCTGTACGGATAACGCTTCCGCCGTGAGGCAGCTCACCGTGCTTTTCCTTCATCTCTTCGGCAGAAATAAAGGTAACTGTCGTATCATAAGGCTCAAAGTAAGCGGGCATAGTTACGATTTCTCTGCGGATTCTTTCCTTATCTGCGCCTTCCTCAGCTACTACATAGCATTCTCTTTTATGCTTGTCTCTGGCGGTAAATTCGGGAGCTTCACCCTTTCTTACTCTGTCCACAGCCTCTTCGACAGGTACTGTGTACTGACGTGCATCTATAACACCGTCTATACGGCGGATGGCATCGGAATGACCCTGAGAAACGCCCTTTCCCCAGAAGGTATAATCGTTACCGTCAGGAATGATGCAGCCTGCATAAAGGCGGTTCAGAGAGAACATACCCGGGTCCCAGCCACAGGAGATAAGTGCTGTCTTGCCACCCGCGAGAGCAGATTTATCTGTATTTTTAAAATGAGTAAGTATTTCGGAGTGATTGTCATAGGAGTCGACAACATTGAAATGCTTTGCGAGAGAAGGAGTCATCTCAGGTAAGTCTGTAGCACTTCCTCCGCAGATAATAAGCACATCGATTTTGTCCTTCCATGACAGAATTTCATCAGCGGAAACCACAGGTACATTCTCCGTAGAAATTTTAAGAAAATCGGGATTTCTTCGTGTGAAAACAGCCGCCAGCTTCATATCGCTGTTTCTCTTTATAGAGTCTTCTACACCCTTACCTAAATTTCCGTAACCGTAAATACCTATATTCATTTCATCACCTCATAGGAATAATATTTTAGTATTATAACATCACTTTTTTCTCAATGCAATATTTTTACGCAAAAAAAGAGAGAGCAACGCCCTCTCAATGAATCAATATTTGCAGATTATGTATTTTTTACCGAGAACAGATTTAAGTTTTTCCCTTAAATCTTCGGCACTGCCGTTCTCAATAGTTGTCTTGTCAACCAGAAAGGCCTGTCTTTTATTTTCAAAAAGCAGAAAATAATCCTTGGTTTCCATAGCCTTTTCCAGAAGAGAATACTTAATAACTGTATCACCCTTATATTCCGCAGAAACGGTAGAGGCTGAAAAATCATCATCACGGAAAATATAATCGTTCGATATATCCTTCATTTTAGACATAGAGTTATACTGCAGTCTCGGCATAAGGAAATACATTATCAGTTCGAGAACAACAATAAATAAGCAACATACAAAAGCAACCGTGTTTATTGCTTCTCCGCCCGTTAACTGTATCATAAGAAGGTTTAAACCTGCAAGAAGAATCGCAATAACAAAATGTAAAAGCATAGTTTTCAGAGGATTTTTCTTTTTATAAGAATAAGCGTGAGCCATAGCCTTACATGCTTTAAAGTCATATTTAACCTTTGCTTTAATCTCCATAATCAAAAGCTCCTTCGCCTGAATCAGGCTTTCATTATCTGTCCGATATTGTTACGTGAATAGCTGATTATACTCTGAAAAAGATTTTCTTTTTCATAAAAGCTTTTATCAAAGCTGTCAAAGTCAAACCTTTTCGTCTGTGCTTCATATTCGGAAACAGAAGAAATTTTAAAAGAAGACAAATCGTTCACATCGATATTATTATCGGAAATGAAGCTGTCATAAAGAGCTTTGATTTCATAGGCTCCGACTGTCTCCAGAGCCTTGCTTACATAAGGTGCACATTCACCGCTTGAATTGACAAAGAATTGACACAAGCCACCGTTATTTACCTCTGTAAGAAGCTTTATAAGAGAATAGACAAGCTTCTGTTCTTCATTAATAAGAGAGCTTTTAATATCAAAAACCGCATCCTCACAAAGACACTGAACAGCGTCGAAAAATTCATCGTCGCTCAGAGAAAGAAGAGAATCTTTTCCTGTCTTCCTTAAGTTCTTCGCCTTTTTCATATTTCTTGTATTAAAAAGAATTGCACCTAAAATACCCATAGTTTTTTCTCCTTTAACAAACTCATCTGAACACTCTTACAATACAATATCCCACATAGAAAAATGCTTCTCTCATCAAAAACGGAAGCTTAGTCCTTAGCGTTCTGTACATAGATGTAGGCGTCGGTGATGAACAGCCGTCTATACCGTAGTCCTCAGCCATCAGCATCGCTCTTTTCATATGAAAAGGGTCGCTTACGATAATTGCCGATTTGAAGGAATTTTCTTCCATAATTACCTTGGCATATTCGAGATTTTCCTCGGTTATAGTGGATTTTTCTTCGATAAAAATTGCTTCTTCAGGTACAGACTTCGAAAGTGCATATTCCTTAGCTATGAGTGCATCACTTTTTCCGTTACCCTCACCGATTCCCCCCGTAAGTATCAGATAATCTGCATAGCCCTTTTCATAAAGCCATATTCCGTGATTTATTCTTTCACGATACACGGGAGAAACTTCATCACCGGATGTCGCTGCTCCTAAAACAACAGCAACATCCGAAGGGGTTTTACAATCTTTTTCACCGTATATTACGATACTTAAAAATGTGAAAGCTGTAAACAGTAACGCTAAACAAAGTAAAACAGATAAAAGCCTTCTCATTACAATCTCTCTTATTTGTTTTTCTTGTGTTCTTCGATCTGAGCCGTAACCTTTTTATCGTTATAAAGAACGAAGAATACCACGGACAGAAGACTGAAAGCACCTGCAAAAACACCTGTAAGCTTTACACCCTGAAGGCTTACACTCTCCCCTGCCGAAGCGCCGATGGCAAGAATACTTGAAACACCCATCATAGCAATAGCTGAACAGATTTTTTCGATAAATGTCTTTACAGCAGAGAATATACCCTCACGGTTAACTCCGTTTACAAGGCAATCCTGCTGAATGATGTCGGAGATAACAGACTGCGGCAGAATGTTGATGGCAGCGAAGGGGAAGGAAACTATAACACCCATAGCAAGACCGATAAAAAGCTCATTACCCGGTGCAAGAGCAGCTATCTTGTCTCCGAAATAAATCAGACCGAATACCACGGTAAATACTACACTGGCTATAACAAGAGGAATCTTTTTATTATATTTACGGCTGATTTTAATAATGAGCGGGAACAGACATATTGCCACTGCGATAGCACAGAGCATAACCAGGAAGGACTGTGATTCGGGAACATTAAGAAGCATAGTTATGTAATAAAGCATAGCAGTCTGGAAAAATGCCATGGACACACCTACAAAAAGGTCACCGAGGCTGAAAATAACGAACTGCTTGTTTCTGAAAACCATACCGAAGGATTTGAGCATAGATTCCTTAGGCTTTACATTTTCATCCACATAATCCTTTTCCTCGAAGGCATAAGCACTGAGCATAAGGCAAACGATACCGATAGCGGCAAAAACAGTAAATACAGCTCTCCATGCCCAGAGAGGTGAAAGGCCTGCATTTTTAAGTATATCTACGAAAAGAGTAGCAGCGTACATAAATGAGCTCGAGCCCATAAAGAAAACCGTACTGATTCCGTAATAGCCTACTCTGACCTTAGCATCGGGAATAATCTCAGGAACGAGTGCGTTTCTCGGAATGAAGAAGAAGGTATATGCAGTGTAATAAGTAATAAGGAAAAAGCCTACCCAGACTGCATTCAGTGCAGAGCCCTGCTGAAAGGGAGCATAGAATATGAGTATAACCGACAGAGCATAAGGCAGTGCTGCATAACGAAGGAAGGGCATACGTCTTCCGCTTTTGTGAGTACATTTGTCCGAAAGTGACGCTACAAGCGGATCTGTGACTGCATCAACAATCTTGCCCAGAGCGGTGATAAAAGCCATAATCGTGATAAAGCCGAGAAATTTATTTTCCGGCAGAAGATTAGGCAGACCGCTTTTCGCTGTAGGCTGAAAGAAATACAGAAGGTAGTTACTTATCATACCTGTGAACAGACCTTTAGCGATATCCGCAAGGCAATAACGGTACATTTTTCTTTTAGGTAAAGTTTTTAACATAATATATCTCCTCTCAGATAAATATAGATAATAATAGCATACTGCGATATTTTTTTCAAGTGAAAACACCTTTATGCAGGCAAAACAAAAACGGCAAGAATACATTCTCACCGTTTATTCTGTGTGATTATCACTTAAATGCTTCCTCATAGGTGCATCGTACGGTAACTCTCTTTCTGCCACCGTAGGTACAGGTGTAAAGTATCAGATCGTCTCCGCTGTCCTTTACCTTATCGACATCCGTAGGCCACAGCTGCTCCACCGAAGTCACCCTATAACGCAGTGTCTTGGCATCCATATCGGTAAATATCACCGCATCCCCCGCTTTAAGCTTTCCGAGATAAGCGAAATGCACCAGATAGTTATGTGCAGCAATAACAAGATTATCTGTCTTGGTGCTGCCGTAATATCTGCAGGGTGCGATTTTTAATCTTCCGTAATCACACTCTGACATAACAGGAAGCTCCAGCTTCAGTGCGGGAACAGAAAGATAGCCGATATAACCGTAGCCGTTTATTTCCTTGACGGTCATTTCTTTATCAAAGTAGTCAGTAACCTTATTTCCGAATCTGTCTTCAGCTATACTCAGACGTAATGACTCCATAAGCGCATCTGCACTTTCCTGTGCCTTCCTGTTTTCGTAATTATTATAAACGAGAACAGCTGCTGCAAAAGCAATAAAAATGATTCCGACGGTCATAAGAGAGACAGCTATTTTTTTCCTCATACCGCTTCCTCGTCTTTTCTGCCAAAATTAAATATCGCCCAGCCTAAACTGAAAAGAAGCAGACCTGCCGTCGAAAATACGGGAACGGGCCAGTTAAGCTGTCCGGTATGTACGAGCTTTTCAGGCTTGGTGGTAGTCTCATCCGATGAGCTTCCCGGGGAAGTAGTGCCAACGGAGCTGCCTGTAGTAGTCTCTTCTCCGCCATCGTCGTCAGCAGTAGTTTCCGGCGGAGATGTTGTAGGTTCGTCATTACCGCCCTTATTGATGATTGTAACAGTATTGGATGAGGTGTCATAGGAAACAGTGTAGCCGTCGGGAACCTCGTTTTCCACTACGCTCCAGTTATGCTTCACTGAAAGATTATCCCAGCGATACTGCCAACTGTTACTTTCGTCAAGAGTAACCTTTTCAACCTCTCTGAAATCACAGAGAAGACTTACAGAGACGGAATCGGGATGGCTTCCCTCTGTTTCCCACAGCTTCTCTACCTTAATGTAGGTGGTTTTTCCCGTATCTTCAGATTCATAAAGCTGCATTTTAGGAGTGGGATTAATATCGTAAATCCAGTTTTTGCTTTCCTTGTCATAAACAGGAATATTAACAACAAAGGGGGACGGCATAAAATACTCGGGAAGATTTCCCATCGGTAAAACGAGATAGACACCGGGAACAAGATCATCAAAAACTACGCATCCGTTACTGTCTGATGATTTAACCTTAAAGGGTAAATCGTGAGTCAGAGCAAAATGAGTCAGATGCACGGGCAGGTAAGCATCCTGAAGGTTACCCATATCCATATTACAGTCATCATAGGGCACCACATATTCATATCCCACACCCTTACCCTTTTCGTAGGCTGCGGCAAATAAATACAGACGGAAGCTCTCATTTGCGACTGGTTTTCTTGTCTTCTCATCTATCACGTGAAGTGTTATACTGCCATTCTTACTGATAATAGCGGAAACAGCAGGAGAAAAAGTGTAAATACACATAGTAAAAATAAGCACAAAAGCAAAAATACAGGATATGAGTTTTCTCTTTTTCATCAGCTGTTTCTCCTCTCTTTTAATCTTTCTTTCTCTTTTTCTTATCCTTTGAGGATTTTACTATGAGATATATAAGCAGTGCTCCGAGAATCGGCGCTGCCACTGCCGGCGTAACTATAAGCGGGTCAATACGGTAAGCCTCCGTAATGACATTGACTACTCTGTCGGGTTCGATATTTTCGATACGTGTACCACGTACAAGCATACGGTGGGTATTTATACCGTAAGGTGTACATGTGACAAGTGTACAGTAGTCCTCACCGGCTACGATATTCAGTTCATCTGTTTCGTCCGGCAGAACGATAAGAATCTGATCAACCTGATAAGTAATCGTTCTGTCAAGAATTTTTATCGTGAATATATCACCTGTCTCCATCTTGTCAAGATTGGTAAACAGTTTGGCCGATGGAAGACCTCTGTGAGCCGATAAAACAGCGTGAGTGCTCTCACCGCCTACAGGAATGCTGGATCCCTCCACATGTCCGACTGCTGAATTAAGAACCTGGTCACTCGTGCCGTGGTAAATGGGAAGCTGAACCTTTATCTTTTCGATGGTGATGTATCCCATCATACCGTCACCGTTTACATCGAGGGTACCGTAGTATTCATCGGCGATGCTTTTATGATTCATAAAAGGAAACTGCATATTTCTGACTTTACCGTTATATTCATCGGCCTTCGAAAAAAAGTCGGAATAATCCTCAGGAGTCAGATTTACGATGAGGTCATCATAATTTACGACAGCCTTTGACTGTCTTTTTTCGTTCCAGAAGTCACTTACTGTAGGATAGAGAAGCACACTGAGCCCCAGAAAAAATATCGCCACAAGTATAATATTAGAAGCACTGCCGCTTTTTTTCTTTTGAGTAGTTTTCTTTTCTTCCATATTAAATCTCTCTTAAATAAAATTCTCAACGTCATCACTGATTTTTCAGAAACAACGGTCAGAATTTCACAGGTATCACCCTGCCGACAATAAAGTCGGCAGGGATTTATATTACCGTCTGTCAGCTTTTAACTGTCAAATCTTAAGGCTCGAAGTCAGTTGGTTCTTTATCTTCTGACTCGGAACCGTCTGATTCTTCATCCTTTCAGGCGAAGGAAGCCATTCTCTTCTTTGAGATGAGAATGATGCCTGCGCCGAGCATCATAACGATACCTACAATGTAGAAGATTGTGGTACCGATGCCACCGGTTTCGGGAAGGAGTGTACCTGTTACGTTTTCTACTTTACCTTCGAAAACATTAAGTTCTACATTTTCTTCGACAGATTCGATAATGTCTGCACTTACTACACTCCAATCGCCTGTAGTTTCATCGCATGTAAGAGTGAATGTGATGTCCTTAGCCTTATTATAACCTTCGGGAACAACTGTTTCTTCAAGGATATAAGTACCTTCCTCGAGACCGTTCCATACGAATTCGGAAATATCACCTGTAATTTCTGCACCTACGATGTTTGCTTCTGACTTTGAACCTTTGTAGAGTGTGAAGCCTGCACCGGTAAGAGGAACTTCTCCTTCATCGGTTGTTTCAAACTTGTTGATTGTAAGCTTTGTGGTGTAAGTCTTAACTGTGTCTTCAGGAGTGCTTACTACAGTATTTTCATTATCGTATTCGAGCTTAGCTGTATTGGTGTTAGCGTCTGAACCAACCTCTGCATTTTTATTAAGCTCTGCGCTGAACTTGATTACTACTTCTTTGCCTGCAATTGTTTTTACATAATCATTATCAAATACAATTTCAAAGCTCTGTTCAGTAACATTTTTGATTTCAAATCCTGTTTTGATTTCAACACCGTCAATATAGAGCTTAGCATCATCGTTATATGTAAGACCTTCTGACATAGTATCAGTTACGACATAATCTTTGAGACCTTTACCGATTTTTACAGTAATCTCATAGTCTACGTTCTCACCGATTCTTGCATTGTTAGCATCAACAGGAGCGTTATCCTCTATGATTTTCTTTTCGAGAGAGGGGAGCTCATTCTTTTCGATTGCTTTTGCATTTGAATTTGTGTTTGTAAGTGAGCAGATAGCACCTACAGTAGTGTCAACTGCATAATAGCCGAGATCAAGGTCACCGAATACTAGGGTATCTGATTCTGCAACCTCTGTTTTACTGAAGCTTTCTGTAGCAGTCTTTGCATAATCAACCGCTGCTCTTGCCAGTTCTGCATCAGGCTCTTTGGTTTTTGTTACTGAACCGTTATCTGCCACTGAAAAATAGTCTTTACCTACGCCTGTCTTAAAGAAATTATCCCAACCGGTTGCGATTGTGTAAATACCTTTCTGGCTGTCGCCATCAACAGGCTTAAAATCGAGCATTTTGTATACAGAATAACTGTAATCCTTTTCTGCGTTCTCGATTGTGATGGTGCCGTTACCGGCTGCGAGTGCGATTGTTCCCATAGAGAGAACGAGGGTGAGTGCTAATAAAACTGCAAATAATTTCTTCATAGTTAATACTTCCTTTCTTTTTTTAAATTTGCAATTTTTTTACTGAGTTTTTTTGCATTCTCCGTCTTTTCGTGTCTGGAGATTATGTCACCCCCCTTTCACGTTTACGACGAATCGTGCTATACAAAATCGGAAATGCCATTAAGGAAAAACCGATTATTGCCAAAGGTAATGTGCCTGTGCCGCCCGTTTCGGGAAGAACAAAGCCGTAATTAAAGTTTTCTACAGATATGATAGTAGACACTACAGGAATTACATCATTTGTCTTGGCCTCATAAAAATGGAAGAATACAGGCTTTTCCAACGCCAGATATCCATCAGGCGGAGAAGCCTCTATCAGAGCATACGGACCTCCTGTAGTAAGATACTGCGTTTCAATAAGAACAGTACCGTCCGCTCCTGTTGTGTAAGAGCCGATATATCCGAGTTGTTTGCCCGAATCTGTCTGTATATTCTTCGGTGCTCCGTCAGGCAAGACAGCATCAGGGTCAGGCATAGGACCGTAAAAATGGAATGTGACATCAGGTAACCGTTCATCTGTATCACCGTCCTGCTTAATCAGTGTGATACTATGTATCGAGCCAGAAGCACCGCCGCTATGCTCTTCAACCTTGAACACGGCATCTATTACATCAGATACCTCTGCTTTACCGTCGATTTTTACGGTATTATTTACCGAAACCTCATCGCTTGATGAAATAAGAAGAGTTGTATAATCTATTCTTATATGAAGCTCATCCGGTACAACAAAGTTCAGCTTATTACTCGGCTGGTCATAGGTAACAGTATAAGTGTATTTGTCCGAGTCGCTGAAGCTCGTCCAGCTACCGTCCGCTTCCTGGTAAAGAAGCTTTATCGAATCCCAGTAAACCGAAAGGTTCGGTGTCATTGTGTCTTCAATGGTGAGGGTATCTGAACCTTCAAGAATATCCAGTGCATTACGGTTGATATGAATATCAAAAAGAAGCTTATTACTCTCCTGCACCGCATACTTATCGAGAAGACCTGTTCTGTATTCTACCGTACGACTGGCAGTTCCCGATGAATTATCACCGTCCCAGATAACTTCTGCAGTATTATCCAGCAGATATTTATTTTCTTCTGTTGTCTCCAGATACTGTTTTTTCAGTCTGAGCTTATATTTAAATATCTGTTTACCGCCACTGACACCGTCACAGTATGCCTGATAATCCGGTAGCCATACCATCCAGGATGTTATATCCTCCGGCTGTTCCATATTGATTTCAGCAAGCTTAAAATCTGATGCACTGACATTCATACTGTTGCCAGTCACTGCACCGCCATAATCATATCTGACATACCATTCGTCCACAAACCACGGACTGTAACAGGTAACGGAAAGCGAACCCGGTACATATTCTAATTTTTCATCAAAAGTATCAGTAAAACGTATATCATCTGCAGCGTACAAATATCCCTGCGGACCTGATGTACCGGGAATCGAAGTATTGAATGCGACCGTATAGTCGATCGTTCCGTCTTCGTTTACAACTGCCTTCTTTGTAATTTTCGGCGTATAATTGTAGGGTGCTTCTCCCCTGCCGCTTATGATATCCGTAAAGTTAAGATATGCTTCATTCCACACTGTCTCTTTCTGAAGAAGAACATCCTCAAGTGTCAGTTCACCCGTAAGAGAACCGCTCCATTCCGAGCCTGTTTTAGCACTGAAGGGAATTTTGTAGGTTATGGTCAGCTTCGCATCTTCACCGAGAATCCATTTGGACGATTCAGCAGTGGGAGTAGATGTGTTAAAATAAACATTAAAGCTGTGATGCTGATTTCCTTGAGCAGGTGCCACAAGAATGAATGTGTTTTCTATGTGTCCGCCTTCCACATAAGGTGTGAAATTAATAACTCTGTCCCCTACGGTAGCTGTAATCTCCATATCCTGGGGAACATTCTGAATATACAGAGTCTGCCCCTTTTCAGGATAGTTCCACACCGCCGAAAGGTCCGTAAGGAAGAAATTACCCCAGTTCTTTATAACACCGGGAACCTCGGCATTGATAGTGTAGTAAACATACTTACCGTCATCGCCTCTCGCACTTTTGTTTACCACCGGAGTAAAGCCGACAACATCAGCAGAGCCTGTGTCTGATTCGTCCTTTCCGTCAATATATGCATGAACCTCGTTGGTGAAAACCTCTTTGTCCTGCGCATCTGAAAGCGCATCATACAAAGTATAATAAACTATTTTAAATGCATGACCTTCAGGCAATTCAAAGGACATTGAATTATCTTTGATAGTTACGTCATTCCAGTTAATATAAACGGTAGGCAACTCTTTATCGTTTGCATCTTCTCTGTCAACACGGATAGGCTCGTCCGTATAATAATGAAGACCGGCACCGAGAGTATCAATAATTACCGTACCGCCAAGATTTTCCTTATCCTTGACTATTTCCACATCCCAGCGGACTACAGGTATCTCTTCTCCGTTTTTATTTATTACATCCTGCTTACCGTCTTTTTTTATCTTATAAAGATATGCCTTACTGCCAAGCTTGGAGCTTTCCTGTAATTCAGTGTCATCTGTACCTTTACCGCTGACCCAGGCTTCATTCCACAGGTTTACGACCTCATAATTAAGCTGGTCATTATTTAACTTTGTTTTGTATTTTATAAGCAAGCCTTCTCCGGCAGGAATATCAGGAAAACCGGAAAGGATAAATCCTGAGCTTCCGTTAGGGTTATCGCTGATCTCAGGCTGAGGATCGATCAGATTCCCGTCAAGGTCAGTAACAACGATGGTATCTCTTAAGGCATAGTGCTTTTCCCATATTTTATCATCTAAAACAAGGTCGGTAACTGCACCGTTGAAAGCTTCAACCCTGACCGTATACTCCATAGTATTGTTTTCCCGATCAAAATCTCCGTGAGTTTTTTCGACCTTCAGGTGGGATTTTCTGTCGATATTAAGATTAACCTTGATTTCATCATTGAACACGATTTCGGTTTTATCTCCCGAACCCGTATCGCCCACTGTAGCATTGAATTCGATAGTAAAGTCAACATTCGAATATTTCGAAGCAAAGCATTGACCGTCTATATCAACGAAGATAACTCTGAGATGGCCGTTTTCATCAATCCAATATTTTGCTACATCCTCAACGGTTCCGTTTTCTGTTTTTGCTGAGATGTAGTGCCAATCTGTGAAGGGCTCACAGTGAAGGTTTTCGGGAATCTGATAATGCAGTTCATGATGGTCATCATGACGGAACTGAATCCATTTATCGCCTTCATTGTCTTCGCTGAATTCAATGGAAATGACATATGTCTGTCCGATATAGACAGATGAATCCTTATTGATTTCGACACCGTCCTGGGTTCTTATTGAAACATCACGGACAACAGATGAAAGATCATTTATGTAGATAATCTCCGCTTCTGTTTCATCCGTCTCGCCTGTCTCATCCGCCGCCATCATAAGCATGGGAGCCTTCAGCATCTCTGTTTCAGCAGTCTCTGTTTCCGGCACGGTAGTTTCAGCCTCATAATCCATATCCTTGGAAAAACTGAGTTCTCCCGTAAGTCCGTAACCGACAACACCGTCAGAAACTTTTACATTTTTCGTTTCGACCTTATCATTACTGTCACCCATTATAACAGAAAGATTATTACTGTCAGCTGATAAGATTATACCTGCAGTATCCGAAACTCCGTCACCGTCACTGTCAATGAAAGCTATGTCACCTCTTTGTGCAGTATATTCTCCTGCAGCTGCATAAGCATTTCTTTTCTGCCACAAGAGTCTCATCGCTTCGGCACCTGCCGTCTTCAGCTCATCTGAATTATTTATATTTGAATAATGAAGGCAGAAGGATACGAACATTACGTTCCATTTACCGTAAGGATTTCCGTACCATTCACCGTATCGTGTGTATCCGTTTCTGTTTCCGTCACTGTCGAATTCGTAGTTACGGCTGCTTTCCTCATAGCCTGTCTGTGACATAGCAACAGCTACAAGATTTTCCGGTATATCATTTGTTATTTCAACCTTTTCGATTGTGCTGAGCCAGTCACTTACGGTTTCAGTGTCAGCTGTTTTATCGGGGAAGCATTCCTGATTATGGGTGTGCTCTGCCTCCTTGCAGACAAGAATCTTTTCACAGCACTCATCAGAATGTGTGTGTACTTTTACTGTCGTAGTCTCTTCTTCGGCAGGCTTTTCCTCTTCTGCGGCAGATTCACCTGTCACCGCTTCGTCAGAGTCTGTCGTCTCTTCATCGGAATTTTCCTCCTGCTGTGAGACTTCTGTTTCCGGAGCCTTAGTAGTTTCACTGTCATAACCGCAGACAAGCTCACTTATGTAACATTCATCACCGTGAGTATGCTCTTCGAGTCCGCAGAATGCATCCCCCGTAGCAGTAATACCCACGAGCTTCAGCAGCCAGAAAACTATTATTGCTATAACAAAAGCTGTTATACAAAAAGCTGTGGCAAGTTTTTTACTGTCAATTCTGAATTTTTTATGTCTGCCGAGATAATCGTTACTTAATGCTTCCAAACCTGCCACCTCCTTTTAAGATTTCATTTATTTTCAGTTCACTGTACTGATACTGTCAAAAGGCCAGATTCTGAAAAATATCTTTCCTACGATATGTTCTTCGTTTACGAGTCCTATAACACTGCTTCGGCTGTCAATAGATGTGGAACGGTGGTCACCTAAAACGAAATAGTGTCCGTCCGTCACATAGCAGGGAAACTTTATATCTGTTTCACCTAAGGCTCTGTCTGTAACATACGGTTCATCAACAAACTCATCGTTTACAAATACATTACCGTTTTCATCTATGTTTATCTTGTCACCGGGAAGACCGATAACACGTTTTATGAGAAGCTTATTCTGATAAGAAAAACAACAAAGCTCCCCTTTTTTCATTTTTGCCGTTTTTAAAAGCACGACTATTTCTTCATCGTTAAGTGTCGGTTCCATACTGCTGCCCGAAATCTGCAGAACAGGAAATGCAAGAGTCGCTATAAGCACTGCTACGGCAGCGACTACAATCAGAGAATACAGAGTGCTTTTCAGTACCTGTCTGTATTTACGGTTGTATTTTTCTCTGAGAATCTCCTCTTCGATCTGTTTTGCGGTAGGAATCGTTATTTTATTTATCTGTTTTTTTCTTGCCATCGACGGGAACGCTCCTATTATACGGGTGTCAGTCCGTATTTCTGCTTCTGAGTATGCTTCTTATACGCTGTCTGACATCATTCTCCAGTTCTTCGGGAAAAACGCTGAGCTTTTCATCGTTTTCAGCGAAAAAGCACAGGATACGTCTGTATATCTCACGGTCTGTCAGAACAGCTTGTTTTACAGGGTCTTCTTTATTTGCACTGCTGTTTTTTACCGCTGAGGTACCCGACACATTTTTAAGAGTATCGGTAAGGCTCTCGGCATATTTAAGTGCGTTCTCTACCTGACGGGTTACAACAGAAAGATTTTCAATGCTTTCAGCAGTTTTATTTTCCGCTTTCAGCTTATCGATTTTTTCAGAAAGCATCTTATTTTCGTTGCTCACCTCGAGAAGCAATTCAAGCAGCTCCAGACGGCTGAGCTTTCTGAGTTCTTTATCTGTCATAAGAGAAGCACCCCCCTTAATATTTCTCAATAAAAAATATAACCTACAGCCTATTAAACACATAAAACAAGACATCATTACTCAGTATTAAATATAGCACATCCTTATATTTTTTTCAATAATTTGCGACAAAAAAACGCACTTTTACAGCATTTTTTTACTATAAAATTCATATAAACAGCCATTATTTTTACCAAAGAGAAACTAATAACCAAATATCTGTTTTTAAATCTGTTTTCTGTGAGAATCCAAAGATAAGAATCCCGTATTTTTACTTTAATTTTTTCTGTTAAAACAGAAAAAAACTCCCGTTCCGAAGAACAGGAGTTTCAGACAGCTCTCATTTCAGGGCTGTACCTATTAAACTGTCTTTATTAACCGGGATAAGTTACCGTTCTGCCTGTAACAAGCTCTATCACAGACTGATAAAGCTTCATAAAGGTTTTCTGAACTGCACCTTTAACTGCCAGCTCGAGAGCTATTCTCGAAGAAAACTTATCTCCGTTTTCTTTAGCAGTCTTTATGTAACCGAAATCAAAAACATCGTACAGACGCTTTACCTTTGTTTCGTAAACAGAAGTGTCCTTCTCGTCGATTTCAACTACACGGTAACCGTACTGAGTAGTGTAAGCGAGGTTCTTGTAACGTGTGGAGGGAGAGGTGTAAATGTCAATATTCTGATTTCTTACACCGAAAGCATTGGTGTGATCGTGGCCTGTAAACATCGCCATTACATCACCGTTTTCTACCAAAGCATCAAACTGTCCGTCATTATAGTAGCCGGGACAGGGCTTTTCATTAAGTGTTCCGTAATTCACTTGTTCAGGATCGAAGGCATAATATTCGCCCTTATTATAAATATGCTCTACGGTGAACGGCTGCTTGGAATCAACCTTCTTAAGTACATCGTAAATCTCGGGAACTATTACATGCTGGAAAACAACTGAGCTTACGTTTTCTCCGCCGTTTGCCTTTCTGAGCTTAGCGGATGTTTTCTTATACCATTCAATCTGATCGGCACGTGCACGGTCATAATGGCTCGGCTCATCGTCGTCCTTGTGACCTGTGTCGAATACCCAGATATTGAACTTCACATCATCACTGTCAGATGCAAGCACGGGAATATTGAAGGTGGCGCAGTTTTTGAACTGCTCCTCATTTTCCACAGTAATAGTACAGGAGAAGCTGTTATAATATTCCATAATTTCTTCTCTTGTCATCGGACCTGCCTCTGAATCGTGATTACCGAAGGTTACGGCAACGGGAATATTTCTCGAATCAAAAATATTCATAAGTGCATTGATAAGCTTTTTCGTTTCCTCGGGATCATCGTAAGGCTTCGTATTATCACCGGTAAGAACGACGAGATCAGGCTTTTCCACGTCACAGGCTTCGGCGATTACCCAGATGGAAGAGTCAAAATTACGGTCATAGTCCAGATGTGTATCTGCGACCTGCAGTATCTTAAGCTTACCGTCAGAGCCGAATCTTATAGTCTTATCCGTAGTATTCTCTGTATCGGCAGGATTGTAATTTATATTCATATTATCAGGCTCCGTTTCAAAAAGAATAATTCCGAAAACCAGGCTGAAAATAAAAGCAACCAAAATAATAAGCAGTATTTTTTTTACCATTTTAACATCTCCTTATAATTGCATATTTCTCATAGCGATTATACTATATCTTACATTATGATTTCAAGATATAAATAAAAATTTATCTATGTATTTCCGTAATAATATCTTGACCTAAATGAGACTTACCGAAAAATGATATCCCTTCTCAGACTGTTATGAAGGCATTTAAAGCTTCTTACTTTTTTCAAAAAAGCAACCTCTTAAATCAGACAACCTTACCCTGCGTCCGAAATAAGAGGTTCTTTTCATTTTTATAAGTCACTGACGATTATATCCGTCAGCTCATCACTGCTGTCAGACTGGAAATAATGACTGTCACTGCCGATAAATCTGACATTAACTTCATTACCCGCATATTTTTTCCACAAGTCAGCGGCCTGACTGTAATTTTTGGTAAAGCTGTCCCGTTTACTTATAATTACACTTACAGGCACATTGATTCTGTCCTTAAGCTCAGTAAATCCGACATTAGCAAAATCTGTATCCTTTCTGAACTTACGGAGAATAGCAGAAATCTCTTCACGTGAAAGCTTACCGAAATCAGCACCTGCATTCAGAAGAATGCGTCTGAGAATGAAGTCCGGAACATAATTCCATATATTCCTTGACGAAGGCTTTTCAGGTGGCAGACTCGCAGCGGCAAAGTAATGCCTTACAGCTACATTTTCTCTTTCCAGGGACGAAATAATATTCAGTGCCACTGCAGAACCGACGCAGTGAGAATAGAATAATATTTCTTCACCCCTGAAGAATTCGGCTATCTCAGCTGCCGCTTCGTTACATTCCCTTACGGAGTGCAAATACCGTATGAAATACACGGCCGTGGTTTTTCTTGCCCTCTTAAAGGAAGATACGAAATTAACGTAGGATTCTGCTCCACCGCCTGCGAAGGGCAAGACAATCAGAACATTATCCGTTTTTTCGGGAACATACAGAGCTTCAATATACTCTGCATCATCAATCGGCTTTCTGTTCAGTATTCCGGCAAGAAGTGCAGGTGTCGGATTTCTCATAAATTCTGCTGCACTCACATTTTCAAAGCCATCCTCACTTAAAAGAGAAATCATCGAATAGCTCGTTCCGCCCAGCTCAAAGAAGTCACTGTTTCGGCCTATATTCTTTTCACCGAGAATATCCCCGAATACTTCACAGATGTATCTTTCCGTATCATTTTCAGGTATCTGAGCTTCAGATTCATACACATTCAGCTCAGTTTCATTAAGCTTACGTCTGTCGAGCTTACCGTTCAGATTCAAGGGCATTTTATCAAGATAAACCACAAAAGACGGCACCATATATTTAGGAAGCTTCTCACGGCAAAAATCCTTGATTCTGATTTCCATATCTGTTTTTCCGCAATAAAAAGCTACAAGTACATCACGGGAATTTATTTTCCGTACCGTCACAGCAACACTTTCGACACCGTAAACACCAGATATAACAGACTCAATTTCACCGATTTCCACACGCTGACCGTTAAGCTTAATCTGATTGTCCCGTCTTCCGCAGAACACAATATTTCCGTCTTCTCTAAGATATGCATTATCTCCTGTTCTGTAGAGCTTGCCTTCTCCTAAGGGGTTATCGATGAATTTTTCTGCTGTAAGGTCGGGGTTATTGAGGTAGCCCTGTCCTACATTCATTCCCGCAATGCACAGCTCGCCCGTCACTCCGACAGGTACAGGTCTGTTATGTCTGTCCACCACATACAGCTGTGTGTTGTATACAGGCTTACCGATGGGAACGGGGTCAATATCCTCCGGTGTACAGTCATAGTAAGTTACGTCTACGGCACATTCTGTAGGTCCGTAAAGATTGTGTACCGTCACTTTTTCGTAATCGTACATTCTGTAGAATCTCTGTATGAGATCTGCGGTCAGTGCTTCACCCGAAAGGAAAACATATCTCACTGTTTCAAATTTGTTTATCTCTTCCTTATGTGTTTCAAGATAATTTAAGAACAGCTCAAATACCGAA
>JAZLAJ010000012.1:0-30951 GCA_045613145.1 Acutalibacteraceae bacterium
GACAAACTTGAATTTGACGGAGGCAAAAAGCAGATGGAATTAAAGGATTTATTGAATAAGCAATTACCTCAAATGCCAACGGAAATAGTTGAGTTGCTGAGAAAAAACGAGATAACAGGAACACCTTTTGAATGTAAAAACGATATATTATCAAATGAAATTTTACAAAAAGAGGTTGGCTACAAAAAATTAGCTGATGGTACATATTTGGTATCTATGGTTTGTCCAATGCCTAATGTTACTGCCGAAATGATAAGATGGTGGTTTTGGTGGCATCCTAAAGCGGATATTCGTTATCAAGTATGGTTTCCCGAAGAACATATCAGTATTTCTTATGACAGGAAAGATAAAGCCTATTTTGAGCAAGATTCACTACCGCCGTTTCAGCCCAATTCCCAGTATCCTGTGGAGCGAATTGGTGAGGGAGTGAAAGCACCTTTATGTATTGATTTTGTTTCGCCACAAGCATTCGGTTTTTCCGAAGAGGAAATTAAACAAAACAACATTCCACTTATTGTTTGCGGTCATGTTGGTGTTTTGAAAGGTATCGTTAAACATACGGAAATGGCACATATTTTCAAGCAAACAGAAAACGGGTTGTTTATGATAAGCAGATTTTGGATGGGTGAAACTTTGCAAAGTTCATTATTGCGCAAGCTCATCATAACAGATAAGATGGCAACAGAAATGGCGAAACATTGTTGCATTGAATACAGAAATCTGTGTGAAATACTCCCACCATTATACGCCCAATACAGATAAGCCAATTCCAATAGGTCGAACAGTTAGGAAAATAAGAATTTGACGAACTGTTCACTATCTTGAATTCATGGAGGTATTGATGTATGGCAAAAGAAAATGATATCCGCTACCAGGCAAACTGCTCTGTATGTTCCAATAAAATTGGTTTTTTTGGAAACGGTTATGTGCATGTTCTCAGCGATGGTACCCTATGCAAGAATTGTAACCTCACCCTTCATCAGTTAATGGACGAGAGAAAATGGTGGGTTGACAGGGATGAATTCAACGCGCTCGGACTGCAAGAAAACTATGATTTTGGGGAAGGCAACTGTATGCCGCTGAAAGAAGCACAGGCTTTGCTTGCCCTCCGTGACAGAGTAAGCGCCAGCTTTTTGAGTTCCGTTGGACTTGAAAGCGGAAATGTGTTTGCTGTTCAGAGAGTTTTTGCGGTCAGCCCAAGCCCGCCCTGCTTTATACTCAGAGCCAGAAAAATCAGAAACAGGGCAGTTCTGCAGGGCTTCACTCTGAAAGGCAGCGTAAAAAAAGGTGATACGGTGAGGCTTACTATCGACGGCGAAATCCGCAGCTTTACTGCGGTGGATGTTGTTCCCTCAGAATTCGACCCTCTAACAACGGATACATTTTACAATAAACTCATCCCCAATGTCCACAATCACACCGTCTCAGAAAAGGATAATGGTTGGATTATTATTGATACTGAGGAGTACAAAAGCATTACAAAGGGTATTTTTGCTGCTACTTGCAGATAGTCTGTTACAGCAGAATTAGCCAAATTCCAATTTGTCGATGTAAAGGCTTAACCCCTGACCACAAAAGTAAAGGTCAGGGGTATTTTCATACGCTCAATTCAATTACTGTTTTGCCTTGTTTTTCAGCAAATTCCTTAATCTGCCGGGCTCTACCGAAGCTATGCGTAACACAAGCCACAACTATGCCATCCGTAAGGGTAGCATTTTGTTGTTTGATATGTTACAATTATTTTAGTGAATATTTTTTTGAAAACAACACATTTCTTTTTTCGTGTTCTTCATTCAACCTCTTTTTATTTGTACAATACAATTACAAAATTAAAGGAGGTGATTCAAATGAACACAGATAAACTTATTGCAGAAGCTATAGCAAAGGATTACGCTCTGAAGGTTAGCTCCAAGCTTGTTGCCTTAAAAAAGCTTGATAACAGAGCGAAGCTTCCGGCTACCGTTTTCACGTATTCTTTTGGTATTGTTTCGTCACTTGTATTTGGTACGGGTATGTGTATGTCAATGAAGGTTATCGGCGGTGGAATGGTAATGGGAAGTATTGTCGGTGTTATCGGTCTTACAGGCTGCGGCATCAATTATCCTGTTTACAAGAAGCTGCTTGAAAAGAGCAAGAAGAAATATGCCTGTGAAATTGTACAGCTTGCAAAAGAAATTACAGACAAATAAATAGATATCGCAAGGAGTGGTAATATGAATAAATCAGAAAGTAAATATTTTAATACTGCCACTAAAATGGACCTTGCATTGATTTCGTTGCTCAAAGAGAAATCCTTTGATTTTATTACGGTAAGTGAAATATGCAAAACTGCCGGGGTAAATCGTTCAACCTTTTATCTGCACTATGAAAATATCGGGGAATTACTCGACGAAACTACCCGGTATTTATTCAATGATTTTCTATCGTATTTTTCAACGGATCTGAAGTCTGTTGCATTGAATCTTTCAAATTGTAATCTCGAAGATCTTATTTTTATTTGTGATGAATATCTGGTACCGTATCTTATATATATAAAAGAGAACAAAGAAGTGTTTTCAACCGTATTGTTACACAGTCATACCTTCAATTTTAATGAGATTCATAAACGTATGTTTGAAAATATATATAATCCCATACTGGAAAGATTCGGATATCCTATCGAAAACAGAAACTACATTATGATGTATTATCTGAACGGTATAAATGCTATCATTTACGAGTGGCTAAAATCCGGTTGCGATATATCAATAGAAGAGGTAACGAAAATAGTCACAACTTGTATTTACGGCTTGAAATGATTATCATAAACAGACTTCTGATTGCTCGTAATTCAGGAGGAACTTACAATGACGATATTAGCGAAAAAGCATAAAGAGAAAGCGAAAGAAGGACTTTTATTAAAGATTAAACGTATTATTAAAAGAACTTGAAAATTTTCAAATTATCAAACGTTTTTTTACTTAATCATCAACCCCTGACTGTAAAGTCAGGGGCATTTTCATATATTACCTCACTCAACTAATCTGCCGTCAGTTGTCACCGTAACAACTCGCCACGGGATAAACTTACCGCTTGCCATAAGTGCTGTCTTGACTGCGTTTTCAATACCACCGCAGCAAGGCACCTCCATACGCACAACGGTGACACTTTTGATGTCGTTATTCTTGATAATTGCCGTCAGCTTTTCGGTGTAATCTCCCTCGTCAAGCTTGGGACAACCGATAAGCGTTATGCGACCCCGGATAAACTCATTGTGGAAGTTTCCGTAAGCATAAGCGGTACAGTCTGCCGCCACAAGAAGGTTTGCTCCGTCAAAGTAGGGAGCATTTATGGGTACAAGCTTAATCTGTACAGGCCACTGTCTGAGCTGACTGCTTACGGGTACAGAAGCGGTACTGCAGTCACAAGTATCACGGTTAATTGCCTTTGACTGAGTGCCGGGACAACCGCAGGGCAGAGGTGCAGATGCTTTCTTTTCCTTTGCCGCAAGCACAGCCGACTCGTCGTAGGCAGGTGCTTCTCTTTCCTCGAAGGTGATTGCACTTGTAGGGCAAGCAGGCAGACAGTCACCGAGACCGTCGCAGTAATCCTCACGGGTAAGCCTTGCCTTGCCGTCAATCATTTCAATAGCACCCTCGTGGCAAGCCACCGCACAGGCACCGCAACCGTTACATTTTTCTTCGTCTATTTTAATAATCTTTCTTATCATAGAAATAACTCCTCTCTTGACTTGTTGAGCCTATTATATTACAATAATTATAATAAGTCGGTTGTTTTTACAACAGAAAAGAGGCTTTTATGAAGAAATACATTCCAGTATTGAAAAGAACAAAGCTTTTTTCGGGCGTGGGAGAGGAAGACATTGCTTCCCTGCTCTCTTGCCTCGGTGCAAGAAAAAAGGAATACAAAAAGGGCGAATATATTCTCCGTGAGGGTGAGCACATAAGAGACATTTTCATTCTCGTGAAGGGCAAGATACACATTCAGAAGGACGATTACTGGGGCAACCGCAGTATTCTTTCCGTCATTTCCGTGGGCGAGATGTTCGGTGAAGGCTACGCCGCACCTGAAAGCGGAGCACTTTTAAATGATGTTGTTGCCGTCGAGGTCAGCTCGGTAATTTTCTTTGATGTAAAGAGAATACTTACCACTTGTTCGTCAGCCTGCCGTTTTCACAATATGATAGTGCAGAATATGTTTTTCGCCATTTCCGATAAGAACAGAAAATTGGTGCAAAAGCTAGGACACATGTCGGGGCGTACCACCCGTGTGAAGCTGATTTCTTACCTTTCCGAAGAAGCCAAACGGCAAGGCTCATCCGCTTTTACCGTACCCTTTAACCGTCAGCAGCTGGCAGACTATCTTTGTGTTGACCGCAGTGCAATGTCAAACGAGCTTTGCAAAATGCGTGACGAGGGAATGATTAAATTTGAGAAAAGCAGATTTGAACTGCTGTGAGTAAACGGAACCCCTGACTTCTTTTAAGTCAGGGGTATTTCATCGGCATATGTATTTTTATGCTTCTGACGGGAAACCATCCGTTATATCTGTGCCCAGTTTTTCCGTTATGCGTTTCTTTTCTTCTTCCATAATACTGCCGAAGGTTCTTTCATCAATTTCAAGGCTTTCGGTGCCTACTGCAGATTCATCAGCAAAGGCATCAAATATCTCTTGCTTGCTTTTGAGAAGCTCTGAAATTCGTTCGTCAACCGTATCGTCACAGAGAAGTCTGTGTACAAGAACATTTCTTGTCTGTCCCATACGGTAAGCACGGGATATAGCCTGATTTTCAATGGATGGTTTAAACTGAGGCTCACAAAGAACAACTACACTTGCACTCTGAATATTCAGACCCGTACCACCGGACTGAATCTGCGCCGCAAGGACTGAGCCGGCAGGAGCTTTATCAAATTCGTCGATGATTTCCTGTCTTCTCTGAGGTGCCACAGAACCGTTTATAGGCTCCATACACTGTTCACCTAAAAGTGATGTAACCTTTGCGATAGTGTCAAGGAAGAAAGAAAATACGATAACCTTTCTGCCGTCTTCCTTAGCATCCTCCACAATTTCAAGAAGTCGGTTTGCTTTTGAAGAACAACTTAAATCGCTAACATTCCAGGAAACTCTTCTTGCAGCTGCAAAATTACCCGACATAACAGCAGCGTTATACTGCTTTTCCTCATCCCTGCCCATAGTACACCAATCGGTGTTTTCAATAAGGTCGGGAAGTTCTTTGAGAACATCTTCACGGCGTCTGCGATAGTAAACAGGTGCTATCTTTTCTCTGAATTCGGGTGCTGAAGCCAAAAATTCCATTCCGTGAACGCTTCTTGCAACGGAGGGACTGAGAACCTCCATAAGCGAAACCATTTCCGAAACCTTATTTTCAAGGGCAGTACCTGTCATAAACATAATATTCTCGGCATGTCTGCAAAGCTTTCGTACATTCTTGCTTCTCTGTGCCTCAATATTTTTGATATAGTGAGCTTCGTCAACAACAAGAGTGGAAAATCTGTATCTTTCGTTTAAAGTAAAATGCTCGGTGGTTTCATATGTAGTAACCGCAACTCCACCGTTTTCCTTCCAGTGCTGAAGAGCCTCGGTTCTGCCGGCACCGTGCACACGGGTAACGGGAAGGTCGCTCATTTTCTCAATTTCTCTGCACCAGTTGGTTATAACACTTGCAGGACATACAACCACAAAATGATGAGCGCCTGTATTTCTTTGTGATACCATTACGGCAATAGCCTGAACTGTTTTACCAAGACCCATTTCATCACCGAGAAGCACTCTTTTCTGGTGAAGAGTATACTTTACGCCCCATTCCTGATAGCGTCTGAGAGTACATTTAAGACCTTCCGTATGAATCTCTACATTTGAAATAGCCTCGGCAAGCTCTTCGGGAAGACCGTATACAGTAGTATCCGTCTGCATAAGCTCCGGTGCGATGTCTTCAAGCACATTGAAAAATGAAACAGAGCTTGAAGCAAAGTGCGCCCAGGCTTCTTTATCATTTGTTTCAGAAATCTTCGCATACTGTTCTGCACAGTCTGTTGCCGTAGCAATAATATCAGTCTGTGACAAATCATAAAGGTATGCGTAGCTTTCTTCTGCCGCGGCTTTTTTCTTTGCTGAAGCAAAAAACCACTTGAAGCCTGATGTAAGAGGAGTCACATCCTTAAGCGCAATCTGAACATCAGATTTATGCTCTGCGAGCTTTCTGCACAGCTTTATTACTGAAGCAAGTTTTATGTATTTTGAAATTGCACTTACAAGGCTTGATGCTTCGGGAGTTCTGTTATCACCGTTTATTTTAAGATGTACACTTCCTGCGGAAACTGCCGATATTCTCGCAGCTGCCCTTTTCATTTCGGATGCTGCTTCGGCACTTATACCGTTTATGCCTGAAAGCTGCGCAACAGAGGCATCTTCAATATCAGCTATGGTATTGTAGCCGTTATCTTTGAGTGTTTTTATACGAAAGCCCTTCTTGTCACGGTTAAGCTCATCAACAGGAATATTGCTAAGCTCCTTGTGAGCATCGCTTCTGATGACCTCATTTGATAAAGCGATTATATCTTCAGCACTGCTGTCGGCATAACTGCAGACAGTGTCAATATGATCAAGAAATGCTTTATAGGTTTTTACTATTTTCTTTGCTGATGCAGAATCGATATTACGTGCCATAATGCCTCCTAAAAATATATGATGATTTAATTATATACCAAGTGAAAGATTAAGGCAATGGGCTGATGAAAATCTTGGGGTGAAAGAGGTATAAAGTAATCCCCCGACTGTCAAAGTCTGAGGCGTGTCATTCGATCAATTCAATTAATGTCTTGCCTTGTCTTTCAGCCAATTCCTTAAACTGTGCCGCACCGCCGAAGCTGTGGGTGACATAAGCCACAACCATATCCGACTGCTCGATCATCCACTTGTTGCGCCAAGAAATTGCGAAGCGTTTGGGTGCAGTTTCAATGCCTTCGGGGAGAATGGTGTTTGTATAGTCATCATATTCGCTTTTCTTTGTTGGCAGATAAGCTAAAACTACGCTATAGGTTATGGGATAAGTGTGGGATAAATCTTCAAGCTGACGGCGTACCATAGTGTCGAAGTTACCGTTGTTACCTACATAAAATTCCGTAGCATCGTGATTTTCAATCAAATCTATCAGAGTCGACCTCAGGGTCGGCTCTATTTCTTTTGGTGTATCCTTGTGTCCGAAGAAGGTTGCCGTCATAATTATCCCTCCAATTTACAAAACCCACCGATTTTTCTTCGGTGGGCTATCTTATGACCTCGCTATCTCTGTTGACCCATTTAAGGGTGTGAAGCTAACCTTCGATAAAATTGTGTGTATAGCGGTCAATAAGAATCATTTACCCATAAACGGGTAAATGCATTTTATCATAAATATATCATCAAAGTCAACCCGTATTCGGGTAATTGATTGTTATTTTGCAGTTATCATAATATTAACCCATAAATGGGTAATTGTAATTATGAGGTGCAAACAATGGACTACTCAGATATTTATGTAAAACGCATCAGAAGTCTTTGCAAACAAAGAGGAATTGCTATAAATAAGCTTGCCACAATGAGCGATGTTAAGCAGTCAACTCTTGATAATATTGTCAGAGGTATCACCAAAAATCCGAGAGTTATGACCTTGCATAAACTCGCCATTGCCTTTAATATGACATTGTCTGAATTTCTTGATTTTGACGAATTAAATGATTACTCATTTGATGAGGACGAGGAATAAAATTAACCCTGAAATGTCAGGGCTATATATGTTACATCGCGCGAAAATTACAAGCTCTTTTCTGAACAGATATTTACTGTTCGGAAAGGAGCTTTTTAAATGAAAAAATTAAAAGCAAATCATCTGAACCTTGCTGACAAACACAATGACGTTGTCATTTGTTATGTCTTTTGGGAGGTGATATTATGTCGTTAAAAGAGAGCTTCACTGAAAAAACGGAGGTGGAACTTTTGGGAAATG
Source organism: Acutalibacteraceae bacterium (assembly GCA_045613145.1). Taxonomy (GTDB): domain Bacteria; phylum Bacillota; class Clostridia; order Oscillospirales; family Acutalibacteraceae; genus UBA6857. The sequence goes on from JAZLAJ010000012.1 coordinate 8,006, forward strand.
ACCTTTGTGGACTGAATGAGATATACCGTGACATAGCGGATGAAATTGGCGTAGAAAATGCATTGGCATTATACAGAATGTTTCATGGAACACAGGTTTCATTCCCGAACAGGCTTTTTTCAAAAGAGTATATCCACGATGCCATTATCAGTGAATATAACGGCAATAATGTTGCCCAGCTTGCACAGAAATACAACTACTCTGAACGGAGTGTGTGGCGTATTTTAAAGAAACAAAAGTAAAATTCAAGGAGGAATTATTATGTTCAAAAAAGTGTTATCAATCTGTTTGTCAATCATTATCGTGCTTGGTGTAGTGGCTACTTTTTGTAGTTGCGGCACAGAGAAAAAAGAAGAAACGCCAAAGTATGAGTATGACAGTCAGGATATGTCAGGTATGATAATGTTTGTAAGCAATTATGCAAAGACAAAAGGGGACAGTGTTGAAGAAGGTGCTACAAAGGTATTAACCTCTTTGGGCGAAAACTATGACAGCTATCTCAGTAATAAGGCAGAGATAACGGTATTGCTGACAGAATATGAAACGTCGGCTGATGAAATGTTTGAAGCGTATAAAACCGTATGTATTGATTACTGTAAATGTGTTGCCGAGCAGGATTTTGATTATTATGATTTTGACAGTGGCTTGGAGCAGATGTACAATGCTATAGATAAAGGCTTTGAGGGATTTTATGAAACAACAGAGTCTGCCACCGAAAACATAATGAACAAATGCGAATATTTAATCGGAACGGCAAAAAATGATTACGATTATGATGTGCTTTACGATGAGAGTGAAGCAATTTATGACACATTATCTGACGGATATGAAAAAATATATGATAAGCTCAGGAATTATAGTGAGTATTTCTATGACTTGTTATGGAAAGTGGAAGATGCATTTGACGATGATGTAAAGAATGTTGACTCTGTGATAGTAGCATTCGAAGCAGAAAATACATTAAACTCCGAAACAACAACTTCTGCTACGGAAATCACCACAACTGAAATTATCACTGAAGCACCTACAACAGAAACTACAACCACACAAGTGACTACCACCGAAAAAGCGGAAAACCTCATTGACGGTATGCGCCCCGAATTCAAAAAAGCAATGGACAGCTACGAAACCTTTATGACGGATTATGTTGACTTTATGAAAAAGTTTGAATCAAATCCGGATGACCTGACGTTACTTGCAGACTATGCCGATTACATAAGCAAGTACGCAGATTTCGTTGAAGATTTTGAAAAGTGGGAAGACGAGGAAATGAACACCGCCGAAACTGCATACTACATTGACGTTCAGGCAAGAGTAAGTAAAAAGTTGCTTGAAGTAGGTTGATAGTAAAAAGAATTACCACCCTGTAACAGATTATGTTACAGGGTGGTGTTGTCGTTGATTCAAAAAATTTTTTATTCAAAATACATCTTTTTCTTTTGCCGCAGTTTCCAAATCGCAAAGCAGGATTGTTGAAAATTCTTCAGTAGTTATTTCATCAAGTTTAGATGCAATTCTGTTCGCCTGTGCTCTGTAAACTTTTTCAAAGAAATTTCTCACATCTCTTCCGTTTGCATAGTCATCAGAACGATTATTATACATATTTTCAAAATATGTTTGTAAGAAGTTTTCGCAATTTTCGGAAAGCATGTATTTGTTTTTACATAATAAATAAAATATTTCTTTTAATTCATCAGGTTTATAATCTTCAAAACTTATGTACTGATTGAACCTCGATTTAAGACCAGGATTTGAACCTACAAATTCTTTCATAAGTTCAGTATAACCTGCTACTATAACAATAAAATCATCTCTATGGTCTTCCATAGCCTTGAGTATAGTATCAACAGCTTCCTGACCAAAATCATTCTCACCTTTACCGTGGGTCAAGGAATAGGCTTCATCAATAAACAAAATACCGCCCATAGCGCTGTCTATCACTTCTTTTGTTTTTATAGCTGTCTGTCCTACATATCCACCTACTAAACCGCTTCTGTCTGTTTCGATGAATTGACCTTGTGACAGGACACCAATACTTTTATATATTTTAGCAAGTAATCGCGCAATTGTAGTTTTACCTGTTCCGGGATTGCCGGAAAAAACCAGGTGCAAAGAAAGAGGCGGTGTTTCTTTGCCGAACTCTTCGGCTTTCTTTTTTACTTTTATTAGGTTTATTATTTCTGATACTTCTTTTTTTACCTCTGCAAGACCAATTAAGGAATTCAGCTTTTCAAGCAATTCCCCAAGAGATTCTTCAGGTTCTTCAGGAACTTCTTCTGTAGCACTGGAAACTTCTTCTTCTTTTTTTGTTGTAACCGAGGGTTCCGGTTCCGCTTTGATTTGCTGCGCCGGTTCACTTTCTTTGACTTTATTTTTTGGCGTGTTATCAATAACCAGGGCATTCATTCTTTTTATTGCATCTGTGTATTTGGTCATATCTACCTGTTTTTTATCAATGGGGCTAAGTAAATATGATTTACCTAAGGTCAAGAAAAAAGCGGTTATCATTTCAGCTGATTTTAACTTTTTTGTTTTGCAAAAGTACTTTAGTAGTTCAGGAATATCGCTTTCTTTTCGTGTTAACCCAGAATAAGGGTATTCGCCCTTAAAATATATTTTGTTGAAGAATTCATATCTTTTTTCAGCATTGCTGCTTGAAATATTGAAAATGAAATTAAAAACATCTTCAGCAAAAAGTTTTCTCAGATCTTTTGAACAATTTGTTTCGCTTGACACAGTATTGCAAATCGCTTTTATTTTTTCAAATGCATTTTTTACATCAATATTCATAATAATAACCTCTATTATGCTATTGCTAATTTTTCAAAAGCATCATTTACTGCTTTTGAGATTTCCTGGTCATCGGTTGAAACATCTGAGTCTTCAATAGCCTTAGCAACAGTTTCTTTAATATCCTGATTTAAAATTTCAAAGTAATTTTTATAATTTATTTCGTCATCAAAAACTGTTAGTAAGGTCTGATTATCTTCAATTTCTGTTATTAAATCAAGAATCTGATTGTGAAGACCTTTATAGAAGTAATCATTTTCTTCTGTGCTCAAATCAAGTTCGAACATTCCGTGGTCCTGTATTCTTGCTACAAATTCATCAGATGTTATTTTATTAAGGACTTCCATCCAGGCAGAGTGGGAAGTGTGCCATGTTTTTCCGTCGGTTATAATTTCTTTATTATTGAAATAGTATATTTCATCAAAGTACATGATAGACGCAGCAAGCATTGATGCCAGGGAGTATATTGAAAAAATAAGAGTTTCTTCATCTCCGGTTGAGTTTTCTGAAAAAGCTTCAATAAGCATATCAAGCACATTACATTCAGCATCAACAAGCTCTCTCATTTCTTTTTCTGAGTAAGGCTTTTGTAATCTACGGCAGTCCAGCATATTACTGTGTTCGGATAAAACTTTTTTGAATTCATAATCTACATAGATTTTGTGAGAAGTTTTGACAGCACTTAAAACCTCATTTATTTTTGTACTCATTCTGTCGAGCTTTTTAAACATAATTGCAAAACCTGCACAAGTAGCACAAAGATTTACCCCGCTTAGGATTAAATTAAATTTACTGAGCTTTGTTATTACTCCAAGCATCTGTAGAGATTTTAAGCCTATTGCAGTATTTGCGGCAGTACCGGCAAGATTCAGTCCGCTCATTAACGGATTTGCATTGCTTAATGCACCCATAAGCTTATTTGCTACCTGCTGTTTGGCTACATCGTTTTTTGTGGCATTTTCTAAAAGTAATTTTGACATTTTCTGAATTCTCCCGTTTTTTCCTCGGGTTACAACCTCTATGACACCATTTTCGTTTGCGTACTTTAATAACTGTGCCATTGTTTTTATGACTTCAACTATATTGCCCATATTAATATTCTCCTATTGATACATTATTTTTTATGTAATAATAGATAACCGTCAATAAAATGAAAGTGAAATCATCATCGTCATAGAAATCTTTTAAATTAAATTTTGCTGCCTTTCCTATAACGGCCTGTTCTTTTTCCATAGCATCAACAATGGTCTCTATATCGAGACAGTCTGATGAATAATTCATATCAGTTATCTCTTTTTTGTCATTTTTGATAATTGCAGTATATAAGCACATCATTATGCGTGAAAAATCAATAAGATTATCAAAAGATTTTTCTTTTCTTCTTTCGTCAGCTTTATCGTAATATTTTCTTGCACGAGGGACAATCGGGTTTGGATTCTTTTTGTTTGCCTTTTGAGCTTTAGCAATTTTGCCGCTTACAAGCGAATCCATGTTTGACATATATTTTTCGAGAAGTTTATCAAAAGATTTTGATGTATTTATTTCGACTTTTTCAAAATAATCATACAGCTTTTCTGAAAAAATTTCTCTAGAAACAAAATTCATTGAGCAAAAAGAAAAAGTTATGTAATCCTTTGTTGCAAAGCGATCCTTTACATCTGAAAATAAATCTTCTTCAAAATTCAGTATGGTTTTTTTGATAAATTCTTTCTTTTCCATTTTTTCTTCCTTTCAAAATATGTATTTTAAAACAGCCATCAGCATACTGCATAGACTACACTGATTATACCACACCTTTCCACCAAACACAACACACACTTTTCTATTTAAGCATATTTGATCGGTTGCACATCCCCACAAAAAATGCTATAATCAAAAAAACATTAAAGGGAGGTGTCGGTGATGTCCGATATTTTTCATAACATCGGAATACTTGCTCACGTTGACTCGGGTAAAACTACCTTGACGGAGCAGCTTTTATATCTGGCCGGTGCCATCCGTAATGCCGGCAGTGTTGATTCGGGAACTACGGCGACTGACAGCCTTTCCGTTGAAAAACAGAGGGGTATCTCTGTGCGTACTGCTACGGCTACGGCACAGTGGCAGGGGGTAACAATCAATATTATCGATACTCCTGGTCATATCGACTTTGCAGGTGAGGTTGAAAGGGCACTTTCTGCTTTGGATTATGCAGTTGTGATTGTTTCGGCTGTCGAAGGCGTGCGTGCTCATACAGAGAATATCCTCAAATCTTTGGATGCCGCCAATTTGCCAAGGCTTATTTTCATAAACAAGGTTGACCGTACAGGTGCCGATACTGATAAGGTTATAAGTGAGCTTCAGAGTATCTCTTCACAGACTCATATAGTCTTTTCTGATATTGAGAATGAGGGCGCAGAGAACTGTTCTGCGTGTAGCTTTGACGACGAAAGTTTTTGCGTCAGAGCAACGGAGGCTCTTGCCGATATATCCGATGAGGTGGCTGAAATCTATCTTGACGATAAGGTGCTAACTAAAGAAAAGGCTGATGAAATTATCCGTAAAGAGATTTCGGAATGCAGACTGACACCTGTGGTTTTCGGCAGTGCAAAATACGCTGTGGGTATAAAGGAGCTTGCCGATGTATTGGTAAAATATATGCCTGATTCATCGAGGAGAGCGACAGAAGATTTATGCGGAATTATCTTCAAGATTGAGCACGATAAGTCTTTAGGCAAGATTTCTCATATCCGTCTTTTCGGTGGTGAGATAGCCAACAGAGACGAGGTTGAACTTTTTGCGCCCGAAAAGAAATTGATTGTCGAATCCGATGCAGTTGAGATTGAGGATAAGAAATCAATCAAAGAAAAGGTGTCGCAGATAAAGAAATTCTGCGGTGCAAAAAGTACAGATACGGGTATTGTCCGCAGTGGTGATGTTGCGGCAGTGTGCGGTCTGCCCTCAGCGAAGAACGGTTTCTATATCGGTACACCGTCACAAATCGAAGAAGCCAATCTGGTTAATCCTTTCCTTCGTGTAAAGGTGACGCCCTCAGATGCAGATACTCTTAAGGTGCCGACACTTGCGGCTGCTTTAAAGGAGTTGTCTGACGAAGAGCCTTACATAGATGCGAAATGGGAGAACGGACAAAAAGAAATAACCATCAGTACAACGGGTAAGATTCAGCTTGAGGTGCTGTCAAATCTCCTTAAGGAAAGATACAACCTTTCTGCCGAATTTTCTCCTCCGACGGTTATCTACAAGGAAACACCGACCAATGCAGGCTACGGACTTTCGAGATACACTATGCCTAAGCCTTGCTGGGCTGTGGTTGAATTTTATATAGAGCCTATGCCGAGAGGCTATGGAGTGTCTTACCACGGCAGACTGCCCAATAATCAGTGCTATTACCGTTATCAGTCCCATATCCGTACATCCTTTAACTCCTGCCTCGAGCAGGGCCTTTACGGGTGGGAAGTGACAGACTTCAAGTGTACTCTTGTGGGCGGTGAGCATCATACGATACATACACATCCCCTTGACTTTTTTGTATGTACACCTATGGCGTTTATGAACGGACTCTCGCAGAACGGCTCGACTGTTCTTGAACCACTTTTAAAGATAAGAGTGACTGCACCCGAGGATTTTTCAGGCAAGATATTCTCTGAAATCGTGAAAATGGGAGGGGAGTATGACAGCCCTCTTATCCGTGAAGGCTTAGTTACCCTTGAGGCAATTGTGCCTGTTGCCACGTCAATGAATTTTCCCGAAAGACTTGCAACACTCACATCGGGCAAGGCAGTTTTGTCACAGTCCTTCCACGGATACCGTGAGTGTAATGACGGACTTGAACACATTAATCCCAGACGCGGAGTAAATCCTCTCGACCGTTCGAAGTGGATTCTCTGGGCCAGGGGAGCGTATAATGAATGAAAACAACCTCCTTTATTTGTACATCATAGCACAACCAGGGAGGTTAAATTCATATCTTATGAGGCTTAGTGGCAACCATTTTAAGCAGCTCTCCAACCGTACCCTTTTTCTCTTTATACCTCTCACCACGGACAACCATATACTCTGCCTTGCAAAGAGTAATATCCGTACCCTTGCAGGAAAGAATATCTCTGTCGCAGACGAAAAAGTCAGCATCGTTGCCTTTTTGGAGAGTACCGGTGTTAAGCTCGCCGAGCATTTTCCCAGGGTTTACTGTGTAGGTCTTAAGAGCCTCGTAGGGTGTAATTGATTGGTCAGAGAGATAGAAATCCACCATACCGAGCTTCTGCTCAGGTGACTTTGATAACGGTACAAAGACTGAACTTCTTCAGCAGGCAGGTGTTGCCTGTACATTCCTGACTACAGCTTATTATGACTGTATTCTGAAAGTTGAATAAATTGAATTCTGAATGGCATCTCAAAATTGAACCAGATATGTTCGAATGAGATGCCATTTTATTTTAGCCTCTTAATTAAATCGTACAGCTAAACTCGGAAAACGAACTATAACGTTTTGGTTGCGTAAAGTCGCATTAAATTTAAAGCGTTCTTACGTTGACTTTTGTGCTTAATTATAATATAATTTATTGGTAAAAAAGAATTTTATTGTTCAACTCGACCAATGGTGATTATTTTGCGAAAAAACATTACCTGAAGAAAGGAAGTATTTATGAAATCCTCGGAAAAGCAGGCAGTCTCATCAAAAAATCCGATGATAAGATCGGATGCCGGAATAAACAGGAATCTGGCCAAGGCTTTGTATATCGTTTTGTATATAGTAACAATTACTCTGCTGATAATGGCAATTTATGCTTCGGCATCGGGGAAAGCCGCCGTTTACCCAAAGGTGAGTGCTGTGATTTTCGTTTCTTTGGGAACTGCGATTGCAGTTTCTCTGGTCGCTTTTAATCCTCGCAAAACTTTTTATGACCTTGGATTTTACATTCTGCATACGGGTATTATTATTTTTCTTGCAGGAATGATGATTTTTGCATTGAAGGGATCAAGCCATTATGTAGCCTTGCCTGATTTGTCTTCTGTTACAGAGGACACGGAAAATCTTATGAAAGAAAGCTACGGGTGGAGCGACAAGGATATAGAAAGATTTTTCAGCTATCGCAATCAGATAGGCGGTGAAGACGGTGAAATTATTGACCTTGGCTTTAATTTCCGTATTATCGATTTCGATACTCTGTACTATGAAGACGGCAAGTCTGTCAGACATTATGAGGCAACTGTTGAGTACTTTTTAAGCGACGGTACAGTAGAAAAAGAGTCTTTGACGGTTAATCATCCTTTATACCGTGGCGGCTGGAAAATCTATCTTATGAATGTCGGCGTTTCGCCATACGGCTATGAGCAGGTTAATCTGCTGATGAAAAAGGATCCTGTCGAGTTTCTAACCACAGCAGGAATTATTCTTACTGTTCTCGGTACATTTATGATGTGCTTTTTACCAGGGCTCAGACGAAGCTCTTATCGGAGAGAAGAAACAGAGGGGAGTGACGGTCAATGAACGATTTCCTTGCTCTCAGCGATAACATAAGACATATACTTGCTCTTGTATGCGCTGTATTTTACCTGATGGCATTCGTCTCCACGGTTATAAAAAGCGACATAGCAAAGAGACTTTCTTCGGCCTTGTGGGTTACGGGTACAGCGGTAAATGCTCTCATTGTTGCGAGCAACTGGGCAGTCAACGGATATATGCCTTTTGTGAGTATGTATCAGGTGCTTACCTTCCTTGGCGTTACATATTCTCTTGTTTATGTCTATGTCAGATACAGATTCGAGAGCGAATTTATGAAACCCTATTTTATGCTCTTCCAAGGTGTGATAATGGTGGGTGTTTTCTTTATGGGAAGAACGGCATCTGCCTGGTCTTTTCCTCCTGCACTGCAATCGGTTTATTTCATTCCCCACGTTTTCTCATATATGATATCCTATACTCTTGTGGCAGTTGCGGCACTTATGTGTGTTGTGTCTTTTATGATGAGAGGGGAAAAGAAATTGCAGCACGAAAAAGCTGTTTATCATCTTGTCCTTACAGGTTTTCCTTTTATGGTGCTCGGCATGTTTTTGGGTGCTTTGTGGGCAAATGCCTGTTGGGGTAACTTCTGGTCCTGGGATCTGAAAGAAGTCTGGTCACTTGTGACGGTGATGACCTTGTCAGCATATCTTCATCTGCGCCGTACGGCGACTTTTGGAAAATACGCAAAGGTGCTTGTTGTTTTCGCCTTTGTTTTTGAAATAATAACCCTTTTCTTTGTGGGTATGTTTGACGGCAACTCAATACATTCCTATAGTTAAAATATAATTCTGAAAACATTATATACGGAGGATTTTTTATGGTTAGTAAACAAAAAAGAAATGTTCTTCTCACGGCCTTGGTGATTATCACACTTATTGTTGTGACATCGTTTGCTGTTACAAATCAGCAGGGTGGCGACTCAGTTTTTGCTGATATTTTCACCTCATCCGCACAGTCGCAGGAAATTGACAAATTACCTGATGCAGATGTTGTGCAGTTAAGCAATACTAACCTCAGCGGCTTTGATGGTGATGAGTCGGCTTATACTTCTGTCAACGGTGTTATTACTTTGGGTGACAGTGTTTATGTTTCTGATGAAACAGGAAAGAAAATCTGCAGACTGTCTCTTGCAGGTGAACTTAAGGACACTTATAACTCAACAGTAACTGTCAACGGCATAGCAACTGACGGCAGCTTTATATACGCTCTGACAGGTGGTCTTGACGGTACGGTGGTTAAACTTTCCGCAGAACTTAAAGTTCTTTCTTTTGTCAAAGTCGGTCACACACCAAGCGATATGGTTTGTGCAAATGGCAAAGCCTATGTTGTCAATCGCTTTTCAGGTGATGTGTCTGTAATAAGGCTTTCCGATATGACAGTTTCGAAAACAATCGCCATTGACGGCAGAGAACCTGTGAGCGCGGTAGCTGTCGGAAATGATATCTATGTAGCCTGCCATCTTCCGGACGAGAGTACGAAGGAAGCGGTTATGAGTGCTGATCTTTCCATAATTTCCTCATCTACTGATAAACTGACAAAAACACTTTCTCTTGTAAACGGTGCTTCAGGTGTAAAGGATATTTGTCTTTCTCCCGACGGCAGTACTGTTTATGTGTCTCACATAGTTGGTCGTTATGCTTATCCTACCACTCAGCTTGACAGAGCATGGATAAATTCCAACTGTGTTTCTGTTGTGGATACAAGTACTCAGTCTGTTACCTGCAGCGTGCTTCTGGACGAGGTTGACAAGGGTGCGGCTAACCCTTGGGGCATTACGGTTACCTCTGACGGAAAATATCTCTGTGTTGCTCTTTCAGGTCTCGATGAGGTAATGGTTATTGACCGTGCAAAGATGCAAAATCGCATAAACGATGTTATAAATAAAGCTTCTTCTGCTCTTGTAAACTCTGTTGATGTTATAGTAGATTATCTTCCTTTCCTCAATGATTGCCGTGAAAGGATAACTGTCGGAAAGGGTGTTCGCAGTATCGCAGAAAAAGACGGTATCCTTTATTGCGGTCTTTATTTTGACGGAAGAGTTGACGCTGTAAATCTTGCTGACAAGACAGTTAAGAGTTTATCTTTTATAAATCAGCCCGAAAACAGCGTTGTGAGAAAAGGTCATATCCTTTTCAGTGACGCTACTCTTTGTTATCAGGGCTGGCAGTCCTGTAACTCCTGTCATCCCGATGCTGTGGTAGACGGTTTCAACTGGGATAACCTCAATGACGGAATAGGCGGTGGCGGAAAGAGTACAAGATCCATGCTCTATGCTCACCGTACACCTCCCGTTATGAGTACGGGCATACGTGCCAATGCCGAAATCGCAGTAGGAGCAGGCATGAAGTTTATTCAGTTCAATACTTTGGATGAAGAAAATCTTATGTACATAGATGAATATCTGAAAACTCTCGCTCCTGTGCCGTCACCCTATCTCAATAAAGACGGTACTCTCACAGAGTCTGCCGAGGCAGGCAAGATTCTCTTTGAACAAAGCTGTGCATCCTGTCATCCCGCACCGCTTTATACGGACAATAATCTCTATGATGTGGGTACGAAGCACTTCGGCGGTGACTCAGGTGTTTATGATGTTCCTACTCTCAATGAGGTCTGGCGTACCGCACCTTATTTACACGACGGTTCCATGAACACCATTGAGGAAGTTGTAAGATATTTCGCAGGTGAACTTGATGAATTTCAGGTAGTTCAGCTTGCCGATTATGTCCGCTCTATCGGTGCAGAGGGTGAATATTATGCTATAGAGCAGATAAGAGCTACCGCTTCAGACGGCACGGCCTTTTATAACAAATATCAGTCAGGAGCCAAAATTGACGCTTTGATTGTCAGAAAACAGTCGGCTTCAGTTTCTGATGCAGTTGTCACACTCTGCGTTTACGATAAAGAAGGTAACGAAGCTTATTGTAATGAATATATCGTTTCAGGTATCGGGTATAATTCTTCATATGTAATACCGGCAGGAGAGAATATCGTTTTGCCTGAGGGTGCTTCATATTCCGTATCGTTTAAAGAACCTCAGACAGGTAAGGCTCTTGCCACAACGCTTGTCATTAAATAAGGAGGGAGAATAATATGTCAAAACTGATGTCGATTATAACGGCTATTATAAGCACCATACTTGCTTTCTTTGCAAGCATTGGCTTCAATTGCGGAGATATTGGCGGCATACCTCCCGAAGAAAGTGTTTCCTATATTCAGGGAAGTGAACTGATATATGATATGATGGAAACCTCCACAACCTATATAGTAACTCAGCATAAGGCACTCGGTGGCTCTCACTATGCCTATACTGAAGGACTTTTTGAAGAATCCACAGGTGAAGCGGCAAGTAATGTGGGAACAGAAAGCAATTTCCGTCCCGATTCGAGACTTGTCCTTCTTCAGTTTGAAACAGAGGGTGACAAGGTAAAGAAAACCGAAAAGGTAGTCTTGGCTTCAGAAAACGGTTGCATCCGTGACGTAGATGTTTCTGCCGACGGTACAAAATGTATCTTTTCGTGGAAACAGAATAATTCCGACGATTTCCATATCTATGAAATGGAGCTTACTTCAGGCAGATACGAATATGAGCAGCTTACCTTCGGCTCAGGTGTGGCAGATTTTGAATGTGTTTATCTGCCAAACGGTGAAATTCTTTTCTCATCCTCAAGAGCTGTACAGACTGTTGACTGCTGGAAAACACCTGTTTCCAATCTTTTTAAAATGTCAGCAGACGGCAAAAATATAATTCGTCTCGGATATGACCAGGTACACACCACCTATCCCACCGTTACAGAAGACGGCAGAGTTATCTATACAAGATGGGATTATAATGACAGAACACAGATGTGGATACAGGGAATGTTCCAGATGAATCCTGACGGTACAAATCAGACGGAGCTTTACGGTAACAATTCCAACTTCCCCACAACTCTCACACATACAAGATATATTCCCGGTAACCCGACAACCTATGTTTCCATCGCGACAGGTCATCATACATATCAGGCAGGTAAGCTTTGTCTTATTGATGTATCAGATTACAGAGACGGTGCCGACGGAATTTCCTTCCCCTTTGGCGATGGCTCAAAGAATGATAATATAGACGGTTACGGACAGGAAGGTTCAATTTATCAGTACCCGTACCCCATAAGCGAAAAGCAGTTCCTTGTTTCTTATTGCAAGAAAGGCTGGTCGGACCAGAGAGAAAACACACCCTTCGGTCTGTGGCTTATGGATTCGCAGACTAACGAGAAAATCGAACTTATCAAAGGAAACAGCAACTATCCCTCTGCTCAGGCGGTACCCGTAAAAACAAAGGAGGTTTTTGTCCGTCCGAGTATGGTAAATTACGCTAATACCACAGGTACATACTACGTTGCCGATGTTTATCAGGGTGAAGCTATGGAGGGCATAGAACGAGGTACCATTAAGCAGCTTCGTGTTGTCGCTCTCGATTACCGTGCTTATGCTGTCGGTGCTACCGTAGCTTCGGGCTCAGGCTCAGCAGACCCTTATACTCCCATCGCCACAGGCAGAGGCTCCTGGGACGTTAAGAGCGTTCTCGGTGTGGCAACTGTTTATGAAGACGGCTCGGCTCTTTTCAGTGTACCCAGCGAAACACCCGTATATTTCCAGCTTCTCGATAAAGACGGAAATATGATTCAGACTATGCGATCCTGGTCAACTCTTATGCCGAATGAAAGCTATTCATGTGTGGGCTGTCATGAGGACAACAACACAGCTCCTCCCGCGGCAGGTACAGTGACAATGGCGCTTAAAGCGGGTGTGGAAACTCTTAAGGGTGATGCTTGGCAAACGGAAGAAGACTATGACCCCTATACCACCAAGGAAGGCTTTGACTATCTCGAAGAAGTTCAGCCTGTATTTGATAATAACTGTATTTCCTGTCACAACAATAAAAACACTTCATACGAAGAGATAAATGTCCGTGCTATGGGGGAAAGTGGTGTAACAATAACTGCAACAGGCATTGAAACGGAAATCTTCCCCGTACAGAGTGAATGGTATTACCGTATTAAGAACAGCAACTCCCCGATGTCAGGCTGGAACAAGAAAAATTTTGCAGGTATATGGTCAAAGGGAAAAGCAGGTTTCGGCAACAGACACGGAGACGGTGGAGCAGTTGTAAACACTGAATGGTCGGGTCAGAAGCCATGGCTTTTTGTAAGAAAAAAATTCAATATTGACGATTTATCGAAGCTTGAAAGTGCATCCTTGCGTCTTAATATCTTTTATGATGATACTCCCACAATTTACCTCAACGGCAATGTTGTTTTCACAGACGATGGCTGGGTTGACGGGTACACTGCCATAACTCTTGACAAAAAATACACCGAATATCTCAATGAGGGAGAAAATGTTATAGCAGTCAGCCTTAATCAGCACACAGGCGGTTGTTATTTTGATATGGGACTTTCTTATGTTCATACTGACCCGGATGCCACAGAGTCAACCGCACCCTTTTCGCTTGAGAGTGTCAACATCGGTTCTTCAAGAATGTCCCGTTATTTCCCGCTTTCCTATCTTGTTCTTACAGGTTCAAAACCCACAAGCGGAATTCAGTGGGTGGGTGAACCTGAAAACAAGTATATCAACTGGATTTCTTCTATGAGTGCTCCTGAAATTATTAAGCCTGCTACCCACGGGGCAATAAAATCAAATCTTATGTCTATGCTCCGTCAGGGGCATCAGGGAGTAACTCTCAGCGATACAGAACTTCGTACCATCGCAGCCTGGATTGATCTGTGCGTTCCTGCTTACGGCACATACGATGCCAATAACCATTGGGATGCATATGAATACAGAGAGGCTCAGGAAGAGCAGAACAAGCGTGATTATTACAATATGCTCAACGAGTATTCGCGTATGTCACTTGCAAAGAAATTGCCTGCCGGTACTTTAACAGCTGAATTCACAGACAAGAGCAGCGGACAAACATTTACTCACAGTGGTGAGGGTATCGTAAATCTTTATGTGCCTGTCAAGTATGAAACAGGCGATAAGGTCAAAGTAAAACTACCTGACGGTGTGAAGTATGTAGGCTTCACTTTGTCGGCAAAAATGGGTGAGTCCATAGTTTACTGTCCTGACGGTGTGTTTGAATATGTTGTGCCCGATACAAGTAATATGGTAACAACCATAAGCAGAGATTACGCAAACACTACCAACTATCTCACAGCAAGACTTCTCACTGACGATGAACTGGGAGAAAAAAGGAATCTTGCAGAAAATGCTTACGATTACACAAATAACCAATCTGTTCAGTCTGATATTACCGGGCAGTATCCTCACATAAGCGCCTCAAGCGAATGGGAGAATGCAAAGGGGGAACCCCATTTCTATGCCCGCAATGCCATTGACGGCTTTACTGCCAATATGGGTCACGGAGGATACCCTGTTCAGTCATGGGGCCCTGCAAACAGCGGTTCACAATGGTTCACTCTTGATTTCGGAAGAGGTGTCAATGCAGATGAGCTCGGTATAGTTATTCGTTATGATGTGGGTCACGACACCTGGTTCAGCAGTGCTAAGGTTGTTGCCACTTTTGAAGACGGTACCACCGGGGAGCAGAACATCACAATCGCCTGGACGGGTAAAGAACAGATTTTTAATCTTGAATTTGACAGACCTGTAACAAAGCTTCAGCTGAACAGTCTCGTTCCTGACAGCAGCGGCGGTTGGGCAGCCTTTACGGAAGTGGCTGTTTATGGCAGTGAAAAAACGATATAAAAGTCGCAAAATAAAACTGTAAAGAAAGAAGGAAGAAAATGAATAACATTATAGCTTGGTTAAAAAACATTACATTGATTTTCACTTTGATCATTTCAAGCATTTCGGGTACTTTAGGTCAGGCAGATAATCCGAATATCCCGCCTGACGACAACTATCCTCTCTGTCAGCCGATTCGGGTTGCTGAAAAGAATTTGCAGTGGCCCGATGAACAGATATTTCCGACTTTCTCTGAGCCTGAGGGTGAGCTGATTGCATTCCCGAATGATTTGCTTTCAGAAAAAGAAACGGTTGCCCTTGCCTGTCTTCAGGGCTTTGCCAATGCCGTCAAAACAAGAGTTGTGATTCTGGATAGCGATGTTTCCGGGTGGCTTTCCGATTACGGCTACAGCTATGTTACAGTGTCGGCTTCGGATGTATATGACAGAATAAGAGAGCTCTGTGTAGATTCTGTAGCAGGTGTTGTTCTCTATTCCGATGAATTAAGTGAGCATTACATCAATGTTGCATCCTCCATCGGTAACACAATGAATGCTGTTCCGCTTACTGCTGAAGATTATGAAAAGTGGCGCACAGAGGGTATAGAGCTTCCTGTAGTAGCTGACATAAGAGGTCTTAAATTCACAACCGCAACAGAAATCTACAAGTATTTCTTCGATAACTATTGGGAAGACTGTAATAAAAAAATAATTGTTGTACAGCGACCGGGTCTGGTATTCCAGATGCGTGACCTTGCATCTGCGGTCGGTGGAGCAGTAGTATATCTGTCCTGTTCAGGCGGTCCCGAAACATGGATGTTCAAGCAGTATCTTAACACTATGACTCCGGGCAAATCCATTGTTACAGGTTGGTATGCAGATCAGGAGAGAGAGCTTATGACTGTTTCGGGAAAATGCGGTCTGTCCTGTGTTCCCTCCGATTTTTTCAGCAACCCTACTGTTTTTGCTCAGAAAAGTGAAATAGCGGTTCCTTCTGTACCTGATATGCCTGAGCTTGAAAACAAGATTTATATTGCTTATTACCTGAGTGACGGCGACAATATCCAGTACGATATGCACGCAATGAGAGGATATTGGGACAGTAACAGCTCGCAAAGAGGCATAGTCCCCGTTAACTGGACCATAAGTCCGGCTCTCGTAGATATCGCACCCGGAATGATGAATTACTATTATTCACAGGCTACAGATAAAGAGTGCTTCGTCTGTGGGCCTTCAGGAATGGGCTATACAATGCCAAAGAACACTTTTGGTGCAAACACAGGCAATCAGTTCCCAAACAATAAAAAGTTTACTGCTTATGTTGATATGACCAACAGCTACTTACAAAAAGCAGGTCTTCGCACCGTAACTATATGGGATAACCTTTCGCTTCCACAGAGGAATATTTACACCGACAGAGGAACATACCTTTACGGACTTACGGTACAGCATTTCACCGACAGCTCACTTAAAAAGAGATTTACAGGTGTGACAAATGATATGCTCATTATGCAGATGACACCCGGTTACTTCGCACAGAATGCCGAAGGCAACTATCCTCTTACAAACATAGCAGACACCATCAATGATGCCGTTAAATATCTCAAGTACGATGGCAGTGCACCTGTCTTCGTTGCAACACAGGTAAGTGTATGGGGATATCACAATATAGGCGATGTTGTAAATCTCGAAAAACATATTTCAGACTACTATGAGAAAATCTACGGTAAGGATGTTGTTGAATTTGTAAGAGCCGATCATTTCTATAATCTCTATTACGAAGCGAATGATCTTCCACAGGATGTGACACTTAAAGCAGAGATTTCTGCAACTGCGACAAGTGGCAGCGATAAGGCGTATCTTACAACAGACGGTACCTGCTACGGCGACAGCATCTGGACAGCCACAGATGGGGGTATACAGAGTGTTACTTATTCACTAGGTAAAACCTATGAGGTAAGCGAGATTGCCCTTTATCACGCAGAAACAAATGGTCTTGCTCCTTTGCTAAACACAAAGAACTTCACTGTTGAAGTCAGTACCGACGGAACAAACTGGAAAAAGGCTGCAGAAGTGTCGGGCAATACCGATTCCTGGACCGACGTTCAGTTCAAGGCAGTCAAGGGCTCATTTGTACGCGTAACAATTACCGATGCAGGCAGCGACAATATTGCAAGAATAGCTGATATAGATATTTACGGTACTCTTGTAAAATAATATAAACTTGAATCAACCTCTTACTGAACCATTATGTTGAATAAGAGGTTGGTTTTTTCTTTTGGGTCTGTGCTCAATGGGCGGAGCATTCACTCGGCCGGGGTTACTATTCAGTTTATTTCTTCACAAACGTATCATACGCAAACCTCGCGCCCAATCTGAATCCCACCGTAAAACTGTCCGCATTGCTTTCACCGGTGAATTTATTACAGGTTCTTGTGTAGTCGATAAACAGCTCCTTGTCCTTGCCCGAAAGACCTATCATCAGTTGCTGCTCTTTTTCTGCAAGCTCATTCAGGTTCTTTTTTACATTAACCGTAAGCTCGGTAGTGCATTCTGTCGGCTCAATATTACCGTAGTATAATTCTTCAATAAAGTTTGACATAGTATATACTCCTTTGTTTTAATAATAGAAAACCTCTCTGCATTTCACAGAGAGGTCGTTAAATCTTATGTCTGAGCAATTTTCTGTACTCTTCATACTCTTCGCTCAGTACGTAATCAATGATATACTCTTTTGGTATGTGATAATGGCATTTGATTTTGTAGTGCTGAATTTTATTTTCCTGCATCAGTTTTAATGCAGTTCCTTCACCGATACCGCCAAGCATTTCACGAAGCTGTTTCAGATTGACAATATCGGGATAGTTTTCAAATAGTTTGATATAATAATTTCTGTCGTTCATTGGTTCACTTCCTTTGGATTTTTTTATAATGAATTTTTATAAGTTTTGTCAAATATCATTATCAGTACTTATCAACTGCTATGTTTGTCTCGAAATAAAAAACAATCCTATTGACACAAGGTTGAATATAGAGTATAATGACGATGAGGTGATATAAGTGCTTGATTATTCTGTTTATCCGGATGGTGGAAGATATTACTCCGGAGCTGAAAAGAAAAGATCGATTTTAATAAACGGAAACGCATATCTTGTTAAATTTCAGAAAAATTCCAGAGAGGGACTGCGCTTTAATCATGTGTCAGAATTTCTTGGAAGCCATATATTTTCTATGCTTGGTATCGAAACACAAGAAACACAACTTGGTTTGTATAAAGATGAAAATGTTGTAGTTATCAAAGATTTTCTTGGCGAAGACGAAGTATTTGTTCCTTTTAACGGAGTTGGTGACAGCTCTCTTGAACAGGATAAAGAAAAGTATCAGTATTCTTATGAAGATATTATCGGAATGCTGAAAGATAATGTTAAACTTACAGATGTCAAGCAGACAGTAGATCTGTTTTGGGATATGTTTATTGTCGATGCATTAATAGCAAACTTTGATCGCCACGGAAGCAATTGGGGTTTTATAAAGAAGGATAATAAATATCGTCTTTCCCCTATATTTGATAACGGATCCAGCCTTTTTCCTCAACTGAATACTGATGCTAAAATCGAAGCGGTTTTAAATAATCAGGAAGAAATAGAACAAAGAATATATAAGTTCCCCACATCGCAGGTTAAGTATAAAGGCAAGAAGAGTTCTTATTATGAGATTATTTCAAGTCTAGCTTTTGAAGAATGTAATAATGCACTTGTGAGAATAACTGAAAAAGTTGACCTGGATAAAATTAATAAACTAATTGATTCTACAGAAAATATAAGTGATATGCGTAAAGAATTTTATAAAACAATATTGAAACAAAGATTTGAAAAAATTCTGCTTGAATCTTATGAAAAACTTAAACTTAAGTAAGGAGGTTAAGATATGCAAGCGATTATAGATGATTTTAAGTATATAAATAGAATAACAACACCGCTTGCAGGAACTCCTTCCTATATAAGCTCCGGTATTATAAAGGCTGTGATGAAGACCGGAGATAAGGTAAGTGTTGCTCGGATTGATTATCAGGAGTTTGACGAGGAAAACTTCCAGTATGTAATCAGCCCTTTTTGGGATATTGTAGATGGATTACCTGCAAGTGTATTTCAGGGAATTCCCGGTATTGATATGGATCTCAGGTTAAGGAATTATTACCGGGTGAACTATATTCCGACTTTTATTTCAGAAAGAACGCCATCTGAAAACCGTGAAGATTTATGGGAACTGCTTGAATCTGTGGGACTTGATTATTATGATCGTTTTGAGTGGCTTCTGCGTACAGATATGAGGGCAGCTAATGATAATCTGATTGTAGAGCGAATGCGTATGGACAAGACAATCAGAGAATTTGAGGCGGGGGTGATATCTAGCCTTCAGTACGGTGATACGCTGATAACAGAATCGTTAGAAGCTATCTCTGATACAATTGCCGGTCTTGCTGATGGAATGTTTAGTATAGTGACAAATGGAGTGAATGTTATTACTCAAAGCGGACAAGTGATTGTTGATGCTGTGACGCGTAGCGCAATGGTTCCATATATGATAACGCAAAGAATAATGTTACGCCGTGAACATGTCGCAAAGCGTAAGGCAGGCATTGAGCAGGCCAAGAGAGATGGTAAATATACAGGAAGAAAGCCAATAGAGATTGATGAAAATACACTTCGGCAAGTTTCTGTAGAACTTAAGGCAGGGCTTATTACTGTTGAAGAGGCAATGAAGAGGGTGAAGATCAGTTCAAGATCTACATTTTACAGAAAACTAAAAGGATTGAATTGATTTTACGCTATATACTCTATATCTGAAGCACCCATATTTCAATTTTCTCAGGACAAACATCGTGGATATCCCTCCAAGTGGTTTTACAAAGTGCCATAAAGCCAGACGGGAGTAGCTCTCAGCATCCCTCCAACATCCCTCCAATGTGTCAGAAAAGGGGTAAAAATGAGCATTTTCCGTCGCTTCCCACCAGTGCTTGAATTACGGCAATTTTTGGCGTAAAAAAATGCCCGAAAACCCAGTAAAATCAAGGGTTTCAGGCATATTGCAGTTGAATGTTTTTTACTCTTTTATACACCGCCTTACAAGGGGTGACGATAACTTAAAATCCCTCGGTGGCAACACCGTACCGGTTCAAGTCCGGTCACCGGCATCATAATCCTATGCAGGTTTTGATACAAACTGCGTAGGATTTTTTGCTTTTAGATGTTGTTTTCTTTGTCATTGAAAAAGAGGTTGTTTAGTGATATAATGTAAAAAGAAAATGAGGTGAGCATTGTGGCAGAAAAGAAAGAAAAACGATATGTGAGCGATAATGCTCCACTTATGGCGGGACAAAAAGAAAAAAGACAAAATCTTACATTAACGCAAGAAGAATTTGAAAAGCGAGTTTTAATAAAAAATCCAAATCTCAAAATTATTAGTAACTACACAAGAGCTAGAGAACCTATAAGTTTCAGATGTTTAGTGTGCGATAATGAGCAAACAGTCAATCGTGCTGAAGTGTTAACTAGAACAAAAAACTATTGTCCTATATGTAACAAAAAATATAGATATAATACAAAATCTTTTAAAGAAAAAATATCAATAGTAAATCCATTTGTGGAAATTTTGGGCGAATATGTTTCTAATGCACAAAGAATAAAGTGTAAATGTAAGTTGTGTGGGCATGTTTGGAATCCTGTTGCAGATAAGTTAATGCAGGGACGAGGTTGCCCAGAATGCAATATAACAGGAACTTCTTTCGTGGAACAAGTTTTTTTATGGTCATTACGTACAATATATGGTAACAACTCTGTGCTACACAGAGATAAAAAAACGATAGGTATGGAACTAGATATTTATATTCCATCAGTCAAGTTAGCAATTGAACCAGGTGGTTGGCATTGGCATAAAAAGTTATATGCTCGTGATATTTTGAAACACGATCTCTGTAAAAAAAGAGATATTCGTTGCATTACTATTTACGATCAAGTATATGAAAGTGTTCCTTATGAGTATCCTGATGATTTTTGGTTTTATGACATTGACTTAGGGAAATGTCTTGGTGAATTGAAATCAGTAATATATAAGGTATTGTTTGATGCAACAGGTACAAGAGTCAGTTTTTCAGATAGTGATTGGAAAGAAATTTTATTAAAAGCAAAAGAGCAGAACATAAAAAGGCACGAAATTTTTTTACTCAAATTTCAGCAAATAAATCCGTCGGCTAGATATATAAAAATTAAAAGCTTATATTTTCGAAACACGGACCCACTTGAATGTGAGTGCGAAGTTTGTGGTTATGGTAAAAACGGGGAGTGGGTTACTACGGGACAGTCATTGTTACAGGGACATAGTTGTCCATTTTGTGCCGGTCAAATAACACTCAGCGGTGTTAATGATTTAATCACCAAAAACACAAAATTAGCAAATGAATGGGATTATGAAAAAAATGTGCTAAATCCTAACAATATTAGTGCTAACAGTCATAAAAAAGTTTGGTGGAAGTGCAAAAAGTGCGGTTATGAATGGCAAGCAAGTATTAAAAGTAGAAATAAAGGCTCGGGTTGTCCTCAATGTGCTAAAAAAAGTATAACAACAGGGCAGAGAAAACGTGCGATTCAAAGAAAAGGATCTTTATTTGAAAATAATCCAGAATTATCTATTCAATGGCACCCTTTAAAAAATGGTGAAATAACTCCTAATGATATTACGCCTGGTAGTGGATACAAAGCTTGGTGGTTGTGTCACAGTTGTGGATATGAGTGGGAAGCTATTGTAAAAAATAGAAGTAATGGGCAAGGTTGTCCACAGTGTGTAAAAAAGAACAGAAGTAAAAAACAGGAGTCTTGATTATGGATATATTAGAAGAGGAAAAACTTATTTCAGAATTTTTTAATAGTGCTAATGATGAATTAAAAACCAAAAACAGATTTACAAATCAAAAGTTAGATAGTGTTGTTAATGCACTTCTATCTGAAAGTAGCAATATTGTCGAATTATCTGGATGCACGTTAAAAAGATCAAGGATTTATGATAAACTTGACAAATATATCAGATATGATAATCCACCTAAAAGCAGATTTAAAGGATTTAATGCAAAGGATTCTTTTGTAAACGAAAAGGGAAACGAAGGTCGTTGCAACCCTAAATTCATTCCGTATTTATATGCTGCTGATTCGATGGAGTGCAGTATCGCAGAAATAAATCCGGGAATAGATTCTGTTGTAAGTGTAGCAAATATAAAAATAAAAGAAAAACTTAAAATAGTATCGTTATCTAGTGATTATGCTCTTTCTAGTACAAAAGGAAACATAATTGAAGGTGTTCCTGATTGTTGGGTTGTTATACATTTGCATCATTTGTTTTCATTACCTTATACAGAGGATGGAGATTATTTATTAACGCAGTATATTTCTGAAAAAATAAAGAGTGCAGGAATAGATGGAGTTTCATTTAAATCCTCAAAATACGCTTATGAAAATGAGCAAGGAGTCAGAGAACATGGTATTAATTATGTGATTTTCAATTATGAAAAATGCAAAGCAGTTTCATCTGAATTATATCGTGTTAAAGCTATAAATATAGTTGTCGAATAATACTTAGCCTCACTCCTAACTCGTTGAAAGTCAGGGGCATTTTCATTAGCTCAATTCAATTACCGTCTTCCCTTGTCTTTCCGCCATAGCTTTAAACTGCCACGCACCGCCGTATGTGTTAGTGATATAATAGCAAAACGAAACCTCCCTGATTTGTACATCATATGAACTGCCCCAAATTGTACGGACAGCACAAAAAACACCCCCTATGGTGTTAAATATTAAATTTTAAGCAACATACTGACTTCGAAATTCTATCGGAGTCAGTTTTGTTTTTAGTTGAATTCTTTCGTTGTTGTAAAA
>JAZLAJ010000013.1:0-12545 GCA_045613145.1 Acutalibacteraceae bacterium
GGAGGTACTGAAAGGTGAAAAAACAAAAACACCGCTTAAGAAGGCAAGTTACACAAACATAAACTTTAATGTAGAACGGCAGTTTCCTGTCTGCGACCCTGCCACGGGTCGCACCCCAAGGGAAAGTAATTGTTTTTGAACCCTTACTGAAATACTAACTGTTACTGTTTCCGTATACTTAACTGTAGGCACTCTCTTTTCCCGTCCTAAAAAATGGGCGCTTTGTTTACTTTGGCGCTCGCCTGTGCCAAAGTAAAAGCCTCCGCGGCTCGAGCGGATGACGACTAACTGTTTCATTGAAACGAAGAAACCTCTCCGTCAACCTTACGGTTGCCACCTCTCCTTTCAGGCGAGGCTTTATCTCTATGCAAAAATATAACTCTGCTAAGCTATGCCGACTGAAAGGTTCCTTGAAACGAAGAAACCTCTCAGTCACTTCGTGACAGCTCTCCTGAAAGGAGAGCCTTCGTCTACACCGCAGAAGCTGACGACCGATGGTCGTCCCTACGGGTTAATGTAAAAAAAGGACTGCCAATCTGACAGCCCTTTTTTACCGAGTAAACTTATTTCTTTTTTGAAACGGCTCTCTGAACAGCCTTGACAATTTCTACTACAGGAATTGTCACGAGACCGAGACCTACACATGCACCGTATTCCTTAAGACTGATAGCCGTAAATTCGAAAGCATCAGCCAGGAAGGGAACATAGATAACTGCTGTGGTGAGAATAAGTGTAAGAGCCATAGCACCGAAGAGCCACTTATTGTGGTTTCCGAGAGTGAATACGGACTTTCTCTGTGAGCGCATATTAAAGGAATGGAATACCTCTGAAAGGCTCATGGTAAGGAATGCCATAGTCATACCGTTGCCGTGGATAAGCTCATAAACATTATCGTAAGCGCCGTGACCTGTCACTGCGATTGCTTCAAGAGAAGCTCTTATCGCTTCACTTTCCACTGCAAAGAAGGTCATGGGGAATTCACTGATTTTAGTCATAAGATCGGCAGAAATAACGCCTGATGCAAAAAGCTCATTTACGCTCATAAGATTACCGAGGAAGTAAGCACCGAGAGTAAGAGCCGTTACCATAACACCCTGATAAAGCACATCTATACCGAGTCCGCCTGCAAAGATACCGTCCTTGGAGGAGCGGGGCTTTCTCTGCATAATGTCCTTCTCGCCCTTTTCCATACCGAGAGAAAGTGCGGGGAAGGTGTCTGTGATAAGGTTAATCCATAAAAGATGTGTGGGTTTAAGGATGGTGAAGCCGAGCATGGTAGCAGTGAAAATAGAGAGAACCTCAGAAAGATTGGATGAGAGAAGGAACTGGATAGCCTTTCTGATGTTATCGTAAATTCTTCTGCCCTGTGCCACAGCAGCTACGATGGTAGCAAAGTTATCGTCAGCCAGAACCATATCAGCTACATTCTTCGTAACGTCTGTGCCGGTGATACCCATACCTACGCCGATGTCAGCACTCTTGATGGAGGGTGCATCGTTTACACCGTCACCTGTCATAGCCGTTACCATTCCGTTGTCTCTCCAGGCATTGACTATTCTTACCTTATGCTCAGGCTGTACACGTGCATAAACGTGATACTGCTTTACTTTTTCCTTGAAATCTTCATCACTGATGGTGTCAAGCTCTGCACCTGTGATAGCTTCGTCTGCTGACTGAATGATACCGAGCTCCTTTGCGATAGCTACAGCTGTGTCCTTATGGTCACCGGTAATCATAATAGCAGTGATACCTGCACTCTTACATTCGTCGATAGCGAGCTTAACTTCAGGACGGACAGGGTCAATCATACCGCAGAGACCTACGAAAACGAGATCATTTTCGAGTGCTTCACTCGTTTCTTCTGCAGGTACGGATGAAAGAACCTTCATCGAAAGTGCGAGAACACGAAGAGCCTTGTCTGCCATTTCCTTATTCTTAGCGGCGATAACTGCTCTCACCTCGTCGGTCATAGGAACTTCCTTACCGCCGATGATAGCTGTCTTACATCTGCCTAAAACTACGTCGGGAGCACCCTTGGTGAACTGATAGTAGCTTTCACCGAAGGTGTTGACGGTGGTCATCATCTTTCTCGATGAATCGAAGGGAACCTCAGCCACACGGGGATATTTTGCCTTAAGGTCATTTTTATTGAGATTATTCTTAAGTGCGTGGTAAACGAGAGCAGCTTCGGTAGGCTCACCGATAACATTTTCACCCTCTACCTCTGCGTCGGTACACAGAGCCATACCTGTAGCAAAAAGCTCTTCATTATCGCAGAAGGTTTCCACTACTGTCATTTTATTCTGAGTGAGAGTACCTGTCTTGTCTGAGCAGATAATCTGAGCGCAGCCTAAGGTTTCTACGGCTGTAAGCTTACGGATGATGGCATTATTCTTAGACATTTTCGTAACACCCATAGAAAGAAGAATGGTAACCACCGCTGCAAGTCCCTCAGGAATAGCTGCTACGGCAAGAGAAATAGCTACCATAAAGGTGTCAAGTGCCATACCGAGTGAGAAGCCTTCCTTGCTTGTGATAATAGTGAAGGCGAAAATGAAAATACAAATGCCGATAACGAGGAAAGAAAGAGTCTTACTAAGCTGTGCAAGCTTAATCTGTAAGGGGGTCTGACCCTCCTGTGCAGCTTCGATAGCACCGGCTATCTTGCCCATTTCGGTGTTCATACCTGTGCCTGTGACTACTGCCACGCCTCTGCCGTAAACCACGTTAGAGCCCATATAAACCATATTCTTTCTGTCACCGAGTGGAACATCACCGTTTTCAGCAGCAGTAAGAGCCTCTACCTTTTTGTTTACGGGAACACTTTCACCTGTAAGTGAAGCCTCTTCTACCTGCATCGTAGCACATTCGATGATTCGTGCGTCAGCGGGTATGGCATCACCGGCTTCGAGATGGATAATGTCACCAACCACCAGCTCTTCACTCTTTACATGGCAGAGCTTACCGTCTCTTACTACCTTCGAGGTAGCCGCCGCCATTTCCTGAAGTGCTTCGATAGCCGCCTCAGCCTTGCTTTCCTGAACTACACCGAGAACCGCATTCAGCACGACAACGAAGAGAATGATGATAACGTCAGTGGGGAACTCCATGTGTCCGCTCTGCATACCCTCGATAACACCTGTCACGGCAGAAATTACAGCCGCCACGATAAGAATGATAATCATAGGGTCCTTGAGCTGATCCATAAAGCGTGCAAAGGTTGATTTTTTCTTTGCTTCATTGAGCTTGTTTTTACCGTCCCGCTCGAGACGTGCCTGTGCTTCGGCTGAAGTAAGACCTGCTGCTGAAGATTTAATTTCAGCGAATACTTCCTCTGCCGAATGAAGATAATGTTTCATAGAGTCATTTCCTTCCTTACTGAATTTTCTGCCATTATTTTTGACAGAATAAAAGATATTTAACAGAAAAGACCTTTAACAGCACCGCGCGGAACTGCCAAAGGTCTTGCTACCAAGATTTACCCGGCCTGTAAACCAGCCTGAAGGCGTGTGTTGATTTACAGCGAGAGCTACTCCCCTTTATTTGTAAAGGTTTTCTCTTGCTATTATATTAGCACATAAGGAAAATTTTGTCAACTGTGATTTTACACATTCTGTTCATCAAGGCTGAGATAAAAGCTCGGTAAAAAGTCACGGAGAAAATCATCACATTCAGGCATATCCATCTCTTCGACCGACTTTTTCGTACTTTCAAAGGCTTTGCTGAACTCTTTATTCCCCGCCTTTTCCTCCTCTATACATTTGATAAGAGCAGAAATTTTATCAGCTGCCTTGACTATTTTCCAAAGGTATTCATCACCCTCCACGGGGAAAAAGGCACTTTCATAGTAAGCTCTCATATCCTCGGGAAGCATAGACAAAAGCTTTTCACTGGCCATATTCTCCACCTCAGCGAAGGCCTTACGCATATCCTTACTGTGGTATTTGACAGGGGTAGGCATATCTCCTGTAATTATTTCAGGCATATCATGGTAAAGACCTAAAAATGCTGCTCTTTCACAGTTGAGCTTTCCGCCGTAACGGACATTTCTTATCACGGCTAAGGCGTGTGCTATGGCAGATACATCGTTACTGTGCTCACCGATGTTCTCACTGCAGGTGTTACGCATCAGCGCCCAGCGGTTAATGTACTTCATTCGTGAGTGCATGGCAAAAAAGTGGTTCATAGTTTTCTCCTTTATTTAGCGGAAATGTGGCCGCCATAGTAAATGCAGAATTGTGGTTGCGGGTTTGTGATAAATTCGGAATGCAAAATGCGGAATTCGGAATTAAGGGTCACTTCGTTCCAAATTATATCCGTGTAAAATTATAATATTAATTTACCTTTACACCGCCGATTTTATGGAGTTATGTAGGGGGAGGGCGACCTCGACATCCCACATATAATTTGCTCTTTACTTTTTACTTCGTACTTTCCTCTGCGGAAACGACTCAAAATATTATACCGTGGTAGATTCGCAACCGAAATTTTGCATTTTGCATTTTGCATTCTGCATTTAATAAAGGCTTAATGGAAATTCCAAAAAGCCTTTACTCTTATTCATTTACCTTAATCAGATAATATCGCCCATCATACCGGGTACGCAGGATGCTGCGTTGCTTTCGTCGGTGTCGATGTGCATAGCGAGTGCATAAGCGGGATTAACTCTTACGATAACATCACCGAAAATAAGGCTTCTGCCGTCGGTGTCAGCCTTAACGGAAACGATCTGCTTGTCAACAAGGCCGTACTTCTCTGCATCTTCGGGAGTCATATGGATGTGTCTCTTAGCGATGATAACACCGTCCTTAAGCTCTACTTCGCCCTTAGGACCTACGATTTTGCAGCCACCGCTGCCTTCGAGGTCGCCGCTTTCACGGATGGGAGCCTTTACACCGATGCTTCTTGCATCGCCGGCTGAAAGCTCTACCTGTGTTTCGGGACGAACGGGTCCGAGGATAGATACGCCGGGGAAGCTGCCCTTGGGTCCGATAACCTGGATTCTTTCCTCACATGCATACTGACCGGGCTGAGAAAGATCCTTTTTCTTAGTAAGCTCATAACCTTCGCCGAAAAGAATGTCAAGCACTCTGCGGCTTACGTGAGCGTGTCTGGCTGATGTTTCGATTAAAACAGGTCTGTTCATTTTTTATTCCTCCGAAATTTACTTGTTTTATTTTTACCCTTCCTATTCTACAACATATTTTTCCGAATTTCAACATTCATACTGTACTTTTTTTATTTTTGTGCTAAAATAAAAGCAGAAAAACTTAAGGAGAGATAAAATATGTACTCTGCCGAATTTGAAAATATAAAGGATGAATGTACTCTCTGTAAAAAATGCTCCTTCTTTGAAGAAAGGCTCAACATAGTCTTTGGTGAAGGGAATGAAAGAGCAGACATTCTTTTCGTAAGCGATTTTCCACGGGGCGAGGATGATCTCAAGGGTGTTCCTTTTACAGGAAAGGACGGAGAAATCTTCCGCAAATTTCTCAGCCTGTGTGATATAGCTGAAGAGAAAATCTTCCTTACGTGTATTTTAAAGTGCCGTCCTGCCGACGGTGAAATACCCGATGACAGCCATTATGACAGCTGTATGGAGCATCTGAGAAACCAGGTGCGCTTCATAAAGCCTAAAATCATCGTATGTCTCGGTGAGAAAGCGGCTGAAAAGATGATAGATCCTTCTTTCGAGCTGAGAAAAGACCACGGTAAATTCATTAAAAAAGGTAAGCTTTTCTTCCTTGCAACCTATCATCCTGAAGAAATAATCAACGACGAGGGTAAAAGAATTCACTTTCTTTCTGATTTTCAGACACTTTCTGAAAGCGCTAAAAAAGGCGGAATTATTTAATGAAATACAGAATAGATACCAAATCAAAAGAAAAAGCATATATCCAGCTTTACCGTCAGATAAGACAGGACATCACCGACGGAAATTATAAATACGGCTCACGCCTGCCTTCGAAAAGACTTTTAGCCGAGGAAGCGGGGGTCAGCGTCATCACCGTCGAGCACAGCTATTCTCTTCTCTGTGACGAAGGCTACACGGAAGCCAGAGAAAGAAGGGGCTATTTCGTAATATACAGGGAAAAGGATTTTCTTTCTCCTAACGAAAAGACTGAAAGCATAACAGCTGTAAAGGAAAATCTTCACGGCACAGCCTCGGATTTTCCCTTTTCTGTTCTGTCAAAAACCATGAGAAAGGTCCTTTCCGTCTACGGTGAACAGATTCTCATCAAATCTCCCAATCTTGGCTGCAGTCAGCTCAGAAAAGCAATTTCCGAATACCTCTCACGGAACATCGGAATAAATGCAAAGCCCGAACAGATAATCATCGGCTCAGGCGCAGAATATCTTTACAGCCTTACAGTTATGCTTTTAGGCAAGGATAAAATCTTCGCCGTAGAAAACCCTTCCTACGACAAAATACGCAAGGTTTACTCAGCCTGTCAGGTAAGCTGCCGTATGCTCAAAATGGGAAGAGACGGAATAAAAACCGAGGAGCTGGAAAAAACCGATGCTGATGTTCTTCACATAACACCCTTTAACAGTTATCCCAGCGGAATTACCGCCACAGCATCGAAGAGAATGGAATATCTCTCCTGGGCGAAGGCAAGAAATGCAGTTATCATCGAGGATAACTACGATTCGGAGCTTACCGTCTCCACCAAGCACGAGGATACTGTATTTTCTCTGGACAAAGAGGGTTGTGTGATTTATCTCAACACCTTTTCCAGAACAGTCGCTCCGTCAATGCGTGTGGGATATATGATACTTCCCGAAAAAATGATGAAATATTTCGAGGAAAAGCTCGGATTTTACTCCTGCACCGTGCCTGTTTTCGAGCAGTATGTTCTGGCAGAGCTGATAGAAAACGGAGATTTCGAAAGGCACATAAACAGAACCAGGAGGATGAGGAGGAAGAAGTAAATTCGGAATTCGGAATCGCGTGGAAGGTTTTGTGAAACGAATAAAACATATTTTCATTTTATTCGTTTCAAGGAAGGTGTTAGTCGTCATCCGCTCGAGCTGCATCGTCACCGAAGCGCATCTCTTTCAAAGGAGGTAGACGAAGGCTCTCCTTTCAGGAGAGCTGTCACGAAGTGACTGAGAGGTTTCTTCGTTTCAATAAAACATTTAATCGTCATCCGCTCGAGCCGCGGGGGCTCTTACTTTGCTCCGGAGGCGGCAAAGTAAGCAAAGCCCCTCTTTTTTTAGCGGGAAAAGAGAGTGCTGTTCAGTTAAGTATAGGGAAACAGCAACATTTAGTTTTTCAGTAAGAGTTCAAAAACAAATACTTTCCCTTGGGGTGCGACCCGTGGCAGGGTCGCAGACAGGTAATTGCCGTTCTACAGTAAAGTTTATGTTTCATTTACTTGCCTTCTTAAGCAGTGTTTCTGCTTTTTAACCTTTCAGTACCTCCTTACGAAACGCTCTGCAAGGGGGCACACCGTGGCAGGTGTGCAGACAACCGATAAGGTTTTATCTCTACTGAAAGGTTATTGCTAACCCTTATTACTTTTATGTTGCTATAAGTTTAAAGGCTCACTGACCGTAGAACTTATCTGAAAAGTTGACAGAGCGGGAAGCGACTGTCGGACTGACGGTGCTTAAGGAGACGAAGCGTGTGGTGGCGTCAGACACCACAGGGTAGACAAAATATCTGTGCGTTGAGGGAGAGACGGCAGCGATTTCATTGTTATACTTTCAGTAAAAGCACTCTGTACGCTCACTCTTTCGGTAAGGCTGAGCATAGAACTATAGATAACGGTAGACTTAAAAGGTTGTTTCTTTATGAGTGGCAGACTAAGGGTGAACTGCAAAAGAAAGGTATCTCTTCTTCCGTTATCGTGTTCGGATTAATTCTACCGAAAAATGGGCGCTTTGTTTACTTTGGCGCTCGCCTGTGCCAAAGTAAAAGCCTCCGCGGCTCGAGCGGATGACGATTAAATGTTTCCTTGAAACGAAAATCATAAACCGCATCGTAGAAGCAGACGACCGATGGTCGCCCCTACGGGTTAATGTACAAAAATAGCTCTGCGAAGCTACAGCGAGCAATAGTTTCCTTGAAACGAAAACAATAAAGAGCAACTGTCACAAAGATAGTTGCTCTTACTTTAACTTTCCCGCGATTGTGAATTGTGAATTGCGCATTGCGAATTAAAACTTAAGCACTATCCCCACCACTGCCGCAATAAGTATGAACACGATCGGATGCACCTTTTTAAGCTTCGTGACACCGAAGAAAATCAGCACCGAAAGGATAATGCTCTTATAATCCACTGCTGCGAAGAAATCTGCACCCTGTGAAAAGGCATCCGCAGAGAAAAAGGCTATTTTTGCCACACCGAGACAGGCAGAAGCAATAAGTCCGAGAGAAGCGGCGCGAAGACCGTAGAAAACCCACTCCACATATTTCGAGGAGCGGAATTTAAGAAGCACCTTCGAAATGGCCAGAACCACGATAAGTGCAGGAGCAGTAAGACCGAGAGGTGCTACCAGCGCACCGAAAAATCCGCCCGCTAAGCCACCGAAGCCTTCGCCCATCTGAAACCCTACATAGGTCGCCATATTTATGCCGATGGGTCCGGGAGTTGATTCGGAAATAGCTATCATATTCGAAATGTCCGTCTGAGTGAACCAGCCTGTCACCTCACCCATATCCGTAAGGAAGGGCAGAGTCGCCAGACCTCCGCCGACGGAGAAAAGGCCTACAAAGAAGAAACGGAAAAAGAGTTCAAGGAAAATCATTTTTCTTCCCCTCCCTTCATTTTCTTAGCCTTAATCATATTTACGGCAAGAGAGATAAATGCCACAGCGATGATAAAAAGCACGGGAGAAATATCCGTAAAGAAGGACAGAAGAGCCACAAGAACGAAAATAACCGTGGTTATCCTGTCTACAATGCTTTTTTTGGAAAGCTTGATTACGGAAGAGAGAATGAGCGCAACCACTGCGGCTCTTATGCCGTTAAAGGCGTGGGTAACTGCCTCGATGTCCTGAAAACCGCTGATAAAGGCGGCGATAATCATAATTATAATTATAGAAGGAGTTATTACGCCCATAGTGGCAAAAAATGCACCCCAGAAGCCCTTAAGCTTCGTGCCGATAAAGGTAGCCACATTAACGGCTATAATACCGGGTGTACACTGACCGATGGCATAATAATCCATCAGCTCATCCTGTGTAGCCCACTTGCGCTTTTCCACCACTTCCTTCTGAAGCATCGGAAGCATAGCATAGCCGCCGCCGAAGGTAAAGCCTCCGATACGGGCGAAAATGTAAAATAAATCCAAAAGAAGCTTCATTTTATCCTCCTTCGTTCATTTAAAAATATTCATCAAAAAAGGGCTGATGTCAGCCCTCTTATTTATTATATGCGTTTTTCAATTTCTCAGGCACAGAAAGCTGTGTCCCTACATAATACATTCCGTTAATTCAGCGGAATATCATTCGTTGATTTCCGAAATCTTATCCGCAATTGCGCATTGATTTTTGCTGTGCTTTTTAAAGAATGCGAGCATAGCATCTATGTTTTCCGCTGACGGCTCCGACTCGGGATAAAGAATAGAAAATACGTGCGGAAGAGTCTTGCCCTGATGCTCACCGAAATTCATCAGCTCGGTTTCTATGCCCTTTTTTTTAAAGTCCTCAGCAGTACGAAGGACCTGCTTTAATGCCAGGGTGTCACCTGTGGAGGTAACCATAAAGGCAGGTATCATTTCACCGAGCTCGAGAACCTTGTCAATATTTACATAGGGTGCCCATTTTTTACTCTTGTAGTCCTTACCGAGCATTATTCTCGTATAGAACGAAACAGGAGAACCGTCATCCATATACCCCATAGCTGAGGTAAGACCTACGGCATCGAACTTAAGAGAGAAATCGGGAACATCGAAAAGCTCTCTCATTTTTTCACTCTGTGAGAGCATAGCAGTAAACATCGCAAGCATACCGCCTGCAGAGTCT
Source organism: Acutalibacteraceae bacterium (assembly GCA_045613145.1). Classification (GTDB taxonomy): domain Bacteria; phylum Bacillota; class Clostridia; order Oscillospirales; family Acutalibacteraceae; genus UBA6857. Next base: position 9,973 of record JAZLAJ010000013.1, read on the forward strand.
CCCGTAATACAGATGCTGTTTCTGTCACAGGGAAAACGGTCAAGATTATCATTTATCCACTTAAGTGCCGCTGCCACATCACGGAGCTGTTCATCCACAGTCACCTCGGGATAAAGGCGGTAGCTCATATTGAATACCACATTACCTCTTTTTGCCAGAGTAAGACAGTAGTTTTTATTAAGCTCCTTGTCGCCGTACATCCATCCGCCGCCGTGAACGTCGATAATGACAGGAAGCTTTCCCTCGGTATTTTCAGGATAGTATACATCGAGAAGATGATGCTTATGTCCGTCGGGAAGATAAGCGTGATTATTGCTTTCGTGAACACCCTCAGGGAAATGAAGAGTAGCTATTCTCTTATTATCCATTCTCTCGGTGTTTTTCCAGAAAAGCTTAAGAATCGGGTCTAAAAACATAATCGAGACTCCTTTCGGTAAATATAGAATTGTGGTCGCGGACCAAAGCAAATGCAGAATGCAAAATGCAAAATGCAAAATTGCGGTCGCGGATTTACCACGATATAATATTTTAAGTTATCTCCGCAGAAGAAAGTGCGGAGTAAAAGGTAAAGAGTAGATTATATAAATTATGTTTTTTAGTTGTACAAGGCAGTTTGGCGGTATAAAGGTATATTTTAAAATAACCTTACACGGATATAATTCGGAACGAAGTGACCCGCCATTTTGCATTTTGCATTCTGCATTGATTACATTGCCGGAGGCATACCGCCGCCGCTCTGTGCCATAGCCTGTGCAAACATACCGGGCTTCTTTTCCTTTTTAGGCTTATATGCGGGAGGATTCTCGAGAAGCTTTCTTGCCTTCTTTGATTTAGCGAGAAGCTTATTAACCTCGATTACGGGAGGAGCCATGGTAGCGCTCATATAGTCCACACAACGGGCAAGAAGAATCTGATCATTATTAAGTGCGCCGAGAATAGTTACGGCGATGACATCCTGAACCTCACTTGTTCCGTCCTCATAAATTTCGTTGAGAATCTGGAAAAGCTTTTTCATTGTCTGAGGATCGTTTGCCTTGATAGCTTCGATTACCTTGGCTGTGCCGTAATCATCGAAGAACTTTTCAGCCAGGAATTCACCGTATACGGCAAGATTATCCTTATAGTAGGGACGAAGCTCGGGGAAAACAAGGCAAAGCTTGCTTGCGAGTGTGTTCGGGTCATAGAAGGAGCCGTGCTTAACCGCTGCCTTGGAAACGGTCTGAGCCGCCTTCTGCTGAACTGATTTTTTGGGAGCAACGGTCTTCTTTGCATATTTGCTGTGAAGAGTGTCATTAAGCTCATTTACCACATATTTTACATCTCTGCTGTCTGCATTTTCATCCAGAAGAGAAGCAGAAAGCTTTTTAGGTGTTTCTTCGGGCATTTCGGTATCCTCACCGGAATAGAGAATAACCTTGCCGTCCTCGTAGCTTACGGCAATAACGCCCTTTTCACCGGTGTATCTTGCAGTGATTTTTTCGTCAGCTTCGGTAATAAATTCACCGTTTTCGTTTTTGTATGCGCTGAAGCCGAGATTTGTAAGCTCCTGACCGATTCCGTCAAGAATACTTCTGAAATTTTCATTGATAGCCATTACAGGATAACTCCTTTTCATTAAATCACAAAGTGAAATTTATATTTTTATACAGTGTAAGATTATAACATAGAATATAAGAAGTGTCAACTGCGGAAGGTAAAACAAATACAAATAAAAAGAGTCGGGTGATGCTTTCAGAAAGATAAGCACTTCAGAAAACGCTCCTGACCGTTCCGTGTGCGGTTAAAGTGATTTGTTTCAAGGAAACATTTAATCGTCATCCGCTCGAGCTGCATCGTCACCGAAGCGCGTCTCTTTCAAAGAAGGTAGACGAAGGCTCTCCTTTCAGGAGAGCTGTCACGAAGTGACTGATAGGTTTTTACGTTTCAAGGAAACAGTTAATCGTCATCCGCTCGAGCTGCATCGCCACCGAAGCGCTTCTCTTTCAAAGGAAGTAGACGAAGGCTCTCCTTTCAGGAGAGCTGTCACGAAGTGACTGAGAGGTTTTTTCGTTTCAATGAAATCGTTAGTCGGCATAGCTTCGCAGAGTTACTTTTGTCCTTGCCAAAAGTAACCAAAAGCGCTTTTTCAGCGAAGCCAATCCGAACACGATAACGGAAGAAGAGATTACTTTCTTTTACAATTCACCCTCAGTCTGCCGTAAATAAAAAAAACAGCCTTTTAAGTCTACCGTTATCTATAGTTCTATGCTCAGCCTTGCCGAAAGAGTGAGCGTACAGAGTGCTTTTACTGAAAGCAGTACAGGAAAATCGCTGCCGTCGTTCCCTCAACGCACAGATATTTTGTCTACCCTGTGGTGCCTGACGTCACCACACACTTCGACTCCTTAAGTACCGTCAGTCCGACAGTCGCTTCCCGCTCTGTCATCTTTTCAGATAAGTTCTACGGTCAGTGACCCCTAAAACCTCCACCAACATAAAAGTAATAGGGGTTAACGAAAACTTTTCTGTAAAGATAAAATCTGACCGGTTGTCTGCACACCTGCCACGGTGTGCCCCTTGCAGAGCGTTTCGTA
>JAZLAJ010000014.1:0-19636 GCA_045613145.1 Acutalibacteraceae bacterium
AGTGTAGAGCATATTGGTTCCTCCGTTCATGGTTTCTGGACAATTCCATTTTAACGGATTTTTACCAATTATGCTCTACTTTTTTATTTTATTTTTTCGTAGGCTCCATTGGTTACCCCAACATTTATTATAGAGCCTTAAAATGAAAAACACAAACGAAAAATCCGCCCACTTCGTGAACGGATTTTCGTTTGGCAGGGATGGCAGGATTCGAACCTACGAATGCAACAGTCAAAGTGTTGTGTCTTACCGCTTGACGACATCCCTATAAATAAAAATGGGGTGGATAATCGGAGTCGAACCGACGACCTCCAGGGCCACAACCTGGCGCTCTAACCAACTGAGCTATATCCACCACTTACTGGCGCGCTTGAAGGGGCTCGAACCCCTGACCTACTGCTTAGAAGGCAGTTGCTCTATCCAACTGAGCTACAAGCGCATATTCAATTAAATTGCTGAAAAAATGGAGCGGGTGATGGGAATCGAACCCACACGACCAGCTTGGAAGGCTGGGATTCTACCATTGAACTACACCCGCGAACCGATGCAACGTTGACTATTATATACAATCAACGCTGCATTGTCAAGTGTTTTTTGAAAATTAAATGAATTTTTTCACTCAGATGTGTGAAAGTGATATCTTGCCGTCCTTAACCTCAGCAGCAATAGCGCTGACAGGAGAATCCGCATTATCTATAATAATGTCTGCGATGCTGTCCTCTATCTCTTTACGGATAAGATTACGCAAATCTCTGGCGCCTCTTGATCCGCCTTCAGATTTTTCTGCGAGATAATCATTTACATCAGCGGTCCACTTAAAGTCGATTGCCTTTTCTTTCAGAGAATCCTTGAGTTCACCGAGAAGAAGATCTGAAATTTTCTTATAATCCTCTACAGTAAGCGAATTGAATACAGCCACCTCATCTACTCTTCCGATGAATTCAGGACGAAGGAAATCAGAAAGAGCCTTCATCACCTTTTCTATGGTGGCTTCGCCCTTATCCTTACCGAAGCCGATAGAACCGCCCTTTTTCTCACTTCCTGCATTGGAGGTCATAATGATAACCGTATTTTCGAAGTTAACGGTTCTGCCCTGTGCATCAGTGATTCTGCCTTCGTCAAGAATCTGAAGAAGGATGTTCATTACGTCGGGATGTGCCTTTTCTATTTCGTCGAAGAGAATAACACTGTAAGGCTTTCTTCTGACCTTCTCAGTAAGCTGTCCTGCCTCGTCATAACCTACATAACCCGGAGGTGAACCGATAATACGGGAAACACTGTGCTTTTCCATAAACTCACTCATATCGAGTCTGATGAGTGTTTCAGGTGTGGAGAATAGCTCAGTAGAAAGCTGTTTTACCAGCTCGGTTTTACCTACACCTGTAGGTCCTACGAATATAAAGGATGCAGGTCTTCTGCGAGGGCTTATCTGTACTCTGTTACGCTTGATAGCAGCAGCAACAGCTTTTATGGCATCATCCTGTCCGATAACCTTGCTTCTGAGTTTACTTTCAAGACCCGAAAGCTTTTTAAGATCACTTTCAATTATTTTCGAGGAAGGAACACCTGTCCACAGTTCTATCACCTTAGCTATGTCTGTTTCAGTAACCGCATTATCGTTAGCAGCATCGGTAAGAGAAGACATATCACTCTCACACTTTACGATTTCTGCCTTGATTTTAGCTATAGCTTCATAATCCATAGCTTCGGAATCATTCATAAGATCTTCTTCGTCTTCTTTAAGCTCTGTGAGTTTTCTTTCACTTATTTCCAGGTCACTGATTGCCTTGTTGCGAAGATTAGCACAGGTGCATGCTTCATCAAGAAGATCGATAGCCTTGTCGGGAAGGAATCTGTCAGTAATATATCTTTCCGAAAGAACTACTGCTTTTTTAACCAAATCATCAGAAATTCTTACTCTGTGATAACCTTCGTAGTATTTTTTGATGCCCAAAAGAATCGCTGTAGCATCCTCAATGGACGGCTCATCGATTTTCACAGGCTGGAAACGTCTCTCAAGTGCAGCATCCTTTTCTATGTTCTTTCTGTATTCAGTGAAGGTGGTAGCACCAACTACCTGAATTTCACCTCTGGAAAGTGCAGGTTTGAGAATGTTAGCGGCATTCATTGAGCCTTCTGCATCACCTGTACCTACGAGATTATGAACCTCGTCAATGAAAAGAATGATGTTTCCGTTATATTTTACCTCGTCAACGAGATTTTTGATACGGCTTTCAAACTGACCTCTGAACTGTGTACCTGCTACAAGTGCAGTAAGGTCAAGAAGATGAATCTCCTTGTCAGCAAGCTTAGCAGGAACCTTACCTTCAGCGATTTTCTGCGCAAGAGCTTCAGCAATAGCAGTTTTACCTACACCGGGTTCACCGATGAGACAAGGATTATTTTTAGAGCGTCTGCAGAGAATCTGCACAACTCTTTCGATTTCTTTATCTCTTCCTATAATATTGTCTATTTTGCCGCTCTTTGCTTTTTCCGTAAGATCGGTACAGTAAAGAGAAAGGAACTTACGCTTTTTCTCCTTGTGTCTGTTTCTCTTTTTGCCTGTCCCCTTCTGCTCGGCGGGAGCAGCTGAAGATTTAGGAAGATTTTCGCCCTCGTTTTTCACGGTAAGACTGTTTGCGAGGTCACCGAAAAGGCCCTGCATAAAGGGCATCGTCGGAGATCCGCCCGCTTCGAAGCCACCGTCCTCATCAGTATCGGGAAACATACTGGAAAACTGCTCGCTGATGGAATCCACATCTTCCTCCGTAATTCCCATGCTCTCCATCATCTGCTTGATGGGACCGATGTTCATTTCCATCGCACAGTTAAGACAAAGTCCTTCGGGCACAGTTTTTCCGTCGATAATTTTAGAAATAAATATGACTGCAGGACGCTTTTTACATCTGCTGCATGTTACCTTTTTCATTTATAAATGCCATAAGACTGTAGAAACAGTCTATCCTTTCTTGAGTATTTGCCTTGATTATGCCTTGTTTTCTTTAGAAAATCTTTCCTTGAACTGTCTGAAGGTTTCAGGCATATAGCTTGCGAAAGCGACGATTGTCATAATAGCACAGATTACGATAATAGCACCTGTTATAACATTAGGAAGTACGAAATACTGACTGAATGCACCTATTTCGGGACCGAAAAGGAGTATAACTACCATACCTGTGTAGAAGCAGAGTGTAGCTAATTTACCGAAAATTTCTGCAGCACCGGGTCTGATACCGAAAAGAAGCATAACGAGACCGCCGATGAGCATAATAGCTTCCTTAGCAAGGAAAACAACGAAAACATAACCAAAAGCCTTCATAAAAGGATCTGTAGCGTTATGGAATTCGATAAGAAGTATAACTGCTATAGTGATCTGCTGAACCTTATCGGCTACGGGGTCAAGAATTTTTCCGAGTGCACTTACCTGATTGAATTTTCTGGCTATCTGACCGTCAAAGGTATCTGTAAGAGCGGAAACGGCAAGAATAAGCACTGCTGCAATCTTCATATCGTTTATGAAAAGATATGCAATTACAGGAGTAAGTATAATTCGTGTAAGCGATAAGAAATTAGGAATAGTTAAGCTGCCTTTAAATAAATCTTTCATTTTATTTTACCTCACTTTATTATTTTAATACTGCACCGCTGAGAGACGACATAAGATTTTGTACTGCCGAAACGATAACGGAATTATTTACTGTTTCAATTATTTCTTCGTTTCCGATAAAGCTTACCACTGTACCGATAAGCATAGAAACGATAATTGCCGTAAGAAGACCTCTGAGAACACCGATAGCTACACCCATGCCTTTATTAAGACTCTTTACCACGGGAAGCTTTTTAATGATGAAATCGAGAAGTCTTACTACTATCTTGAGACCGATAGTAAAGACTACAGCGAGAATTACAAAGAGCACAAACTGAATAACGGCAGTTCCTACGGGAGTAATAATATTTTCCATAATATTGTCCACAAGATTACCCTGCGCTATCTCAGAAGATGAAACCTTGTCGAGTATTGCCTGCTTGTCAATACCGATAAGATTCATTATTCCGCTGAAGGAATCGGGAATAGAATTTATGGCACTTTCCACCTGTGCACCGTAATCTGTAGTTCCCGCTGTTCCGAGTGTGTTGGTAAGAGTTGCTCTTGCCGGCTCTTTAATCAACATCTCAAATCCCTGAGGAGCCAGAGACGAAGAAACTATTCTTGCAGCAAGAACAGAAACAAGGGTTCCGATAAGATCAAAGAGGCTTCTGAAAAATCCCTTTTTATAGGAAACGAGAACTGTAATCAGAAAGACCGCAATAATAATTATATCAACTATGTATGTCATTAAATACCTCCTGAAGAAGATTTTCTGCTATTGTATCACATTAAGTTTAAATTAACAATAGTATTATTAACTGTTTATGTCAATATGACCTGTTGAATAATAGTACAACCTGCTTTTGCAGATCACCATCCCTTCACCTGAAATTTCCTTGGTTCCGACCGCTTCAAAAGTGCCGTCGGCTGAGGATTCATATATTGCCGTATCGGTAAGAAGATAAACTCTTTTACCGCGGCAGATAACATCGACGATTTCCTCGTCGGTGAAACCTACATAAGTAATTTCGTTATTTTTATTATAGACTGTTATTTCATTAGTTCCGAATGAACCGACCTTACCGGTAACTACTGCAGTATTTCCGCTCTTATCAGCTGAAAAAGAAGCGATTTTAGCGGGATATAAAGCAGCCTCTTCAGTGATTCCGCTGTTTCTGACATTGAAAACCACTCTGGAGTTATTACATGTAGCGATAGCCTTTCTTCCCATAAGTCTGACATCGACCACGGCATTATCCTTTACTGTCATTTCTTTTACATCACTCTCAGAATATGTTTCGAGAAGATACAGCTTAGAATATACGGCTCCGTTTTCCGAACCGATTGTACCGCAGAGAATCTCTCTGCTATCCTCCGATAAATCAACGCAGACTCCGTACTCCTCAGCACAGGCCCATATATAAAGAACCTTTCCCTTTTTATCAATAAGAGACACTCTGCATGCCGAATCATCACTTTTTGTGACTAAGACAACATCACCTCTGTTATTTATTTTAGCTGTTATGATGTGCTTTTTGTTCTCTGTTTCCCCCTCGAAAATAATACCTTTTTCGTTAAAGATAAGATATCGTGAGGAAGCTCTGTCGTAAACCAGTCCGTAATTTTCACTTACTGTCATTTCCGGATTAGTAAAAGTAAAAATATGATTGAATTTCACCGTTCCTCTGTCGGAAACACAGGTAAGAAGCTTCTTGCTAAGCACGAAAATACGTGAAGAAAACGACTCTACTCTGAGAATATCATTATTCGAAAAAGTGACAGGAAAACCCATTTCATTTTCACTGACAGTAGATAACAGCTCACTGTTTTCCGATGAAACACTGTCATCGGAAATTACTTTATCCGAAGAAAAGACGATAGCTCCCAGTATGATTATCACTGCGGTAAGAACCACAGCTCCTACAAGAATATATTTACCGCCCTGTTTATTCTTATTTTTTTTCTTTTTCTGAGTATGCGGTTTTGCCCGTCCTCTTTGATTAGGTCTGTTCATATTTTTTCTCCTGCATCAATAAAACACCTTATTAAGATAAAGACCTTCCGGTCTAACAGTTATCCCGGCTCTGACTCTGTCTTTAGAAAGAATTATATCGGGAATAGTGTTTTTTTCTATTTTCCCGTTATCAATATAAAGAAGCGTACCCACCATAATACGTACCATATTATAAAGAAATCCGTCACCCGTAACAGAGAAAATGACGAGATCCCCTTCTCTCTTTACAGAGAAATCTTTTACTGTCCTCACAGTATCCTTAACTACACTTCCTGCCGCACAGAAGGCTGCGAAATCATAAGTTCCGATGAAATCCTTAGCCTGACTGTCGAGGAGTTTTTCGTCAAGGTTATACGGATAAAAAAGCGAATACCTGTTCATAAAAGGATTACCCCTTTTTCCGTTCCACACTTTATAAATATATTCCTTCCCCTTACAGTCAAAGCGTGCATGAAAATCAATATCAGCATATTCGCATCCGATAACTCTTATATCCTCCGGAAGCTGTGAGTTCATACCGAGAATAATTTTTTCTTCGTCTCTTTCACCGTTAAATCGGAAATTGCAGCAGAACTCATTAGCATGAACACCGCTGTCAGTACGGCTACATCCGTTCACTGAAATTTTCTGAGCAAATATTTTTTCAGCTGCTCGAGTAACACATTCCTGCACGGTTACGGCATTTTCCTGCATCTGCCATCCGTGATAGTCTGTTCCGTCATAGGTTATCAGCAGCTTTACATTCTTTTCCATTTTAAATTACCACACCGAAAAATTTGTTAATCAATATTACACCGATGAGACCTGCAATAAATACTGAAAAAGCCGCAAAATCAGAGATTTTAAGCTTCATCTGCTTCATTCTCGTTCTTCCTGCTCCGCCCGTATAGCATCTGCAGTTCATAGCAAATGCAAGCTCGTAGGCTCTTCTGAAAGCCGAAACAAAAAGAGGTATCAGCACCGGCACAAGTGCCTTCGCTCTGTCGGTAAAGCTTCCGTTTTCGAAATCTGCGCCTCTCGCCTTCTGAGCATTCATTATCCTCTCTATTTCCTCGATGAGAGTAGGAATGAACCGAAGAGCCAGAGTCATCATCATAGCAAGGGTATGCACCTGTATATGAAAGATCTTGAGAGGTGAAAGAAGCTTTTCTATAGCGTCGGTGAGCATAGTGGGTACTGTGGTATAGGTAAGAATAGAGCTGGACATAATAAGCAGAACTATTCTTATCGCCATAAATATAGCCGTAAACACACCCTTTGTCGTAACGGTTACAAATCCGAGCGAAAGAAGCTCTTTCCCGCCGCCGATATAGAAAATGTTTATTACCGCAGTAAAAAGAACTATAGGTATAATAGGCTTAAGGCTTTTAAAGAACATTCTGAAAGGTACCTTGGATGCAAGAATAGAAGCAACAAGAAAAACACCCGTCAGAAGAAGCGAATAAAAGTTTTTACACATAAAAATCATCACAACAAACAATACGGTTATGAGAATTTTTATACGGGGATCCATTTTGTGAACGAAGGAATCACCTCTGTAATACTGTCCTATGGTGATATCTGAAATCATTCAGCACTACCCCCTTTCACCAGTGAAAGAAGCTCATCACAGGCTTTTTCGAGAGTGTAAACATCTGTGTTTACGTCGTATCCGTTTTCCTTCAGCTTAAGAAACAGAGAAGTAATCACAGGAATATTGAGTCCCATATTCTTCAGCTCCTCGCTGTGTGAAAAAACACCGTCCACAGTATCGTAATAAGCGAGTCTTGACTCGTTCATAACGAGAACCTTAGTGGCTATTTTAGATATATCCTCCATACTGTGGGAAACCACAAGCACTGTACTGCCTGTCTTTCTTCTGTAATCACCGATAAGAGAAAGAACCGTATCCCTGCCTTTAGGGTCAAGACCTGCACAGGGCTCATCTAAAATAAGAACATCAGGCTCCATAGCCATAACACCTGCGATAGCTACTCTTCTCTTTTCACCGCCCGAAAGGTCGAAGGGTGATTTTTCGAGATAAGATTCATCAAGTCCTACGAAATTAATTACATTTCTTACTCTACGGTCGATTTCCTTCTCATCCAGCTTCATATTACCGGGACCGAAGGCTATATCTTTATAAACAGTCTCTTCGAAAAGCTGATATTCGGGATACTGGAAGCAGATACCCACACGAAAACGTACATTACGGATTTTACTTTTATCCTCCCAGATATCTTTTCCGTCGAGGAGAACCGTACCCGATGTTCCCTTCAGAAGACCGTTAAAATGCTGAATAAGGGTGCTTTTTCCCGAGCCTGTGTGACCGATAATGCCCACAAGCTCGCCCTTTTCAATTTTAAGGCTTATATCTCTGATTGCATCAACCTGAGAAGTGGTACCCTTGGAATAAACATGGGTAAGATTTTTTGTTTCTAAAATTGAAATGCTCAATTTTTTTCCTCCGTGAGTTTAACTATATAAGAATAAAGTTCGTCAATATCAAGTATATCTTCGGGCAGTTTTACTCCCTTTTCGATAAGCATACGGGTAAGCTCTGTAGCTTCGGGAACATCTAGCCCTATTCTCTTGAGAGTGTCAATGTTTACAAATACATCTTTAGGCTTTCCGTCGAGAACGATTTTTCCCTTATCCATAACAATGACACGGTTTGCCTTTACAGCCTCGTCCATATAATGAGTGATGAATATTACGGTTATACCGTATTCTTCATTCAGACGCTTTACAGTGTCCATAACCTCACGGCGTCCTCTCGGGTCAAGCATAGCCGTAGGTTCATCTAAAACGATACACTCAGGCTTCATAGCAATGATTCCCGCTATAGCTACTCTCTGCTTCTGCCCGCCTGAAAGCTTATGCGGTTCAAAGCTACGGAATTCATACATACCTACATTCTTAAGAGCTTCATCGACTCTTCTTCTTATCTCTGAAGGATCAATGCCGAGATTTTCAGGACCGAAAGCCACATCATCCTCTACGATTGTAGCCACTATCTGATTGTCGGGATTCTGGAAAACCATACCCACTCTCTGTCTTATATCATAAAGTCTGTCTTCGTCGGCGGTGTCGATACCGTCGACATAAACCTTGCCCTGCTGAGGAACTAAAATAGCATTACAGAGCTTGGCAAGAGTAGATTTTCCGCAGCCGTTATGACCTAAAACGGCTACAAAATCACCCTTTTCGATTTTAAGATTCATATTTTCAATAACGGTTTCTGCCGTAAGGTTTTCTTCATTTTCCTCATAGGCAAAGGTCACACCGTCAAATTCAATAAAGCTTTTCATAGTTACCTCTTAAATAATAACCTCTTATTTTTCCCATATAGCTGAAGCACCGCAGGGAAGAACCATACCTGTCTCCGTAACGGGAAGACCGATTTCCGAAGAAGATATCTTGCCGCCGAATTTCTTTTTCACGACAGCACCTAAAATGTATTCCATAACTGAAGATGAAAGCCCTGTAGTGTAAGAGTTAATAAGCATCATCAGTGAATCTTCATATAAAAGCTCACTGCAAAGCTCCACGAATCCGTAAACCTCATCCTCTAATTTCCATACTTCACCGCCGGGGCCTCTGCCGTAAGAAGGCGGGTCCATAATGATAATGTCATATTTATTTCCTCTGCGGATTTCTCTCTGTACAAACTTAATACAGTCATCGACAATCCATCTGACACTGCCGTCAGCCACACCTGAGGAAACTGCGTTCTCCTTTGCCCAGGCTACCATTCCCTTTGAAGCGTCCACATGGACAACCTGTGCATTTTCACTTAAGGGTGCTATGGTAGCACCGCCTGTGTAAGCGAAAAGATTAAGCACCTTAACAGGTCTGCCGGCCTTTCGGATAATTTCTCTGGTATAATCCCAGTTCACTGCCTGCTCAGGGAAGAGACCCGTGTGCTTGAAGCCCATTGTCTTGATGTTGAAGGTTAAATCCTTATAATTAATGCTCCAGAAGGGCGGCATTTTACTTCTTACATCCCATGCACCGCCACCGGATTTGGAACGGTGATAATATGCATTGGCTTTTTTCCATAAAGGATTGGTTTTAGGTGTTTTCCATATAACCTGGGGATCAGGTCTTACGAGGATAATATCTCCCCATCTTTCCAGTCTTTCTCCCGACGAGCAGTCAATAAGCTCATAATCTTCCCAATCTTTAGTATATCTCATATCTGATTATTCTCTCCGTTAAAATAATTTCTGTTGTCCAGGCATAGGAAGCTGCAGATGCTCGTATGCCGCTGCTGTAGCTATTCTGCCTCTCGGTGTTCTGCCGAGGAAGCCTATCTGCATAAGATAAGGCTCATAAACATCTTCAATCGTTATCGCTTCTTCACCGATAGCAGCTGCTATAGTTTCGAGTCCCACAGGTCCACCACTGTAATTTTTAATCATAGTAGTAAGGAGAAGACGGTCTATTGAGTCAAGGCCAATATGGTCAATTTCCATTTTACCAAGTGCAAGGTCAGCGCTTTCTTCGTCGATTATACCGTTACCGACAACCTGAGCGAAGTCTCTCGCTCTTTTAAGAAGACGGTTGGCAATACGCGGAGTACCTCTCGAACGTGAAGCGATTTCAAGTGCACCGTATTTTTCTATATCTATTCCGAGAATACCGGCGCTTCGTGTTACTATCTGCGCCAATTCTTCAGGAGTGTACAGTTCGAGTCTGAGTATGACACCGAAACGGTCTCTGAGCGGTGCCGACAGCTGTCCTGCACGGGTAGTGGCACCTACAAGAGTAAACTTCGGAAGATCAAGTCTTATAGAGCGTGCCGAAGGACCTTTACCGATAATGATATCGAGAGCATTATCCTCCATAGCAGGATAAAGAACCTCTTCTACACTTCGGTTGAGACGGTGAATTTCATCGATGAAAAGCACGTCACCCTCATTAAGATTAGTAAGAAGCGCTGCGAGATCACCCGGTTTTTCGATAGCAGGACCCGATGTAACACGGAAGTTTACATTCATTTCATTTGCAATAATACCTGCAAGTGTTGTTTTGCCGAGACCGGGAGGGCCGTAAAGAAGTACATGGTCAAGACTTTCCCCTCTTTCACGGGCGGCTTTAATATAAATCTCGAGATTTTCCTTAGCTTTTTCCTGTCCTATATAGTCAGTGAGTATCTTCGGTCGGAGTGATGTTTCGATTTCACTGTCAAAGGATGTAAGGTCAGGAGCTATTATTCTTTCTTCAAATTCCATCATTTATCACCCTAAAGATAATAATTTTAATGCGCCCTTAATAAGATTTTCCACAGAAAGAGAGCTGTCAAGCTTACTGACGGCTACCGCCGCATCGGACTGTGTGTAACCGAGCATAGTAAGAGCCGCTACAGCCTCACTCGTATTCGGCATATCAGCTGTGGCTGAAACAGCAGTAATATCTGCTGAGTTGTCAGATACGGGAGCTATACCCTTTACCTTGTCTTTAAGGTCGAGAATAATTCTCTGCGCTATTTTAGGTCCTATTCCCTGTGCCTTCGTTATAGCCTTTACATCGGAAGCAGAAATACAAAGCGCCAATCTGTCCGGAGAAAGCTCAGAAAGCACTGCTAAAGCAGCCTTAGGACCTACACCGTTTACGGAAATCAACATTTTAAACCATTCAAGTTCATATTCTGTGGTAAACGCAAAAAGGTCAAGTGCGTCCTCTCTTACATTCAGATAAGTATATACGGTAATTTTTTCACCGGGTATAACCTCAGAAAGAGTAGCAAATGAGCTCTGACAACGAAAGGCTACACCGCCGCACTCTACAGCAAACTCTGTGAGCCCTTTATAAACCACATTACCTGTCAAACTGTAAAACATAATCAGATTCCTCTTCTAATTCTCATATTCTGCATAAGCGAACCGCTGGCATGACCGTGGCATACAGCCATAGCCAGTGCATCGGCAGTATCGTCAGGCTTAGGAACTTTCTCCAGATTCAGAATCCGCCTGATCATTTCCTGAACCTGTTTTTTCTCTGCTCTGCCATATCCCACCACACTCTGTTTCACCTGTAACGGTGTGTACTCATAGGCGGGAATGCCTTTTTTCTGAGCAGCGAGCATAATTACGCCTCTGGCCTGGCTGACATCTATAACAGTTTTAGCATTACTGTTATAAAAAACCTTTTCGATAGCCATAGCCTCGGGAGAATGTTTTTCGATTATGGCGGTCAGCTCATCATAAATAATTTCCAATCTTTCATTGAACGGTGTTTTCGCATCAGTGGTAATAGCACCGTAATCTATTACTGTAAAATGATTATTACGGTAACTGATAACTCCGTAACCAACTATTGCATAACCCGGGTCAATTCCCAAAATAACCATAAACAAACACTACCTCACGATAATTATTTAGATATTATAGCATAGTTTGATTATTAAGACAATAGCAAACAAAGAAAAAAACAGATGAACTTAAAGTTCATCTGCTGTTTAAGTATAATCAATTTTAAATTATGCACCAAAAAGTACAAGTAATGAAGACACAAGTGAAAGCACAAAGAAAACTGTACCTGCAATCTTTGTGAACTTTGCGAGCTTTGCTTCCATTGTTCTGCCCTTATTCTTACCGAAGAAGGTGTCACCGGCACCTGCGATAGTACCTGAAAGACCTCTCTGCTTGCTTTCCTGTAACATAACAAGAGCAATGATGAGAACAGAAACAACTATAATCACAATTGATAATACATACTGAAGAGCTGTCATTTGTCCGACCTCCAAAATTTTATACTACGATATTCTATCACAACACTGAACAAAATGTCAATAGATTATTCAGATTTTTTACGTTTAGGCTGAGGAAGATGGAAATGTCTGCCTTCCGAAGTGTCAGAAGAATCAATCATCGCCTTATCTGTACCCTCTACAGCTTCTTTAGTAATAACGAGTTTACCGAAAACACCGTCTGACGGAATCTCGTACATATAATCAAGAAGCAGCTTTTCCATAATTGAACGAAGACCTCTGGCACCTGTTTTGGCAACAAGAGTCTTTTCTGCAATAGCTTTAAGAGCGTCAAATTCAAATTCAAGATCAATATCGTCAATACCGAAAAGATACTGATACTGCTTTACAAGCGAATTTTTAGGCTCAGTCATAATTCTTACCAGAGCTGCCTCATCAAGATTATCGAGAGCGGTAATAACAGGAAGTCGTCCCACAAGCTCGGGAATAAGACCGAACTTTACAAGGTCGTGATGAACAACCTTATGCATAATCTTACTGCTTTCGAAATCACTCTTTGTTTTTATTGATGCACCGAAGCCGAGACCTGAGTTACCCATTCTCTTTTCTACTATCTTTTCAATCCCTTCAAAAGAACCCGCACAGATAAAGAGAATATTAGTGGTGTCAATCTGAATGAACTCCTGCTGAGGATGCTTTCTTCCGCCCTGAGGAGGTACATTGGAAACAGTTCCTTCGAGAATTTTCAGAAGAGCCTGCTGAACACCCTCACCGCTTACATCACGGGTAATGGAGGTGCTTTCGCTCTTTCTGCCGATTTTATCGATTTCATCTACGTAGATGATGCCCTTTTCGGCTCTCTCTACATCGAAATCCGCCGCCTGAATAAGTCTGAGAAGAATGTTCTCTACGTCCTCACCTACATAACCTGCCTCGGTAAGTGTAGTGGCATCAGCAATAGCAAAAGGTACGTCGAGTATTTTTGCAAGAGTCTGTGCAAGCATAGTTTTACCTACACCGGTGGGACCGAGCATAAGAATATTACTCTTTCCTACCTCTACAGGACTGTCCTTGCCTGAATATATTCTTTTATAGTGGTTATATACTGCAACGCTGAGTGCTTTTTTAGCTTCATCCTGTCCGATAACATATTCATCCAGGAGAGCTTTGATTTCACTCGGCTTTTTCAGTGATGCAAAATCATTTTCGCTTTTCCCGGCTTTTTTATCTGTTTCTTCTTCCACGATTTCACGGCAAAGAGCCACGCATTCGTTACAGATATAAACACCGGGACCTGCTATCAGAGTTTTGACATCATTCTGGGATTTGTTGCAAAAGGAACATCTAACATTTTTATCTTTGATGTCGCCGTCTCTTGCCATAATTTCTACCCCTTAATCTCTCTTATATAAAATCTTATCAACAAGACCGTATTCAAGAGCTTCTTCAGCAGTCATAAAGTTGTCTCTTTCAGTATCTTCAGCGATAACAGAAACATCCTTACCTGTGTTTTCAGCTAAAATCTTGTTAAGCTTTTCCTTGGTTCTTAAAATATGGTCAGCAACAATTTTAATATCTGTAGCCTGACCTTTTGCACCGCCTGAAGGCTGATGAATCATTACCTCACTATTGGGAAGGCAGTATCTTTTTCCCTTCGTACCGGAAGAAAGAAGGAACGCTCCCATGCTTGCAGCAAGGCCCATACATATAGTTGACACATCACATTTGATGTACTGCATTGTATCATAGATAGCCATACCTGCAGTTACTGATCCGCCGGGGCTGTTGATATAAAAGCTGATATCCTTTTCACTGTCCTGGCTTTCAAGGAATAAAAGCTGTGCTACGACAAGAGAAGCCGTGGCATCGTTTACTTCGTCAGAAAGAACGATGATACGGTCATTGAGAAGACGTGAATAAATGTCATAGCTTCTCTCACCTCTGCTTGTCTGTTCTACTACATAAGGTACTAAAGGCATAATATGTCCTCCTTAAAACAACAATTAATAAATATTCAAATTCGGAGCCGTACCTGTACGGCTCCGATTACTTTATACTATTGTTGGTTAAAATTAACCTTTATAAACAGTAATTAATTATTCAGCATCGTCAGCCTTTGCTTCTTCTTTCTTTGCACGGGGCTTTCTTGCTGTTGTTACCTTTGCATTGTCCTTAACGAATGCAAGTGCTTTTTCGTTGAGAAGATCACCGCGGAGTCCTTCTGCAGGAACTACTTCCTTGATCTTTTCTACTTCCATACCGTACTGCTCTGCAAACTTAGCAAATTCAGCTTCAAGCTCTTCGTCAGAAACCTCAAGATTTTCCATCTTAGCGATTGCTTCAAGAGCAAGACGGATCTTAACCTGCTTCTCAGCTGCTTCTCTGAGAGTATCTCTGTATGCTTCCATAGTCATACCTGTGTACTGGAGGTAAAGCTCGAGGCTCATACCCTGCATAGAAAGTCTGTAGTCGAGGTTTTTAATCTGATTGTCGATTTCAGCTTCAAACATACATTCGGGAATTTCACCCTTCACATTTTCACTGAGCTTTTCGAGAAGCTGAGATTCGATTTCTCTGTTGTTTGCTGCTTCCTTCTGATCCTTGATTTCTTTTTCAAGGTTCTTCTTAAGAGCTGCTACTGTATCGCAGTCTGCTGCATCCTGTGCGAATTCGTCGTCAACCTCGGGAAGCTCCTTAACCTTGATTTCATGAAGCTTGATTTTGAAAACAGCATCCTTATCAGCAAGCTCGGGAGTGTACTCGGTGGGGAACTTAACGTTTACATCAAATTCTTCGCCGATGCTGTGACCGATAATCTGCTCTTCGAAACCGGGAATGAACTGACCTGAACCGATAGTAAGCTCGTAGTTTTCACCTTTACCGCCGTCGAATGCTACACCGTCAACGAAGCCTTCGAAGTCGATAACTGTAATGTCACCGTCAACTACTGCTCTGTCTTCTACTGCAACAAGACGTGCATTTCTTTCAACGAGTTCGTCAATCTTTGCCTGAATTTCTTCTTCGGTAGCTTCTACCTTTTTCTTGGTAGCCTTGAGTTCTTTGTACTCTGTTACTTCTACTTCAGGCTTTACGAAGATTTCAACAACCATTTCTACACCGTTTTCGCCGATTTCCTTGATATCAGCACTCTTTGTGCCTACCATATCAAGACCTGCTTCTGAGATAGCAGCCTCTACAGCATCACCGTAGCAATAGTCAAGCGCATCCTCATAAAGGAAGCCTTTACCATAAAAGTTCTCAGCCATTTTACGTGTTACCTTACCCTTACGGAAGCCGGGAAGAGAAATCTTATTCTTCTGCTTTGCAAAGGCTTTGTTCTGTGCTGCTTCAAAAGTAGCTGCATCGATGGAAATTTCGAGTGCATAAACATTTGTTTCAACGTTTTTTGATGATTTTAAGCTCATTTTAAAACTCCTATCCGGGTACCTTTTCTGAAAAATAACTTACACAAGGAAACCCATTTCACATTTTTAACTATAGTATTATATCACAATAAAAATTTTTTTCCATAGTTTTTTTAAATTTTTTCTATTAATTTGGGACAAAACTCGAGAAAATCAGCAGAAATCAAGGAAAATTTAATACCGTCTACCGTTTCTTTCACTGCTCTGAGAGTAGATTCACCGTGAAGATGTCCGTAATAGCACCGTCTGATACCGTGCTTTTTAAGCACAGCCATCATTTCATTACATACCGTATTCGACATAACAGGCGGATAATGAAGGAAAACTATCAGCTCTCCGCCGAGCTTTTTTCCCTCTGTGATCGACATATCAAGCCTTCCGGCTTCTCTCAGAAGAACCTTACTGTCTGAATTTTCCGCGTCGAAAAACCAACCTCTGCTTCCGCACAAAGTAAAGTCACCGACACGGAACGCATTATTATGGAGAATAGAAAGAGAGCTGAATCCGTTCTCTGAAAGAAAGGTATCCATTTTCTTTTTGGTTGTCCACCAATAATCGTGATTTCCCTTCATTATCAGTTTTTTACCGGGAAGGGAATCAAGGAAAGCAAAATCCTTTTCAGCCTGTTCCAGAGACATAGCCCAGGAAATGTCACCGGGAATGACTACAGTGTCATCCTCGCCGACTACAGCTCGCCAGTTTTTTTCAAGCCTTTCCACGTAGTCCGTCCATCCGCGGAAAATATCCATCGGCTTATCGGTACTGAATGTAAGATGAGTGTCCCCTATGGCAAATATCGACAAGCTGACACCTCCCTCAGATAACACGAACCTGTCAATTCAATTATACGCCAAGCATTTTATATACCATTTCAATCATATCTTCTTTTTCACAGCAATCGGTAAATCTCGGCTCTTTACCCTTAAGAGTAGCAAGCTGAGATGGACATTCTGCACCTGTTTCTGCGATAAGAAGGTCAACCTGCTCGAATTCGTCTGCATCAGCAGGTACTTCACCTTTTACAGCTTTAAGAACCGCTGCTGAGAATTTATAAGGATTAGCAGTAGAAGCAATAACTGCTTCAGTTGTATCCCCTGTCACCTTGACATACTCACGGTAAACATTAACCGCTACAGCTGTGTGTGTGTCACAGAGATAACCGTTTTTATAGGTTTCACTGATAGTGTCTGCAGTAACTTCATCATCACAGCAACCTGCATCAAAGAGTGAGAAAACAAGTTCCTTCACTTCTTCGTTTACCTCATATTTTCCTTCTGATGCAAGTGCCTCCATCCATGCTTTTACGGTGACATCGTTTTCACCGCAGAGATGGAAAAGAAGTCTTTCGAGGTTAGAGGAAATCAGAATATCCATAGAAGGCGAAGTAGTAGTAAAGAACTTTCTGTTCTTATCGTAAACACCTGTTTTAAGGAAATCTGTAAGAACATTGTTTGCGTTTGATGCACAGATAAGCTTTTTAACAGGGATACCCATTTTTTTAGCATAGTAAGCTGCAAGAATATTACCGAAGTTACCTGTAGGAACAACTACATTAATTTCATCACCGTTTCTGATAGTACCCTGCTCAATAAGGTCACAGTAAGCTGAAATGTAGTAAACTATCTGAGGAACGAGTCTACCCCAGTTGATAGAATTGGCAGAAGAGAACATCATACCGTTGGCAGCAAGTTTTTCCGCTACAGCTTTATCGGTAAAGATTTTTTTGACACCGCTCTGTGCATCATCGAAATTACCGTTAATAGCGCAGACAGCTACGTTTTCACCCGCCTGTGTGGTCATCTGTAATTTCTGCATAGGACTTACACCGTCATCAGGATAAAATACCATTATCTTGGTGCCTTCAACATCCCTGAAGCCTTCAAGTGCTGCCTTGCCTGTATCACCTGATGTCGCAACAAGAATTACTACTGTCTTATCAAGTTTTATCTTTTTAACTGCTGTAGTGAGAAGATACGGAAGAAGCTGAAGAGCCATATCCTTGAATGCACATGTAGGACCTCTCCACAGCTCGAGAATGTTTTCTCCCTTTGCGATGGTATTGATGGGAGAAACCTTTTCACTTGAAAATTTTCCTTCAGCATAAGCACCGCTTACGCAGTAGTCGATTTCCTCCTCAGTATAATCAGTAAGATAAAGTGAAAGCACCTTTTTTGCACGCGAAATGTAATCAAGGCCAACCAATGAATCAATAAATGCAGAATCAATCTGAGGTATCGATTCGGGAACGAAAAGTCCGCCGTCAGCTGAAATACCCTGAGCAATAGCCTGTGCAGATGTAACTTTTACATTTTTATCTCTTGTACTTGTGTAGAGCATAATATTACCTCCGTTTTTTTAAAGAGAATATTCGTTTTATTCTAACACAATAAAATAAAAAAGTAAAGTTTTATTTTTTATTTAAGTCCTTTCGCAATCTTTTTATTAACAAACAGAAAAAAATAATAACAAATTATAGTATAAAGATTGATTTTTTTTGAAATTATGTTATAATTCTATGTTGTAAAGATATTATTATTGAAAGGAACTACACAATGAAAAAGTTTTTCTCAAAATCAATCGCACTTGTTATGGCTTGCATTATGCTTCTCAGTGTCGTACCTATGAACATTTACGCTGCAGAATCATATGTATCAGAGCCTGCCGTAACAGTTGATACCATCAACGATGCAGTCGCTACTCTCAACAGTGTATCATCTTATTTCAAAGGCTCAAAAGTTTCCTTCCTTGCAAAAAATCTCGTATCAGACGATGATATGGAAAAAATCGACGACACTACAGAGATTCTTTCCGATGCTGTGGTTTATCTCAGCGGAGACGATACCTCTGCAGACAGTGATTTATCAGAGAGTGATGTGAACACACTTAAAGAAGTTGCTGTGCTTTTCGAAGAGATCGCTCTTTATCTCAATACTGTGGACTATACAAGCCTTAAAGGTTACATCCTCAGGGAAATTCTTCCCGATAATGCTGCAGAAGAAATGAGAGAAGCTGCTGCTGCTCTTAAAACACTCAGCACCTACTTAGAAAAAAACGATCTCGATGCTATCGGAACAAACATCAAAAACGAAGTCTCTGTAGAAACGAATTTTACAAGAATCAAACAGTTTCTGTTATTCATCAAAAAGACCCTGACGGAAATTATCGGTGTTTTAACTCACTTTAACCTTCAGGAAAACGGTCTCGCCGGTTATCTTTACGATCCTGCTGAAAAATGTTTCTACACCGCTTCCGATCCCTGGCAGAGAGCTATGGCATATACTCTCGTATATGACGGTGCAAGCCCTCTTGTATGGATTAACTTCGATACTGTAAGACTTAAATTCGATTATGCCGGTGAAAACTGGATGATTCAGGTATGGAAAGGTCAGTACGGCATGGTATTCTACGGAGCGGAGATAGGTGTTTACACTAAGCCTGTCGAAAGAAACTTCGGAATCTATGACTGTGCAGATGATGAACATCTTCTTAAAATGTCTATGGATCTTTACGAATACGAGACTGGATTCCTTAAAAAGCCTTCATGGGAAAAGAAGTTCTCCAGACCTTATGGTGATTACTGGTGGTGCACAGGTTTCCTTCCCGGCAATAAATTAGGTGAATTCGAAAATCTCAGATTAACAGCAAGAATTACAATGAAAGACTACGATATGCTCGAAGCTTTCACCGGTGCTCTTCAAAACCAGGTAATAAGCTATGAAACAGACGGACTTGATGTAATCTTCTCATACTAATAAAAAACAACGGCTGTTGCTTATGCCGACTTCCCATAAGGAAGTATTTCTTTAAAATGTAAAATTTTGGCACAATAATGCGTTAAAAACAGCCGATACGCGTCAGCGTTATCGGCTGTTTTTGCCTTTTCTTGCACTCAAAATTTTCATTTTAAAGTGCTT
>JAZLAJ010000015.1:0-52310 GCA_045613145.1 Acutalibacteraceae bacterium
AAGAGTTAAAAACAGAATTATCAATCAAGCAGTTGTAATCAAGCAGCTGCTTGATTTTTGTTTAGGTGTTGATGAGAGAAAATATGTAAAATACGGTTTCTGAAGCGTTTGAAGTTTTTGTAACCATAAGCATTTCTTTTGAGAACTTTAATTTTGTTGTTACAGCCTTCTGTAAAGCCGTTAGTAATAGGAGAGGATAAAGAGTTAATAATACCTGAGTACCAATTCTGCATAGTAGCCGCACATTTTTCAAAGGGAACTAACCCACAATTTTCTGCATTTTGAATCCATTCAATTAAATCGGACTTAGCTATTTCAGGACTTTTTGAATCTAGGATTTTAATAAAAGCTTCCTTGTACCAATGAGCTCGGCTGATATTCACAGAACAATAAAGCATAACATTAACCTGCTGTTTTTCTTCGTCTTTTAAACCGTCGTATCTTTTAATAAGTAAAGAACGAGAATGCTTAAAGTATTTTCTTAATTTAGGATCAAGTTTCTTTTGCTCCTCTTTTCTGATTCTTTCAAAAGCCCATATAGCTTGCCTTATCCAATGATATTTATCTACGATTTGAGTTGCATTAACAAACCAGGTGTCAGATGCTTTTGAATATGTTTTCCACATATCGCTGACAAAGTATTCGACTTTGTCTCTTTCTGATTTGGGAAACTGCTTGAAATAACTTGACAAATAGCTGTCATACCGTTTCGGCAGTATATCTAAAACCCTTTTGTTTACGGGGTCAGTAAGGATACATTGATATTTTTCACCTCGTGTATTCCCTTTAAATTCGTCAATGGATAAAACAGAAGGCAGTTTAGCTTTTGAATAAGAAACTTTATCAAATATTCTAATTATAGTAGTAACAGATAAATTAACCTCTTTAGAAACGCTTGTAAAAGACCGTTCATCAGTGAGCTTGTTGACAACAAAAGCAGAAAGCCTGTTTGTCATTCTGTGATATTTAGGGAGAAAAGAATTCTTTTCAAAAAATCTTTTACCGCAGCAAGGACATCTGTATCTTCTTTTTCTTAAAACTATACTCACAAGCTTTCCGAAAGCAGGAATATCTTTAATTGTCTGTTTTCGATAGTCGTGAATTGTATCAGTTGCGGTACCGCAACTGATACAATTATGCTCTTTCCTTTCAAGGTCAGCATAAATTGTAAGTTCTTTTTCATTACTTTCAATTTTTGTTACCTTTACATCTTGCAATCCAAGTATATCCTGTGTAAAATGAGTGTAGAGCATATTGGTTCCTCCGTTCATGGTTTCTGGACAATTCCATTTTAACGGATTTTTACCAATTATGCTCTACTTTTTTATTTTATTTTTTCGTAGGCTCCATTGGTTACCCCAACATTTATTATAGAGCCCTTTTATAAAAAGATTAAAATCAATTATTGTGAAAAAGTAAATTTAATGGGTGGTTCTAAAATGAGACGTACTGCAAAAAAACAAAGGACTTCTTCGGAAGTCCTTTATTTTTTATCCAATCCGAAGGATTGGTATGTAATCGCCGTCAGGCATATGTAATCACGCTTTAGCGTGTATAAAAAAAGCTTTCGCAATGATGATATATATCCTCTTTGACATAATAGGCTTTTTATGCTACTATGATAAGGGTGGTTTTATGATTTCTTTTAAATGGAATGAAACGGATTTCAATCTGATACAGTACGGCAGAGGTGTATTCACTACGGATATGCCCGGTCACAGTCACTCAAAAAACAGCTACGAGCTTCATTATATTGTTGACGGTGAGGGTGTTCTGACAACAGACAGTAAAAGTTATTCTCTTTCAAAGGGTAATTTCTTTGTTACTGGTCCTAATGTATATCATCAGCAGTCAACTAACCCTGAAAAGCCCCTGACAGAGATTTATCTTTATCTTCAATCGTCAGAAAAGAAATCTGCAGATGCACTTGTTTCCTCCTTTCTTAATACTCATTTCTATTTTCTTGAGGAAACGGTTTTCGGACACCTTTTTGACGAAATTCTCAGTGAATGTGACGAGGCTAAATTTGGCTATATAAGTGCCGCCGGTGCGTTGCTTCAGCTTCTCCTTACTAAAATAACAAGAGCCTATGTACCGCATATGAGTCAGATTACAGAGACTTCGGGAACGCTTAATGACAGATGCTTTTTTATGATTGAGTATACCTTTATAAATAACCCGTCGGTTACTCTGCAGGAGCTTGCAAACACAATTGGTCTGTGCGAAAGGCAGACACAGAGACTTCTGAAAAAATATTACGGGAAAACCTTCCGTGAAAAAAAGGCGGAAGCTATAAAAATACTCCCAAGGTGAAACAACCTTGGGAGTGTTGATTTTAATAGAAGAGCTTTGAGTACATATCAAAGTAATCCTTGATACCTGCATTTTTCTTGATACCGCTTATTATTGGGTTCCAATTTTTATCAATGTAAATGGTCTTTTCTCTGTAGTTGTTTTCTCCGTTACGGTTTCTGCCGACACCCCAGCCGTGCTCAATTACGTTATACTCTACGGTGTAGCCTGCCGTCTGCTCATCCATATAGATGCCGCTTGTAGCATAGTCTGCCCATTCGGGAAGATGTATATCATGAATGTAGTTACCGCTGATTTCTGAGTCGGGCTGCTTTGAAAGAGTATAGATACCGCCCGCATCGCAGAGCATCTGACTTGTGTGATGTATGTCGTTGTTGAGAATTCTGTTATTTCTCATAGTGCTGTCCTCAGCCGACCAGCCGAAGCCGACGGAAATGCCTGTATAAGGAGCATAAGAAACCTCATTGTTTGCTATGAGAATGTTTCTCGGATAACCTGCACCGATGGCAACGCTGCTCTGATAATCTGTACCGATATTGGTTACAAGGTTGTTGACGATTCTGTCACCGTCACAGATGTCGCTCTCGTTTTCGGTATGGTAAACAATGTGCATATCGGTGTTTTCGTCAACTGCAAACTGAGCCACCATAATGCCGTTGCCAGCAATGTTTCTGATTGTATTGTTTTGTATAAGTGAGTTTTTTGTACCTTTTGCAAGGTCAATACCTGCCGCACCGATGTTTTCTATTGTACATCCTTTGATTATGAGGTTTTCTGTGTCAGCAAAGTATAAAGCTGAAGCAGGTCTTAAAACACCTATATCATTAGTGGCAAAAATGCAGTAATTTGCATACATACCGCCCTGAATGTCAACAAGGCCGTCCGTTGAAGGAACTGTCCAGTTGCTGTAAGCAAATGTGAAGCCTTCAAACGAGAGATTCTTAATCTTACTTCCGTCAGTCGGTTCAGCCTTTATAAGAGTTTCAAGCTTAGGTGCGATAACCTCGGCAGATGACATATCAGTATCTGCAGACACCTTGATATAAACTGTATCAGTCGTTTCGTCAAGATACCATTCCTTATCTTCATCGATAAGCTCATAGGCATTCTCGATATAATATGTGAATTCACGGTTATTCATATGAGAATATCCGTCGATATCGGGGTGAGGTCTGTTGAAGATAAGGTCGTTTTCCTCATCCTGAATGCGAATTGTTGTCACGCCGTCTTTTGTCTGGGCAGACTTTACACGAAGAACATTTTTTACCCATGCAGTGAGAATGTGAAGCTCAACATCTTCAAGGTTATTGAAGCTATTGAATTCATCAGCCTTGAGATATATTTCACCGTAGTCAGCCTGAACAAGGGAGGTTTCGTCCCATCTGTTGAGGTTTTCGGGAATCATTGTACCGTCGGAATAGAAGCGTGATGCGCCGATGATTTTTGTTGAGTAATCGTTGTTGCTTCTGCTTCGGATAAGCTTTTCCCCGTTCATATAAAGCTGACGGAAAATAGCCTCGTCTGAAACTTTTGCGGCATAGATGTTCTTTTCAGCATCATAAAGGGTGAAGCCATTGATTTCTTCTCCACCGCTGATAAGAGCATTTCCATCTGCGATATATCTTATGTACCAGTCACCTGAGGCGCTGTCTCTCTCGTCAAATGTAAGAGTATCGGAAAGCTTGTATGTACCCTCAGCCACGTGAACAATGATATTGCCCGACATATCATCATTTGTCTTTCTTACTTCATCTCTCGCTCTTTCGATAGTGGCAAAGGGGGATTCGGCAGTTCCTGCATTACTGTCATTACCCGTGGTACTTACATAGTACTCAGCCATAACCGTTTCGGGCTTGGAGATTACTCCTGCAAAATCAATATTGCCTGTCAGTGTCATAAGCAATGTAAGCATAGTGGCTATTATTCTTTTAGCTGTGAAAAACATAATATTCTTCCTTTCGGCTTTTATTTACATATACAGTTTATCACATTATCCGCTACATAAACACGACATATTAAAATAATTTATGTCGTGTTCTATTCTGTCAAATTATGCTATTATAGTGCTGTAAAAGTAAAGAGAGGTGTTAATTATGTTCATCATCGAGAAAATCAAGGTCTTCTGGAGCATTATGCTATGCTTTATTATCGGTGGAAACTTTTTCCCGGGTACACTGAATTTAATTAGAGCAGGAGATGTTGATATGATAGGAAACGACCACGCAAAAGCTATAGCAACTGAGTACACTGAGCTTGTGCCTTACGGCAGAGACGAGGACTCTCTCAGTTGGTTTGACGGTATGGTTACAGGTAACGGTGAAAACGGTGCAGTAATTGCAGGTTCACCCTACAGCGACAGCATTATCTACAATAATATCAACTTACTTATGCCCTCAAATGATCCCCGTTACACACCCGACGAGGTAACAGATCAGCTTGACGATGCGAGACAGAATGTCATCAACGGCAATGCGGCGTGGGATTGCGACGGCAGACAGTCAACATATTTTTATGCTTATCATCCGTCACATGTACTCAGAATGGAAAGCACTAAGCTCCTATATTATGATTATATTCGTTGGACCGATTATGAGACCGCTGAGGTTGGTGTCAAGTACACCGATATTCTCGGCAAATGGGAAAGAGTAACATTCTCTTCAAGAGAAGACAATGTAACAATCACAAAGATTACAAAATCAAGCCTTGGTGCAAAGATAAATATGACTCTTTCGCTTCAGGACTGCTGGTCACTTCGTGGCTTCGGTAATGGTGACGAAAAAAATATGAGATACAAAAAGCTTGTTGATGACGATGCTACATACATCTCACTTATCGCTCACTATCCTGATTACGAAAACAGTGAGCTCAGATATGGTGGCTGGTGTGGTCTTACAAAGGTTATTGCTGTTGGCGGTACAAAGGAAAGAGTTGTTCTCGACTCAACCAATGACAGTGAAAATGTAGCAGAAGAGCAGAATGCAGCAATCAAAATCTCAGGTGCAAATGAGGTTTACCTTATTACAAAAACCGACAGAACCCATGATATGGGCAAGTTTGAGGACTTCAAGGATGCTGAAAGCTATGCTCTTTTAGATGAGCTCAACGCTTACACAACAGCAGTGGCTGAGAAGTATACGGTAGATGGCAAGTTCAGCTATGACAAGGCTCTTGATCCTCACGCCGAAGAACAGTCAGCTCTTTTCAATGCCGTTGAGCTTGACCTTGGTGATGATGGCTACGAAAATGTGGCAAATGAGCATCTTATTGCTCTTCAGCAGAATAGTGAAACACTTCTTCCCTCGCTTGTTGAGAGAGCCTATAATCAGGGCAGATATGCGCAGATATGCTGTGCCGGTACTACACATCCACGTCTTTGCGGTATGTGGACAGGTGAATGGAACAGTGGCTGGAGAGGCATTTACACAATGGATGCCAACGTAAATCTTCAGTCCTCCGGTATGAACACAGGTAATATTTACGAAGCAGGCGAAAGCTACATAAAGTTTGTCCTCAAGCAGATTCCCGACTGGGAGGAAAATGCTGCAAAAACCTACGGTATGACCGATGCTATTCAGGTGCCCGTCAATACCGACGGTGACAGAGCTATGATGGTTGAGTACAGCCGTTGGTATCCCTTCCAGTACTGGAATGCAGGGGCTTCGTGGATGCTTCTTCCCATTTATGAATTCTGGCAGTGCTACGGCAACAGAACAATTGAGTATAACGGTGAAATGCTTGACCTTGAAAAGGATGTACTTCTTCCTCTTCTTACAAAGCAGGCAAATTTCTGGGAGCAGATTGTAACTCCGGAGTATTTCACCGATGTTGATGGCAATGCAAGATATGAAGAGGGCAAGACAGAGCTTCTTGAAGGCGAAAGATATCTCATCATCCCCTCATATTCACCTGAAAACTATCCTTTAGGTGACTACGATTCAACTATTACTGCTAATGCTACTATGGATATCGCAGCAGCAAGAGACGGTCTGAGAATGACAATCGAAATGGAAAAGGTTGTGAAAGCTGACGGATACGAGGATAGAATTGCCAAATGGGAAAACCTTATGAGCCTTCTGCCTGAATACAAATATGACGAAAGCGGTGCTCTGTGTGAATGGGCAATGAAGGAGTACGAGGAAAACAACAAGCACCGTCATATAAGCCACCTTTATCCTGCTTGGCCAGCCTTTGAAACACAGGATAATCAGGCACTTGTTGACGCTTGCAATCAGGCTATCGAAAACCGCAATAGAGAAAACCAGGGTGAAGACGATACAGCATCTCACGGCTGGGTACATAAGGCTCTTGTCGCTGCAAGGCTCAAGAATGCAGATTCCTGCTACAACTCACTGATGGCTCTTATGGCAGATAATATCTATTACACTTCACTTATGGCAGACCACTATACTCATGGCGGCTGGGGCGTATTCTGTACCGACACAACCATCGGTACAATCG
Organism: Acutalibacteraceae bacterium; assembly: GCA_045613145.1. Taxonomy (GTDB): domain Bacteria; phylum Bacillota; class Clostridia; order Oscillospirales; family Acutalibacteraceae; genus UBA6857. The sequence continues at coordinate 6,772 of JAZLAJ010000015.1, forward strand.
GTATTATCGATGAAATGCTCCTTTACTCAAACACCGGTGTAATCGAAGCACTTCCCGCACTTCCCGATGAGTGGAGCGAAGGCAGTATAGAAGGTCTTAGAGCAAGAACAAATGCTGAGGTTGACCTTGAATGGACTGCTGAAAACGTTACACTCACGATCACAAGTGACAAAGATCAGACTATCAAGGTCAGCGTTTACGGTGGTGAAGAGAAGGATGTAATATTTGCTGAGGGTGAAACAAAGACGATAACATTTGAAAGATAAATAGCAACTGATTATTGAATTTACCGCCGGGGAGAAATCCTCGGCAGTAGCTGTTTCATCAGGGCGGTTCTAAAATGCGACGTACTGCCAAAAAACAAAGGACTTCGCAAGAAGTCCTTTATTTTTTATGCAATCCGAAGGATTGGTATGTAATCGCCGTCAGGCGTATGTAATCACGCGAAGCGTGTATGTCATCACCACAGGTGCATTTCCCTTCGGATTGATTACATACATTTTCTCACGTAAATGATTACATCCACACCTTACGGTGTGATTACATTCCGTCTTCGACGGATTACATACAAGGCTCCGCCTTGATTGTCGCCCTTCGGGCAAACGAGTTTGCTTTTTCATCCAAACGGTTTTCTTCCTTTTATTATTAAGATTTATGAGTGTCTTGTGTTGACTATCTTCTGTTTTGGTGGTATTATCATATTAATAAGATGTACATATGTGCAGAAATGACTGGAGGAAAAAATATGCAATACGATGTTGCTGTAATCGGTGCAGGTGTTGTCGGCGCTATGATTACAAGAGAACTCAGTAAGCTTGATATGAATTTAGTGCTGCTTGAAAAATGCGGTGACGTGGCAATGGGCAGTTCAAAAGCAAACAGTGCTATTGTTCATGCGGGATTTGATGCTGAAGCAGGCTCTCTTAAAGCAAAGCTTAATGTTCAGGGTGCGTCCCTTATGGCGTATTACTGCAATAAGCTGTCAGTACCTTATAAGAATATTGGCTCACTTGTTGTGGCTTACTCCTGGGATGATATGCAGACTCTTGAAACTCTTTTTGAAAGAGGATTTGAAAACGGCGTGCCTAATATGGAGATAATCAGTCAGGAAAGACTCCGTGCGATGGAGCCTTATATCAGTGAAGAGGCAATCGGTGCTCTCTGGGCTCCCACTGCAGGTATTGTCAGCCCCTACGAGCTTACAATAGCTGCTGCTGAAAATGCAATTATGAACGGTGCAAGAATAAAGAGAAACAGCGGTGTATTTGATATTGAATACAAAAACGATATGTTCTGTCTTTCAACTGCAACGGGTGTTATCAAGGCTAAATATGTAATTAACTGTGCCGGTATTTTTGCCGACAAAATTGCTAATATGATAGGCGATACATCCTTTAAGCTTATTCCGAGAAAGGGTGAATATTATCTTCTGGACAAAGTTGAAAAGAAGATGGTAAATCATGTTTTGTTCCAGTGTCCGTCACCTATGGGTAAGGGTATTCTTGTTTCACCCACAGCTCACGGTAACGTTCTTATGGGACCCACTGCCATTGACCTTGATTTTGACAGTAAGCTTGATGTTGACACAACAATTGACGGTCTTAACGAGGTGAAGAACTCTATCCGCGGAGTTATTCCTCAACTGACAACAAGAAACGCTATAACCTCCTTTGCGGGGCTCAGAGCTCATCGTGCAGGAGAAGACAGCGACTTTATCATTGAGCCCAGTAAGTCAAATGAACATTTCATCAATGTTGCAGGCATCGAATCTCCGGGACTTACTGCGGCACCTGCGATTGCAAGATATGTAGGAAAGATGTTCAGGAAAATGGCTCCTCAGTATGAGAAAAAGAAAGAGTTTATTTCAACCCGTCCTGCTCCTATAAAAATGGCAGAGCTTTCACCTGAAGAAAGAGCGGAAATTGTAAAGAAAGATCCCTGTTACGGCAGAATTATCTGCCGCTGCGAGGGTATTACAGAGGGCGAAATCATTGATGCAATCAAGGCTCCCTGCGGCGCAAGAGATGTTGATGCGGTAAAGAGAAGAACCCGTTCAGGTATGGGCAGATGTCAGGGAGGCTTCTGCGGCTCAAAGGTTGTAGAAATTCTTGCAAGAGAGCTTGATATTCCTATGAATAAGGTTACAAAACACGGTAACGGCTCAAAAATTCTTTACAACAAAACTAAGTGAGGTGAGAGTAAATGCTTAAATATGATCTTGTGGTAATCGGTGGCGGTCCCGCGGGTATGGCTGCAGCACTTAAAGCAAGAGAGTGCGGTGTAAAAAAAATCATTATTCTTGAAAGAGCAGCTACTCTCGGCGGTATTCTTGAACAGTGTATACACACGGGCTTCGGTCTGCACTATTTTGGTGAGGAGCTTTCCGGTCCTGAATATGCACATCGCTTTATAAAGGAGCTTGAAAAGACAGATATTGAAGTCAAGGTTGACACTATGGTTACGGATATTCTCCCGGGTAATTTCGTAATTGCAACCAACAACAAAGACGGTGTAATGCAGATTAATACAACGGCAATTATTCTTGCTATGGGTTGCCGTGAGCGTCCCAGAGGTGCTTTGGATATGCCCGGCTCAAGAGCTTCGGGTATAATGACTGCAGGAACCGCACAGAAGTATGTAAATATTGACGGCTATATGCCCGGCAATAAGATTGTTATTCTCGGTTCAGGTGATATTGGTCTTATCATGGCAAGAAGAATGACACTTGAGGGAGCAAAGGTGGAAATGGTCTGTGAGCTTATGCCTTATTCAGGCGGTCTGACAAGAAACATTGTTCAGTGTCTTGATGATATGGGTATCCCTCTCAAGCTCAGTTGTACCGTTATAAAAACTCACGGTATTGAGCGCCTTGAGGGTGTAACCATTGCCAATGTTGACGAAAATCGCAGACCTATTCCAGGAACAGAGAAGTATGTTGAGTGTGATACACTTCTTCTTTCTGTAGGTCTTATACCTGAAAATGAACTGACAAGAATGGCAGGTATTATTATTGACCCCGTGACAAACGGTGCGATTGTTGATGAGTACAGACAGACTAACCGCCCCGGTGTTTTTGCCTGCGGAAATGTTCTTCAGGTACATGATCTTGTTGACTATGTTACCGAGGAAAGTCAGATTGCAGGTGAAGGTGCTGCAAAATATATCCTTTCAAAGGGCAGGAATAAGGGCAGAGCAGGAAAAAACAACATTCACGTAAAAGCTGAAAGCGGTGTAAGGTACGTTGTTCCGCAGAATATTAACCGTTCAACTGATAAGGATGTAAAGGTTTATTTCAGAGTTGCCGATGTTTACAAGGATACTCATGTAGTAGTCAAATGCGGCGATGAAGTGCTCTACAGAAAGAAAAAGAGAAAGCTTGCTCCCGGTGAAATGGAAAACGTTACAATAAAGCTTGAGGACATTGCAAGACTTTCAGACAAAGAAATTACTGTTAAGCTGGAGGTGTGAGAATATGATTAAAGAGATGGTTTGTGTTTCATGTCCTATCGGCTGTATGCTCACCGTTGAGCTGAATGAAAAAAACGAAGTGCTTTCAGTAAAGGGTAACACCTGTAAGAGGGGAGAGCAGTACGCTGTTGATGAGTGTACCAATCCCGTGAGAATGCTTACAACAACAATTAAAGTAAGCGGCGGTGTGCTCCCTGTTGTACCCGTCAAAACCTCAAAGCCCATTCCGAAGTGTAAGATGTTCGACTGCATGAAGGTTATAAACAATGAGGTTGTCGATGCACCTGTTAAAATGGGTGATGTGCTCATCTGCAATATCTGTGATACGGGTGTGGACATTGTTGCGACTAATGAGGTCTGAAATCCTCAGCGGAAGACGTTACATAAGGCGGTTCTAAAATGTGAATGACATCCCAAATCCGAACCAATGCGGTTCGATTGAGATGTCTTTTACTTTTAAAAACCCCAGTAAGGAAGAGGCTTTAAGCCACTTTCTTATTTTAATCGAACCGTAAAGAACAAAAAGTACTATAATCTATGATAAAAACTCAAAACTATGATAAAACGAACCGTGAAATTTCGATAAAAATGAATCTATTAGTATGATAAAATATCAATAAACTGTTCGATAAACATAATCACTTTTTCGTATTCTTTAATATTTTAATTAACTTATTCTTTGTCAGCATTCATGACAGAAAATTAAACATCATTTTAAGACGGGCATATGCTTGGCTTTTTCTAATTCCGCACATAAATAAATCTGAATCAGAAAAAAGTATCAAAGTTAACATTGAAAAAGTTATGTTTTTATTGTATAATTAAAACATAACAAAGGAACGCAAGTTCCTATAAAAGGAGAAAGAAAAATGGAAAACAACACAATAAGTAAAAAAAGCATAGCAATAAGTTTTGCTGCACTGTTTCTATTAGGCAGAATCCTTTCAGGTCTTTTCAATGCTGTTATAATGTCCCTACTTGCCGGCATCTATGAAAATACGATTGATGCTACACTTTATTCTTATTACAGTTCTACACTTATGAGCGTCGCAAATTTTCTTGTCAACATCATTACAATAGTATTGATTATTGTAATAGGAAAAAAGCTTACAGGAAATAAAATCGGAACGGTACAATTTTTCGGCTGTTACTACTTCGGTTCGGCCGTAGGAACACTCTTTTCTTCGCTTGTAAGTAATATAGTTAAATATCTGGCGGCCGACGGGATGATTTTTGGAGATACATATTCAACAATACTGACCGTAAACGGTATTCTCTGGATTATACCTTCGACTTTTGCTGCTTATATGGCATTTACAGCCTTTGAGGGAATAAATGATAAAATCCCCGTACATCCCGTGAATGTATCTCTTTCAAAGGCAAGAATTATCTTTATCATTACTTTTATTGTTTCGGTTGTTGCCGCCAGTGGTGTAGAATCACTTCCGAATTATTTGTTGGCATTAATCTATCCTGAGTCAGGATCATTTGCTTCAGATGCATTAGTTTTCTCGGGTTATCTTGCAAAATGGCTTGCTAATGTTATTGCTTTTGCAGTTGTGTATATTGCAGGCTACAGAATGGCAAAATCCCACTACGGTGCAATCAGCTTTTATATTCCTGCAAGTGCACTTTCAGTTCCCGTAACTGCTGTTATCGGCAACATTTCATCAGTTATTGTCAATGCTTTAAAATATAGTGATATGTTAAAAGTTGTTGAAAATGGTGGAGCTGATTATCTTTCATCAACGATGAACTTAAGGTTTATCAGTATTGTATCAATGGCTTCAACTGTTCTTACGATTGTAGTAAGCTTTGTTATATGCTTCAAGGCTTTAAGCTTGTTCTATAAAAAGAAAACTGAATCTGATCCCGTTGAGCAGTAAAACAGTAGAAAGAAAAATGAAAAAGAAAATAGCTATCCCCGTGATTATACTCGTTGGCATTATAGTGATAGGTTTATCTGCCCTTTGGCAGAACGGATATCTTGATATGAATACACCTGTTGTTTATAAATACAGTGATAATTGTGTTTTTGACGGTAATTTTTATTATACCGTTTCAGATGAAAACGAGGTATGCATTGAAGGTATAAGACGAATAGCGGATACTGTTGAAATACCCGAAAGCATTGACGGTAAGCCTTTGATGGAAAAGGGGCTTATGAAGGTTCTGGGTATCTCTGAATGGAGTGAGGACAGATTAAAGGAAATCCGTCATACGTATCTTGCTATGTGTGCAAAGATTGATTTCCAGGTTGGCAGACTTATCAGTGCACTCAGAGACGAAGGAATTTATGACAGTACAGCCGTTATAGTTCTTTCTGACCACGGAGATTACACAACGGATTACGGCATAGTGGAAAAAATGTCAGAACTGCTTCCCGGACTGCCTTACAAACGTACCCTTTATTATCAAGCCACCGAATAATATCATCATTGACAAAGGTGTAAATGAAAACCTTGCCGAGCTTACGGATTTATGTGCTACCGTTTATGAGCTTGCCGGCATCAGCTGTGAAAGACATAGCTTTTCAAAGAGTCTTCTGCCTACGATGAGAAATAAAAGTACACCTCACAAGGAATATGTTTTCTGTGAGGGCGGAAGGCTTCTCGGTGAAGAGCACTGCTCAGAGAAAAATCTTTTTACGGGAGAGGATGCAATATACTCTCCGAGACTTGTTTTACAGATGAAGGAAGACGGTACCCATACGAAGGCGGCTATGATTCGTTCCAAGGAGTATAAGTATGTTATGCGCCTTTATGAAAAGGACGAATTTTACGTCCTTGCCGAAGGTGAAAGATTTAACCGTATTGACGATGAAAAGTACAGAGAAATTATCACAAGGATGAAAGATGAGCTTCTTTTGTGGTATATGAAAACCTGCGATACAGTACCTAAGAAGTACGATGACCGTTTTACGGATAAGTTTCTGCAGAACAATATTGCTTCGGTTGGGGTGCCTTTGATTTTTGCGAAAATTGCGACAGGTGCAATATCTCTTACGGGCAAGACAACAGCACAGTTTATTGATATGCTCAAGACTAAATTCAGACTGTGAGGAATAACCCCTGATTTTTATAAGGTCAGGGGCAATTTTATTTGTATAGGTTGAAAACAGAATAATAAATATGATAGAATAAAAAAGTGATAAAACCGAAAAGGAGAAAAATATTATGGAATTTTTTAGGCTTATTGACAAGGTAAAATACGAGGGTAAGGACAGTAAAAATCCTATGGCATTCCGTTATTATGACAAGGATCGTGTTATTCTCGGCAAGAAAATGAGTGAGCATCTTCCTTTTGCAATGGCATGGTGGCACACTCTCGGAGCCTGCGGTGTTGATATGTTCGGTGCAGGTACTGCCGATAAGAGCTTCCTCAGCGAAAAAGCAACAATGGCTCACGCAAAGGCAAAGGTTGATGCAGGCTTTGAATTTATGAGTAAAACGGGAATTGAATATTTCTGCTTCCACGATGTTGACCTTGTACCCGAGGATGAGGATATCAATGTTACAAATGCCCGTCTTGATGAAATTTCCGATTACATACTCATCAAAATGAAAGAGACAGGTATCAAGTGCCTTTGGGGTACTGCGAATATGTTCGGAAACCCGAAATTTATGAACGGTGCCGGCAGCACAAACAGTGCAGAGGTTTATTGCTTTGCTGCTGCACAGATTAAAAAGGCTCTCGATATTACCGTTAAGCTCGGCGGTAGGGGCTATGTTTTCTGGGGCGGCAGAGAGGGCTATGAAAGTCTTCTTAATACCGACGTTAAGTTTGAGCAGGAAAATATTGCCCGCCTTATGAAAATGGCAGTTGAATACGGCAGAAAAATCGGTTTCACAGGTGACTTCTATATCGAACCCAAGCCGAAAGAGCCTATGAAGCATCAGTACGATTTTGATGCCGCTACTGCTATAGGCTTCCTTCGTCAGTACGGTCTTGAGAAGGATTTCAAAATGAACATCGAGGCTAACCACGCAACTCTTGCAGGACATACCTTCCAGCACGAACTTCGAATTTCTGCTATCAACGGTATGCTCGGCTCAATCGATGCTAATCAGGGTGATCTTCTTTTAGGCTGGGACACAGATGAGTTTCCCTTCGATGTTTACGAAGCTACAATGTGTATGTACGAGGTGCTTAAGGCAGGCGGTCTTACAGGCGGCTTTAACTTCGATGCTAAAAACCGCAGACCAAGTAACTCCTTTGAAGATATGTTCTATGGTCATATTCTCGCTATGGATACCTTTGCTCTCGGTCTTATCAAGGCTGCAGAGCTTATCGAGGACGGCAGAATAGATGATTTTATAAAGAATAAGTATGCTTCATTCAATGAGGGCATCGGTGAAAAAATATTAAGCGGAGAAGCTACTCTTGAAGAGCTTTCAGCTTATGCCTTAGAAAAAAAGGTTACAACGAATCCTGAATCAGGCAGACAGGAATACTTACAGACAATCGTAAATCAGATTCTTTTTTAAGAGGTAGATTATGAGTTATTATGTTGGTATCGACCTTGGTACTTCTTCAGTCAAAACGCTGCTGTTAAGCAGTGACGGTGAGGTAGTATCCTCGGTTACTAAGGAATATCCCTTATATTTTCCTCACAGCGGCTGGAGTGAGCAGAACCCCGAGGACTGGTATAATCAGACTGTTTCTGCTCTTACAGAGCTTTTTGAAGGCGTAGAAGCAAGGGAAGTGAAGTCCTTCTCTTTTTCGGGACAGATGCACGGACTTGTAATGCTCGATGAAAATGACAGAGTTATCCGTCCGGCTCTTTTGTGGAATGATTCGAGAAGTCAGACTCAGACGGATAAGCTCAATGAAAACAAGGATTTTCTTCTTGACAATACAGCTAACATAGCCTTTGCGGGTTTTACTCTGCCTAAGCTTTTATGGGTAAAGGAAAACGAACCTGATAATTATGCGAAGATAAGCAGAATTATGCTTCCGAAGGATTATGTCGCTTACAGACTTTCAGGTAGCTTTTGTACAGATGTTTCCGACGCTTCGGGTACACTTTATTTTGATGTTGAAAACCGCTGTTGGTCAAAGGAGATTCTTGATGAACACGAGATAAAAGAAGAGTGGCTTCCGAAGGTTCTTGAAAGTGACGGCTGTGCAGGTATACTCAGAAAAGATATTTCTGACAAGCTCGGTTTAAATGATGTGAAAATAATCATCGGTGCAGGTGATAATGCCGCTGCGGCAATCGGCACAGGCACAGTAAAAGACGGTGATTGCAATATTTCACTGGGCACAAGCGGTACTATTTTTACTGTCAGTGATAAATTCGGTCTTGACAGAGAAAGTGCAATTCACTCCTTCTGCTCAGCAAGCCGTAACTATCATCAGATGGCCTGTATGCTTTCGGCGGCGGTATGCTGTAACTGGTGGGTTGAAAAGATTCTTCGTGACGATTACGGCAGTGTGCTGTCAAAAGAAAACAAGCTTGGTGAAAATGAGTGCTTGTTCCTTCCTTATCTTATGGGAGAGCGTTCACCGTTAAATGACACTGATGTAAGAGGTATGTTCTACGGAATGAGCCTTGACACGGATAAGGACGATATGAGCCTTGCTGTGCTTGAGGGTGTCGCATTTGCGCTTCGCCACAATATTGATATTATCCGGAATATGGGTATTGATATAAAAAAATCAAATGTCTGCGGCGGCGGTACGAAAAACAAGCTTTGGTTAAAAATTATTGCAAATGTGCTCGGTATAGAACTTTGCATTCCCGAAAATCAGGAGGGTGCTTCTCTCGGTGCGGCTATGCTTGCGGCAAAGGGCGTTATGACAGCAGATGAATATGCAGAGCTTGAAGGTAAGGTTTACAGAACAGCTGAAACTGTTACTCCGAAAAATGTGCTTACTGAAAAATACATGGAGAAATATCTCAGGTGGAGAAAGCTTTACCCTGCTATCAGTGGTATAAATTAAGGCGGTGAAAATATGAAGAAAGTTAAAAAGGCAAAAAAGGCCTTATTCGGAATAATTATTTCTATAGCACTTGTTATTATTTTAGGTGTTACTAATGTTGTTCCTTATTTTGCAGTAATTCCTGATATGGTAAAGGTTGGTATCGATTACATAAGCCTTGACAGAAATCCCGATTATCCCAATAAGGATGAAATAATAAAGAAGGTTTTTGAATATTCAGCTGAAAGACAACATCCCTTTATCCTTGCTGACAAAACTGACTTTGACAAGGTACGAGAAGAATACAGAACAAAAAGCTTTACTGAGTATACCGAAAAGCTTATGACTTATGTTATTTCAAATGCTGATGCTCTTTGTGATATAAAGGCTTATCCACCTATGGAATATGTACTTGACGAAGAGGACAGTATTCTTCCCATTTCCCGTGAGGTTATCAGCCGAATGGTGATTTTAGGCTATGCCTGGCAGATAACGGGTGAAGAAAAGTATGCGGAAAGAGCGAAGACAGAAATTGAAAAGGTATGCTCCTACGACGATTGGTGCACCTCTCATTTTCTTGCCACAGCTGAAATGGCTCTTGCGGTTTCCATAGGCTACGACTGGTTTTATGATTATCTTGCTGAGGATATAAAGAGTATTATTAATGATATGGTGTGGAGTTATGCAATATTCCCGGCTCTTAACGATAACCATTGGTTTACCTGGTCAAAGAACAACTGGAACAGTATCTGCTACAGCGGTATAGGCATCGCCTGTATGACATTTTTTGACTTTGATGCTGATGCTGCTTCTGAATTTCTTCAAATGTGCTATGAAAATATGCCCATAGCCTTTGAAAACTTCACTCCCGACGGTGTTTATGTTGAAGGTCCCGGTTACAGTCAGTCGGGTATGGATGCTATAGTTAATTTCGTGGCAACAAGTAATAATTTTTTCGGTACAGATTTTGGTATGAGCGAAATCGCAGGCTTTAAGGATCTTGGCAAATTCCCTGTTTACATAACTACGCCTACAAGTGTGTTCAATTTCGGTGATAATAAGGCAAGAATGTGCTTTACACCTTCACTTCATTGGTATGCTACTGAGTATGAATCACCTCTGCTTGCCTGCTATCAGATGAGTGATGAGCCGGGTGAATTTATTCCTGATACCTCTGAAAACACTGAGAAAAACGGTGGCGGTAAAAGCTATGCACTGTCTTCTCTTTGGTATAACAGAGCTTACATTCCCGAAACTGCGGACTTTTCTGATGAGCAGCTCTATCTTCCGCTTTATTCTGATGTAGGTCAGGATATGGTACTTATGAGAAGTGCTTACCTTGATGAAAATGCCACCTTCGCAGGCATAAAGGGCGGTTATAATTTTATCAACCACGGGGATCTTGATATCGGTACCTTTGTATTTGATTCAATGGGAGTACGTTGGGCAGAGGAATTAGGACCCGGCCCCTACGATGCACCGAATTATTTCCTCAACACTCCTGCAGGCGGAAGGTGGAAAAACTACAGTAAGCGTGCAGAAGGTCAGAACACTCTTGTCATCAATCCGAATATGACTCTCGATGATCAGTATGTACTGGCAAAGGGTAAGTACATTTATTGGGAAGCAAACGATAACGGAGGCTTGACAACTCTTGATATGACAGATGCTTACCGTATGAACGGTGCCACAAATGTGAAGAGAGATTTTGAGCTTTATGATGACTATTCTTCTCTTAAGATTACTGATAATATAAAATGTCTTTTCAAAAGTGACATTTACTGGTTTATGCACACCAAGGCAGATATAGAAATCTCCGAGGACGGAAAGACTGCAATCCTTACAATAGGTGACAAGCAGATGAAGGCTACATCACATTCCGACGGAGCATTCTCTGTTATGAAGGCTGAAAGGCTTTCGGGCGAATGGGAATGGGATGAAGAATATCCCGACATTCAGAAGCTGACAGTAAAGCTTGAAGATGTTAAAAAGGCAGAGATTGCTATAACGCTCGAGCCTGTAACCGAATAAGCGAAAAAATCACGGTGAATCCTTAGCAGGAAAATCACCGTGATATTTTTTGTTATTTTGCAAGCCAGTCAAAGGATTTTCTTCCGCAGACTGCATGCTTACCGGGGAAAACATCAATGTGAAGCTGATCCTCGGCATTCATAAGAGAATACACCTTTTTTATCTTGCTGTGAGCTGATTCTGAGGCTTTTAACGGGAAAAGCTTATCCTTTTCACCCGATTCAACAAACAGCTCCTTCGGTGCCAGAGCAGAGGCAAAATCGTAAATTTCACCCACTTCGAGAATATGTGGGATGTAGTTGTCGGGACAGTGCCACATTGAAAGAATGCTGTCCTTGAATGTGTTGACATAACCGCAGATAACGGTTTTATAAATGCTGTCATCGAGCACTGAGGCATAGAGTGCTGTCAGTCCTCCGCCTGAAATTCCCATAAGAGAAACCTTGCTTTCGTCAACGGCTTTCATATTTTTTAAAATCTTCACACAAACCAGTGCCTGATAAACCCGAAGGGATGCAGTGGTTAAACCGTAGGGGAGCAGATGATGTGAAAGCTCATCGCAGGAGCTTATGTAAAAGGGCTTCCACAAATCGTGAGAAAGTCTCGCTTCACCAAAGCCGAAAAGCTCGGGAGCAATAACTGTGCATCCTCTTTTTGCCATTTCTACGGCAAAGTTGTTCTGATAGTTGTCGATATAGTTGAAGCGCTTTTTATTGCCTTTTTTTGAAATGTTGAGTATCTGTCTTACTCCGTAGCCGTGACCGCAAAGAGCTACAACTCCGCCCGTTTTACCTGTAACCTTCTTCGGCTCAAGGATATAAACAAGACAGTTTAAGCCTTGAAGGATTTCTGCTGAATATTTTTTTAGTGTATATTTGGGATAATCAAGTTCTTTGCCTACGGGGATAAGTTTAAAATCAGTTGCCATAGAGTCTAACCTTTTAAGAGAGAAAAGCTCTTTGGCTTTTTCTTTTATGCTTTGTCCGATTTCAAGTGCATCTTCGTAAGAGGTTGCATTTTTATAAGGCTCTGCCTTGATTTTTCCGTAAAGCTCCGACATAAATTCATCGGGTGAATAAGGACTTCTTTTCATATCTGTCACCTCAGAAGCTTATCTTTCCTGCGAGCTTTACATTCTTACTGTCCGTACCGACATAAACCGTGTAGCTTTCGTCAAGCTCCCAGTTACCGTTTTCGGGGTTGTAGAATTTAATATCATCAATCAGCACATCGGTTTCCGCAGTAAGCTCTTCACCAGCTTTAACGCTTACACGCTTAAAGCCTTTAAGAACCTTGACGGGTCTGTCTTTTTCTGTGTTATCGCTGCCAAGGTAAATCTGAAGCACCTCATCACCGTCGAAATTACCGATATTTTTTACAGTAGCTCTGACTTTGATTACATCACCGACCTTCTCACACGACAGTTTATCAACCTTAAAGTCGGTATATGAAAGACCGAAGCCGAAGGGGAAGTGTGCTTCAATGCCTTTTTTATCAAAGAGAGTATAGCCGTGATAGTAGCCGTACTCGATATTTTTATCCTTTGTGCCAAGGTGAAGGAAGGACGGATAATCCTCGGCCCTTTGGGCTATTGTAAAGGGAAGCTTACCTGCAGGTGTAACATCACCGCTTAAAATATCTGCAAGAGCATTACCTCCCTCAAGTCCGCTGTAAAAGGACATAACAACCGCATCTGCGAGTTCAATCCAATCTTTAATAACATAAGCGCTTCCGCCCATAATGTTGACAATAAGCTTTTTGCCGAGAACAGAAAGAGCCTTTATAAGAGTTACATCCTCTTCGGGAATTCTCAGATCTGCTCTGTCACCGCCTGAGCCCTTGGGCTTTTTCTTAACATTTCCGAGGTTGACCAGGAACTCACCCTCCTGAAGCCAGTCGCTGCCGACGCATACCACAATATAGTCGCAGTTAACTGCGGTTTTCATAGCCTCTTTACAGCTTGAACCGTTGTAAACAGCCACATTTTCTTTGCCGAAGCGATTGCATATACCCTCATAAGGAGTAACAGCATAGGGACTGAAAACATTACTGCTTCCGTGGTCGCCTGTGTTTCTTTTGTTTGCATATCTGCCTACAACGGCTACCTTTTTGTTTTCGGCTATGGGCAAGACTCTGTCCTCGTTTTTAAGAAGAACGATACCCTTTGTTGCTGCTTCTCTTGCCAGAGCGATGTGCTCCTTAGAAAGAATAACTGACTTATCCTGTTTTCTGTATTTAGGAAGAGTAGAAATAAGTGCTCTGAGTATTCTGACGGCTGATTTGTTGACATCCTCTTCTGTAATATCTCCGTTTTTAAGCAGATAAGAGAGAGTAGCATAACGGAAAAGGTAAGGCATTTCCATATCCATACCTGCCTTAAGACTTCTCTTTGCGTCATAAATACCGTAGAAGAAATCAGAGAGTGAGAAGCCGTCAAAGCCCCACTTGTCATGCAGAATATCAGTAAGGAGCTCTTTATTCTCGCAGGCATAGGTGCCGTTGACTTTATTGTAAGCACCCATAATAGACATCGCACCTGCATCAATACATTTTTTGAAATGAGGCAGATAAACCTCATGAAGAGTTCTTTCGTCAGCTATTGCATTAGCTGAAAAACGAAGGTCCTCTATGCTGTTCAGGGCATAATGCTTGGGGCAGGCGATAATGCCGTTTTCCTGCATAGCCTTTGTCAGAGCCACACCCATTCTGCCGAGAAGATAAGGATCCTCGCCGTAGGTTTCCTGAGCTCTGCCCCACATCGGATTGCGAAGAAGATTTATACATACACCTGCAAAAAGATTAGCGTCAAGGGCAGATGCTTCCCTGGCAAAAACCTCACCGATGCGATACTCCAGTTCATCATCAAAGGAAGCACCTCTGAGCATAGATACGGGGAAGCAGGTGCATTTTTTCATAACTATACCTCTCGGTCCGTCGGTGAACATTACCGGTGGTATGCCGAGTCTTTTACAGCCGCCGGCGGGATAAGCCTCGCCGTTATAGAATCTGCCGTTTTTCAGAAAGTTCTTTGCCGTTACACCTAAAGCGTGTCCCTGAAGCAGACGTATTCTCTCCTTAACGGTCATTTCCTTTAAAAGCAAATCTGCCACCTCATAAAGCTTTTCTTTTGTAGGTTCGGCAGAATAAAGCTCTGTCGCTTTTATGAAATCCATAATATTTTCTCCTTTTTATGCCATTGTTGAAAGCATTTCTTTAGTAACCTCGTACTGTGTAGCCTTACCGTTGAGATAGTTGTCAAGCTGTTCAATCATATAGTAAGCCATCCGGTGAGTTTCGTTACCCATACTGCCTGCGATATGAGGGGTAATGATAGCATTCGGACACCAGAACAAGGGATTTATGTAGGGTATATACTCTATCTTAAGTACATCAAGAACAGCTGTTCTTGACGGATGCAGCAGAAGGTTTTTTGCAAGTGCCCACTCATTTACCTGGTCACCTCTGCCGGTGTTTATAAAGGTGGAATACTTTTTCATTGAAGAAAAATGTCTGTTTGTGAAAACATTTTTCAGTTCTTTTTTATTTGCAAGGTGGTTGCTGATTACATCGCACTCTATAAAAAGTGTATCAAGGTCAACAAGCTTAACACCGAGCTTTTCTGCTTTTTCTTCACTGCAGAAAGGGTCATAAGCATAAACCTTCACATCGTATTCTCTGAGTCTTTCCGCTACCATTGAGCCGATAGAGCCAAGACCTGCAAGACCGACCTTTACATCAAAATTACCTTTGCTTTTCTGTGTGTGAATGAAAGAAGAGGGCAGAGCAAGTCTGTATCTTTTTGCACCCTGATAAAAGCTTTTTGAAGCAAGAATTATCTGTGAAACAGTGTATTCTGCAACGGGTACTGCATTGGCGGCAAAGGCGCTGAAAATTCTTACTCCGCAGTTGAGAAACGGCCTTGCAAAATACTGCACCGTTCCTGCGGCATAAAAGATAAATTTAAGCTTCGGGAGATATTTTTTTATCTCCTCCTCGCTTAATTTAAGCATTCCCCAAGTAGCAAAAGCCACCTCGCATTCCGCAAGAAACTCCTTGTGCTTTTCTATGTTGCCTTTGTTTATAAGCTCAGCCGAGACCTCACCGTACTCTTTTAATTTTTTCATTACATCTTCGGAAAAAACAAGGTTGAATTTACTCTTGTTTGTGCCAAGTAATGCTATCCTCATATTATCAACCTCAATAACTTTTTAGCTTTTCCGTGTCCTTAAAGAAGTTCTTTTCATTGCCTCCCGACACGAACTCAATCATAACAATTCCGTCAAAGCCTTTTTCTTTGAGCTTATTAAGAAGAGTGTCGAGATAGTTTTTGTCTTTTTTTCTGAAAAGCTGTTCTCTTTTTAGGTCACGGTAGGACACATGAACATCCTTTATGTAATCATAAGTTCTGCCGATTCTGTCAAGGTCGTATTCCATACGGAAATATCTTGACTGGAAATAGGTTTTGAAATTATCTCGCTGCAGTTCGTCGATAAAACGGAGAATTGCATCGGTATCATTGTTAAAGGTGTTGTCGTGACATTCCGGACAGACGAGAAGGCCGTAGCCGGATGCGATATCACACATTTTCTTTGTGTTTTCAAGAAGCAGAGTGTATTCTTTGTCTGATGTGACCTGACTGTTCTTTTTGCCGAGCCATATTCTTATTGACTCTGCACCCGTTTCCTTTGCGATTTCACAGATATCAATCCACTTGCCTTCATCGTAAACAGCGGAGTTGAAATAGCTTCCGTAGGAGCTGGTTTTTATGTCGGCTCTGTCGCAGAGTGATTTTACTTTTTTTGCATCGTCAAGGCTTCTGACATGAACGTCACCGCCCCATTCAATAAATCCGATGCCTGCTTTTTTTGCCAGACCGACTATTTCTTCGGCAGTTTTCTTTCTGAAGGTAACACTGCAAAGACCAAGTTTAAAATAATTCATTTCACACCTCTGCAGCTGCGGTGAGTTCGTTTTCCATAGCCAGCTCTTTCTGCTTTCTGTATTCCACAAGCTTTGCTTCAACTGCATTTTCGTCGAATCTGAAGAAGAACATAGGTATAGCCTGGGCGATGAGTGCAACAGCACCTAAAGCTGTAAGCATAAAGAAAATACCGTTGAGAAGATTTGTGTAGTTTACACCGTCAATAACATTTGCCTGTAATGTCGATGAAATGAGGGGGATTCTCGCACCCTCGGTGAGAGCTTCCATTTTTTCGGCATTATAGCCGAGCTTATCGATAATCTGAAGGACAACTACATTGAAAACAGCGGCTGAAATTTTGTAAAGCAGACCCTTGAAGGAGTATACTGTTGCCTCGATTCTGTCGCCCGATTCCATTTCGATACTGTCTGTTACGTCAGCGATAATTGAGGTAAGAAGAACCACACTCATACCTACGGGGAAGTTGGTGAAGAAACGGAGCACCGCATAAAGAACGAAGCCGGGAATTGTGTTGTAAGGCACAATATAGATGCCTATAACATAAACGATAATGTTTGCCGCAGCACCCACAAGTGACATAACAATCCATAAGGTTTTCTTGGTCATTTTCTTAAGAAGGGGAGGAACGAGAAGCATAGAAAGCATATAGGAGATACCGCTTGAAACCGAAAGAAGAGTAGGAAGAATTGCTACGGCATCAATGTTCGGATTTTTGCCGACTATACCTTCGATGAAGCTGTTAATCTGGTCCATGGGAAGAATGCCGATACAGTTCCATCGAGCGAAATAGGAAAGGAACATAGCGCCGAGATTGATGATACCGCTGAAGAATGCGGCAACAAGCAGAGCGAGGACTCTTTTGTCCTTGATCATTCTCTTAAGGTTAGCTGAAGATTTGGCTTTTTTCGGAGGAATATAAACCTTTTCCTTGATTCCGAAGAAGGAGCCCATCATAATAGCTGCACCCATAAGTGCAAAAATGGCGGCTGACCAGAAATAACCCATATCGGTCATGTCTTTTTTGCCGTTACCTAAAAGGCCTGCCATAGTCCAGATAAGAACAGAGGGAAGAATTGTACCGAGTGAGCCGACGGTATTTGAAATTGAAACGGCTTTTACTCTTAAATCCTTCTGTGGGAAAACAAGGGGAGTAAGGCTGTTACGGGGAATTTCCATAGCCGTGTAAGCGGTAATGTAAACCATATACATAATGAGCATATAGATGAAGTTACCTGCATTACCGAGGTTTGTGCCGTCTGCAGTGATGATGTTCCAGCTTTCGGGGAACTTAACGGGAAAGAAAAGAAGTGCGGTTGTAATTGCAAAGGGGATGGATACCCAGAGAAGATAAGGTCTGCATTTACCCCACTTCGTTCTGGTCCTTTCAACTATCTGACCCATAATGGGGTCGTTGACTGCGTCCCACACCTTTGTGCCGAGAAGTACGATGGATACAAGGCCCATACTCAGCTTAAGAACGTCGGTCATATAAAAGTTGATTACTGTGTAAACTGTGCAGTCAATGAAGAAAAATCCGAGGGGTAAAAGTGAAAAGGCCAGGATTTCTCTGTTTGTTGCATTTTTAATGTCGATTCTTCTGTTTCCTGTCATATGCTTTTCTCCTTACATATTTTTACATATTGTTTTCATCAATTTCGCTTAAATAATGTTCAAAGGGCTTTTGCCCGTAGGGTACGGGTGAAACCCTTATATATTCCGTCTTGCCGTTACCGGTGACAGTAAGATAATCTCTGAAATGAAGGTCTTCTTTTACTGCTTCACCGTCTTTTATGAAGACTGCACCGCCACGGCTGCCTGTTTCAGGAAGCTCTGAAATTATAGCCTCAAGAAGAGCCTTCATACTTAAGAGCATATCCTTGTCACGGTAGTAGTCACAAAGATTTTTATGCTTTTCAGGGTAAAAATCAAGAGAATCATTTATCTCGCTGAGAAGGGTGATACATCCGCCGTAATCTCTTCTGAAGGAAGCGACCTTGCTCATCTTACTTCTGAAGTGAGCGTAGGTTATGTTCTCATCGGTGATGAAAGCGGTTTCATTGTCCGGAAAACTATCGTATATACTTTCGTTGTAATTTCTGAAGGCCTTATTTGCTATGTGCCTTGCACATACAAGACCGCCAACCTGAGTGTCATTAAGAGCAGAGCCGCCGGGACGGGAAAGACCGAAGGTTCCCGCAGCTTCACCGATAACATAAAGGCCTTTTATATCAGATTCGAAATTACTGTCTGTATAAACACCGCCGTTGTTGTGCTGGGCGCAGACAGCTATGCGGAGCAGTTCTCTTTCAAGATTTATACCTTGACGAAGATAGACATCAATAGCCTTACTGTTAAGCTTTTTAAGTCTTTCGAAGGGTGTATCAGCCATACATCCGGTCGAGATTATGTAATCCTTTGCTTCTTCACTTAATTTGTCGAAGCAGAAATCCGTCGGATTTTTTCTGTAATCAAGATAAACCTTTCGGCCTTTACTTGTTTCACTGTGTACGGCAAAATCTATCTGCGAGCTTTCGTTTGCTCTGCAATAGGAAAAAGGCCACTGATAACCCTTTAGGAAAACGAAGCTGTAGGCTTCGTGTATATCTTCGAAGTAATCTTTTAAAAATTCGTATTCGTTGCCTTTTTCATCAACGCTTACGAATCTCGGAATAACCTGCATAAAGCTTCCCGATACATTCCATCGGAAGTCAACGGATGCCATTCCGTACTGCCATTGAGTGAAATTACACATTCTCACGCCTGCTTCGAGCAAAACACCTGTCATACCGTGCTGTGAGGGAGGATAAACGGAATCCTCATAAATGCAGGCTGGAGCACCTGTGGCACATATTATGCTTTCGGCAAAAATGTTTTCTGTTTTGTTTGTGATAGTGTCAAGCACTTTTATGCCGTAAGCGTTGCCGTTGCGTGTGAGTATTTTTATCACAAGCTTATTATCAAAAAGAGGTGTTTTATTTTTTTCGAGAACAACTTCTTCAAGCTTCTCTGTCATCATTTTAGATGTTAGTGGACCTACAGAGGTAGCTCTTACCGTGTCATCGTGGTCGGTTTTATATCCGGGATAACCGCCGTAGGAATCTGTGGGAAATTTAACCCCGTATTCACAAAGTCGAAGGAAGCATCGCTGACTGTTTACTGCTTCAAGGTACATCTTCTCTCCGTCACAGGAGCCGCCTGAAAACATATCAGAAGCCATTTTGTAGGGACTGTCGGGAGTAAAGCCGTCCATTGAAATTTTGTAGTAGGTCTGCTTGTCGCTTCCTGTGTTACGTGATGTGCCTGAAAGCCTTGCTTCCGTGACTACGGCAATATCCTTTATGCCTTCTCTGTAAAGCCAGTCTGCACATCCGTAGGCTGCCGCACCGCTTCCTATTACGAGAGCTTTATATATTTTTTTCATAAGCGCCTCACATTAAATCCGCCATCGCAGTCAATTACCGTACCCGTGCAGAAATCGAAATTACCCTCTGCGACAGAAATAACACATTTTGCGATATCCTCGGGTGTTCCCATTCTGTTTATGGGGGTGATACCCTCGGCTATAAGCTTTTCATATTTTTCTTTGACCTTGGAAGTCATATCTGTATCGATGATACCGGGTCTTATTTCGATGACACTTACCCCGTGTTCTGCAAGCCTTGCGGCAAAAAGCTTTGTTATCATAGAAATGCCTGCTTTTGAAATGCAGTACTCACCTCTGTTGACAGAAGCGGTATAAGCTGACATTGAGGATATGTTCACGATTCTTGCTTTTCCGTTTTCAATAAGCAGGGGTGTAAGCTCCTGTGTTACGAAGAAGGTACCTTTTAAATTTATGTCTGTAAGATAATCAAAATCCTCGGGAGAGATTTCAAGAATATCCTTTCTTTCTCTTGGCGCTACACCTGCGTTGTTGACGAGTAAATCAAGCTTGCCGAATTTTTCTTTTACGAACGAAGTGAGCTTTTTTCTGTCCTCATCCTTTGAAATGTCGCATGGCACAAAAATTATTTTTTCATTATGCTTTTTTTCGAGTTCTTCTACCTCAGGTTTTTTATTCCTCGAGGTAATAATAACAGTAAAGTCTCTTTCCAGCAGAGCTTCAGCTATTCCTTTTCCGATACCTCTGCTGCCGCCTGTTACAACTGCAACCATAAAATTCACCTTATTTCTTCATCACAAATTTCTGATAGTAGGGCATATAGCACTCACTGTTTCTGATTACACAGCCTGAAACAGTACCTGCACGCATCAATTCTGAGCATTTACTGCATTTGATACATACCTTGCCTTTGTCGAGTGCGCCCTTGTCAAGGAATTCCTTATAGAATGTGGGATAAGCAAAAGTCATTCTGCCGAAGCCTGCCATATTACCTACACCTTCATTAAGTAATTTTTCAGCATAATCAACTGCATTTTCTCCTTCATATGTAAGAGCTGAAACAACGAATTTCATATCAGGGAATGCTGATGAGATTTCCTTTGTTACATCATAAACTCTCTTCATACCGATATTTCCGTCTTCGGGAGATTTGACTGCATAAGGTCTGTTGGTATGAGGAATAAGATAAGGGTTTCCTATAGTGAGATTTACAAGCTCAATACCCTTCTTCTGAAGCTTTGATATTATTGCTTTGGTTTCCGTAAGGTCAATTTCTTCTTTTTCGTTCACTCCGTAACCATAGCCGTAGGGGAAACAGTCACAGGAGTTGAGTCTTGTGGTAACGAAAGACTTGTCACCGACAGCTTCTTTTACGGCATCAATGCAGTCAAAGTAAAGTCTTGTTCTGTTTTCGAGGGAGCCGCCGTATCTTCCTTCACGGTTATAGGCGCTGAGTAATTCATTGAAAAGATAGCCGTGACAGCATTTGACATCTATACCGTCAAAGCCTGCCTCAAGAGCGAGCTTTGCTGCCTTAGTATACATAGCCGGTATGGTATCAAGATATTCATCAGCAGCCACATTGAAGGGCTGATTTTCCTTGCCCTTTTCCCAAAGCTCATTTCTGTATGCGACAATCGGCTCGGGAGTGCCGTCAGGCTTACTGTAGCGACCGCTGTGGGTAAGCTGAACGATAATGAGAGGCTCAAAGCCGTGAAGCTGCTTTGATTTTTCTTTTATCCTGATTACGATATCCTTAAAGCTGTCAAGCGTTTTTTCGTTTATATAAAGCTGACGGGGATTTGCTCTGCCTTCGTTGCATACAGCAGTAGCTTCAAACCATATTACACCGGGAGCACCCTCGGCAAAGCGGAGATATCTTCGTAAGGTAAGCTCGTCGACAGCACCTTCAGCGGTTCCGTCGCAGCCCTCCATAGGCTGAAAAAGAACACGGTTTTCTGCAATTCTGCCGTATATTTCTATCGGGGTTGAAATAAGGTTTTTCATCATATCATTCCTTTATATATATTCTCCTAAATAATAACACTATAAAAAGAAAAAAACAACATAATTTTCCTGTTTTTAAAATAATTTTTTGGTTAAAGTGTTTAAAAGGCGTGATTTTTAATAATAAATTAACCATCCGGTTCTATAGTGATTTATGAAATCAATGATGACTCCCGATTCACATCAGTTTGTACAAAAGATATTGTAAAGTATAAGATTCCTGATGTCGAAGAAGCGGTGAAAGATTATGAGCATCACATAATATATCTCTTGAAACGAAATATATATCGGATTTTTGTAAAAATGCACAAAAAAAACGGCACTTTTTTTCTGCTTGAATTGAGTGTTTTTTTATTTCGATATTGTAATAAGCGATAATTTTATGGTAAAATAATACAAAAGATGTGTTCTTATAAAACACACTTAAAAGGAGGAAGAACAATGAAAAAATTTTTATCCGTTATTCTTGCAGTCCTGATGATTGTAACGGCTGTTCCTATGGTAGCACTGCCTGCTTCGGCAGCTGACAGCTACAACGGTACACCTGTACGTCCGTTGAAGATTACAAACAGCAACTACGGTGATCTCGGACTGAAAGAAAAAGAATTTGTCGGCTATTACGCTATCCGTAACGCTTCAGAGCTTTACGGCTTTGCCGAAATGGTTGCTGAGAATCCGGACGTAGGTGAAGAGAATATAGTTATTCTTAACGACATCGTTATCAATGAAGATATGAGCAACCCTGTATATAAGTGGGTTCCCTTCTCGTTCTCAGGTAACCTTGAAGGTAACGGCTGTACTGTCAGCGGTCTTTGGGTTGATACAGGTGCATTAGGCTACGGCGGTCTTTTCAGTTCAGTCGGCTATTCAGCTCTTACTGATGACCGAACCATTTCAGGTCTCACAATTGCTGACTCAAAAATCAAAGCAAACTATGCTGCAGGTGCTTTAGCCGGTGCACTTCTGGGACAGGGCTACACTGTTTCTGATTGCCGTGTTGAAGAAGATGTAACTGTTGAAACAAGAGTCGGCTATGTCGGTGGCTTCTTCGGTGAAATCAATTCAAGCTATATGTATAATTTCACCCGTCTTAACCGTTTCGAAAACTGTGTTATGGCAGGTACAGTCAAGTCGACAGGCTCAGGCACACATACAGCAGCTATCGTCGGCAATGCGAGAGCTGACGGCAGAGAATTTTACGAAGCTGCAAACTGCTATTATATAATTGACAAGGTACAAGGCGGTTCCACAAAGTATAACTATGCCTTCGGCGGTGCTCATACTGAATATATGACAAACAAAAACTGCACAAAACTTTCATCCCTTAACGGTTCTCACACATGTATCAACGTTTCACGTGTTGAAACAGAACCCACCTGTGTTTATGAAGGCGTCAGTGCTTACACCCACTGTATTTATTGCGGTAAAATCAGCTCCGGTTCAAAAAATACAACCAAAGCAACAGGTACTCACTCAATGAGTGCGTACACTTATAATAATGACGGTACCTGCAGTAAAGACGGCACACAAACAAGAAAGTGTGTCTACAACTGCGGCACAACCGAAACCGTAACAAAGCCCGGCTCTGCCACCCACACCAATGTAGTAACAGTGTGGTCAGTTGAAGCCTCTCATACCGACATCGGTTATAACACACATACCGAATGTCTTGATTGCGGTACAAAATTCGGTTATGAGGAATATCCTGTACTTGAATGTGATATGAGACTCAGAAACTACATAAAACCCACATGTACCGAAAGCGGACTTATTGTTTATGAATGCTGGCTCGAATGCGGAAGAAGACAGGAAGAAACCGTTGCTCCTCTCGGTCACAGCTATGAAATAGAGGACGGCGTTGCACCTACCTGTAAAGTTCCCGGTCACGCAGCTTATGCAAAGTGTAAGCAGTGCGGTCACACAGAAGAATCTCCCGAGGTTATACCTGTAATTCCTCATGATTTTTCAGTTGTTTCAGATGTGAAAGAACCTACCTGTGCAGGTGAAGGTTACACAATATACAAGTGTAAGTGGTGCTCGGAAAAACAAAAGCGTGACTTTAAAGAAAAGCTGTCTCACGATATGGACGAAGGCACCTTGATTTCAGCGCTTTGCGGCTCCAGAGAAGAATACAAGGTTAAATGTAAAAACTGTAATTATTATTATATTGAGTCCAGAGGCGAAGTTATTGAGCACGACTATGTACTCAAGGAAACAAAAAATGCAACCTGTACTGCAAACGGTTATGATGAATACCAGTGTTCCAAGTGCGGAAAGCGTAAGTATGACAGACTTGCCGAAACAGGTCATAGCTACAACGGTAAAGAAGAATATATCACAGAACCGGGCTGTGAAACTGTCGGTGAGAAAAGAGTTTATTGCTCCAATGAAAATTGTAATGACTACAAAATAGTGGCAGCTGATGCTCTCGGTCATGACCTTGTTGCATATTCCGAGGATGTTGAGGCAACCTGTACAACAGAGGGTTGGTCAGCAGGTAAAAAGTGCAGCAGATGTAATTACACAGAAGGTGCAACAATCATTCCGGAAAAAGGACACACAATTAACAATGAAACCGTTATTGCTGCTCCCTCATGTAAGAGCGGTCTTGCTGAAGGCTACTGTTCGGAATGTAATGAAGTAATCCTCAGAGAAATTCCCGCAATCAGCAGTCATAATCTTGAAACTGAAACAGTAGCAGCAACCTGTAAAGATAAGGGTATAAAAACAACAACCTGTTCAGAGTGTGACTTTGTTGAGATCGAGCTTCTTCCCGTTGACAGCGAAAATCACGCTGACATTTTAAACGTAAAGGGTACAGAAGCAACCTGTACACTCGACGGCCGTACAGATGAAAAAGTATGTACAGCCTGTCTTGCAATTCTGGACAATGCCGAAACTCTTGAAGCACCCGGTCACGATTATCAGACTGTTGCCGCTGTTGCTCCCACATGTTATGAAGCGGGAAGTACAGAATACACGGCATGTGCAAGATGCGGTTATTATGAAGACGGACCTGATTACGTTCCTGCACTCCGTCATAATATACAGGTGACAAAAGAATATAAAGAAGCAACCTGTACTGAAAACGGTAACAATACCGAATGCTCCTGTATAAATCCCGGCTGTGATTTCAGATACGGTGGTGAGATTATTGAAAAAATCAATCACGACGAAAATGCATATACTCTCAGCTTCAGATATATCGGCGGCGCAACCTGTCAGAATTATGATAAGTTAGAATATTTCTGTGACTCGTGTGACTACGGTGAAATCCGTGAAGTTCCCGAATGGGGATACGCTGACCATGATATAATGAACAGTAGCTCATTTGAGTATGTTTCTGACGAAGGCTGTAAAGCTGTCTGTGCAATATGTAATCAGCCTGAAGGTGAGTTACAGCCTCACACACCTAAAAGAAACTCAGCAGGTCAGCCACAGCCTGTATCTTCCTATTATCATAAGGGCGAATATGGTAATTATACATACCATATAGATTATGAATGTGAACTCTGTGGTGAAGTATATACCGCTACAGTTGATAAGTCAGAAATTCCCTTTGACTATGAAGAATGTGATCATCTCTGCCACAAGACAGGCTTTATGGGTATCTTCGCAAAGATTGCACGCTTCTTCTGGAAGCTGTTCAAATCAAACCCTGTATGTGAATGCGGTGCGGCTCATTATTAAGATAACTGAATGGAAAATATATGGGGCTGTAAAAAAAACAGTCTGAAAAAAATCCGAGATTCGTATAAAAGCGAGTCTCGGATAATTTTTTGTGCAAAATCGGTTAAATGTAGAAAAATCTCAATTTTTGAGGTGCACCAACGAAACCGACGTGATTTTCGTCGTTTTCGTTGAAAACTTTTTTGTTTTTCAAGCAGCAAGTTGTTTGGCTGATTGCCTCAAGTGGTATTATGAGGTTCCTCTTCAAATTTTGTGTAAACGCATATCAATGGCATAAAATTTAATTGAGGCAGTTTGTCTGCAAAGAAAACTTCAAGTTGGGAGTGTATTTCACCCCAATCTCTGCGTCTGCCTGTCCATTTTTTAGTGATATCAACCTGAGCAAGATACAGCATTTTAAGCAATGCATCATCGTTTGGAAATACAGATTTGCTTTTCGTAACCTTTCTGAGCTGACGGTTGAAATTTTCAATGGCATTAGTTGTATAAATCAGTGTTCTGACAGATTGCGGATACTTGAAATAGGTCGATAATTCCGGCCGGTGTGTTTGCCAGGATTGAGAAGTCTTGGGGTATTTTGCATCCCATTTGGCTGAAAATTGTTCTAATTCATAAAGTGCGGTTTCTATATCAATAGCACCGTAAACACTCTTTAAATCTGCCATCCTTGTTACGATAATCATACTTACTGTAACCAAGCTCATCATCAAGTTCAGCTTCAAGTCCGTTTTCGAGAACTTCTCCAACCATCTCCTTGAAGACTGAACGAAGATCGCTCATATCTTCTACATCAAGCATTGATTCCTACCTTTCGGTAAGTTTGTAGTCCTTTCTTATTCAGACTGTTTTTTTACAGCACCTTCTTTTTTCGTTCTTTCTTGACACCGAGAGCATATATGAGTACAATACATATATTAACATAATGGAGAATGGTATGAATAAAATTATCGAAATAACGGATTTTTTTGCTCCCGAACTGGACGTATATGCACGGCTGACGGAGGCTCAACTGTTAAACAAAGAATTTCCTGATAAAGGTCTGTTTATAGCAGAAAGTCCAAAGGTTATAGAACGTGCCCTTGATGCAGGATATGAGCCTGTATCGTGTCTTATGGAAAAAATACATATTGAGGGTGAAGGTAAGTCTATCCTCAGCAAAATAAAGGATGTTCCTGTTTTCTGTGCGGAATTCGATGTTCTGACACAGCTTACAGGCTTTAAGCTTACCAGAGGTATGCTCTGCGCTATGAAACGTAAGCCTTTGCCTGAAGCAAGAGAACTGTGTAAAAATAAAAAAAGAATAGTTATACTTGATAAGGTGATGAATCCGACTAATGTAGGTGCTATAATCCGTTCAGCTGCGGCACTCGGAATGGATGCGGTGATTCTGACGCAGGGATGCTCAGACCCACTGTACAGACGTGCAGCGAGAGTAAGTATGGGAACCGTGTTTCAGATAGATTGGACATTTTTAGCTGACGACAGTCTTAATGAAGTAAAGAAGCTCGGCTTTAAAACGGTGGCTATGGCTCTTAAGGATAATTCACTTTCTATCAGTGATCCGAGGCTGACAGATGAAAAAAAGCTTGCCGTAATTATGGGGACGGAGGGTGACGGACTTTCTGATAAAACTATATCAGAATGCGATTTTACTGTGAAAATACCGATGTATCACGGCGTCGATTCTCTTAATGTTGCCGCTGCTTCCGCTGTAGCCTTTTATCAGCTCGGTAATAAGAGTAACGATATCTGAAATGATGTGAATACTTTAAAAAGACTTGCCACCGAGGATTTCTCCTCGGCGGCTGTTGTTTATTATGAAGCTTTTTCGGAAAGTAATATCTGTGTTATTATTCATCTCTGTATTTTTTTGGACTCAATCCGTAACGTTTTGTAAAGATTCTGTGAAAGTAGCTTTTATTTTCGTAGCCTACTGCTTTTGAAATCTCTTCTACTCCTATCCCCGTGTTTTTTAAAAGGTATGCCGCCTGAGAGAGTCTTTTGTCCTGTAAAAGCTCGGTGTAGGTTTTGCCTGTCTGATTTTTTATTTCGTGGCTGAGCCAGTAAAAGTCGTAATGCAGCAGCTTTGAAGCTTCGGTCAGACTACCGTTTTTATAATTCTCTTCTATATATCTGAAAATACGCAGAACAGCGGCTTCTTCTTTTGTGTGGTAAGCGAGCTTATCTGTATGGTTCAGAAGCTGCATAAAGAGAAGCCCCATCGTTGTCTGATTTATGTTTCTTTTATTTGAGGTATTATTGATAAGAGTCCACAGCAGATTCTCGATAAGATTCTGCACAGGCAAGATATCGGAGACACGAAAATGAAGATATCCGGGGTTTTCTTCTTTAAAAAGAGATTCTATAAGAAACCTTTTAAGGGGTGTTTCTTCGGCACCTAACATTTCGAGAGTTTTGTCGAAGAAACGGGGGAGAATGATGAAATTTACCGCTATATCATTACCTGAAGCAGGAAGAATTTCCTGCACTGCATTCTGACCGAGAAAAAGGATTTCTCCCTCCTGAAGCTCGATGGTTTTGCCGTTAATAATATGTGTTGTTTTACCGGAACACATATAAACCAATTCGATAAAATCGTGGGTATGCTCAGGAAAATGTATAAACCTCGTGTGGGTTCTTACTGTTATTAGTTTTCCGTCTTTAAGAAGCTTTTTTGCACTGACAATACCGTCATTATTTTCAGTATAAATACTGCTGTCGACCGTATTTCTTCCGTCTAAAATCGCCTGCTCCTCGTCTGTTATGGGAGTAAACTCTTTAATAATATCACGGTTTATCACATAATCACCACCTGATCGGATTATACATTTTTTCACGGGAAAAATCAATACAAATAAGGACACTTTTTTAAACAAATCAGGACCTTTAATTTTTTGCGGAGAAGTGATATTATCATAATGAAATATTCTGTTGATTAACAGAATTAAGGAGGCGGATGAATGAGTACATACTATCTGGCTATTGACATCGGTGCTTCATCGGGCAGACATATTCTCGGACACACAGAAGACGGAAAGCTTTACTTTGAAGAAGTATATCGGTTTGATAACAGTATAAAAAGTGAAAACGGTACACTTATCTGGGATGTGGATAATCTGTTCTCACAGGTGAAGGCAGGTATCAGGAAATGCGGTGAGCTTGGTAAGTTTCCGAAGACAGTGGCTATTGACACATGGGGTGTTGATTATGTTCTTTTGGATGAAGAAAAAAAGGAGATACTTCCTGCTGTGTCCTACCGTGACGGCAGAACAGCAGAAAGCTCGGAAGCTGTCTGTGAAATAATTTCACAGACAGAGCTGTATTCAAGGACAGGAATACAGAAGCAGAATTTCAATACAATATATCAGCTTTATGCAGACAGGGTAAGAGGTAAGCTCGACAAAGCAAGACATTTTCTTATGATGCCGGAGTATCTGTCCTTTAAGCTGACAGATGTAATAAAAAATGAGTACACAGATGCAACGACTACAAATCTGGTCAATGCACAAAGCAAGCAATGGGATAAGTACATTCTCGGCATACTCGGAATTCCCGAGGAAATATTCTGTGAGCTTTCACTGCCGGGTACTGTTGTGGGTACCTTTACCGAAGAGGTGAAAAATGAAGTCGGTTTTGACAGTACGGTAGTTCTTTGTCCCTCACACGATACGGCTTCTGCTGTTGCTGCTTGCCCCATTGATGATGAAAGCGTGTATATCTCATCGGGTACGTGGAGTCTTATCGGTACGGAGAATGACATTCCTGTTCTTACAGAAAAGGCACAGAAGGCCAACTTTGCCAATGAGGGCGGAATCGAGTACCGTTTCCGTTTTCTGAAAAATATTATGGGTATGTGGCTGTTTCAGAATATCCGCAGAAACATAGATAAAGAACTGACCTACGATGAGATGATGAATCTTGCCAAGGAAAGCTCCTTTAAAGAAAAAATTGATCCCAACGATAACTCTTTTCTTGCGCCTGAAAATATGATTGAAGCGGTGAGAAAATATCTCGGAAAGCCTGATTTGCCGCTTTCGGATGTGCTTTCAAGCGTCTATCATTCTCTTGCAGATTCTTACAGAAGAGCCGTAGAGGAAATCGAAAGCATCAGCGGTAAGGAAATCAAGGCAATTCATATCGTCGGTGGGGGAAGTAAGGACAAATATCTCAATAAGCTGACAGCGGAATACACGGGAAAGAGAGTCTTTACGGGCCTTACGGAGGCTACGGCGACGGGTAATCTTATGTCACAGATTATGCAGGATGAAAAAATAACTCTCACCGAAGCGAGAGAAATAATAAAAAGAACATTTGATGTAAAGGAGACTAAGATATGAGCAGATATACCGAAGCGTCAGAAATATATGCACGTTACGGCGTGGATACGGAAAAGGCACTCAGAGCTCTTGGAAGTACCTGTGTTTCCGTTCATTGTTGGCAGGGCGATGATGTTACGGGCTTTGACAGTGAAGAAGCTCTTTCGGGCGGTATTCAGACCACGGGTAATTATCCCGGAAAGGCGAGAAATTATGAGGAGCTTATGGCTGATTACGACAAGGCATTTTCACTTATGCCCGGCAAAAAGAAGCTTAATCTTCACGCCTGTTATGCCATTTTTGAAGACGGTGAAATTGTGGGCAGAGATAAGATAGAGCCGAAGCATTTCAGGAAATGGACAGAATTTGCCAGGGAGAGGAATATGGGTATAGATTTTAATCCCACCTTCTTTTCTCATCCTATGGTAAAGGATAATCTTACTCTTTCTTCACCTGATGAAGAGGTCCGTGCGTACTGGGTCAGACACGGTAAGGCTTGTCTTAAAATCGCAGAATATTTCGCAGAGGAAACGGGTGTTCCCTGTGTAATGAATATCTGGATTCCCGACGGATATAAAGACATTCCCGCAGACAGGCTTTCACCCAGAGCAAGATTCAAAAAGAGCCTTGACGAAATTCTGGATACGCCTTACGACAAGGAAAAGGTTTATGTCACCCTTGAATCAAAGGTGTTCGGTATCGGTCTTGAAAGCTATACTGTAGGCTCGGCTGAATTCTGCCTTTCCTATTCCGACTATAAGGGCATTACACCTCTTATGGATAACGGTCACTATCATCCTACAGAAGTGGTCAGTGACAAGATTTCATCGCTTCTTCTTTTTAACGAAAAGATAGCACTTCACGTTACAAGAGCAGTCCGTTGGGACAGTGACCATGTAGTGATTTTCGACGATGAAACAAAAGAGATAGCTAAGGAAATCGTACGCAACGGTGCACTTGACAGGGTGTTTATTGCGACAGATTATTTCGATGCATCTGTCAACCGCATTTCTGCCTGGGTAACAGGCGTCAGAAGTGTACAGAAGACCTTGCTTTTTGCCCTTCTTCAGCCTGACGAAAAGCTTAAACAGTTACAGAACGAAAGCAACTTCACAGAGATAATGTATCTTCAGGAGGAAATGAAAACGGCACCCTTCGGTGACATCTGGAATGAGTATCTCGAAAGAGAAAATACACCGAAGGATTATCTGACGGAAGTAAAAAAATATGAACAGGAAGTACTGGTGAAAAGAATATGAAGGATATTTTAACTGCTCCCTTTGTGGAGGAAATGAAAAAGACTACCGCTAATATGTACCGTCTCGGCTGGGATGAAAGAAACGGCGGAAATATCAGCTATATGCTTGAGGAGGATGAGGTAAAAGAATATCTTGACCTTGGTAATGTTATCAGGACAATTCCTACAGGCTTTGATGCAACTGACCTTATAGGCAAAATCTTTATCGTTACGGGTACAGGCAAATATTTCAAAAATGTTGAGTCTGACCCCGAAACCAACCTCGGCATTATACGTATCGCAAAGGACGGAACAACAGCCGAGCTTCTCTGGGGCTACAGTGACGGAAGCAGATTTACCAGCGAGCTTCCCGCCCATCTTATGAGCCATATGGCGAGACTTGGAGTTGATCCTGAAAACAGAGTTATAATGCACACTCATCCTACACATACACTGGCTATGAACTATGTTCACGAGCTCGACGAAAAGAAGCTTACTCACACACTGTGGGAGATGTGTACCGAGTGTATCGTTGTGTTTCCTGACGGTGTCGGTGTTCTTCCTTGGATGCTTTGCGGTACCAATGAAATAGGTGAAGCAACCGCAAAGAAAATGGAGGAATTCAGACTTGTTATATGGGGAATGCACGGCATTTACGGTGCGGGCAAGACAATGGATGAAACCTTCGGTCTTATCGAAACGGTAGAAAAGGCTGCACAGATTTATATGCTGACGGCACATCTTCCGAGGATAAATACCATCAGAGATGACGAAATGATTGAGCTGGCAGAGTTTTTCGGTGTGAATTACAGAAAAGATTTTCTGAACACAGAGGCAGATAAGGCTGTTACAGATAACAGTGCCGAATAAATCAACAGTATCGGAAGGTGAAAAATATGTTTTATAAAAAGAATACGGAAAAAACACTTAAAGAGGAGCTTTTCAGAAATCCTACCTCCGAATACAGAGGAACACCCTTCTGGGCACTCAATTCACATCTTACAAAAGAGGAACTGTGCCGTCAGATAGATGTGTTCAAGGAGATGGGTCTCGGCGGTTTCCATCTTCACGTAAGAACAGGTCTCGAAAATGAGTATTTGAGTGAGGAATATATGGAACTCATAAAAGACTCTGTGATTAAAGCTAAAGATGAAGAAATGCTGGCATGGCTTTATGACGAGGACAGGTGGCCCTCAGGTGCTGCCGGCGGTCTCCTTACAAAGGACGAAAAATACAGGAGCAGATGTATTATCTTCACTCCCTTCAAAGATAAGCCCGGCAGTGAATATTCCGGCTCATGGAGAAGAGAGAAGAATAATCTTCTGGCCTGTTATGATGTGGTACTGGATGATGAAGGCTTTCTTTCCTCCTATAAAAGAATCGGTGAGGAGGAAGAAGCGGATGGCACGAAATGGTATGTTTTCCTTGAGCTTCAGACTCCTTCGGGATGGTATAACGGTCAGACCTATGCCGACACACTCAATAAAGAGGCTATAGAAAAGTTTATCGAAATCACTCACGAAAAGTACAAGGATACGGTGGGGGATGAGTTCGATAAAACAGTTCCTGCCATTTTTACGGACGAGCCTCAGTTCCCCAGAAAAAAGCTCCTTAATAACTCCTTTGATCTGATGGAAATTGAAATGCCGTGGACTGATAAGATACCTGAGCTTTACAGGGAAATGTACGGTGAAGATATTTTTGACGCTCTTCCTGAAATTTTCTGGGATAAGCCCGGCTCCGCTCCTTCGCTGCATCGCTACAGATATCACGATTTTATAGCTGAGCTTTTTGCAGTGGCTTTTGCAGATACTGTCGGCGGATGGTGCAGAAAGAACGGTATTGCTCTTACCGGTCATATGATGGAAGAACCTACCCTTAATTCACAGACAGCAGCTCTTGGTGAAGCGATGCGCTCCTACAGAAGCTTCGACATTCCAGGTATCGATATGCTCTGTAAACGCCACGAATTTACCACAGCCAAGCAGGCACAGTCTGCTGTTCATCAGTTCGGATATGAGGGTATGCTTTCTGAGCTTTACGGTGTAACGGGATGGGACTGTGATTTCAGAACATACAAGCATCAGGGTGACTGGCAGGCGTGTCTCGGTGTTACCGTGCGAGTTCCTCATCTTTCCTGGTATGCCATGAAAGGTGAGGCAAAGCGTGACTATCCTGCGTCCATTCACTATCAGTCTCCCTGGTACAGAAAATATAATCTGATTGAAGATCATTTCGCGAGGGTAAATACTGCTCTTACACGAGGTAAGCCTGTCGTAAAGGTCGGTGTTATCCATCCGGTAGAAAGCTTCTGGCTTCATTGGGGACCTAACGATAAATCGGCAGTGTTCAGAGAAAGTCTTGATGAAAGATTCAGTAATGTTACACGCTGGCTTCTCGAGGGAAGTGTGGATTTCGATTTCGTGGCTGAATCTCTTCTTCCTTCTCTGTGCGATGAGGGCGGTGCTCCTTTTAAGGTCGGTGAGATGGAATATGATGCCATAATCGTGCCCGGCTGTGAAACCTTAAGAAAAACCACACTCGAAAGACTTGAGAAGTTCCGTAATGAGGGCGGAAGACTCATATTTATGGGAGACTGTCCCTCTTTGGTCGATGCTGTGCCCTGCAGTGATGTGAAAGCACTTTATGACAGAAGCGGAAAGATTGATTTTTCACGTGCGGCACTTCTTACAGCTCTCGAAGATGTCAGAACCCTTACGGTGAGATATGCTGACGGCAGACTTACGGACAATTACATTTATCAGCTGCGTGAGGATAATGATTGCAGATGGCTTTTCGTCTGCTGCTCTAAGGAGCCCGATAACAAGCAGATAGATGACGGAAAAGACATTCAGATTATTCTTAACGGCACATTTTCTCCTGAGATATACGACACTGAAAAGGGTGTAATTAATCCTGTCAGAGCAGAGTACACACAGGGCAAAACTATCATCAGAGTGCGTATGTACGGCTATGATTCTCTGCTTTTAAGGCTCACTGACGGAAAGACCGATTGCCGTAAAACACAGCATATTCCCGAAAAGGCTTGTGAAAGACTCAGCGGGATGTGTGATTATGAGCTTTCCGAAAGAAACATTCTTCTGCTTGATATGGCACAGTGGAAAATTGACGGTGATGAAGACTTTTCTCCCGAAGAGGAAATACTCCGTCTTGATAATCTCATAAGAGGGCGTCTCGGTATGGTTGAGAGAGGCGGACGTGTCGTTCAGCCGTGGGTACTCGGTAAGCGTCCTAAGGATCACAGAGCGACGCTTAAATTCACCTTCACGAGTGAAATAGACTATGAAGGAGCAGTTCTCGCTCTCGAGGATGCAGATGTGGCTGAGGTTATCTTTAACGGTGAAAAAATTACTCAGAGAGAAGAAGGCTTCTATGTGGACATTTCCATCGGAAAAATGAAGCTCGGTAACATCCGCAAGGGTGAGAATACACTCGAAATCACACTTCCCTTCGGTGAAACTGCAGGTCTCGAAAATGTGTTCGTTCTCGGTGATTTCGGTGTAAGAGTCGTCGGATCCTCAGCTGTCTTAACGGCACTGCCTGAAAAAATAGCCTTTGGCTCACTTTTAAATCAGGGCTTTCCTTTCTTCTCGGGCGCAATTACATATAAGCTGAAGGCAACTGCCGAAAACGGATGTCTCACGGTTACGGCAGGGGATTATATGGGTGCGCTTATTGAGGTGAGTGTGGACGGTGAAAAGAAGGGCGATATTATTTATCCGCCTTACACGCTCGAAATAAGCGATGTTACAGACGGTGAACACGAGGTCGGTCTGACTCTTTACACTCACCGTTACAACTCCTTCGGTCCTCTTCATCTCGTTAATGTAAACGAAAAATGGCACGGGCCGGCTGCGTGGAGAACTAAAGGAACAAACTGGAGCTACGAATACATTCTTCGGACGACAGGTATTCTTAAAACTCCCGGTATAAAATAAGCTGCAAACCGTCGGGTAATCCCCGGCGGTTATTATTTGTGAAAAAAGATCTTTTTGTTAATCGGAGCGGTTTATACACATTGTGTGGATGTGTTTGTGTTTTATGTATTTTAATATATTATATATTGACATTTTTTGGAAAAGGGAGTACAATTGGATATAACTAAAATTATGCGTAGAATAATGCCTTGAAAAGGACATTGTTGTGATTTAGGAAATAAGCCGAAAGGCATTTATATAGATTTTAAACTACTTCTCGAAAGGAGAAAAAACAATGCAAAAAACAAAGAAAATTTTATCGCTCATGCTCTCATTACTGATGATCATGACGATGATGCCCATGTCTGTTTTTCAGGCGAGTGCTGCTTATTCAGGTACTCTCGAAAACGGAATTACGTGGAAACTCGTAAATGAATATGCGTATAAGTACAAACTGTATATCAACGGTACAGGTGAAATCCCGGATTATGCTTGGAGTGAGCAGCCGTGGTTCAATGAGAGCATAGAATATGTCGAAGTCATAATCGGTGAAGGTATTACGCATATAGGTGAATCGAATTTTGAGGGCTTGTATGCAAAAAAGGTTTCACTTCCTTCTACTCTGAAAAGTATAGGTGTGGATGCTTTCCATAGTTCATCTTTTGAATCTGTGGAACTTCCTGAAGGCCTCGAAGTTATCGGAGAAAGAGCTTTCTATACTTGCACTTCTCTGAAAAGCGTCGAGATTCCTTCCACAGTAACTTCTATTGGTAAATATGCTTTTTTTAACTGTAGAAAGCTTGATAATGTAAAGTTTAATCACGGTCTGGAAATCATCGGTGAAGACGCTTTCCAAGAAACAATAATTACCAGTTTCGTGTTTCCTTCCAGCGTGAAAACTGTCGGAGAGCGCGCTTTTTATGGGGATACGCCAGCAGATAATGTGTATGTTTTAAACCCTGAATGTGAAATAAACCCCAATGTATTCAGATGCGACTCGGAGACGGTGATTTATGGCTACGAAGGTTCTACAGCAGAAGCATATGCCCAAAATAAAAATATAACCTTCTGTACCATCGATCAGGAAAGCTGTGAACACAGCGATACTACGCCGATAGGAAGAAAAGAACCCACCTGTTTAGTAGCAGGTTATGAAGCTTCTCTGATCTGCTATTACTGTGAAAAAGTTATGGACGGACATGAAGAAATCCCTCCTCTCGGTCACGATGTCACAGACTGGAAGATTCTCACGGAAGCTACCTGCGGAGCCGAAGGCAGCAAGATAGCCGAATGCTCGAGATGTACAACTAACGGAACAGTTACCGTAGATAGCTCTGAGTATCCTGAAAGTGATCATGATTACAACAGAGGAGAAGATAAAACTCACATATTCTCTTATGATGGAGCAGTAAAACTGATTATTACTTTCTCGGATGAAACTGAAACTGAAAAAGATTATGACTTTATTTACCTTTATGACGGTAACGGTACAGAAATAGGAAAATATTCAGGCACCGAGCTTGCAGGAAAAACCTTCGAAATCGAAGGTGACAGCTTCTCTGTAAGACTCACATCAGATTACGGTGCACAGGATTACGGCTTCAGCTTTTCATCTATTGTTGTTGATTTTATAGATGAGACAGCAGTGGAAGTTATCCCTGCTACAGGCGAACATAACTGGGAAAATGGTGTATGTGCAAATGGTTGCGGTGCAGAACACGAGCACACAGATAATGACCTTGAATGGATTACTGTCGTTCCCGCTACCTGTCTTCCGGGTAAAGAGAAGGCATACTGCTCCGTATGTGGAAAGGTGTTCATTAAAGAAATCCTTTTAGACAGTGCCACCTATCCCGAATCCAAGCATGATTATGATTCTGATTCGGACGAAGAATGGGATTTCAGCTACGAGGGTGCTGCAAAGCTCGTACTCACCTTCTCGGATAAAACTCAAACCGAAAGAAATTGGGATTTAATTTACCTTTATGACGGTAACGGTACAGTAATAGGAAAATATTCAGACAACGATCTTGCTGGAAAGTCAGTTACAGTAGAAGGTGACAAATTCACCATAAGATTAACATCTGACGGTGGTGTTGAGAAATACGGCTTTAAGTTTGATTCGATAACAGCGATTGTATACGACGAAAATTATATTCGTGAGATTCCCGGAAACGGTAATCATGTTCCTGTCGAAGGTACTTATGAGGATAAAGCTGACGGTTCTCACAGCTACACCTGTTCTGTTTGCAATGAAACTGTCGCTGCAGATCACGTGATTGATGAAACTGTTGAGCAGACCTGCTTAGGTTACCAGTGTAAGCTCTGCGGAGCATCATTCGGTGAAAAGAATGCAGATGTACATGCAGGTACTCCCGGTGAGGCTGTTCCCACTAAGGACGGCACACAGCATGCAGGAATTTATGACTGCTGCGGTGCAGAAGCTGAAGCGGAAGATCACAGCTTCGAAGTAAACGGCAAATGCTTCTGCGGTGCTTCCTGCACTCACGAAAACTTTACCGACGGTGTGTGTGATGTCTGCGGCGGTAACTGTGAAAGCTTAGGTCACACTTATGTTGATTATGAATGTAAGGCCTGCGGTGAGTATCAGACCTTTAACATTACCTACATCGCTGACGGTGAGGTAGTACATACCGGTGAAGCTACCGCTGGCTACGCTTACATAATCGATGGATATGCAGAAAAGGAAGGCTACATCTTAGTCGGCTGGGATACCGACGGTGACGGTGAAGCTGATTGCGAAGCATCCGGTTACTACGGTGGCAGCATCGAAAGCGATATGACCTTCGTTGCAGTTTTCGCTAAGTCCTGCACTGTCAGTTATTACACCTTTAATTACGACACCGGAGAATATGAGGATAACAACTATGGTGAAACCTTCGCTGAAGGTGACACTGTTTATCTCGGATATGATTATGCTTATTGGTATAAATTCCTCGGTTGGGCTACAGAACCCTACGGCGAAGCAGTTTACCAGCCCGGTGATGAGTACACCGTTACAGATGATGTCATTTTCTATTCTGTGGCAAAACCTTTCGAAGCTACAGTGGATCTCGGTGCAGATGATGCAGTCTGGAACGATGAAAACGGTGACCCCATCACTGTTATCAGCTGTACTCTTACAGATTTTGATGTAACTCTCTTTAATTTCCCAAAAAGAACAGGTTATAAATTCGTAGGCTTCTTAGATAATAATGAATATCTGTATGAAGTCTGGACAGATGAAGAGACAGGCGAAAGAGGTCTGGACCTTTATATGAACGATGACATCACTGTCACCGCTCAGTGGGAAGAGTGTTCAGATCACATCTACGGTGAATATAAAGTACATTTAGAACCTATCTGTAATGCTACCGGTCTTGAAATTGCATTCTGTGAATACGGTTGCGGTGCTCATGACCAACGTGTTATTCCCGCTCTTAACCATAAGGATACACTCGTTACGGTCGAAGGAAAGGCTGCTACCTGTACAGAACCCGGTTATGAAGAATATGAACTTTGTACAGCCTGTGGTTATAATAACTTAGTGGAAATAGCACCTCTTAACCATAAAGATACTCTTGTGTGGGTACCCGGTGTACCTGCTACCTGTACAGATGACGGCTACGAAGGTTATCAGTACTGTACAGCATGTGATTACACTACATACGTAGTAAGCCCCGCTCTGAAACACGACTGGTCTGAAAATGACGGCATCTGTGCCCGTGAAAACTGCGGCTACGAATGTCTCCACGAAGATCAGACAGGCGAATGTTGTGAAATCTGCGGTAAATCACTCCACATCTGTGACTTCAGCGGTGGCTGGGAATACGATGTCGACAGACATTTCAAGATGTGCGAATGTGGTAAGATAAGCGAAGAAAGCGGTCATGACTGGTCAGCTAAAGACGGACAGTGTACTGTTTGTCAGAATACTTGCATGCATGAAGAAGAGACAGGCTTTAACTGCAAAAAATGCGGTGCAGAACGTGGTTCTGACGGTATACCTCTTACTATCGATGTAAGTAAGGCTTGGGGTAGTTTTGTATATTTACGTGAGGAATACACCTATGACGAAGACGGCTACATACTCGTCGGCTCCAATCCCGATTGTAGAGTACTGGTTTATCATGAAACAGATATTGAGATGGAAAACGCTCAGATCGGAGAATTAAGTGTCTCTGAAGGCTATTCTGTAAACGTTACTCTTGACGGTGATAATGCTATAGGTGAAGGCGGAATCTCTTTCAGAGAAAGTAACTTATCTGTCTACGGTGAAGATGATGATACTCTCTATATTGAATCCGATGCGTACGGTATCTCTACCGGTGGTTTTGCCGGGACCTTTATTGTTAACGGCGGTAAGATAACAGTTATCGGAAAATCTGAGTTTATACAGTCTTCTATTTATGTAAAAGAAGTTATAGTTAACGACGGCGAGCTTAATGCTTACAGCGAAAACGCTTTTGCTATCGATGGCGGTAATTTGATAGTGAACGGAGGTATTGTAAACGCTGTAAGTGAAGCTACCTCAGAAAGCATTTTTGTAATCGCTTCTGCTATAGAAATCAGTGAAGGTGCACTTCTTACTATCAGCGCAGTTAACGGTAACTCTATCCATAACGGCAGAGATAACATCGTTGTAGGTGACGGTTACGCTTATGTACGTTATGACACAGAAAGCGATTTTGTTCCTGTTTTTAATATGGAACAGGCTATCGACAGAAAAAGTTATGTAGAGGTCAAGGTAGCTCCTCACTCTCATAGCTACACTGACGGTGTTTGTATCTGTGGTGAAATCTGCTACCACAGCTTCGAAGACAGTGTCTGCGGTATCTGCGGCTACGAATGTGTAAATCATTATGAAAGCGGTATGCCCGACGGTTATTGCGACAGATGCGACAAATCTGTAGATATCCTCGAAATCAGATCGGGCGAGACCAAAGAAATTACCATTTCTTCTGCTCACGATGATCTCTGGGTTAAATTTGTTCCTCTGGAGGACGGTAGCTTTACTCTCAGCTCTTCAGGTGAGGATGTTGACCCCTGGGTAGATGTTTACGCTGTCGATGAATACGGTGACGGTCAATATACAAATTATTATGCTGATAATAATTCTGATTATGATTACAACTTCACACTTGAATTTGAAGCAAAAGCAGGATGGACCTATTGGTTTATTCTTGACAGATATTATGAGATGGGTGACACCTTTGACATCACCTTAAAGGCTAACAGATCCATCACACATCAGCCTACATTCGATGAACCTTACTTAGAATTCAATATTGAAGAAGAGGCTGAATATCAGTGGTACACAGTAGAAGAAGAATTTAACGAGCTTAAGACAGAAGCTGACGGTATCTCAGGTAAATTCTCCGCTCTTGATCTTCCTTTCCCTGATGTAGAATACAGTGAAGAACACGGTTGGCTTCAGACCACTAAAATGGAGAACGCCAATCTGTATTTCACCTTTATGGTTCAGCTCGAAAAGGGCGAAGAGCTTAAGTTATCCTTCGCTGATGAAAGCGGCACATTTGTTTTGCATCCTCTTACAGGTTCCGAAATTCTTTGCACTTATTCTGACGGAGAGACAGTCGTAAAAGCTAAAGAAAGCGGCATTTATATGCTCATAAACACTGCACCCGTTGCAGTCCGTGCTGAAAAGGTAACATCTGTACTTACTCCCGTAGAAGGAGAAACAGCAGCAGAGTTCAAGGGTGAAATGAATAAATCAGAAATCTATCTCTGTAAGGCGTTCTTCGCTGACGGCGATGAATTAGTTTCTGATAAGGTTATCTTCTCTTATAAGATTACACATCAGCCTACAGTAGATGAACCCTACGTAGCAACTAATGACGAAAACGCTTCTTATCAGTGGTATAAGGTGACAGGTACAGACGAAATTACAGATGATGCTGCTACTCCCTTCAATCCTGCATCTTTTGGTATAAGTTCTTCTGATTTCAGCAGCACTGCTTCTTATATTGACGGTGAAGGCTGGACACCGGCAGTTATGAATTCAGGTATCGAAGGATTGTATCCATTATACTACTGTGTTATCGAGCTTGAGAAAGGCACAAAAATAGATGTCGAATTCTCATCTGATGTTTTACATGCGATTCTCATGGATACTGACGGATACGAGCCATCATATATGGATTGTATGGGTGATAAGGCCACATACACAGTTGAGAAAGATTCTTCTTATCTTCTTATGGCTATGGCCGATAAGAAATTAACAGCTAAAGTTACCTCAGACGGCTTTGTTGCTGAATATGAAGCTATCGAAGGTGAAACCTCAGCAGCTATCGAAAACTTTGAACCCGGCAGCACTTATGCCTGTGAAGTAACCTTCTCTGACGATTCCAAGAAAATGTCAGATACAGTTAAGAATTCCTACAGAATCACACATCAGCCCACAGTAGATGAACCCTTCGTAGCAACTAATGACGAAAACGCTACCTATCAGTGGTATGAGGTTATAGGCGGAGCAGAAATCACCGATAAAAACGCATCTGCTGTTTCCTATTCATGGGGTGAAAGCTCATATGATAAGGAAAAAGGCTGGACAGGCGTTCCTTTTGAAGAGGATTATGACGGTCAGGAGTTCTTTACCGTAGAACTTAAAGCCGGTGAAACTATTGTTGTAGAACTCACAGGTGATTTCTATGATTTTATCGGTGTATACGATTATGACCTTTCTGATGATGTTTATACATATGTCGAAGAAGGCGTGACGACCTATGAATTTACACCTGAAAGAGACGGTAATTACACCTTCTACACCTACGGCGGCGAAGTAACTGTAAAGGCTTATATAGGTGAAAAATCATCTTACGAAGCTATCGAAGATGAAACCTCGGCAAAACTGGATGGCTTCATGATCGGTAAACGTTTCGTATGCGAAGTAACCTTCGCTGACGGTTCTGAGGTTATGTCAGATGAAATCTTTGAAGAATTCGTTATCACACATCAGCCCACAGTAGAAGAACCTTACGTAGCAACTAATGACGAAAACGCTACATATCAGTGGTTTGAGTATGTACGCAGTGTGGTTGAACTCACCGACGAAAATGCAGATAAAGTTTCTTATTTATGGGGCGAAAGCTCTTACGATAAAGAAACAGGCTGGACAGGTATTGCTTATTCCGAAAGTGATGACTACATCGAATACTTAAAAGCAGAGCTTAAAAAAGGCGATAAGATTATCATTGAGCTTGATCCTGCAGAGATACGTGAAATCGGTATGTACGATACTGATACTGATCTCGGTGACTGGAGTCTCTCTTCTTCTGACGTGGAGACATACGAACTTGTAGCTCAGGAAGACGGAACATACTTGGTATATGCTTACAGGACCAGTAGGGAAATGAATCCGACTCTGAAAGCATCTGTAGAATGTGGCGGTTATAAAGAAATCGACGGTGAAGATTCGGCAGAACTCAAGGAGTTCAGTCTTAATAAGACCTACGTATGTAAGGTGACTTCAGCCGATGGTGCTGAGCTTATGTCAGATGCATTCGGTGAAGATGCAGCTATCACACATCAGCCCACAGTAGATGAACCTTATGTAGAAACTAACGATCCTGAGGCTATATATCAGTGGTATGAGGTTTCAGGTGAGACTGTCGAAATTACCGATAAAAATGCCGACATAGTTTATGATGAATTCAGTTCAAGCGCATACTACGAAGAAACAGGCTGGAAAGGTGTTTATTTTGAAGACTATGGCGGAAGAGAATTCTTTACCGTACATCTTAAAGCCGGAGAAAAAATAACTGTCAAACTCATGGGCGAATTCCGCAGTTACGGCGTCGGAATATGGGATCTCGAACTTGATGACGGAGTATGGAAAGAGATTGTGGATGGCGTAACCGTCTATGAGTTCACAGCACCGTATGAGGCTGATTACACTTTACAGGCTTACGTAAGAGATGACAACGATAGCATAAGAGCTTATTTCGGCGGAATAGCTGAATATACAGCTATCGAAGGTGAAACTTCAGCAGAACTCAGTGCTTTAGAAATCGGTAAGAGCTATGCTTGTGAAGTAACTTACTTTAATGGCATCAAGGAAATGTCTGACAGAGTTGATAATTTCTACAGAATTACACATCAGCCTACAATAGCAGCTCCCTATGTGGAAACTAACGATGAAAATGCTGAATATCAGTGGTATGAATTCATTGATAACAGCTATGAGCTTGATGACAGTAAGGCAGATACATTTGACGGTGTTGAGTTCGGCGCACCGCAGGATTTCATTGATGAACTGGAAGGCGAATCCTCATATTCAGAAGGAGAAGGCTGGAGCGGATTATATTATTCGATGTTAGACTACTACGTATTATATTATATGACCTTTGACATTAAAGAAGGAGATATTCTGAGATGTGAATTCTCTTCGGATATGAACGAGGTTCTC
Source organism: Acutalibacteraceae bacterium (assembly GCA_045613145.1). Lineage (GTDB taxonomy): Bacteria > Bacillota > Clostridia > Oscillospirales > Acutalibacteraceae > UBA6857. The sequence continues at coordinate 50,136 of JAZLAJ010000015.1, forward strand.
GTAGCAGATCTGGCAAGCAATAATATATATGAGCTTTCTCACAACGGAAACAAAGCAGTCTATAAAGCTAATAAAGATATGCGTCTGACTCTTATGGGACAGGCTGACGAGCTTGCTACAGTCAAAGCATTTATCGTTGATGAGTCATATGTGGCTATCGACGGCGAAACCTCAGCGGAGCTGAAAGATTGCACTCTCGGTAAAACCTATGCCTGTGAAGTAACCTTCACTGACGGCAGCAAGGAAATGTCTGATTTCTTCACAGCTGCATCACACAGTCACACAGCCGGCGAAGCAGTCGTAGAAAACGAAGTAGCAGCTGACTGTGAAAACCAAGGCTCTTATGATGAAGTTGCTTACTGTACAGTATGCGGTGAAGAACTCGACAGAAATACAGTAACAGTTGATGCACTCGGACATAGCTATTCAGAGCTTGACGGTAAATGTGTATGCGGTGACGCTCTCGTCGGCTGGAACGAGCTTGATGGTAACTGGTACTACTTCTTCGAAAACAATACCCGTGCAGAAGGCATCACCCGCGTAGCTTATCCTACAGAGGAAATTGACGGTATTGAGTACGCAGCTGATAAAGAAACTCTTGATTACTGCGAAAAGAAGGGATTAACCTTTATCGACGCTGAAACAGGTCTCTTCTTCTTCGATGAAGACGGAAAGTTCCTTAATACCTACACAGGTATCACAGAGTATATGGATGCAGCACGCTACATCGAAAACGGATTTATGAAATGGCATCCCGGTTTCGTTGAAGCGGAAGGTGAGCTTTACTACTTTATCGGTGATGAAGCAGTAGGCGGTAACACACCTGCAAACGGTGACACTTACATTATAAAAATCAATGGCTTCAAGGGCTTTGTTCAGAATGCTGTTTATAACTTTGTAAACGGTAAGCTCAGCGGAGCTGACGGTATCGTTGACGGTAAGTATTATGAGGATTCAAAGCTTATGATGGGTAACGGTCTGACAGCTGTTGAGATTGACGGAGAAACCAAGTACATTTATGTACGTTCTTCAGGTCAGGTTGTAACTGACGCTCAGTATTGGGTAGGTCCTAATGACTATAAGATTATTCCCGGCATTTACAGCTTCGATAAGGACGGTTATATGCTCGGAATCAAGACAGAAGATATGACAGGTATCGTTTACGAAAACGGCGGTTATTACTTCTATGAAAACGGCGTTCTTGCTTATAAGGGCCTCATTAAATACACAGGTACTGCCAATAACGGTACAGTTTATGAAAATGACTGGATTTATGTCCGCTCTAACGGTCAGCTTGCAGCTAACCGTACCTACTGGACTACTAAGAACGTAACAGGCGAGCTTAAGAGTCAGAACTATAACTTCGATGAATGCGGTAGAATGATAAATAAAAATGGCATAATTGAAGAAAACGGTAACCTCTATTACTATGTGAACGGTAACAAGCAGCAGTGCTTAGGTCTTATTGAGATCGACGGCAAGTTATACTATGTAAGAACAGCCGGAGAGCTTGTAAGAAACAGAGAATACTGGATTACCAACGTTAATGACACAGGAGTAGTTGCACGTAACTATTACTTCGATAATAACGGTGTAATGCAGAATCCCATTTACAATAAGACAGAGGATACAAACGGTATTGTAGACGGTTACTACTACATTGACGGTGAGATTGCATACGGTGCAGGTGTTGTAGAGCTTACTGATGAAGCCGGTGAAACCTTCTACATTTATGTACGTTCTAACGGTAAACTTGCTACCGGAAATTACTGGCCCACAAATACTAACGGTCTTCTTGAAAACAGAGGCTATGATTGGGGCGTCGACGGCAGATACTATCCTGCCTGAGAAATAATTTAACAGTGAATAATCGTCGGGGATTTTCCCCGACGATTGCTGTTTTATATTAACCTTACACTGATAAAAGCTTTATTTTTATCGAAGATACTTGGCTTTATATGATGCACCATCGTTCAGTTTTCTGGGTTTGGAGTTAATAGATTTACAGAAAGCACTAAAAAAGCGACCCCGTAAAATGAACAAGTCCGTTAAAAACGGACAATAGAAAAAATAACCCTCCTATGGTAAAATGAATTATCATAGGAGGAATTTTTATGCCCAGAAGTTACAAACCGATACAGCAACACGAGAAAGAAATATTAAAAATGCGAGAGG
>JAZLAJ010000016.1:0-27731 GCA_045613145.1 Acutalibacteraceae bacterium
TTCTATTCTTTCGAAGATTTTAAAAAGCAATTGGCTGTTCACAGCAGAAGATACAACAATTTTCCCATGCGTCCACTTGGTTGGAAGTCACCCAGAGAAGTATTAAACCACTTCCTAACCACTGGCGAAATTTTTTCTACCCAATTTTGTAACACATCATTGACAAACCTACATAACTTATAATATTTTTTTACGTCAAAACCAGAAACAGTTGTAAAAATAAATTCTTTATGCTATAATTTATTAAATTCAACAAAGGAGGTAATGTTATGTCAAAAATGACCGTGTACCATGGTGGATACACAAAAATTGAAAAGCCGGAAATAATTAAAGGCAGAAACACCAAAGATTTCGGCGAAGGTTTTTACTGTACCATTATCCGTGAGCAAGCTGAACGCTGGGCAAGACGATATAACTCACCTACCGTTAACACATATACTGTAAGACTTGATACAAGACTCAACATTCTTGAATTCAAAGAAATGACAGAAGAATGGCTTGACTTCATTGTTGATTGCCGTCACGGTAAACCTCATAACTATGATATAGTAATCGGTGCTATGGCGAACGACCAGATTTATAATTATATCGCAGACTATATCGACGGTGTTATTACCCGTGAACAGTTCTGGATACTTGCCAAATTCAAATACCCCACTCATCAGATTACCTTCTGTTCAGATGAAGCTTTGAAATGTCTTGAATTTGTTTCTTGCGAGGAGGTTAAATAATTATGACAGGCAGAGAAGATAAAAAAGATAACGATCTGTTTTTCGTTTGCAGTCTAATTGATTACATTTCCCGCAAAACAACAAACAAAAGAATTGATGTTGTAAACAAGCTGGGTAAAGAAAGAATTGAAAAAATCTATGACCTTGCAGACATATATCATAGCGATAATATAGAAAGAGTTGCTCAGGATTTCATTGCCGAAGCAAATATTTCAAAGGGTATATTCGATAATGTTTCAGCAGCCAGATATGCTGTTCCGACACACTGGGACATCGGCAAGGTTTATAAAAGACTTATTCTATGCATTGCGAAAGAAAAATCTATTGATGTTATCGACGCTTTATTTGAAGCGTACAGCTCTTTCATCAGCGATAAAATTGATGATTACAACAGCAGCTTTTATTACGAATCCCCCGCCAACATTTTCAATGCTTATCTTACAGGTATAATTGAATAAACGACAGCCACTAAGGAATGAATAAAATCCTCAGTGGCTTTTATTATATATTTTATCAGCTCAATTGTTTATTAAATTATATAACTAGTGACATTATAATTCAATATAAGAACACACCTTTATCTTTTTTAATTTCTATTCAAAATCTCAATAGCCTTCTCTACATGCTCTTCCTCAAGTCCATCCTTAGGCTGAACAAAATTTTTGGTAAGAAAGTTGGCTCTTAAATTTCCGTCATCGATAGCGACATAATTCCGGATACCATCATTTTTATATATCCAATCCAGAATATCATCTTCACGTTTACCGCTATCTGAAACAGGTGTCTTATCGTAGATTTCAAGTCCGTATTCAGCAAAGGTATCATTGATTACCTTACCGAAATAATCGCAGTTTTCAGGATTCTTGTCCCAATATTCTCTCAATGAGGTTATAATAACAATCTTGGCATCGGTAGTGTCAACCAACTTTTTCAGCAGGGGCATTTTTGATTTATCAATGCCTGCTCCCATACTGCCGTATCTGTCTCTGTAATCCTGGCTGTTAAGTACGCCGTCAAAATCAAGGAATAATACTTTCATTTTATCTTCTCCTTTTTATCTTTCATTTCATTCTCTATCCACGCCATCAGCAGATTAACTATTCTCTCCTGCTGATTTTCTGTAAGTTCCACACCCATCGGTACCTTATGCCATTTGTTAAGACATCCTCGGCAGCAGCAGGCACAAGCATGCTGAGCAACAAACACAGGATGCCCCCGCATCGGAGTTTGCTTGCCATCATTACTGATATAGGCAGGAGCAAGACGTTTTGAAATAATGTCTGCTGCGTGCTGATTTATTACATCCATACCCTTTTCTTCTATGTACTTTTTATCCTTGGTTGTAAGGTGGAATCCGGCTCTGAATTTGGACTTTTTGAGGCGGATGAGGGTTTCATTAATTGTTGACATGGTATCACTTCTTATATATGTTTTAATTATTATACCATTCTGATAAGCGAAAATCAATAGAAGTATTAAACCTTATACTTATATATACTAAAGCCGTCACATCACTGTGACGGCTTAATCTTTTGGATGTAATTTATTTCTTCCCTCTCTTCTTATAATCCCTATCAAGATTATCACGCCAACCGTTATCAAGAGCCTTGCACTTTCTCACACTGCTCACCGCACAGGCAACTGACTCATAAAGAATACCTGTACCCTCAGCATCGGCATTATAGTTTACAGCTCTATCTTCGTCAATGCCATATCGTCTTGCAGTTTCGACAGCATCAATATTAGCACCGATGAAAAGAAACTCCCAACCGTATTTTTCTTTCTGACGCTCAATCATTCTCTTTACCTGATCACTTGAATAGCGGTTACTTGCATTTTCCATTCCGTCGGTTGTAATAATAAACATTGTGTGTTCAGGCACATCTTCCTTTCGTGCATATTTATGAATGTTTCCGATATGATGAATTGCACCGCCGAGAGTATCGATAAGTGCTGTACAGCCTCTTACGGTGTACTCTCTGTCTGTCATAGGCTTTATTTCAGAAAGCTTTACTCTGTCGTGAAGCACCTCGCTCACATTATCGAAGAGTACCGTTGAAACATAGCACTCCCCTTCTTCCTTCTTCTGCTTTTCAATCATAGCGTTAAAACCGCCGATTGTGTCAGCTTCAAGGCCTGCCATCGAACCGCTTCTGTCAAGGATAAATACTAATTCTGTTGTGTTGTTCTTTTTCTCCGGCAAGGGTTCATCAACTAATCTTACACAAGTTCTGTCCCATCTTCCGTACTCTGCAGGTGTTACATTTTTATCGTTTTTCATCTTATTCTACCTCCAAAAAAATAAATGGCTGTAAGGTATGTTTCAACCTTACAACCACAGTATAGTAGATTATTAAATTGATTTGGTCGCTTGTCGGGAGACTTTTTATACCTTGGCAAGATATTCACCCATAGAATAAGGATCACCATCAATAACAACTTGATTAATTTTCAAATACCATTCAGGAAAAGTATCACTGCAAAATCTTATCATTTCAAAACTCATAACATTGAACTCATTGCCTTTTTCATCAACCAATAAATCACCTGTTTTCAGATTCATACTGCAATCCAATAAAACTAATGCCCTGGCTTCCCTTATCCTAAACTCACACAACTCAATTATTTTATAATATGTTAACCCATCAATTTCTATTATCGCTTCTTCGTCCTGAAGATATCTTTGATAATAATCATTAATTGAATCATCTGAACCTTCAATCCTATATGGGCTTCTTATGTTACGAAAAGTAAATTCAGTTTTCCTTTTTGATTTTTTCATATAAAACCTTTCTTTATAAGCCTTTTAATTGCTATACATAATAACTTACTTTTTCAGGCAAACATCCCTCTTCCTGATATTCAGTAAAAATCTTCCATATTAAATTCCATGCTATAAAATCCCTACCATCTTCTACAACTGTTTTCCAACAAACACTACAGTTTTGTATTTGTATCTTCCTATTTTCATATAATTCTTTATATGGAACTTTGACAACAATTCTTTTAACTACAAGCTTCTTTTTTCCATCTAGAAATCGCTTAATTTTCTCATGTATGTCAGGCTCAATCAAGCTATTCTTATCTATGATAATCATTCCATCAGCTACATGTTCTTCGTTTCTGTACTTGGGATCATTAAAATTATACGCACCATACTGATATATAACTTTATTATTATCTTCTTCTGTTATATAGCACCAACCACCAAAACCTTTGCTCATAGTATACCTCCGTTTATCAGCAGCCCAGCAGCATCTGATCAAACTCAAACAAAGCCTCGTTAATCACAAAAATATCGTAAATCTCTTTCTGAATAAAGTAACGGATAATCTTGTCAAAGGTGAAGCTGCGTGAAAGTGTAAGTCCTGCAGATGCAAGTAAATCCTGTGTTTCATCAAGGTCTAACTGCAAAGCGATTGCAAAAGCTACTGCCGTCTGCTTTGAGGGCTTATACGTTTTAGGATTACACTTGATTTTAGAAAAGGTTTTCTTGTCAACATTTGCCTTTTTATAGCACTCAACATCAGTCATTCCGCTTTCATCAATGAGGTCGAATAACTTGTAGGCAAACGGCTTATCCATTGACTTCAGATATTCATTTAAGGTCTTGTTTCTGACACTGTCCGACTTGATTTTTTTCTTCGGTGCAGGAACATTCGCACATATGGGTGCTCCGACACCGCAGTCGCAAATTTCTTCGTCGCAAAGGAAAGTTGACTCGCAAGGTTCAGGTCTCGAAGAACGGATACTGTATTCTGAAAAATCTGTCTTGTCCTCACGGATAAATTCTCTGATATCGTCAAAAAGCTCTCTGCTGAACTCATAAGAGCTACGGTCATAAACACAGAGATAAACCGTCAGCTCGTGGTCATAAAGAAACTCTGTTATAACCTGAATGGCAAATTTCAACACCTTATCCTTAGGATATCCGTAGGCACCGGAAGAAATAAGCGGAATGGCAACCGATTCGCACCCATATTCCACCGCTGATTTCAGCGATTCAAGATAGCAGGATTTCAGAATAATGCTTTCGCCCTTAAGTCCCCCATTCCAAACAGGTCCTGAGGTATGGATGATATACTTAGCATCAAGTCTGAACGCAGGAGTCACTCTTACCTCACCGAGACCGAGAGGCGGTAAGCTTCGGCAAAGCTCATCAAGTTCTTTTCCTGCAGCAGCATGTACTGCAAGGTCAACTCCGCTGTAGCCTATCATTTTTTCGTTGGTTGTGTTGACGATAGCATCAACGTGCATTTTAGTTATATCCTGACGGATAATCTGAAGAGGCATTTAGTTCACCGCTTTTCTTTTATTATTGATGTTTGTATTATAGCATTTAAAACAGGTGAAATCAATATTCGTAGTTGTTGTACTTCACAACTTTTGCAGTATAGTAGAAATAAACGGACTCAAAGTTCAAACCCTATTGCAAATTAAAATTCAGTATTATATAATCAAAACAGAAAATTAAGGAGGAAAGCCATATGCATGCTAAAAAGGAAATCATCAATTTTCTTGATTACTTAAGAAATGCAAATGAAACGAATTCCCTTGTTACACCCGAACACGAAAAGTCTGTGGCATACAGAAGAAATCTAAAAATAATATGTGAAAGTAACAGTGCCGAAGAAGCCTACAAAACAATCGGCAGTCAAAAAAATGTAACAATCGATGATGATACCGACTATATCCCATTTGAAAATATTTATTTCCGAGAGGATTGCTATGACTATCTTTTAGCTAGCGGATTAAGTATCGATGAAGCAGAGAGACTGACATACATAATCAGAATAGGCAGATACGGATTTGAAAAGCAGCAGATATTAAAAGAAAAACTATCACCCGCCTTTTTCAATTGGACAAGTGCATCTAAACTTACTATCTCTCCATCGTTTCTGTTTTGTCCTGTTCGCTTTTCTTCTAACATTTTCATCACCATATTTATTATACCATAAATCATAACCACCGGTGAAAACCGGTGGTTTGCACTGCCCCTATAAGGGGCTATTACTGGCTTGACCCCTTGAAGGGGTTTTGAAGTTTAGCACCGCATTACATTTTCAGCAGCCGCTCACGTGCAGCTATTTATTTTTGCTCACTTTGTCTGGTTACCCGTAAACGGGTCTACATACTCTTTCATTGTAATTTGGTCTCTTGCATAATCTTCTTCCAGCTGATTTCTTATATATTCTGCAATTACCTTTTTATTTCGACCGACTGTATCTACATAATATCCTCGGCACCAAAAACTTCGACTTCCGTACTTATACTTTAGATTTGCGTGTCGGTCGAAAATCATTAATGTACTTTTACCCTTGAGATATCCCATAAATTGTGCTACACTTATATGTGGTGGTATACTTACTAACATATGGATATGATCTTTGCAAGCTTCTGCTTCTATTATTTCTACATTTTTTTGTTCGCAGAGTTTTCTTAAGATTTCTCCTATGTCTTTTTTCAAAACTCCATATATTACTTGCCTTCTGTATTTTGGTGCAAATATTATATGATACTGACACCTGTATTTTGAATGTGCACTACTCTTTATCTCGTTTTTGTCTGTCTTAAATTTCATTGTTTAAAACCTCCTTGTATTTTAGTAATGCGGTCGCCAAACCTTTACTATTATACTTGGAGGTTTTATATATTATCAAGTGAGTTGGGGCTTGCTTTAAGCTCGCCCGTTTTGCCTTTGCTAAAGCCTTCTTTCACCCCTGGTAGAACCAGGGGTTTATTTCCACGCATAAATGCACCAATATGACAAAAAGCCCAGCAAATTCTGGACTTTTTCGACAGTCTGAAACGCCGCTCAATGAGCAGCGTTAGTTTTTCTTCTCTTTTCTCTCATGCGTCGTCTCCATATTTCATTACAATAGGCAGCGTTATTAAGCATATTTTCAGCAAATTCATGCATTCGTCCTATTTCATAGTCGAGCGATGTTATAGCACCGATCATAAATTCATTATCACCGTCTGCATCTGATAAGGTTATCTCACATCGAAGCCCTGCTTCAACACTTTCAAACTCAAGATAAGCATGAAACTTATCCGTATACTCGAGTTCAAGAACCTCTGCCTGATAATAATATCTTGTTTTCATTTTTTTAATTCCTTTCTTTAAGAGTATGGAGAGAACGCCTTGACATTCCCTCCTCAGCCATGAAAAATACACAAAACTCCATACGTGTTATTAACGTACAATAACATTATGACAGATGAGGCATCGGAACAACTGAAAATTTTCAATTATCGACGAATGTGTCATATGTAAATTTTGCCCCATATTTAAATCCGCTGATGAAACTGTCAGCACAGCTAACACATATGAAGTCACGTTGCAGTTCAACATATTCCTTAAAAAGCTTCAGTTCTTTGCCGGAAAGCATATTTCTAATTGTTTCCTCTTTATCCGTAAGTTTCCGATGATTTGCCTTCACTTTTGATGTAAGAAATGTGTTCATTTCCTGTGGCTCGTGATTACCGTAATAAAACTCTTCAATAAAATTTGACATAATATATTCCTTTCAATAAACCAAAATCGGAGGCCGACTTAATTAAAAGCCGACCTCCATTCTACAAAAAATTATAAGGAGTTCTCCAATCGTGTGTACTTAATATTATTATGACATATGAGATGTGGGGATAACTGAAAAAGTTAAAGTCACCGACAAGCGAAATGCCGGTGACTCTTACGATTATTTAACCTTTATGCTCTTTACAGAACTCCAAGCACCGTAAACCGGTTTCTTGTTTACAGTCTTATACGCACGGATTCTCACATAATACTTCTTTTTGCTCTTAAGCTTATTGAAAGTATATTTTGTTATCTTTGAATTGAATTTCTTTGATTTTGTAGTTTTCTCGGTAAAGTTCTTTGAGGTTGAGTACTGTACCTCATACCCTGAGGCACCACTTACCTTCTTCCATACAGGAGTAAGAATCTTAGCTTTCTTAGATCTTAAATCTGTCATAGTAACCTTAGCAGGAGCCGTAGATGTGGTAAGAACTGAGCTAAATGCACCATTATTTGCACCGGCTACTGCCTTGATTTTAACCTTGTAGGTTGTAACCTTCTTAAGCTTTTTAATAGTTACACTATTCTTACTTGAAGAAGCCTTATTCCATGTCTTGCCGTTAGTACTGTAGTAAACCTCGTACTTTTCTGCACCGCTCACCTTATTCCAGGTGAATTTAATCGAGGTAGTTGAAGGTGTTGCTTTAACACCCGACACCTTGGCAAGAGTAAGTCTTGCAATAGAAACTACGGACGTCTTAGCTGTGCAGCCTTTACGAGTACAGTGCTTACTCTTCGAGCCTGCTTCTTTGTAATTTGCAGCTTTATCCACTGTGTAAACCGAAGAATAGCTATGACCCAGAGCCTTGATTGTCTCTGTGTAAGAATATCCGCAAGAACAAACATTTTTCTTGGTACCTGCTGCAGTACAAGTAGCAGATTTAATTACCTGCGAAGAATATCTGTGCTCCTTTGCATTTACAAAAGCATCCGAATAACCGTTACCGCAAACTGTACATGTGTGAGTGGTGTAACCTTTTGCAGTACAAGTAGGTGCTGTTACAACTGATTTATAATTATGACCATTAGCGGGTATGATGTTCTGTGCAGCAAGAATTTTGTTACATACAGAACAATGTTTACCTTCTGAAAGACCTGTATTTATACAATCAGGTGCAACTGCTTCATCGATTACTGTGGTGTGTTCAAGAGCAGGAATCTCTTTCTCTGTTCTTGAAAGTTCTGTGTCACAAACTGAACAGTAAACCACTTCATCATAACTACCCTTGGCTTCACACTGAGGTTCTACCCTGTTTTCTGTTCTTGCAGTTGCCGGCGTGTGAGCAAGAGTTGCTATGGACTCCGTAACTGTATATCCGCAAACTGTGCAGTTCTTTGTCTTTGAACCTGTTTCTGAACAAGTAGAATCTTTGATTGTTGTCCATTCACTATAAGTACAATCTGCAGTTTCGGTGTAGTTACAGTTATTTCTTCCACAAGACTTTGAATGTGTTCCGTCACTATTCTTTGACCAATCGCTCATATCATGTGTAAGAGCTTCGATAACCTCACCTGTTGCAAGCTTAACATTACATCCTGAACAGTAACTATCACCTGTGTAACCATCTTCCGTACAAGTTGCATCTGATTTGTCTTTCAGATATGTACCGCCCTCGTGGTTATTACCGTCAAGTGCAACCTGTTCAGTTTTCTTATGACTTGCATCGATCTGACAGGTATATGTTTTTGTTCCGTGTGTTTTACAGGTTGATACAGGATTAATTATACCTTCATCCCATTCATGAGTGAGAGCAGGTATTTCTTTCTCTATTCGTGAAAGCTCTGTATCACAAACTGAACAGTAAACCACTTCGTCGTAGCTACCCTTTGTTTCACACTTGGGTTCTACCCTGTTTTCTGTTACTGCAGTTGCGGGTGTGTGAGCAAGTTTTGCAATTGATTCGGTCACTGTATAACCACAGGTTGTGCAGGATTTTGACCTTGAGCCTGTTTCTGTACAGGTTGCTGCTTTCGTTGTTTTCCATTCACCGTAAGAGCAGTTTGCAGTTTCGGTGTAATTACAGTTATCTCTTTTACAGGTTCTTGAATGAGTGCCGTTGTTATTCTTTGACCAATCGCTCATATCATGTGTGAGAGCATCAATAACCTCACCTGTTGCAACTTTAACATTACAGCCTGAACAGTAAGTGTCACCTGTGTAACCATTGACAGTACAGGTAGCCTCTGCTTTATCTTTCAGATATGTACCGTCCTCGTGGTTGTTTCCGTCAAGTGCAACCTGTTCAGTTTTCTTATGACTTGCATCATTCTGACAGGTATATGTCTTTGTTCCATGCGTTTTACAGGTGGATACAGGGTTGATTATACCACCATCCCAATTATGAGTGAGAGCAGGTATTTCTTTCTCTGTTCGTGAAAGTTCTGCGTCACAAACTGAACAGTAAACTACTTCGTCGTAGCTACCCTTTGTTTCACACTTGGGTTCTACACGGTTTTCTGTTACTACAGTTGCAGGTGTGTGCGCAAGTTTTGCAATTGTTTCTGCAACTGTGTAGCTACAAGCAGTACAGGTTTTTGACTTTAAGCCAGCCTCTGTGCAAGTTGCGTGCTTCGTAGTTGTCCAATCACTGTAAGTGCAGTTTGCAGTTTCGGTGTAGTTACAGTCATCTCTTTCACAAGTCCTTGAATGTCTGCCGTTGTCATTCTTTGACCAGTTGCTCATATCGTGACCAAGAGAATCGATAGCCTCACCTGATGAAAGCTTCACATTACAACCTGAACAGTATGTGTCACCTGTGTAACCATTAACTGTACAAGTAGCATCTGCTTTAGCCTTAAGATATGTTCCGCCTTCATGATTACTACTATCAAGAGCAACCTTATCTGTCTTTGTATGACTTGCATCATTCTGACAGGTATAGGTCTTTGTACCGTGTGTTTTACAGGTGGAAACAAGATTTATTACTCCGCTGTTCCAGTTGTGACCGATGGATGGTATTTCTTTTTCTGTTCGTGATATTTCTGTGTCGCATACTGAGCAGTAAACGACCTCGTCATAGCTACCTTTGACCTCACATTTGGGTTCAACTCTGTTTTCAACGATAGTCTCTGCTTCTGTATGTGGAAGCTTATCAATCACTTCTGTTACAACATAACCGCAGACTGTACATGTCTTTGATTTTGAGCCTGTTTCTGTACAGGTTGATGGGTTAATAATATTGATTTCATTGTAAATGCAATCTTCTGTTTCATAATATCTACAACCGTCTCGCCGACACTCTCTTGAATGTGTACCATTGTTATTATACAGATAAGCAGTCATTTCATGGGCCAAGACATTAAGTTTTTCAAAAGTAGAATAACCACATATTCTACAAACTGCATATTCATTCCAGCCATACTCAGTACAATCCGGATCCTTTCCATCATAAAATACAGGCTCAAAACAGTTACATACAAAATACTTTTTTGCATTATCTAAATCTGTATTTTTATCTATAATTTCCACTTCTCCAAAACCGCCACCAGCTGTCCCACTAAGACCCACAACAAATATCTGTTTATTTTCTCTATTGATTCCAACTTTTTCCCACTGTTTTTCTGTTCCCTTGAAAAAAACATTTGACAAATCAAAACACCAATGAAAAGCTCCTTCGTCAATATATGTAACGCTAGAAGGAATAACAATTGATTTCAGATTTTGACAATACGCGAAACAATGTACATCTATTTCCTTTAAGCCATTAGGTAAAATAACATTTTCTAAATAATCACAATCCGTAAAAGCCTCCCAGCCAATGTCTTTCACATTATCAGGAATTTTAATAGATTTCATTTTTGCAGAAGAAAAAGCATGCGACGATATAAATTCAACATCATCTGGAATTGTTGAATTCGAACAACCTCTTACTATTGCTTTATTATCATAGGTAATTATACAATTGTTTTCAGCATAATATTTTGGATTTTCCTTATCAATTTTAATTGAAGATAAGTTTCCACAATAACTAAAAGCATCTTTTCGAATATCAATAACGTTACTAGAAAGTTCTATATCTGTAAGTCTATAACAATGAGCAAAACAATCCTCTCCGATACTCACCAAAGATTTCGGAGCTTTAAAATTTTCAATGCTGGTCTCTGCAAACGCTCTAAAACTTATGCTAGTTATACCCTCATTCAAATTAACATTTAATACAAGAAAATCATGCCAGGGGGCACTCCAACTATATTCCTCCATGTCTCCACTACCGCTAATTGTAAGATTTCCCAGCATATCTAATTTATAATTTAGATTTTTTCCACAAGAACCCGCAGAGACAATAATCTCCTCTGCATTGATATTATAATGCATTTCAGCATATTGCAAAGCTTCGTTAGATCCTGACTTATTTATATTTTCCCACTGTTCTTTTGTTCCACCATAATACACATGGATACTCTGTCCCGAATAACATTTAAATGCACAGTCCTCTATAGTTTTAACACTGGAGGGAATATATATATTTTTTAAATCATAATTAAAAATACAACATCTTTCTCCGATTGAGGTTGTTCCTTCTGGAAAAATTACGACTTCTAATCCACATGAATCAAAAGTTGAATCAAAAACTTTAACACCACTAGAAAGTTTTACATATGTAAGAGAGTAGCAACCCAAAAAAACTGATTTACCAAGTTCAGTGACACTATTTGGCATATCAAAATTTTTTAATTCTGAACAACCAGAAAAAGCATAATCTCCTATAGAGTAAACATTATCATTTAAAATTATAGAAGAAATATGCTCACAGTCATCAAATGCACTTTCACCTATTTCTTTAATATCATCTGGAACAATTACAGTTCCAGTTTTTCCTTTAGGACATATAATTAATCTGTCTCCATTAGAAGAATACACAATACCATCAATTGATTTAAAATATCTATTGCCCTCCTCAACATTAATTGCAGTTATATAATACGACCTTGTAAACAATTTATGAGATAGAGTTGTAACAGAAGCGGGTATTATTATCTCTCCTGTTAAGGGCATCGGAATATAAACTATTTCTGTCTGCTCTTTGTTATACAAAATACCATCCCTTGACGAGTAAGCAGTATTGTAAGGAGATATTTCTATTGAATACAACTTCTTAGAACTTTGAAAAGCTGTTTCGCTGATATTGATTACTCCATTACCAATTATTATTGTTTCGAGACTATCACAAGAAGAAAATGCATAACTACCAATATTTTTCACCGAATCTGGAATAACAATATTTATTAGTGACACACAAGCATAAAAAGCATCCATCCCAATATAAGTTGGGCCGTTCTTTATATCAACATTAGAAAGACTGTAACACCAAGCAAATGTTCCAGAAGAAATATATTGAACATTTTCAGGTATAACAATACTATTCAAACCTGTACAAAGTGAAAAAGCATACATACCAATATATTTAACTGAATCTGGTATACTGATTTTTTCTAATAAGTCATTCTGAAAAAAAGCGTACGCAGAAATTTCTTCAACTGTATTCGGAATACTATATGTCTTAATCTTCTTTGCAGAAGGATATTTTACTAATACTGTCTTTTCCTTGTTGAAAACAACACCTTCCTCATCATTTACATAAAACGAATTGCCTTCTTCAACAGAATATGCTATAACAGGACATCCATCAAAAGCACTTGAATTAAAATATTCAAGTGACTTTGGTATATTTACATATTTAATATTACAATACGAAAAAGATTCCGAACCTATATTTTTCAATCCGTTGTTAAATGTAACCTCTGAAAGATTACTACATCCACAAAATGCATAACTTGCAATTTCGGTCAGACTTTCAGGAAATACAACAGATGTAATATTTTCACAACAATAGAAAGTTCCGTAACCTATTTTAGTTATACCATTTTCTATTACAACTTTTTTTATATTTAGGTTTTCATTGAATTGAGGTTCAGTATTATAATAATCGGTCATAGAACCTTCACCGCTTATTATGATAAGACCATCATCATAAAGCTTGTAAGTTGCCTTTTCACCACAAGAACCGCTTTCAACAACATTTATTGAAACAACTGCTCCACAAACATCACAAGAGTTGTCACTGTTAACATCATTGTGCTCAACAAGAGAAATTTCTACTACATCCTTCGCTTCATCACAACTCTTACAATGTATACTCTTGCTACCCTTTTCGGTACAGGTAGGCTCAATATCAACGGTATATTCGCTATCCCATTCGTGAATATGAACGGTATAAGCAGTATCTGAAACTACCGGATAAGTGAAACTAAATATACCTGTACCGGAAAAATCAGTTCTCTCTGTACGTTCTTCAGATATAGCTACATCATTAAAACCAATAGTTTTTGCGTTTGCAAGAAAATATGTATCATAAATCTGACTTTCTCGATCATCCCAGGTAACATCTACAAGATACCATTTACTGTCATCCATCTGAACATAGTTCCACATATGTGCTCCGCCTGCATTACCGCTGACGAGAACACAAGGAATATCTAATCTGTCGCAAATAACCTTGAATGTCTTGGCGTAGCCCTCGCATACAACACCGCCGTCACCTATAAAGAAGGGCTCGGATGAATGCACTCTCTGCTCACTGACAAGGTTGTCCCATGCGTTATTACATATATAGTCGTGGATATTTTTCAGAGTATCGTATCTGCTTTCAGTAACATTAATCGCATCAATAACACTGTCAACGGCAGACTCGTACTGTGAAAGTTTTGACGACGCACCACTATATATTTCAGTAGGAATGATGGTTATATCATCAATAATTCCTGTGTAACCGCTAACATCGTTACCCGATGCAGAAACGCCGTAAGACGAACCGATTATTCTTAGCCAGAAAACTTCAGGATGATCATAAAGAAAAGCATCCATGGCCGCCTGAACTGCATACTGAATTTCAAGTTCCACAGCCTCAAACTCATCGTTCATAACGATACTGCCGCCTGAAATCTCGGCATCAAAAGTAAAGGGAGTTTCGAAAGCATAAGTGTACTCCCCCGTTATCTTTTCTGTGGTGTAATTTTCCACCAGCGAGTCATAAATTTCTCTTGCCACACCTAAAAGCTGATTACCGTAGCAACCATCGAACTCCGTACTACCGAAGAAGGACATACCGCCGACGGCACTGCTTTCTGCAAGAGAAGAGTCAGCGTAGGTCTTTTCCATGTTGAGAGTGTAGTTTTCTGTTCCGACATCTACTGCACTTACAGGTGTGAATGGTACAGATGTAGTGAGTATCAGAGCTACCATAAGCAGAGAAATTATGCGAGTTATTGTTTTCATATTTCCGCCTCCTTGGGAAGTAATTTCTTATGAGATAAATATAGCACATTATGTTGAGAAAAGCAATTAAAATGCACCGCCCTGTTGAAGGACGGCACATAATTTAGTTGTTATTTTACGTTGATACTCTTCATCGAACTCCATGCACCGCAGATTTTCTTACCGCTGACAGTCTTATAGGCTCTGACTTTTACAAAATACTTCTTGCCCTTTTTGAGCTTTTTGATAGTAGTCTTCTTTGTCTTAGCCTTTTTGATTGTTACGGTCTTGGTTGTCTTTTTGCTGAACTTCTTTGAGGTTGAATACTGCACTTCGTAGCCAGTAGCACCACTTACCGTCTTCCATGTAGCTGTGAGAGCCTTGGGACCTGCGGTTAATTTGGAAAGAGTTACACTTGCAGGTTTTGTTGATGTAGTAAGAACAGAACTATAGGCACCCTTATTCTTGCCCACTACTGCTCTGACCTTAACCTTGTAGGTCGTACCTGACTTAAGCTTTTTGATTGTTACGCTATTCTTTGTAGATGTAACCTTCTTCCAACTCTTACCGTTAATGCTGTAATATACTTCGTACTTTTCTGCACCTGAAACCTTATTCCATTTAAACTTAACAGAAGTGGTGGAAGGAGTGGCTTTAAGACCTGAAACAGCCTTAAGCGTCTTTCTTGCAATAGTTTCGCTATATGTGTGACCGCATGTCTTACAGGTGAATGTTTTTACACCTGTAGATTTATATGTTGCAGCCTGGGTTACTTTTGAGGTATAGGAATGAGGTTTGGTGGAGATTTTGAGAGAATAGTTAGTTTTACCAGGATGATACCAACTGTCCGCAACATCAACTAAAACTATATACTTTTCTCCTTTGACCACATTGTTTAACTTTACAGTATAATTCTGACTAGTTTTACCGATTCTGCTCTCATTAAATACTTCTCCGGAATTAGTTCCTACTATCTTAATTTTCCAGCCTTCTCCGACACTATCCGCAATGTCTCTGCTAAATGTCAGCTCATAATCACCATTTATAGATGCGACAAATGTATAATAATCGTCATCTGATTTAGTTTGAATATTTCCTTTATACTCTTTGTTAAGTTTTATTGTATTAGCAGAATTAGCGTTATTGTTTTCTTCAGCTTCCCATAATTCAGACGCTTTATGTTCAGTTATTTTAAGATTATAAATACAATCTACAGGTGTTCCCCATGTATCGGCGGGCTCAATCTTAACAACAAGTTTACCTTTATAAGGTATGTCGAAAGACTTCAAACTCTCTTTAACTCCTGTATAGGTAACAATAGCCGATGTTGAACCATAAGGATAAACAGAAACGTTCCAACCATATCCTATTTTATCATACGAAACTGAAGAATCTACATTTAAGTTAACATTAAAAGCTCCTGTAGTTGTTTCAAATATATGCCAATCCACATCATAACGATCATTTAAAGCACCTTTATACTGCGTATTGATTTTTATGCTATTTGCGGTAGCTGAAGTATCATTTGATTCAGACTCCCACAAATCGTCCTTTGTGGTGTTAATTTTTATGTTGTATATACAATCCACAGGTGTTCCCCATGTATCTTCAGGATATATTTTGATATAAAATTCACCTGAAAAAGGTAACTCAGGAGTTATCTTTTTGGAACTAATCTTATACTCCTTTATAACATTTAAACCATCTCCGGTATAAATAGTCATATGCCAACCATATCCTACTTTATCAAGATTAGTTGTAGAAGGAAGAGAGAAATCAACTGTAAAGTAATCTTTATCTGAAGAAAACTTATACCAATCTTCATCGTATCTGTTATTTAAGGCTCCGTAATACACAGTATCTGTATTAATGATATTCGCAGTAGAAGATGTATCATTAAATTCATCTTCGGAAGAGTTATCGTATGTTGTGTCAATCTTTATGTTATAAATACAATCTACAGGAGTTCCCCATGTGTCAGCCGGTTCAATCTTAATTAAGAAGTCTCCGCTGTATGGTAATTGAGGCGTAACTCTTTCCGCCTTGTTTCCGGAATATTCTTTAATCATAGCTTGACCGTCACCGGTATATATTATAATATTCCAGCCATAACCAACGTCATCAACATTTACGGTTGAATCAAGAGAGAAATTAAGAACAAAATAATCTTTTTCTGAAGAAAATTTAAACCAATCCACATCGTAACGGTCATTTAATGCCCCGCTACAAAGGGTATCTGTCGGAATCAACGTCGCCGTGTTCGAACCATCATTAGATTCGTTTTCTGTTACTGTGTCCGCTGCCAATGATACGCCTGATATACAGGCAATCGTACTGAGTATCATCAATAAAGTCATAACTAAAGATACTGCTCTTTTGAATGTGTTTTCCATAATTATTAGCTCCTTTTATAATGACGATTTAACATCATCAATATTTACTGTAACTTAACGATTGAAAAGTATTGGTTTTAATTATCCGTAGCTGTACCGCATCTCTTGCAGAAACGATACATTTCTTTGATAGGTTCACCGCAATTTGTACATCTTCTTTCCTCGGATTTAAAAGTTTGCGATTCCCGCTTTGTTGTTGACACATATTCGTCCTGCGTATTTGAAACTGTCGTCTCCTCAGCTATAAATAACTCCGCATACTTTTTGTTAAGATATGCCATGTACAAATTGTATGCCGCAAAAACAACCGGTGCTACTACGAATGCCACAGCAGCTATACACAACGCAATAAAGCCAAGAAAAAGATCAAACGGGAAAAATGGAATTATAAACCATGCAAATTTAGCAACTTTAAAAATCGTTTTAACTATTCTTATCGGTCCTGTCAATAATGCACCGCCTACTCCGGCGACAAAGATGATATCCCCGACAACGGTATCTAACCAAGCAAAGATCGGCAAATCAACCACAGGCGTAAAAGCCAACAAGCAAAGAATAGTTGAAACAAGTGAAACCCCTGTACAAATCAAAAAGAACTTAAACTTTATATTTTCTCTTTTCAGAATACTCTCTGCGTGATCATAATCAACGATTATCTCTTTTTCAAAGAATGAAACCTTTTCCTTTTTTCTTGCCATTTTAAAAACTCCTTTAATTTTTATATTAACAACCTTCCGCACACGAACGGTAATTTTCATTTGTACTTCTCGGTTGTTACAAGTGAATTATACAAAGACAACACACACTTTTCAATAGGGTTTGTAACCAGTGGTCGAAATCTCGGGCGAACGGTAATTTTGTGCATGAATGGTATTTTTTCAACACAACTTAACAAACTATTAGTCGATATTCATATTGTAAATCGTATAATTCATTTCATCAAGTGATTTTCGACTTTTAGTATGTTTTTAACTCATAGCTTTTGATTTATTATTAAACAGAGGTGATTATGATGCATTATGTGAACTATAAAGAGGTCGGAAAGCGTATCTCCAAACGCAGAAAAGATTTAGGATATAAGCAGTCGCAGGTAACTGAAATGGCAGATTTAAGCGACAAGTATCTCTCAAACATCGAGCGTGCAACTTCCATTGTAAGTATAGATGTACTGATGAAGCTCTGCGACGTCCTTGAATCTACTCCTAATGATTTCCTTTTAGGCACATCAAACAACGATGTCGCATCAGGCAATGAAAAATATTTGCTCGAAAAATTCTCTGCCTTGTCACCAAAAGAAAAGGCCGCAGTAATATCTTTTATAGATTGGATTTCTGAAAACGGAATAAAATGAAAAGACGTGCTACCGGCAAAGTAGCACGTCTTTTCTTCAAACAACACAAAACTAAAAAGATGTTACTATCATAAAGGATATTTCTTGACAAGATTTTCAAAAGCTTCTACAAATTCTTCAGACAGTTCATCAGAACAATATCTGTCCCCTATCATGCTGAAAATTCCTGCATATTCATAAAAGAATCTTTCTATTTCAGGTATACATTCATCTTTCAAATACAAAGGAGCAAAGGATGCAATAATAGCATAAATAGGATTGCTTTCAAGTATGTATGCATCAGCAACACCAACAACACCTCCACTCTCGGCACCGCCGAATCGTTCTCTAACAATCATCTCTAACCTCTGTGCATATTTAGTCGAGATTTTCATATAATCACTTCCTTGTTTTATCGATATGAGTATAGTCTATACTTTCAAACGGATAAATCAAGAGGTTATGTAATGAGTGGTTCATTTTGAGGATGAATGGTAAAACTCTCTCTTGACACACTACAAGAGAGAGTTTTTAACCTAATTTTACCAGCTCTTCCATACAATGCTGTCTGAAAACAGGATCAGAATAATACTTACATTCTTTCCAGGTATGCAACGTACCTGCCGGTATATGTTCTCCGCAATAATTACATTCAATATCCTTTTTAAAGGGTACATCGAATCCACGGACATAGCACCAGACTATCTGGTCAATAATCTTTCCGTCTTTAGTTCTGTAAGGACCTGACCAGCAAACCCATGATGAGCCTGTAAAATCATCCTCATGCTCCATTATATATTTCGAGCTATATCCGGAAATCTCACAAAAATACCTATCAATTTTAGATGAAAGCTCGGCATTCTTATCTGATTCCCAATAATTCTCCTGAGGAATACAATAACCTACCCAGGGTGATCCGTCCATACAAACGGAATAACTGAGCTTATAGAATTCATCAACGATGAGAGGATATGTGTAATCTTCAATTGAATACTGATAGACTTTCTGAACGCCGTTATAGCCCTCTACATAGTAGTCACCTACACAAGTGCAAACTACCTTTTCCTGAGCTTCATATCCGAAATTATCCTTGAATTTTGATTTCATTTCTGACTCGATTCCGTCATTCTTACCAACAGTATATATACTGATCCACGCAGCACATCTGTCCTCATATAAGGGATGCTCTGAAGGAAGATTTCTGATATCATAAACGCCTATAGCTTCCTTGAATGTTGTAGGCTTAGCTTCAGGTGTAGTTGTTTCGTTATTTTCAGTAACTACTGTTTCGGGAACAGTTGCTCCGGGGACGGGGTTCGGCTTGGCTACTTTAACGGTTAAAGTATCCGATACACTGCCCCAATAGGTCTTACTGTCTAATTTTTTATACGCCTTAACTCTGAATTTATATGTAGAACCGGACTTTAAATTGCTTACTGTATAGCTTGTTGACTTTGTAGTCTTAATCTTTACCCATTTTTTTGTCTTTGAATTATACTTGTAAACTCTGTATCCTGTTGCTCCGGTAACCTTTTTCCAAGACAAATCGACAGAGTTTACTGTTACAAAATTAGTTGTTAATTTTTTCACTTTAGCAGGCTTTGTAGTTACCTTAACGGTTTCATAATATTTGCCCCACTTAGTCTTTTTGCCGTTCTTCGTATAAGCTCTTACTCTGAACTTATAGGTAGTGCCTGCCTTCAGATTCTTTACAGTATAACTTGTTTTGGAAGTAGTCTTGATCTTTTCCCACTTCTTAGTTTTAGTATTGTATTTATAAAGTCTGTAGCCCGTAGCCCTTTTGGTTTTCTTCCAACTGAGCTTGATTGAACTTGTATCTGACTCCTTCAGTTTAATAACATATTTTGATTGATTTGTAGCTTCTATTTTCTTTGATGCAGCATTTGCTATTATGCCGTAGCTTTCGGTGCAGGCAACGGATGAGAACATCATTACAAGTGCCAAAGCAAATGTTATAGAACTTTTCATTAATTTTTTCATAACTAATTCCTCCAAATTGTTTCCGTTTGTCAGTATGATTTCATTTTACACTTTATTACAAGAAAATCAAGAAGATTTGTAATAAGCGGTTGAATTTGAGGATGAATGGTAAACAATCAGTTTTACAGCCAACAAAAAAGAAAAGACGTGCCGCCTCTGCTTTCAGCACGTCTTTTCTACAAACAAATTACAACAAAAAGGAGTCTTTATGTATAACTGTAATTTAATTATATTCCTCTTTAAATAAAAATCAAGAGGTTTTGTAATGAGCGGTTGATTTTTTTGGTGAGCGGTAAATTTTATTAGTTAAAAAGTGCAATTAACCATGAAATCATTTTTTCAATAGCTTCAAATATAGTAGCAAAGAACTGCGTAAACGGTTCGAAGAAACCTGGTTCTTCTTCAGTACCATCTTCGTTAACTGTATTGCTGACAACAACAAATTTATAATCAAATTCTACCTCTTCACCAGAGGTGATAATTGTATTGCAGAAAGTCTCAAAACCGGTTAACCCATAGTAATCTCCATCGTAATACATTACCAAAGCGATTTCTCTACCTGTTACATAATCCGTTGGTATAGCTTCAAATGGATCTATTTTAGTATATTCATAAATTTGAAAATCCTTAGCCTTTAATTCGTTAAATGTTAATGTATAAAAATTACCTTTAGAGCCATAATACATACTAACTATAAACCGCTTAAATTCTTCTTCCGTAAACTCGAGGGCGGCATCAACAAAAACTCCAGGTTTAGTACTACCATCTTCACTATTGTTTACAAACTCAAATTGTATATAGTCTTTGGAGAAATTTTTTGCCTTATCAACAAAAATCTTTACAGGTATATCTGTTCCCGAATTTATTTTGCTATCAAGATTTAGTTCTGCATATGAAACTATCATATTCAGTTTGCTACAATTGACAAAAGCTTTCGGATCAACATTGATATATTCACCATTGATAATTACTGTTTTCAGATTAGAAAACTCAGTAAAAGCATTACTACCAATTAAACTTACACCATCCAAAACCATTGTTTCTGTTAATTTTGCATACTGAGACCATGGATATTTAGCAAGATCTTCAGGTATTTCTCCTGTCCCCGATACAGTAAGCACACCATTATCAAAACTACAACTAATTTTCGAAAGCCATGAAGCAGGGATTTCTTTGGTTTCACGGCTAAGTTCCACTCCGCATCTTCCGCAAACAGAAACCTCATCATATGAGCCACTTTCAGAATATGTAGGTTCAATTCTATTCTCTTCAATTATAACTGATTCATATCCGTCTTCTGTATGTTTACAATTTGCATAATAATGGATTGTAGCAGTATACAATGGATCATTCTCTTCTTCAATTAAAATCTCATTCCAACTTTCTTCGGAATCGGTGTAGTAAATATCTTTAAGAGCATCGCATTTGTTAAATGCACTTTTTTCAATGCACATTACACTTTTGGGAATGTTAATCGACGTTAAAGAATCACAATCACTAAAAGCAAGTGAACCGATATTTTCAACAGAATCCGGAAGGGTTATATCATTTAAACTATTACATCCCCAAAAAGCTGCTAAGTCGACAGTTATAAGTTCACCTAAAATCTCAACCTTTTTCAAATTTTTACAATCCTGAAATATGAAATTGCCAAGAGCAGTTACTCTGCTTCCTATAATGATCTCTTTGAGATATTTACAATGTCCGAACACTTCATACTCGCCAAACGACTCAACACTTTCAGGCACAGTATAAATGGTTCCTTCTTTTGAAGAAGGATATTTTACAAGTTGGGTTTTATCTTTATTAAACAATACTCCCTGTTCTGATATGTAATTTTCATTATTTTCATCGACTATTATCTCTTTAAGACTATGCCAATCTGAAAACGCACTGCTCTCTATACTGGTTACACTTGCCGGAATATAAATGCTTTCAATTTTATTACAATCATCGAATGTTGATATACCTATACTACAAACACTTTTTCCTATAGTAATACTTGTTGCGGCACTGCACCTATCAAACGCTCCCCGACCTAAAGTTACAACACTGTCAGGAATCACTATGCTTGTGATTTTCTCGCAACGTGAAAATGCACAAATTCCTATACTTGTTACACTATCAGGAATTGTTATACTCGTAAATTTACCACAATCAGAAAAAGTATTGTCACCTATAATTTTAACACCATATGGAATCGTTACATTTGGAAGAGAAGAGCAACTATAAAATGCACTGTCGCCTATACGTGTCACACCGTCAGGAATTACAACCTCTTCAAGACTGTCACATTGCTCAAAAATACCATCGCCTATACTTGTTATGCCGACTTCAATAACAACTGTTTTGATATCGCTCTTATAAAACGGCGAAAAATCACTAAAGTTATCGTAATCATATATTTTTCCGGTACCGCTAATAACGAGTTTACCGTTATCGTAAAGAATATATTTAACATTATCCCCCTCTGCTCCGCATGAACCAATTTCAACAGCACAATGCACAATAGCATTCGGACAACTTTCTACATATTCTATGCCTAAAACGGCCCCCCACTGTTCTGAATTACCGCCATAATATACATCTGTAAGGCTATTGCATCTATCGAACGCTTCCATTCCTATACTTATTACGCTTTCCGGAATTGTTATACTTGCAAGTTTATCACAAGCCTCGAATGTACCTTCATTAATACAAGTTATTCCATTAGGTATGGTTACTGTTGTAAGATCAGAGCCATAAAACGCATTATCTCCTATACTTTTTACAACTTCTGGTATTGTTATGTTTTTAAAAGAACAAAAATAAAAAGCTCGACTACCTATATCTTCAACACTGTCCGGAATAGTTATATCAGTAAGTTTACTACAGCTAGCAAAAGCATCCTTTCCTATACTTTTTACACCATTCGGAATTGTTATACTGGTAAGATTTCTGCAAACATAGAAAAGGCTATCGCTTATACTTGTTATATTTTCTGAAAGATTTACACTCATAAGGTTTTCACAATTACTAAACACGCCCTTTCCTATACTTGTTACACTATCCGGGATTGTAATGCTTATTAAACCCTTGCAAAGATGAAATGCACCGTCGCAAATGCTGGTAACGCTGCTAGGAATTGTTATATTAGTAAGTGTTTCACACTCATTAAAAGCCTGATAACCAATAACGTTAACACTTTCCGGTATTGAATAAGAAATCCTCGTATTACCTGAGGGACAACAAATAATTTCCGTCTTATCTTCATTAAACAAAACGCCATCAATACTACTATAACTATCGTTAGCATCATCAACAATTATATTTTTAAGATTTGAGGAATACGAAAAAGCCCCCCTGCCTATACTCGTTACACTATGCGGAATCGTTATATCAGTAAGACTATCACAATAAGCAAAAGCATTTTCACCTATGCTTGTTACACCATCAGGGATAACAACATTTTCCAAACTATAACAATACATAAAAGTTTGTCTATATATAGTCTTCACACCATTCGGAATCACTACATTTTTCAAACTATGACAACGTTCAAAAGCATAGTTAGCTAACCATGTTATGCTATCAGGCATCGAGATAGATATAAGTTCTGTACAATATTTAAACGCATACGAACCTATTGTGGTCACACCATCCGGAATTGTTATACTCATAAGATTATCACAATATTCAAAAGCAGAATCTCCTATAGCCTTAACATTATCCGGTATTGTATATGATGTTCTTGTGTTCCCTATAGGATATTGAATAAGTTTTGAATTATTTTTGTCAAATAATACACCATCAATACTACTATAATAATCATTATCTGAATCAACAACTATATTTTCAAGACTCAAACAATTAGAAAAAGCCCAAACTCCTATATTGGTTACACCGCTAGGAATCGTTATATTCAAAATACTATCACAACCATAAAAAGCACATACACCTATGTTTGTCACTTCTTTTGGAAGAGTTATGTTTATAAGATTAATACAATCATAAAAAGCTCTTTCACATATATTGGTTACACTTTCAGAAATTGTTATGCTCATAATAGTGTCACTATTATAGAATGCATATTCACCTATACTGGTAACGCCGCTGTTTATAATTACATTTTTCACATCTAAATTTTGAAAATATGCAGTTTTAGAATCATAATTCTGCATATCCCCCTCACCACTTATTATAAGCTCACCATCATCATAAAGCGTATATGTAACATTATCCCCTTCTGCACCGCACTTGCCAGTTTCAACGACTTCCGCTGCACTCGCACTCATACCCACCATACACGCCATCAAGCACAGCATTATCACAAGCGTAGCGATAAAACCTATCTTCCTTTTCATAACAAAACCCTCCGTTTGTTCATTTTTATGTTTCAATTATTAACCTTTTTTATAAAAATGTCAACGGTAAATGTAACGAACGGTCAAAATTTTCGTCGAAAGGTCGCAATTTTTGATTTTTCGACTTAAAATATTACCGTTCGCCCGAAAAAATAACCTTTCATTTCCTCATCTCTTGAATTTGTTATGCTTAAATGCTATACTTTTGACAGGACAAAAAAGAGGAAGTGATTTCATGAAAATTGCCATTTGCGAAGACGACGCTTTCATGGCGGATATTCTTAAAGGTTATGTGAAAAATTTTCTTGATAGCAAGGAAATGATATTTACAATCGAAACTTTCGATACTGCTGAAAAGTTCAATAATTCAACCGACACCTACGATCTTCTGTTTCTTGACTATGAGTTACCTGACTCAAACGGTATGGAAATAGCTAAGAACCTCAGAAAGATAAACAAAAAAACCACCATCATATTCACGACATCATTCAGTGAATATGTTTTTGACAGCTTTGAGGTAAACACCTTCAGATACCTTGTTAAACCTATCAGCCGTGAAGATCTGGAAAACACTCTGACGGCATTTATAAACAGCTTTGAACAATATGCAAAGATTGATATACCCACTGACGGCGGAGAGGTTGTCTTTGTAAGCCTTCCGGAAATCATGTATATTGAATCAAACGGCAGATATACAACGGTCAGAACCAACAGCACAAGCTATGTTTCATCAAAAGCTCTTGCCACGTTCCAGGCCGAAATCAACAGTTTTAAATTCTACCGTACGCACAGAACATTTCTTGTTAATATGAAATACATAGCAGAGATTCACGGCAGTACGATTATCCTTACAAACGGTGAGAAGGTTTCTATCAGCAGAAGAAATCTTACTACCTTCAATAATGCCTATTTCAATTTCCTTAAATACAGTGATTTATAAGGAGAGATACCAATGACATTAACTAACATTTTAAATATAATAGGTATTTTCTTAAGAGATATTACGATGATTGTCAACTATCTCTTTTTAGGTAAATACCTTTTAAAAGGAGACTTAAGAAAGAATAAACCTCTTATGGCAGTCTCGCTAATAGCTTTAGCTATTGTCTCCTTACTTGGTGAAATATATGTTGTTCCCTGGGATAACGGCAGCCACGAAACAACAACTGTTATTTCTATTCTGATGTTTGTAATCGGAATGGTACTGTTTATAAGGGATATACCTAAAGGGCAGTTTGTTTTTCTTATGTTCGTATACACGGGTATAGTTGATATGACATATACCTATTTCGAACCGCTGTTACCAGAAGTGCATTACGTCGAATGTTTTATCTACGTTTTGATTTATGCCGCTATAACCGCTTTCGTAC
This sequence comes from Acutalibacteraceae bacterium, assembly GCA_045613145.1. Taxonomy (GTDB): domain Bacteria; phylum Bacillota; class Clostridia; order Oscillospirales; family Acutalibacteraceae; genus UBA6857. The sequence goes on from JAZLAJ010000016.1 coordinate 26,004, forward strand.
ATTTCACGGTTAAAAACTCCCCCACGAACATTTTCCCAGAGGTAATAGCAACTGTTCCGAAGTGGCTTCTGTGGGCTCTTACTATTTTCTGCTTTTCAAAGTACTATGCCGAGGTTGGCGAATACGAAATCGTAACAAAGATCATCACCCCCGTTGCAGCTATCGGTATCGTTGTCTGTATTATTTACTTTATGTACAGAGTCTTCTCTCTCACCTATCAGCAAACAGAGATTCTCAAGCAGATGCAGAGCCAAAAGGAATATTCCGAAAAAATGCTTAAGGGCGATGAAAACTTAAGAAAATTCCGTCATGACTACCGGAATCATATGATAGTAATTAATGCTCTTCTTGAGAACGGTAGCACCAACAGAGCAAGAGATTACATAAACGCTATGAACTCTGAAATAAATGATACTGTTAACAAAATTTCTACAGGTAACTTTATTGCTGATGCTCTTATTAATAATAAAGCTGTCGTTGCTGCTCAGTCCGGAAACAAGATTAAATTCAGCGGACAGATTCCCGCCGAAGGCATAGCAGACGATGATGTATGTACCATTCTCGCTAATGCTCTTGATAACGCTATAGAGGCTACAAGCAAGCTGGCATCCGGGCAGACAATAACAGTAGAAGCAGCCGTAAGAAACAGCAATTTTATTTTAAACATTACTAATCCCGTTTCAGAAAATGTAAAAATCGAAAAAAACAACACTCTCAAAACAACCAAGAAGAATGCAAATGAGCATGGAATCGGAACAAAGAACATTCAGAGAGTAGTAAAAAAATATAACGGTGCTCTGATGCTCGGATGCGAAAACAAAACATTCAGCTTCAGCGTAAGATTAAACCTACAAAACACTTAACAGCATATATGATTAAACAGCCACCGCACAAAACGTGCAGTGGCTGCTTTCAATCAATCATCTTTCATCTCCTCATTTAGATAGTCCATATAATGAGCAGTACAGAAATCTTCATTTTCAAGTAATCTCGTTGCAAACTCATAACAAGATCTCATACTTCTCTTAATATCATTGACCGTACCTATTTTTATAAGTTGCTTATGGTCATTTGATCTGAGATACACATCAACACGAATCTGGTGTGAGCGTACCGTTGTCTTTATAATCCCAATGAACAGATTTGTATAGCTGAGAGGGACCTTCTCAACATTACATAAGGTAAATCTCATATTTTTCTCCTGTTTTAGTTTATATATAAACAGCAATATCCGCTGATAATCCAAATAAAGTTTTATTACGAGGGGCTGCACATGCAACCCCTCTTTAAGCCGGACAGTATTATACGATAAATGGAGTCTTTTTTACGATGAAAGGTTTGTCCGGGTATTAAGTAATGTAAGCATCAAGCACAGGCATATCCTACGAAATTAACGTAAAAGTGCTTATAATGTTAACGATATAATTGAACTTTACGGAGTAAAGAAAAGCTCCGCTTACAGGCTCATACAGGAGATTAACGAAGAGTTAAGCAAACAAGGCTTCTACACTCAGAGAGGCGTTGTAAATGCCGAATACTTCAGAAAAAGAGTATACGCCTGATAAACAATGCAGCCGTCGGGGATTAATTGAACTGCCCCAATTTGTACGGACAGCACAAAAACCACCCTTGTGGTAGAAAATATTAAATTTTAAGCGACATACTGACTTCGTTTTTCCAACGGAGTCAGTTTTGTTTTTAGTTGTAATCTTTCATTGTTGTAGAAGT
>JAZLAJ010000017.1:0-10620 GCA_045613145.1 Acutalibacteraceae bacterium
AACTTCAAACGCTTCAGAAACCGTATTTTACATATTTTCTCTCATCAACACCTAAACAAAAATCAAGCAGCTGCTTGATTACAACTGCTTGATTGATAATTCTGTTTTTAACTCTTTACCCCAACTATTGACAAAGAGCCTTTTTTTAAAAGAAAAAGAGACGGGCATAACCCATCTCATAATCTTCAGTTAAAATTATTTGCTTGCATTGAGCTTGCTTACAAGAGCAGACTTCTTTCTTGCAGCGTTATTTTTGTGAAGAAGACCCTTAGCAACTGCCTGGTCGATTTTCTTAACTGCGAGCTTAACTGCAACGTCCTTATCTTCAGCGTTAGCTTCGATAGCAGCATTAGCCTTTTTGAGAGCAGTTTTGAGTGCTGAGTTTGCTGACTTGTTACGAGCCTGCTTTGTTGCATTAACAAGAACACGCTTCTTTGCTGATTTAATGTTTGGCATAACATTACACCTCCTCTTAATTTACATCAATATGCATCGTATATCATATCATCTTTTAAAAGAAATTTCAAGATATTTTTGCAAATTTGGATATACTTTTTTCAAAGCGACAACAATAATACTACATAATCGTGAAAAAAGCAATAGTTTAGGAGAAAATAATATGAACTTTCGTACAGATTTGGCCCTTGAAAGAAAGGAATATCTCGACAGACACGACCTCGACGGCATAATCAGCCACAAAAAAACTGTTGACGGCATCACGGTGGACACCATCACCGTCACGAATGAAGCAGGTGAAAAGGCAATAGGAAAGCCCGCAGGCACCTATATCACCGTAGAAACAGTACCCTTCACCAGAAATTCCGACCTTTTCTCCCCCTCCCTGTATGTTCTGAGAGACGAGCTTAAAGGTCTGCTCCCCGAAGAGAAGGGCTGTGTACTCGTGGCAGGTCTCGGAAATCCTGACATAACGCCCGACGCTCTCGGTCCCCGGTGCATCTCTCTCCTTTTCGCCACCAGACACATACCCGACAGTCTTGCCCGTGAAAGCGGATTTTCTTCTCTCAGACCCGTAGCCGGTATAATTCCGGGAGTGCTGGGAAAAACGGGAATGGAAAGTTCCGAGATAATCAGCGGTATAGTTAAAAAGATAAATCCCTGTGCAGTCATAGTAATCGACGCTCTGGCTTCCCGCAGTACCGACAGACTCGGCAGAACGGTACAGCTTTCCGATACAGGCATTTCTCCCGGCTCAGGCGTAGGAAACCACAGACAGAGCATAAATGAAAAAAACTTAGGAGTGCCCGTGATAGCTATCGGAGTACCCACTGTCGTAGACGGAAGAACTCTCGCCTTCGATATTCTGGAAAAGGCAGGCATCAGTGAAGAGACAATAAAGCAGACGGACATAAAAGACACTATGATGGTAACTCCGAAGGAAATAGACGCCCTCATTGAAAGAGCGTCACGGCTTGTAGCTATGGCAATAAACACCGCACTTCATCCCGACATAAGCGAGGAAGATATTCTCGCCGTAGTGTCTTAAACAGCACCTTCTCCGAATATAATTAAATACAGATTAATTACGGAGGAAGCTTATGAAAATAAATAAGAACAAATTAATTAAATATACCCTGTGCATTCTTTCACTCTGCCTTTCGGGAGTTATGCTTTTCTTTTTCAGCGATGCTCTGATTGCTCTGGCATCTGAGGTAGCTCTCGAAAGTGCTATGACCTATCTGCCTGAAAAAGGTCTGAAGTTAAACACACCTGCCACCGAAGCTGTACCCTCTACCACTCTGCCCCCTGTCACAGAGACCGCCACAGCTCCCACGACCGAAAAAGAAACGACCGTCACTGAGAAGGTCTTGCCCACTGTGAAGGAGCTTAAGTTCAACCGAACGGATAAGGATATCCTCGATCTGATCAAGGCGGCGGAAAAGAAATCGGCTAAGGACAAAAAAGACGGAAAGATTTCCGAATACACCTACAAAAATGACGGTGTTACGGACAAATACGGTCTCGTTCGGGTAAAAAATGTAAACAGTAAAACAGACATAAACATAAAAAAGCTCCTGGAAACGAAGGCAGAGCTTGAGGTTAATAAAGAAAAGCCTGCAGTTCTTATCTTTCATACGCACACCACGGAAACCTACGAAATTTTAGACAGAGGCTTTTATGCGGTGGGACACAAAACACGAAGCAATGACAGCGGAGTGAATATGGTCAGAGTCGGTGAAGAAACCGTGAAAGAAATCGAAGCAGCCGGCTACAAAGTAATCCACGACAAGGAAATCCACGACAGCAGCTATAACGGTGCCTATGCTCATTCGAGAAAGAGCGTGGAAGGCTACCTTAAGAAATATCCTTCGATTAAGGTAGTTCTTGACCTTCACCGTGATGCCATCCAGCGTTCTGACGGCACCAAGATAAAGCCTACAGCCACCATCGACGGAAAAAAAGCGGCACAGATTATGATTATCTCAGGCTGTCAGGAGGAGGGCGGCCCCATCGAAGGCTTCCCGGAATGGAAGAAAAATTTAGTCTTTGCCGTAGACCTTCAGAACACCTTAGAGGAGCTTTTCGCAGGTATTACAAGACCGCTTTATTTCAGTCCGAGAAAATATAATATGGACCTCACACCCTGTTCACTTTTAGTAGAAATCGGCTCCGATGCGAACACCCTCGACGAAGCCGTCTACACAGGCAGATGTCTCGGTAAGGCCGTAAGTAAAATTTTAGAGAAATACGAGGAATAATTATGAATGATGAAATGAAAAAAATACTTTCACGGTTTCTTTTCACGAGTGTGCTGATCTGCTGTCTGGGACTTCTGGTATCAGGCAGTATCACAGCCTCACAGAAAAGTGCTAAGAATGCTTTCGACAGAGCCTATGCCGTAATGAGCATAAGAAACACCGGAAAAAGTGTGGAAATAAATATGGGAGATGAAAAATATAATTTCGAGGTAAGTATAGGCGATAAAATAAAGGAGTACGAAGAATATATTATGCTGACACCCGTAGCGGTAATTTATTATTTCACAGACAGTCTGAAGGAATTGATAATTCACTATGCGCAATAAAAAAAGGCTACCGATGTAGCCTTTTTATCACTGTCTTTTCTGATAGCTTTTGCAGAAATGAGGAACTGCGATAGAATCAGCACCTGTCTTTTCATGTGTAACTTCGATTTTTTCGAGCTTGCACTTATCACATTCCACGTGCCACTGACATTCTGTTACAGTACATTTTACGCCTTCGTTTGTCATGAAATTCACCTCCCTTTTCTTACTGTAATTAGTATAGACAAAGGGAGGTGTTTTTATTCAGTTAATTATTTGCTCAATGAGCCGGCTATTCCGGTTAAAACATCTAAAACTGTTGACACTGCTTTGAAAATAAACTCTACGAGTCTTCCGACATAATTCAGTATAACCTGAACCTTTACATCCTTATCAATAACGATGTCAAATCTCGAAGAAGCATCTGCTTTCGTGTAAGGCTCACTGTCATCATAGGCTACCTTTTCACCGTTGAGAACAGTGAAATCGAAGGTTCTGCCGCCTACGGGAGTAAGACTTTCAGCGAAATAAGAAATGTTTACCTCGAAATTTTTGTGACTTACTGCAGGCACGTCACCCTTAATAAGGATTTCACGGGTCGCACCCGGTTCGAGAGTGAAGGGAGAAAAGCTGAAATCGATATCAGCGCCCACGACACTGAGATCAGTGATGACTACCTTTCTTTTCTCAGAAAGATTTCTTACTACCAGAGCTGTATCCTCTGATGAGACATAGCCTTCCTGACTTTCGTTGAATGCTGCCCATACAGTATGTGACGGATTGGTGGTAGCGTGGAACTGAGGATACTCAGGGAAAGAATGAACATCAAAGCTTTCATCTGTAAGAAGAAGCTTTTTCATCAGCGTATCCGAAAACTCGTCCTTCGTGGTCATACCGTGATAGTAGTTTTCTATGAACCAGGTATGCTCGGGAAGATAAGACACAGAAGCATCGACAGTCATCGAAGGAGACACCTGATAAAAACCGGTATCCTTCTTCTGAACATAACCGTCAGAGAAGCGTTCACCGAAGGGAGCGACTATGGCGCCAGTGCATCCCGCTGTGGTAAGAATAGCATCAGAGCTTTCGGTCATACCGGTGATGATTTTATTATCATAACCTGAAATGTTATAAATATTAGTGCCTGTTCTTCTTGCCTTTTCGAATCCGTCGGCATAATTATTCACGCCGTCACGGGACATTATTTCATAATGCATTCTGTCACTTTTAGCGATAAGTCCTGCATGTACCACCGGGTCAAGACATTTAGCCTTTACATCCTCGTACTGCTCGAGAGGAATGAAATCCCAAAGGCTTCCCCAACATCCGATAGTCTCCATTACATAGGGAAGAAGTGCTTCGATAAGCTCATCGATAAAGCCGAGCTGCTGTGCCGTTACGAGAATCTGATAATCCTCTTCAAGCACAAAAGCGTGCTGAATAAAGGTGAGAAGACCGATTTCATCGAAATCTATTTCACCGTTAAAGGCATCGTAAGCGATACCGGCACCGCCTAAAGCAGGACAGGTAAGAACAGCATTGTTTACCTTGCCTTCTTCACCGTAGAGAGCAAAATAGGTACCTGTAATCTGACCGCCGTGAGAAAGAGTGTAAATATTGGCTCTGTCGATGGGAGCCTTACCCTTTTTAGCTCTGACTGTATTATTATGTCGGATTACATCGTCGATGTAAACTCTGAGTCTTTCAGCATTTTCGATAGCACCCATACGGAAATCACAGGCGAAAACATAAATATTCTCATATCCTATAACTTCTGCAAATTCAGCCATAAGAGCTTTTTCATACTGATGCTTACCACCGGGATAATTTTTTATGAGGTTAGCGTAATTTCCGTCTTCGGCAGTAACGATGTAAGGCTTCACATCATAATAGCTTGTGCCGTCGGGATTACATTTCATACCTTCGAAAATTCTGTTAAAGCCCTCACCTAATTTTTTTGCCAAAGGCTCTACGTTACCTTCTGTAAGATAGGTTTTGAAATCGGGAACTATAGACTCAAGATCACCGCCGGAGCCTACCTGAGCTATGGGATCATCCCACACTACGATTTCCTCACCGGTATTTTCATCGGTACGGTAAAGAACCGCAGAGGTAAATCCGGGTACAAGAATGATAGGATAATCAGTGTAAACCTCCTCCTGCTGTGCAGAGGTAGGAAGAACACAGATACCGCAGACTAAAATAATACTCAGTAAAACAGAAAAGATTTTTTTCATTTGTTTTCCCTCACTTCCGGAGATTATTCATTTTCTTCGTTTTTTTCATTTTCTTCGCTTTCGTCTTTTTTTCTCATTTTCGGGAGAAAAATGCATACACCGATAGCGAGAACTGCGAGAACAGCGAGACCAATGGGAATTATATAATCCGCATCGTTATCTCCCGTAACAGGTGTCATCGCCGGCACTGCAACGGGTTCTGCAGCGATAACCTGGAAAATTACCGCACCCACAGAAAGAACCATTAAGGCTGCAAGAAAAATGCAGATTCCTTTTATCATTGATTTAGGCATCATAAGTAAAAACTCCTTTTCATAATATTACACCTTACATTTTACATCTATTAATCCTACTTGTCAACCTTTTAAAGATAAAACAACAGGAGCCGGATAAAAACACGGCTCCTGAAATTTACTGTTTGAGATTAATAGGCTGCATTTGCTGAAGCATTAGCCTGAATGTTTCTGATCTGAGTTTTAGCCAGAGAAACAGTGAAGTCCTTTACAGCAGCGGTATTATCTGCTACTTCGTTTGCGATAGCTACGTTATCGCCTGCTACAAGACCTTCTGCAAAGGTGTTATATTCAGCGGAAGCAAGGTCGCTTTTAATAATATCAGACCATGTGGTTACTTCTGCTTCGGAAACAGCATACATAATGTGGTACCCGTAAGTGGTTTCAACGATACCTACATCGCCTGCTTTTCTGTCCTCAGCGAGAGCCCAGCCTTCGAATTCAGCTACCATCTGTCCCTGAGGAACATCCTCATAGATACCGCCGTCTGCTGCATTACCGTCTGCTGAGTGCTGCTTAGCGAGCTCTGCGAATGCTTCCTCTGTCTTGTCACCGGCAAGATAAGAAGCAAGAATATCCTGAGCTTCCTTATAAAGAGCCTTGTCCTTAGTAGCAGCAAGGTCAACATCAATGTCAACATTTACATCATAATCAGCGGGATTGAGAAGCTCAACTTCAACTTCTTCTTTTTCTTCCTCAGCTGCTTCGGTTGTTTCCTCTGCAGCATCTTCGCCCTCTGCAGCGTCTTCTGTTTCTTCTGTTTCTTCAGCTTCTTCGGGGAACTTGATGAGAATGTGTCTTACATCGTAGGTCATTTCATCAGGAACGTGATGAACAGGCTCTACCATAGCATAAACTGTGTAGCCCTCGCCTTCGTTTTCAACGATGTAGGTTTCACCCTTTTCGGTTTTTTCACTCATAGCCCAATCGAGGAAATCCTCATCGGCAGCAGAGTAGGAAAGGTCACTGTAGGTTGTGTCCTCGAGAAGAGTAAGAGTGTCGTCTGTCTTCATTTCAGCATAAGATTCACTGCCTGCTGCCTTTTCGAAATCAGAAGCTACATCAGTGAATTTTGCACCGTTCTTAAGCTCTGCTACGAAGCTTTCAGCCTTTTTCTTAGCTGCAGCCATTGTTTCGTCTGTAACTTCCTGAGTATCTTCTTCGCCTTCAGTTTCAGCCTTAACGGTTACTTTTTCAGCCTTGATAACATAGTTACGGAGTGAAACGGCACCGTAAAGGTCAAGATTATCCTTATATTCCTTTTCGATTTCCTTATCGGAATAGGATTCTGTGTATTCAGCAAGCTTTACTTCCTGTACCTTTTCATTGAGAACCTGCTCTTCACAGATCTGCTCAAAGAGAGATACACTCATAGCCTTACCGAAGAATGCACGGAGATATGCGGGAAGAGAGTAGTTGCCTGACTTGGCATTTTCCTTAAAGGCTTCGATAGCTTCGTCTACCTTCTTGTAATCATCCTCGTCGAGAGTGATATTGTTCTCTGCTGCATAAGCCTTGGCAGCCTTTACGAGCTTGATGCTTTCTTTAGCACTGTAATCGAAATAATCGGTGAATGTGGGGTTTTCGATACCTTCGATTTCGCCTGTGTATGCCTGCTGGTCGGGAGCTACGTTATAATCGTAACCGGTGTACATTTTTCCCATACCCTGACCGTAGTAGGTATCATACTGATAAGAATACTGGAAAAAGTTATTGAAAACAGAGTTATAGTAGTAGCTGTATTCAGCCATAGTTACTTCTGTTTCGCCTACATTAAAGGCTACCTTGCCTCTCTCAAGCACACCTGAGTTGCTTACTGAGAAGCCTGCGATACCTGCTGCGATAGCAATAACCACTAAGATTGCGATAGCAGTTTTGGCTCCCTTAGAGAGAATGATGTTGTGAGATTTTTTCTGGTTCTGTTTTGCTGCCTTAGCAAGACGCTCTTTACGTTCCTGGCGATAAGCTTCAGCAGAAGACATTTCTTTCTTTGCCATGGGGATTCATCCTTTACTAATTATTTGACTTACCTCGAGTAAACAGTAACTCAAAGTATATTAGGTAATATTGTATACCATTTATTCAAAAAAAGCAAGTCATTTTCACACATATATATTAAACACTTCAACTTAAAAAGTAACAAAAATTTTTTGTGTTTTTTAGCCAAAATACAAAAAAGAGTACTGTGAATTCCTTTCACAACAAAAATAATACAAACATATTGACAGATATGAAAATCCACTCTAAAATTAAAATCATAGGCGAACAAATGTTCTTTTTCGGTTTCCGTCCCGTTAATACCGAAGCAGAACAAAGGAGGAATCAATTAAAAATGTATCTTAACAGTTTCGAAAAGGAAGAGTATTTTCTTGCCCGTGAGGCCTTTACTCAGTGGCAGAGCAAGACATACGAAGACATCGACGAATATATTTTAAGACAGAGGAAATGTGAGCTTAACGAGCTTGTAAACAAGGTAATCAGTCAGGAGCTTTCCGACTCAGACAGAGTTCTGGTGGAGCTTCACTGGTTTAAGGGCTACAGTAAAAGTGAAGTCGCGCGAAAATTAGGCATAGATCCTTCTACCGTAAGCCGCAGACTCGATAAAATCACGGACATTATCTACGACAAGCTTAAATATGCCATCGAATACCGCTACAGCTCTCCCTTTTCCGAAAGAGCCAAGCTCATCATCAAAAACAAAGATGCCCTTTTCAGCTACTCTGAACCGGAGATTTTGTCTTTACGCATTAAACAGTTGAGGATGAAACATGGTCTTGAGCTCAGAGAAGTAAGCGAAATGACAGGCATAACAGTAAAAGCACTCAGAGAAATCGAAGAAAAAGGAAGAGAGCTGACAGGCACCGAAATTAAAAAGCTCGCCGTTTTTTACGGCACCACAGCTGACTACATTCTTTTCGGTAACACAGCCTCTTGCACAAAGAAAGGATGCTGCAATTAATGAATACTACCTTACAGGATTTAGCCGACGAATACGACGACTCAATAAAGGTTCAGCAGGAGGTTATCGACAGTAACCGTAAGAAGCTTTTTCAGGCACAGAGACAAGGCAATTTCAAGGAGGTAAAGAGACTCTCCACGCTTCTCCACATTCTTTACGATGAGAAAAGTGAGATGGAGGAGAAGGCAACACGTCTGAGGAATTATTATTCGTAACCCTTCCGTCAATCTGTGATTGACACCTCCCCTGAAATCAAGGGAGGCTTATAACATCGGAAAAGACAGACTCGGAGTGAGCCTGTCTTTCTTTTATTTATACAAAAAAAGACTCCCACATCTGTGAGAGTCTTAATTTTAGCAAAACTATTCGAATTATTCGTTGATAGCGATAACAACGCCTGAACCAACTGTACGGCCACCTTCACGGATAGCGAAACGAAGACCTTCTTCGATAGCGATTTCTGTGATAAGTTCAACGTCCATTTCAACGTTGTCACCAGGCATACACATTTCTGTGCCTTCGGGAAGGCTGATGATACCTGTAACGTCAGTTGTTCTGAAGTAGAACTGAGGACGGTAGTTGTTGAAGAAAGGAGTATGACGACCGCCTTCATCCTTATTAAGAACGTAAACCTGACCACGGAACTTTGTGTGGGGGTGGATTGAGCCGGGCTTTGCAAGAACCTGACCACGTTCGATTTCTGTTCTCTGGATACCACGAAGAAGAGCACCGATGTTATCGCCTGCTTCTGCATAGTCGAGGATCTTTCTGAACATTTCGATACCGGTACATACGGTCTTTCTCTTTTCGTCGGTAAGACCAACGATTTCGAGTTCTTCACCGGTCTTGAGCTGACCTCTTTCAACTCTACCTGTAGCAACAGTACCACGACCTGTGATGGTGAATACGTCTTCTACGGGCATAAGGAAGGGAAGGTCTGCCTTACGGTCGGGAGTGGGGATGTAGCTGTCAACTGCAGCCATGAGTTCCCAGATGGGAGCGAGTTCAGGAGCAGATGTGTCTGAACCTGCATATTCGAGAGCCTTGAGAGCTGAACCCTTGATGATGGGTGTATCATCGCCGGGGAATTCGTACTCGTCAAGAGTTTCTCTGATTTCCATTTCAACGAGTTCGAGAAGCTCTTCGTCGTCAACCTGGTCAACCTTGTTCATGAATACGATGATGTAGGGAACGCCAACCTGACGAGCAAGAAGAAGGTGTTCTTTAGTCTGAGCCATGGGGCCGTCTGTAGAAGCGATAACGAGGATAGCACCGTCCATCTGTGCAGCACCTGTGATCATGTTCTTGATGTAGTCGGCGTGGCCCGGGCAGTCAACGTGAGCGTAGTGACGTGTTTCTGTCTCGTACTCAACGTGAGCTGTGTTGATTGTGATACCTCTTTCTCTTTCTTCGGGAGCCTTATCGATGTTAGCGTAGTCGATGAAGTCTGCGCCGCCCTTCATAGCGAGGGTCTTTGTGATAGCTGCTGTAAGAGTTGTCTTACCGTGGTCAACGTGGCCGATAGTACCAATGTTAACGTGGGGTTTGGTTCTTTCAAATTTTGCTTTTGCCATTGGAATCTCCTCCTTAATATTAGCATTTAATTTTATTTTGGGTGCAGTTTATACTGCATTGTTTACATTCTACCAATAATAGAACAAAATTTCAAGTCTTTTTTGAGAAAAATTAGTCTCTCTTTGCTCTTTCTGATACAATTGCTTCAGAAATTGACTTGGGAATCTCCTTATAACCGTCGGGTTCCATTACATACTGACCACGGCCCTGTGTCTTGGAACGAAGGTCGGTAGCATAACCGAACATTTCTGCAAGGGGAACTCTGGAGTTAATCTGCTTAACACCTGTACGGTCTTCGAAGCCCTGGATTTCACCACGACGTGAGTTAAGGTCACCGATAACGTCACCCATATACTCTTCGGGAGTGATAACAACAACCTTCATGATGGGCTCAAGGAGAACAGGCTGTGCCTTCTTAGCAGCATCCTTGAATGCCATAGAACCGGCGATCTTGAATGCCATTTCTGATGAGTCAACTTCATGATATGAACCGTCGTAAAGAGTAACCTTAACGTCAACCATGCTGTAGCCGGC
>JAZLAJ010000018.1:0-1960 GCA_045613145.1 Acutalibacteraceae bacterium
TATGGCGTGCCTTGGCATACTTCTTTCAAAGCTTACGGGAAATGAAGACATAGTAATCGGCACACCTATGAGCGGAAGAGAAAGCAGATATCTCGATACAGTAGGTATGTTCGTAAACACCGTAGCACTCAGAAGCAGACCTGAAGGAAGAAAGACAGTGGCAGAGCTTCTGGAGGAAATCAGAAACAGCTCAGTAGAAGCTATAGATAATCAGAGCTATCCCTTCGGAGAGCTTGTAAGGAAGCTCGGAGTAAATACAGCGGGAAGAAATCCGTTATTTGATGTGATGTTCGCATATCAGAGCACAGAGATGACAGACATAACCTTCGCAGATGAAAAGGCAGAGCTTTTACCGTTTACTACAGAAGCGACGAAGTGTGACATAACGCTCAGTGTTCTTCCGAGAAAGGACGATGTTGTTCTTTCTGCAGAATACTGCACAGATCTCTACAGTGAAGAAAGAATAAACCGCTTCACAGAAATGTATATTCAGCTTCTTGAAAAATGTCTTGATGACGGTGAAGAAATCAGAAATATTTCAGTAACCGATATGGCTCTGATTAACGCCTTCAATGACACAGCTGCAGAATACGAAAAAGACAAGTGTATCCATGAGCTGTTCGAGGAACAAGTCAAGAGAACACCGGACAAGACAGCCCTGACCGCCGCCGATAAAGCACTGACCTACAGAGAGCTTAACGAAGAAGCAAACAGAATAGCCCATTCCCTTATTGAAAAAGGAATAGGAAAAGGCGATATAGTAGGACTTATGCTGCCGAGAAAGAGTTATCTTTTATCGGCCTTGTTCGGCATACTCAAAACAGGTGCTGCATACCTTCCCATAGATTCAGAGCTTCCTAAGGAAAGAATAAAATATATGTGCGAAGATACAAGTGCAAAGCTTGTTATCTCTGATGAAAATATCTGTTCTCTGCTCGGAGGGGAAAAGACAGAAAATCCGTGCGTGAAGATGACGAATGATGCGGTCTGCTACTGTATATATACCTCGGGCTCGACAGGACAGCCGAAGGGTGTAATGGCCAGACACAGAAATGTGGTTAATTACATTTCAAAGAATGAGCACAATATAGCCGGAAAGGTTATCACAGACGAATTCAAGACAATAGTGTCAATTTCAACATGCAGCTTTGACATCTTTGTAACCGAAACAGTTTTACCTCTTGTTAACGGTCTTCGTACCGTTCTTGCTGATGAAGAGCAGTGCAGAAATCAGTATGCACTTAATAAGCTTCTTTCAGAGGAAAAAGGAGAGTTTCTGCAGACAACACCCACAAAGTTCAGGGTTCTTACGGCAGAGCCTACGCAAAGAGAGTTCCTTAAGAGCGTCAAGGCAATACTTCTCGGCGGAGAAGCTATGGAAAGAACGTATCTTGAAGAACTGAAAAAAATTACTGATGCCAGGATATATAATATTTACGGAGCTACAGAGGTTCCGATCTGGTCAACCTTTGCTGATACAGAAACATTCACAGATGCAATCACCATCGGTAAACCCATAGCCAATACACAGGTACACATATTAGATAAATATTTAAGACCTGTGCCTATCGGAGTGACAGGCGAGCTTTGCATAGCAGGTGACAGTGTAAGTGCCGGTTATCTTAACCGACCCGACCTTACAGCTGAAAAGTTCATCGATAACCCCTTCGGAGAAGGTAAGCTCTACAGAACAGGAGACAATGCATATCTTAGAGAAGACGGAAATATCGTGTTCTGCGGAAGAAATGACTTCCAGGTAAAAATCCGAGGACTGAGAATAGAGCTTGGAGAAATCGAAAGCACCCTGCAGTCAATAAAAGGCATCGAAAGAGCAGTAGTCGTAGTAAGAAAGGATAAGCAGGACAGACAGCTTATCTGCGCCTTCTATACAGGTGAAGAAAAGAATGTAAAGGAACTCAGGGGAGAACTCGGAAAGAGCCTTCCCAAGTATATGATTCCC
>JAZLAJ010000019.1:0-9706 GCA_045613145.1 Acutalibacteraceae bacterium
TATTATTCTTGTCACTCTACAGCAAAAAACAGAATAGGCATACAATAAAAAACACATTGTACTCCTTTGATATTACAATCAATAATTTGCACCAAATTTGCACCAAAGGCTAATTTTCTGCAAAAGAAAAACCCCGAAAACCGTTGTGAACAGGTCCGTTAAAAACGGACAATAGACAAAAGCCCCCTTGATATGGTATAATAATAGTACCAAATCAAGGGGGTATTTGTATGCCAAGGAAGTATCAGCACACAAAAGAATTATTGCCGCAAATCAAGGAAATGTTAGCTCAAGGAATGACACAAAAACAAGTAGAAGACAAGCTCGGATTGAAGGGCTACAGACCCGTCCACGAATTGCTGAAGCGAGAAAGAAAAAAGGAAATATCCGGAATTCCGAAACAAAGAGGAAGAAAGCCTGCAAAGACATTGCAAGAATACAAATACGAAAACAAGCGTTTGAAAATGGAAGTTGAGCTACTGCGGGATTTTCTCTCGCTCACAGAAAGGAAGTGAGAACATATGTAAAATATATGGTTATCTATCGTCACAAGGAGAAATATACGATCAGTGAGATGTGCCGGTTCTTCGATGTATCGAGAAGTGGCTACTATGACTATGTCAAAAGAATGGATAAGCCTGCATGTGATCTACCGCTTGCTGAGAAGATCCGAGAGTGTCAGGAGCACAGTCATAGCACTTACGGTTATCGTAGAGTGCATATATGGCTCGAAAGACAAGGAATACATAAGGATCCCAAAACGATTCTTCGTGTAATGCAGAAATACAATTTACTGTCTGAGGTAAGGAGAAGAAAGTATAACAACTATGCAAATGCTATATATAAGTATCCTAATCACTTAAACAGAGATTTTACCGCAGATCGTCCTAATCAGAAGTGGGTAACGGATATATCTTATATTCGCACAGCGCAAGGATTCTTATACCTTTCTGTTATTCGCGATCTGTACGACAACAGTATCGTCGCTTACAAAACAGGAACTAAGCAAACAGTTAATCTTGTTCTTTCGACCATAAGAGCTGCGAAGAAAAAGGAGAAGGTCACTGCAGAGCTGCAACTCCACAGTGACCAAGGCTTTCAGTACACCTCTCAAGCGTATTATAGCCTGACTAAATCATACCACATTACGCCGTCAATGTCAAGTAGGGGAAACCCTTATGACAACGCTATGGCTGAAAATTTTTTCTCAATCCTTAAAACAGAGTGCATCTACCGCGCGAAAATACGCAGCTAGGAGGAGGCGCGCCTCCTCATACCTGCGTACATACAGTTCTACAACAACGAACGTATTCAGCTAAAAACTAAACTGACACCACTCGAAAAGCGATGTCAGTTCGTTGATTAATTCTTATTATTTTCTACCACAGGGACCTTTTTTGTGCTGTCCGTACAATTTGGGGCAGTTCAGAATGACCTCTGCGGTGGGTGTGATTTTTTTATGTGTACGTTTTTTATTGCCTTAATTTTTTTCTGAATTTTTCAACTTTCCGTGAGAATAAACTCCTACGGAAAGGAAAAGAATAACGAAGATATGAAGTATTACTTCGATGTAAAGGTCAGCGGAGAAAGAGGCAGGAAACTGTCTTAGTACCACGAACATAAAAAAGAGAAGACAGAGAAGGTCGAAAGCATAAACGGCAAGGCCGAGGCTGAGGAACTTCTGATTTTTCTGCATTAAAACCACAATGAGAATATACAGTGCGAAGAAAGCAGCAGTAATTCCGTAGGCGGTAGCAGGGTTTACAGTTCCGCCGTGGCCGAGCTTTAACATCATTTCGGGAAGAGAGAGACTGAAATGAAAGTCGAAGTTATCCGTGATGAAATAACGTATGACATAAATAATCCCGAGTATACCTGCCAGAGAAAATGCTGTGTTCGCTGATTTTACATTCGTTTCATGTTTTTTGATTATGTCTTCTTTTGTGAATTTTTTATTCATAAGCTCTCCTTACCAGGAAAATTTCGTCAGCTGACCCTCGCATAAAAGACCGGGATAATTCCACTGACGGAGAATTTCATAGGTTACAATGGCGGCAGTGTTAGAAAGGTTAAGACTTCTCGCATCGTCTACCATAGGAATACGAAGAGAGGTCTCTTCGTTGTTTTTCAGAAGCTCCTCGGGAAGACCCGCATCCTCTCTGCCAAAAAGGATAAAGGTGTTTTTCGGAAAGGAAACTTCAGTGAAAATATGTCTGCCTTTGGTGGTGAGATAAAAGAAGTGTCCCCCTTTATTCTTTTCGAAAAAGTCATCGAGACCTTCATAATAGGTTATATCGAGCATATGCCAGTAGTCAAGACCTGCTCTTTTAAGTTTTTTGTCGTCGACGGTAAACCCCATCGGCTTTACCAGATGCAGTGATGCACCTGTAGCGGCACAGGTACGTGCGATGTTTCCTGTATTCTGCGGAATCTGCGGTTCGACGAGAACGATATTTATGTCGGACATAGTATGCTCCTTTATTTTTTTCTTCTGAGATTATAACATACTTTCCTTTAAAAATAAATAATGAAAGAAATATTTTCTTATCATAATCGTATTTTAAAGGGAAAAAATATAAATGTTCCGTAAAAGAACAAGAAAACAGATTTAAAGAAGAGGGATAAAATGAAAAAGAACAGTCTTATGACAGGCATCGGAATAGGTATGGCTGTAGGCGGTGCTGCTGCTTTCGTCAAGGGTGTATTCAAGGGAAGCGGTATGAAGCGCAGTATGAAGAAGAATATGAACAAGGCCATGAAATCCGTAGAAGGACTCGTTTCTGATATCGGATATATGTTCAGATAAGAACAAAAATCTGAAGGATAAGAGCCGGGATATTTAAAAGTCTGATCCCGGCTTTCCGGCTTTTTAAAAATTTACATAAGGGGGAATAGTTATGAAAAAATATCTTTTATTCGCTGTTTTATTTGTTTTAAGCCTTTCGCTATTCGGCTGTGCCATGGAGGATAAGGATCTTACCTCTGAGTTTCAGTCCGATTCGCAGTCACAGGAAAATTCACAGAGTCAGCAGGAAAGCACATCTGACAGTGAGGCTGCACCGAAAATTAATTCTTCTACAGTTCTGGATGAGGAAAACATTATTAATGAATCTGAAATGATAATCACAGGTGAAAAAAGTGCAGACACTTTGTCCGGGTACGCACCGCTTAAGAAAGTAACTTATCCCGTTACAAAAGCGCCTGAGGGTGCAGAGAATAAAAAGCTTTCTCATTCCCACGGTCCAGCCTCAGGCGGTAAGGCACATTTCACTGTCGAAGAGTTTCAGGACACTTTTGACAGTTACGGAGCTCTTACTCTTGACAGAAAAAGCAGAGACAAGGTGCTGTACCTTACCTTCGACTGCGGTTACGAATATGAAAACCTTACAAACCGTGTTCTCGATACATTAAAGGAGAAAAATGTTCCCGCTACCTTTTTTTGCACCCTCGATCATATAAAAAAAGAAAAAAAACTCATCGCCCGTATGATAAAAGAGGGACACATCGTCGGAAATCATTCGACGACCCATCCTTCATTTTCTGAAATTTCACGTGACAGGATGATAAAAGAAATCGAGGAAACCGAAAATTATCTTCGTGAAAATTTCGGTTATGCGGCTAAATATTTCCGCTTTCCCGCCGGTGAATATACGGAAAATGCTCTCGATGCGGTCAGAAGTATGGGATATATGAGCGTCTTCTGGTCGGTTGCTTACGATGACTGGAACACAGATAATGTCAGAGGAAAAGCTTATGCCGTGGAAAAGGTAATGTCAAGACTTCATCCCGGTGCCGTCATTCTTCTTCACAGTGTTTCTGAGGATAACGCTGATGCATTGGGTGAGATAATAGATAAGGCAAGAGCAGAAGGATATGTTTTCAGAGCACTTACAGAGTACGGACAATAAAAAAAGAGGCTGTTTTTTTACAGCCCCTTATATTGTTTTAAAATCAGAACTCGAGTTTCTTTTCGATATATGCAACGAGGTCTGCGATAGCAACTCTTTCCTGCTGCATAGTATCTCTGTCACGGACTGTTACACAGCCGTCTTCAGCAGATTCGAAGTCATAAGTAATGCAGAAGGGAGTACCGATTTCGTCCTGACGGCGGTATCTCTTACCGATAGAGCCTGCATCGTCGAATTCACACATAAACTTCTTCTGGAGAGTGTGGAATACTTCTGTAGCTTCCTCACTTAATTTCTTTGAAAGAGGAAGAACTGCTGCCTTGTAGGGAGCGAGTGCAGGATGGAAGTGGAGAACTACACGGGAGTCATTCTTTTCTGCATCTACTACTTCTTCGTCATAAGCCTCAGTCATAATAGCGAGGAAAAGTCTCTCTACACCGAGAGAAGGCTCGATAACATAGGGAATGTATCTTTCGTTGGTTACGGGATCGAAGTAGTCGAGAGTTTTGCCTGATGTGTTGGTGTGCTGAGTAAGGTCATAGTCGGTTCTGTCAGCTACGCCCCAGAGCTCACCCCAACCGAAGGGGAAGAGGTACTCGAAGTCTGTGGTAGCCTTTGAGTAGAAGCAGAGCTCATCAGCGCTGTGGTCACGCAGACGGAGGTTTTCTTCCTTCATGCCGAGAGAGTAGAGCCAGTCACGGCAGTAGCTTCTCCAGTAGTCAAACCATTCGAGGTCTGTACCGGGCTTGCAGAAGAATTCGAGTTCCATCTGTTCGAATTCACGTACACGGAAAATGAAGTTACCGGGAGTGATTTCGTTACGGAAGGATTTACCGATCTGAGCAACACCGAAGGGAACCTTTCTTCTTGTTGTTCTCTGGATGTTTGCGAAGTTCACGAAAATA
Source organism: Acutalibacteraceae bacterium (assembly GCA_045613145.1). Taxonomy (GTDB): domain Bacteria; phylum Bacillota; class Clostridia; order Oscillospirales; family Acutalibacteraceae; genus UBA6857. Next base: position 4,814 of record JAZLAJ010000019.1, read on the forward strand.
CCCTGAGCGGTTTCGGGACGGAGATAAAGCTCATTTTTGCTGTCCTCGGTAACGCCCTGGAAGGTTTTGAACATAAGGTTGAACTGACGGATGTCAGTGAAGTTATGCTTACCGCAGTCGGGACAGGGAATTTCCTTTTCGTTGATGTAAGCGAGCATTTCTTCATTTGACCAGCCGGCAACATTAGTGCCGTCGAAGTCCTCGATAAGATTGTCAGCTCTGTGTCTTGTCTTACATTCCTTACAGTCCATAAGAGGGTCGGAGAAGCCGCCGAGGTGACCGGAAGCAACCCATGTCTGAGGATTCATAAGGATAGCTGAGTCAAGACCTACATTGTAGGGATTCTCCTGAACGAATTTTTTAAGCCATGCCTTTTTGATGTTGTTTTTAAGCTCTACGCCGAGAGGACCGTAGTCCCATGTGTTGGCAAGACCGCCATAGATTTCACTGCCGGCATAAACGAAGCCTCTGCCCTTACAGAGAGCAACGAGCTTTTCCATTGATTTTTCTTTGTTTGAAAGCATTTTTAAAACTCCTTTCAATTATAAGTTCCAAATAGTTAAATACTATAATATACAAAAGAAAAGAAAAAGTCAAGGGAAAACAGATTTATTAGATTAAAGTCTGCCGCACACTTCGAAAAACGATAATTCTTGACAAAAATTATGGCAGATGATAATATGAAACAGAAAAAGGATTATTAAAAGGAGAGTATATATGGCTAAAAGTTCAAGAAACGGAAAAATAGATTTACTTAAATTTATTTTTTCTGTATGTGTTGTGCTTAATCATGCTAAATATGTTTTACCTGCAGAGTTCGAAAAATATTTTATGGGTTTCTCTCTGAGTGTCGAATTTTTCTTTCTCGTATCAGGTTGGCTTATGATGGCCTCGATAGAAAAAGCCGAGAAAAGTATTTCCGGACCTCTCGGTAAAGAAACAGCTTTTTTCATATCGAAAAAATATAAATCTCTTTACCCTGATGTAGCCGTAGCGTATTTTTTCGGTGTGGTTATAATGTGTATATGTACCTCTGCAGAGTTCTTTCCTCTTATTGAGCAAAGCTGGTTTGATGCTTTTCTGATTATATCCACAGGTCTCAGAGGAACGGGAGTCATTACGGTTACATGGTATGTATCTTCTATGCTGATATGTATGACGGTTCTTTATCCCTTTATCCGTAAATATAAAAATATGGCTCTCAATGTAGTTCTTCCTCTCGGCACCCTTCTTATTTTCGGATTTATGTACAGAAATTACGGTACAGTGCGAGGACCGCTGAACTGGAACGGTTTTACTTATTATGCTAATCTGCGTGCTCTGGCAGAGTTGAGCATGGGATGCATATGTTATTGTTTGACCAAAAAGCTCAGAGCAATCGATTTCAGTAACGCGGGAAAAGCTATTCTTGCTCTCGTAGAAGCTACGGGATATATAATATTTGTGTTATATATGGTGTTTGATTCCGACGGACTCAAGGATTTCTTCTACATTTTTATTCTGAGCATAAGCGTCATAATTTCTTTCAGTGGAAAAAGCCTGGGTCATGACCTTTTAAATAAGCGAATTTTTAATTTCCTCGGAAAGTTCAGCTTTTCTCTTTATCTGGTACACGGTGTTATTTCGCTTCAGTTCTCCCGGATTGCACCCTTTGCGGAAGGTATGAGAAACAGAGATAAGCTGGTCATTTATTTTGTGATTTCTTTTGTGAGTGCTTTCGCAGTGATGTATATATCTAAGCTTATCCGAAAGGTATCCCCTATAATAATTTCGGCTGTGAAAAATCTGACAGTAAAGCCGGCTGTTACAGAAAAATCGGTTTAACTGAATATAAAAATTTAAGCCTTCGCAGCTGCGGAGGCTTATTTTATCACGGTTTATATCCGGCAAGTATTTTCATTATGTCCTTTTCATAAGCATTTCTGCCCAGTATATCTCCGTTGGCACCGAAGCATATTGCGCGTACATCCTTTGGATTTTCCCAATAGGGATTTTCTTTTTCCTCCTTTGGCTGTAAATATTCACCGAGATATTTCAGTGCATTACCTACAGGGAAAATGATGTTTCCTTTGTTTTCATCTATACCCATTTCTCTGAATTCACTGAGTATTTCCTTGGTTCTGATATTATATGGATTATCTGCTTCGGGACTCACTAACCAGGCGGGTTGTACTTTCAGAGGGATTTCCGCTCTCATAACAGCCTCTGCGAAGATTTTTACACAGGAAAGAGGGATAGTCTCCTGATGGAAAGCATCCACGGAAAGCAGAATATCATTTACGCCGCTTTCTCTGAGTTTTTCTGAAACAAGGTTAATCTTTTCCTCATCTTTACTGAAATAGCCGTTGGTTATAAGCTGTCTTTTAGGTATATTCATTTCAGTGGCGGCCTTATGTATTTCGCATACAGTATCGGAATACAGCAAAGGCTCACCTCCGAAGGTCATAACGGAGGTTATGTTATATTCTGATGCTATTTTTCTGACAGCATCGGCAGCAACATCTTTATCAATGTTATCACTGCTTCTGTGTTCACCCTGTGAGCAGTGCTTGCATTTGCCGGTACAAGACATCGTGACAAGAAATTCTATGCGGTTAAGGTTTTTCAGGTATTTGTTCATTTGTATATCCTTTCAACCATTGTACAGATTTTTTCAGTCCGTCAACAGTTTTTGTTTCTAAAACAACACGGCAGTTTTGTTCATTGGCAAGGTCGAGATACTGTCGGATATTCATTTCTCCTGTACCGAGTGCAAGATGGTTTTTTCTACCTTTAGCATCATGCAAGTGAATATGCCTCAATCTGTCTTTGTGTTTCATAATGAATTCTTCGTCAGTGCCACCGATACCGTAATTATGTCCTACATCAAAATTCAAAGCAAAAACTTTGCTTTTTAATAATAAATCAATAGCCTCTTTTTGGAAATCCTCGTAACCGTCACAGTTTTCAATACAAATTTTTATGTCAGCATCGCCAATAGTAATGTCGCACACATCTCTGAAATCAATAATGCTTTTAAAATACTGTTCTTTGTATTGCGAAAAAAGAAACACCTTTCTTTCAGGCAGGGTGAAATATACACCTTTTGCCATATGCATATTTAAAACCTTTATGTTAAGCTGCTTTGCGATTTCTATGGTTTCAACGACAGTTTTGACATATGCCTGCGTTATATATGAATTAAAATCACAGACATTCAAATTTTCATCAAGGTGAATGGTGTAGTAAATTCCATATTTTTCAGAGATGCATTTGCAAAAATCTAAATCAATTTTATCAAGCTGATACTGCGGTAGATTCATATTGAGTTCAATAAAATCAAGACCTAAATCTGAACACATCTTTGCACACTCTTCGAGAGTGCTTGTTTCAATCAGTGTGGGCATCCCGTAATCTACTTGTTTCATCATCTTCACCTTATTTCATTTATAAAATTATCAGCTTCTTCTCTATAGTTAAAAATTATCACCTGTTTTTCTTCTTTATACATGTCAAGCAATTCATATATGTACGGCAAGGTATCTGTAGGAAAGTCCTCTATAAATTTTTTAAACTCAGGGTCTAATTCTTTTTCAAGCCACGGCAGATCGTATCTTTCCTTACCTATACGGTCTCTTACTCCCTGCAGACAAACCTCCACAGGCAAATCAAAGAGAAAAACAGTATCGCACTCTTTCAGTCTCATTTCTATGGTTCTTTTGTAATTGCCGTCAATTATCCACATCGGTTCGCTGAAAATGTGGGAAATTCTTTCATCAAATTCTTCTCTCGGAATATGTGTCTTATCGGGCCTGTGCCATATAGCGTCAAGATAATATAAAGGCAGTCCGGTGATTTTATTAAGCTTTTCAGCGAAGGTTGTTTTCCCTGAGCCGGGACAGCCTATTACTATAACTTTTTTCATTTTATTTTATCACTTTCTGCATATAGAATAAATCCTGATAGCTTCCGTTCTTAAGTTTGCAGATTTTCGGTTTTACAGCTACGGTTTTAAATCCGAATTTTTCATAAAGGGTTTTCCCTCTTTCGTTTCCTTCGAGATATTCAAGTTCAAGTATTTCGGTGTATTCGTGTTTCTCTGCAGCTTTAATCATTTCGTCGAACATAGCAGAGCCGATACCTAAATTCCAGTATTTTTTTCTTATGGCAATTCCTATTCCTGCTCTGTGAGAAGTTTTCATATCATTAAAAAACGTAATATCACAGGAGCCGATAGCTTTACCGTCAATATAACAGGCTATGACAAGATTATTTTCTGATTCACGGTTGTTTTTAATCCATTTTTCTTCATCTTCTACAGTTAAGTTTTCCCATTCCTCGGCATAACGGGAGAGAAAATCTGTCTCACCGCTTGCGGTTCTGACATTGTTGAGAAGCATCTGTGCATCAGTTGTTTCCGGGGTTTTCAGTATGGCGATCATACCGTTTTTCAGCGTAATTTCTTTTGCTTCAAAAATCATAAATATACCTCCTTTTTAAAATAAAAATGCGTCTCTGACCGTAAAATCAGAAACGCAAACCAATTAAAAAGCTATACAGTTATCTGCACACGGACAAAGTAATATTGATTTTTCTGTTCATCACTCGCCACATCATTTTGTCCGCCTGCCTTTCATTTAAGTTTATATTTTTCAATAGTATATCACCCGTGATTAGAAAAGTCAATATGATATCTTGTTACCTTTTTTAACATCCACACAACATGTTCTATTACATTATAATAAATATTATTATTCTGTTACAAATCAACATATGTAGGTTTGTCAATGATGTGTTACAAAATTAGGTAGAAAAAATTTCGCCAGTGGTTAGGAAGTGGTTTAATACTTCCCTGGGTGACTTCCAACCAAGTGGACGCATGGGAAAATTGTTGTATCTTCTGCTGTGAACAGC
>JAZLAJ010000020.1:0-8889 GCA_045613145.1 Acutalibacteraceae bacterium
ACAACTGTCCGTGTAAATAACGAAGGCGCTATCATTAAGCCCGGTGCCGGTATTGCTGAACTTGAAGGTGCACAAATGGCTCGCGTTTACTACTACTTCATCCCGAAGGCAGAAGTAAAGACCATCAATGATCTTTATATTGCCGGTCTTAGCACGCCTGTTGGTTACTCTAAGCCTGCTTCCGCAGAAAGCATTACCGAGTTCTACAGCAACTTTATTGTTGGTGATGAGGTATACGTAAGCCGACTCCAGTGGTTCTACGACATCAATAACAACGGCAAGGTTGATACCGGCGAAGATACCACCTTCAATGAAGATGGCACTTTCATGACAGGTATTACCTACAGCGTATATCTGGAACTGGATGTGCGTGACCGTGACGGTGACGGCAAGGGCGACTACGTCAAGTTTGCTGACAATGCGACCATCAAGCTCGAAGATATGAGTAACGCCAAGATGACCGGTAACCAGAACGGTGCGGTTTACAAGTTTGCGGCAACTACCGCTCCCGCAAAGGCAGTTACCGCTAACCCCGCAAGCGTTACCATCAATCTGGAAGAAGGCTACTCCGGCAGACCGATCACGGATATCACACTCACCAGCGTGGGTACCACAACCGTTACTTCCATCGTTGCAGTTGCAGAAGATGATGAACTCATCGACGTAAACTACAACGGAATGACCGTATCCGTAATGCCTGTCGGCGGCCTTGCAAAGGGTACTTATCGTACTTCTGTTGTAATCAAGGACAATGGTGGTAACGTGCTTACCACCGTACCCGTAACCATTATCGTTGGTGAACAGGCTACAAGTAACATCACCGTGAACTGCATTGGTGATATCGACTACACCGTAAGCGGTAACGTCGTAACCGTGGATCACGAAGTAGCTTGCAAGGTCGGCTACCTTGACGGTACTGCCTACAAGGCAATCACCGCTGTAGCCAACGGCGACGGCACCTACTCCTTCACTGCACCCGCAGGCGTAACCGAGGTTCTCCTCGTAGTCAAGGGCGATATCAATGGTGACGGAGAAATCTCCCTCGCTGACTCGACAAGAACTAAGGCAGCATACAATAAGAAAACAACCCCGACTGCAGAAGCAGCGTTTGCAGCAGATGCAAACGGCGATGGCGAAATTACATTAGCTGACTCGACAAGAATCAAGGCAGCATACAATAAGAAAACCACGTTGAGTTGGTAATATAATTTGAAAGGATGGAATTCAAGATGAAAACGAGAAGTATTCTTGCTTTTTTCCTTGCTATTGTCATGATGATGTCCTTGTGTTCACCCGCATTGGCGGCCAACACGAAAGGTGTTACCTTTGAGGCAAAGCTGGATAAAAGCACAATTGACGTAAGTACCGAGGATCAGGTAGTTACTGTCACCGTAAACGCAAGTAAAGAAATTACTTGGGACGGCATTGGTTTCAAGGCTTTCTATGATTCTCCTCTGAAACTGACCAATATCACAAATAAGGAAGTTACCTTAACTGCAGGCGATATTCAGGTGTCCCTTGGCAGTGGTGATAATGGCGCTGGTTATCAGACCGCTGATGGTGAAAACAGCACCATCACCAACATTTGCGTATTGCACTTTACCGTACCTGCAAACACTCCTGCTGGTACCTACAATTTGGGCGTACAGAAACTCGAAATCACCAGTGATTACGGCGAAATTTGGGAAAACAGTGCAACCGCTATGACTACCCTTACTATTAAGGATAGTGGTAGCACTCCTCCTCCCGCTGAAATCACTTATAAGGCTACTGCAAGCAAATCTGTGTTTGACGTAAGCACTTCCGATCAGACTCTGACTGTAGTTGTGGATGCTAACCAGGAAATCACTTGGGACGGCATTGGTTTCAAGGCTTTCTATGATTCTCCTTTGAAACTGACTAACATCACCAATAAGGAAGTAACTCTTACTGCAGGTGATATTCAGGTATCTCTTGGCAGTGGCGATAATGGCGCTGGCTATCAGACCGCTGATGGCGAAAACAGTACTATCACCAACATCTGTGTGCTGCACTTCACCATTCCTGCCAACACTCCTGCAGGTACCTATAATTTGGGTATTCAGAAACTCGAAATCACTAAGGACTACGGTGAGATTTGGGAAGCGAGCGCAACTGCGATGACTACCATCGAAATCAAGGGTGCTCCTGCTCACACCTGCTCCGGCACTTTCACCAAGGGTCAGGATGCAACTTGCACCGTTGACGGTTGGAATGATTACTACACCTGCTCTTGCGGTAAGTACTACAGCGATTCCGCTTGCAACAATGAGATTACCGATCTCGCCACTTGGAAGAAGGGCGCAGGTAAGATCGCCGCTTCTCACGACTACGGCACTCTCGTTGACGAAGATCCCGGCAAGCATACCGCTACCGAAGTAAAGGACGGTATGAAGGCTCACTACTTTTGTGATACCTGTGATACTTATTTTGATAGCAGTAAGGTTGCTACTACGAAAGAAGCGCTGACTATCAAGAACACTCATGACTATGCTAATCAGTATGGTTATCAGGAAGCTGACGGCCACGCAGATACCTGCTCTTGCGGTGCACACAACACTGTTGTAGGCCACACCGCAGACCGTCCTGCTCCTACTGAAACTGAAGATAAGAAATGTTCTCTCTGTGGCTATGTAATTGAAACTAAAACCGGTCATATCCACAAGAATAACTTGACTCCTGTTGCAAAAAATGATTCCAATTGTACCGAAGATGGTTACAAGGCGCACTACAAGTGCTCCTGCGGCAATTACTTCGAGGATGCTTCCGCTTCCATCGCTATCGCTGATATCAACGCTTGGAAGACCGGCGCAGGCAAGATCGCCAAGAAGGGTCACGATTACACCGAGCAGATCAAGAATGCGGCTCACCTCAAGGCTGAAGCTGCAAACTGCACCGAATACGACGTTTATTGGTACGATTGCTCTCGTTGCTCTGCAAACGCAAAGGACGATGCCGAAGCTACTGATAAGTTCTATACTTCTACCGATGCAGGCGACCATAGCTTCACCGAGCAGCTTGAAGATGCCGCACACCTCGTAGCAGGTACCGGTGCAAACTGTCAGAATGCTAAGAAGTATTACTACGATTGCGCTTACTGTGCAACAAAGGGTACTAACACCTGGACCAGTACTACCTACGGCGACCACAAGTTCGACGAGAAGATCGCTGACGCCGCACACCTCGTAGCAGGCACCGGTGCTAACTGCCAGGATGCTAAGGAATACTATTACGACTGTGCACACTGTGCAGAAATCGGCACTGCCTCTTGGGTAAGCACTGAAATGGGTGGTCACCAGTTCAATACCACTGAATGGGGCTATCAGGATAAGGCTGCCGGTCACGCACACAAGTGTAACTTCTGTACTGAACACGATAACGTTCAGCCTCATACTCCTAACATGGCAGCGCCTACCGAGGATGACGATAAGATTTGTACCGAATGTTTGATGGTTCTTGAACCTGCTACCGGTCATATCTGTAAGAGTCATTTGACTAAGGTTGGTGCAAACGGCGCTACTTGTACTGTTGACGGCAACATCGAATACTACACCTGCTCTTGCGGTAAGTGGTATACTGATGCAACTGCATCTGTTGAAATCACTGATAAGGATAGTGTAAAAGTTCCTGCAGGTCATAACTATGGTACTCTTATTGCTGAAGAGCCTGCTGTTCATACTGCTACAGAATTGAAGGCTGGTATGAAGGCTCACTACTTCTGTGATAAGTGCGATACTTACTTCACTGCAGAAAAGGTTGCTACTTCCAAGGATGACTTGACTATTCCTGCTCCTACTCACGACTACAGCACTCAGTATGGTTACAAGGAAGCTGACGGTCACGCAGATACTTGCTCCTGCGGTGCTCACAACACTGTGGTAGCTCATACTCCTGATCGTGATGCTGCTACCGAAAGTGATCCTATCAAGTGTACTGCTTGTGGTTACATTATCACTCCTGCACTCGGCCACGTTCACCAGAACAACCTGACTAAGGTTCCTGCTGAAACTGCTGATTGTAACAAGGATGGTAACATCGAATACTACACCTGCTCCTGCGGCAAGTGGTTCAGCGATGCAACTGCATCTGTTGAAATCACCGACAAGGACAGCGTTAAGATCGCTGGCGGTCATAACTACGGCACTCTCGTTGAGAAGGTTCCTGCAGTTCACACTGCAACAGAGTTGAAGGCTGGTAAGGAAGCTCACTACTTCTGCGATAAGTGTAACACCTACTTCACTGCAGAAAAGGTTGCTACTACTGAAGAAGCTCTTGTGATTGCTGCTCCTACTCACGACTACAGCACTCAGTATGGTTACAAGGAAGCTGACGGCCACGCAGACACCTGCTCTTGCGGTGCTAAGAACACTGTAGCGGCTCATACTCCTGACCGTGAGGCAGCTACTGAAACTGATCCTATCAAGTGCTCCGCTTGTGGTTACGTGATTACTCCTGCTCTGGGACATACTCACAACCACGGTACTGAGTGGAAGTCTGATAAGGATAACCACTGGAACGAGTGCTCTTGCGGCGATAAGGCTAACAGCGCAGCTCATAAGGATGAAAATAAGGATGGCAAGTGCGATGTTTGTGACTACAACGTAGGCGCACCTACTACTCCTTCCGAGCCTTCCAACCCTGGCGATAATCCTCAGACTGGTGATAACAGCAATATGATTCTTTGGATCAGTATGCTGATGATCAGTGCGCTTGGTGTTATTGCTACTGTAGTTTTCGGCAAGAAAAGATATTCTGTTAAGTAATCGGTAACAGAAAACCACACCCATGAAACGCAAAGGCGGTGGCGGAAATCCGTCACCGCCCTTTTGATAAAGAAAGGCTATCTCGTATAGCCCTTTCTCCAAAGCGACAAAAGAAATGTGTTTGTCGCCTTGGAGAGAGCAAGTTTACCACAGCAAGGAGTCTGAAAATATGAGTGATAAAATTGATAAAGAATTAGATGAGATTTTAGGGGTAATTAACAGAGAGTATCCACAACGTTCGGTGCGTACTGTACAAGCAAAGAAAGGCGCAAGCAGAAAGCCTCGTTATGCTATGCCGAATAATAAGCCGACAAATGATAATGAACGGTTGCAGAGGATGTATAAGCGCAGACGGAAAGCAAAAATCCGCAGGTATTGTATTCTTGCTGCCGCTATTGCTGCAATTTTGCTTCTTATCATCCTTATATGCAAAGGGTGCGCAGGCGGAGATGTGTTGAAAGGCACTTGGGATATGGACGGCACGACTGTGTATCAATTTGAAGGTAACGGTGAAGGATCTATGATCCTGCCGAGCAATACATACACCTTCAAATACACCATCAATGAAGAAGAAAAAACCGTAAGCATTGATTTTGAGGATGAGAAGGCAAACGACTATACCTACAATTATGAGGTAACTAAGGATAAGCTGATCCTGTCCGGCAGCGAAGGCAAGGAAAGCTTTGCTTATGAGTTTACCAAAACGAAAGAAAAGTAAAATTAATATAGATTTGGAGTTGTTTTTATGAAAAAGGCTTTTAGCATCATTTTGAGCCTTTTGCTTCTTTGTTCCCTTGCAGTTCCTGCAATGGCGGCAGGTGAAACTGTCGTTTATACGTCCGACAGCAGCTTTGTTGCCGGTGGAACGGTGAAAGTGAATGAGCAGAAAACCAAGCAGAACATTATGGATCTGGGCAAGAACGCCGCTGAGTATAATGCAGCATTGGAAGGCAATATGCAGTATTACTGGTTCCGCAACGATTCTTACTACAAAGACGGCCCGTCCATCACCTTGACCGAAAACGATAAGGGCTGTCAGTTCTACTGCAAGGTATATCTTTTCAGCGACGCAGATCGTACCCAACAGTGCGGCACATACGACGGAGCTAAATTCACGGTTCCCAATACCGGTAATCCTGCGCTGATTCCCGAAATCCGTGATGCAGCGATTCCCGACGGTAAGGTGGGACAATCCTATTACGTTAAGTTGGATTGCAGTGATCCCGACGTAGTCTTTTCGCTGTTCCGTTCCAGTCTTCCCGACGGTCTGTACTTAACGCAGCACGGTGAGATCGAAGGCACACCTACTAAGGCAGGCTTTTGGCACGTGGTAATTATGGTCACCCCCGAAGCCGGTGAGGACTACGCAAACACCAAGGAGTTCGATATCACCATTTCCGAGGGCGGCAGTGAGTATACTTTGGAGATTGTTCAGGCTCCCAACAAGGTGACCTATACCGCAGGCGAAAAGCTGGATATGACCGGTCTAAAGGTTCGTATCTATACTCCCGACAGTTTCATTGATTCCAAGGACGGCAAGGATCTGACCTATTCTCAAAAGGAACTCGTTACCGTTGGTGAGCAGAAAATCAAGATTTCCTATAAGGATGCTTTTGAGTTCTTCATCGTGACGGTGGTAGCGGCACCGACTACCGAGCCTACCGATCCCGATACGTCTACCAAACCTACTGATCCCGACGTATCTACCAATCCCACGGATGGAACAGAAGCCCCCACAGATGGCTCTGAACCCCCCACAGACGGCACAGAAAGTACTGACCCGACAACGGATACCGCCGACAAGAACGACGGTCAAAACGACAAAGGAATGCCTTGGTGGGGCATCCTGCTGATTGCCCTCGTTGCCGCAGGTGCAGGTGTCGGTATCACCATCTTCGTACTGAAGAAGAAAAAAGCATAATATCCCCCCGTGCAATAACTTTGACCAATAAAGGAGGGTCTTGAATGGTTAAGAAGATATTGCCATTCTTGACTCTCTTTTTCGTGGTCGTGATGATTGTAGCAGTCGTGATGATTGTGAGCGAGGTCAGGGATCGGCAAACGGAAATAGACGATTTTAATGAGCTTGCAGACCTTATTACCAACGTTACCGTCCTCGATGAATCCGAGGATGTAACCGAGCCGAAAAACAGCGAAGCTGAAAGTGATGAGGAAACCCAAGCAACCGAGCCACAGGCACCGGCTCCCGTGTTCACCCGAAACCTTGTGCCGCTGTTTGAGAAAAATGCAGATTGTATCGGCTGGGTGTATATTAAAGACACGGCGGTGGATTATCCCGTAATGCACACACCGAGCGAACCGCAACGGTATCTGCGGCTGAATTTTGATAAAGAGTACAGCTCCGCAGGTGTTCCTTTCCTCAAAGGTAAATGCACTATGGAGTGCGATAACCTCGTAATCTACGGTCACAATATGAAAAACGGAACGATGTTCTCGGCTGTAACACAGTATAGAAATAAGGACTACTGTACCGAACATCCCGTAATCGAGTTTGAAACCGCCGAAGGAATGAAGCAGTACACCGTTTTTGCGGTGGTGTATGTAAAGAACAACGACGGCTGGTATGACTTCCATACCGCCGCCGATGAAACCGAGTTTAATGCAAAAATAGAAGCAATAAAGCACCGAGCTTTATACGACACGGGCATTACACCCCAATACGGTCAGCAGCTCCTCACGCTGTCTACCTGTTATGGAGCAACCAAAAGCGACCGCATTATTGTCATAGGCGTGGAAACCAATCAATAAAGCATGGGCTTGCAATTTTACCTCAGGAGAGATATAGATGGCAGACAAAAACAGACCGCTACATATACTGAAATACCTGTGGGATCATACCGATGAAGAACATCCCGCAATTATAACGGATATACTCGCGCATCTTGAAGAATGCGGCATCCACACCAACCGAAAGACGGTTGCCTCGGATCTTGCAGATCTCCAAGACAGCGGCTTTGATATCGTCTGCAACAAGAGCCGACAGAACCAATACTTTATCGGCAGTCGTGCATTGGAGCTTGCCGAGTTGAAGATGATTGTGGATGCAATCCAGGCGGCAAAATTCATCTCGGAGAGCAAGAGCGTGGCTCTCATTGAGAAAGTCTCGTCCTTGGCAAGTCCGCATCAAGCAGAGCAGCTCAAACGACGTCTCTACGTAGAGGGCAAAGCCAAGACCACAAACGAGGCCGTCAATTATACGGTGGATCTTCTCCAGTCCGCAATACAATCGGAGTCTGCCGTAGAGTTTCAATACACCGAATATACATCAAGAAAGAAGAAGGAACTGAAGCATGACGGCTATCTGTATCGCTTCTCACCGTATGACCTGGTGTGGAACAACGACTGCTATTACATATTCGGATGGTCGCAGAAGCACGGCAAGATCGTAAAGTTCCGTGTAGATCGGATGTATCAGCCGAAATTGTCGGCGGTGACCTATCATCCCCGACCGGAGGAATACAATATCAGTGACTACTGTGAGCGAGTCTTTATGATGTATGAAGGCAAACCGTGCAAAGTGAAGCTCCTATGCGATAACAGCCTTATGAAAGCGATTGTAGACCGTTTTGGCGAGGATGTGGAAACGCACCTCCATGACGATAATTCCTTCTCTGTCGTGGCTGAGATCTCCGCAAGCGCCACCTTCTACTCGTGGGTGTTTACATACGGCGGCAAGATGAAGATCGTAGAGCCGAAGGCAATTCGAGATGAGTACGAACGACGGCTCAACGAAGCTCTGAAAAACAGATAACGCAAAAAGGTGGGTGCAAATACGCCCACCTTTTTATGTTGTTTAATAATTCTATTGTATTTTGGGAAAATACATGTATAATATAACTATCGAGAACGAAGCGTTCCTGATAGAAAGCGAGAGATGATTATGAGATCTAAGAGCCCGGAATTGATGAAAAAGATTTGTACCTATGTGAGCGACTACTATCGCATTAAGAGGTCCTCTCCCTCTGTGAGCGAAATTGCTAAAGGAGTCGGCATTGCGAAAACAACGGCCTATCGCTACCTGGTCGAGATGAATGAGCAAGGTATGATTTCTTACGACGGACACACTATTGAGACGCCCCAAATCGAT
>JAZLAJ010000021.1:0-7294 GCA_045613145.1 Acutalibacteraceae bacterium
GCTTCGCAGTTTCGTAAGATAAGAAAATTTCTTGTATTGAAGCCATAAAATGCAGCAAGGCTGTCGCCTTGCGAGGCTTTTGGCAAAAATACGGGGAATTTTCATCGAGAAACAAATACTGCCTTACGGGAAGGCGGCATAATCCGTAGCTGTTTTTTTGTATCCGGAAGACTCTTCCTTTAAATATACAGAGAGGTAACGGGGAGGCGGCGGGCCAAGCGACCGTAAACGGTCAGCTGCGGCACCGCAAGGCGCTGCAGCTCCCTGTATTCACAGGGGCTTGGCCCGCCGCCTCCCGTTACCTCCACCCTACTGAAAAGAACTGCCTTTCCTCCACGAAAAAAATAACCGTTCCCTTTTACAGAAACGGTTATTGAAATCATTAATCAGTTAAATTTGATTACTCTGATAACATTTTCACCCTGTGAAATCTTTTCTACGATGTCATCATCAAGGTGTGACGCTGTATCAACAAGAGTGCAGGCATAATCACCCTTTGAACGGTTAGCCATATGGTCGATGTTAATACCCTGTTCAGAAATAAGAGAAGTAATAGAAGAAAGAATGTTAGGCAGGTTCTTATGAAGAACAAGCAATCTTCCTCCGTCACTCACAGCCATTTCAATATCGGGATAGTTTACACTGTTTTTAACGTTACCGTTAAGAAGGAAATCTTCGATCTGATGTGCAGCCATAACAGCACAGTTATCCTCAGACTCTGCAGTGGAAGCACCGAGATGAGGTGTGGTAATGATACCGGGCACGTTAATGGTTTCCTCTGTGGGGAAGTCAGTAACATAACAGCTCACCTTACCGCTTTCGATAGCAGCCTTGATATCCTCATTGTTTACAAGGTCTGCACGGGAAAGATTGATAATCTTGACCCCGTCCTTCATCTTTGCGATGGATTCCTTATTAATCATACCTCTTGTCTTTTCATTTGAGGGGATATGAAGTGTGATATAATCTGCGTTAGCATAAATCTCATCATAGCTTGATGCCTTGTTGATGGATCTCGAAAGATGCCATGCTGCTTCGACAGTAAGGAAATTATCACAGCCTAAAACCTTCATACCGAGACTTTTCGCAGCATTAGCCACGAGACCGCCGATAGCACCCAGACCGATAACACCGAGGGTTTTACCCTGAATTTCACAGCCAGCAAAGGCACTCTTGCCCTTTTCTACCTGCTTAGCTACGTTTTCGGTAAGACCGTTAGCCCATTCGATACCGTCAACTACCTTTCTCGATGCGAGAAGAAGAGAAGCGATAGTAAGCTCCTTAACACCGTTAGCGTTGGCACCGGGAGTATTGAAAACGATAATACCCTTCTCTGCACATTTATCCAGAGGAATATTATTCACGCCTGCACCGCAGCGAACGATAGCCTTAAGATTATCACCGAACTCCATCTCGTGAAGAGAAGCAGAACGAACCATAATACCGTCGGGGTTTTCGATGCTGTCACTGATTTCGAAAGCTTCTTTGTTAAGCTCATCGAGACCGATGGCAGCGATTTTATTCATTGTTTTAATTGTCTTCATAACTTTGTACACCTCTTAAGCCTTGGGATTCTCTGCGGCGAACTTTTTCATAAATTCAACAAGAGCCTCTACGCCCTCATAAGGCATAGCATTGTAAATGGATGCTCTCATACCGCCGACGCTTCTGTGGCCTTTAAGGTTTTTAAGGCCTGCCTTATCAGCTTCGGAAGCGAATTTTTTATCGAGATCTGCATCGCCTGTAACGAAAGTAACATTCATCATCGAACGGCTGTCCTTTTCTGTAGGTGCGATGTAGTAATCCTGTGAGTCAAGATAATCGTAAAGGAGTGCTGCTTTCTTTTCATTGAGCTTTTTCATTTCTGTAAGACCGCCGAGAGATTTGATCCATTCGTAAACGAGCTTAGCCACATAAATGCAGTAGCAGGGCGGTGTGTTATACATTGAGTCATTATCAGCCATAAGCTTATAATCAAACATAGCGGGGATGTCTTCTCTTGCGTTACCGATAAGATCCTCACGAACGATAACGATGGTAAGACCTGCGGGAGCCATATTCTTCTGAGCACCTGCATAAATCATACCGAACTTACTTACGTCCACAGGCTCGGAAATGATACATGATGACATATCGGCTACGAGAGGAATGTCACCTGTGTCGGGGATATAACCGAACTTTGTACCGTAAATTGTATTGTTGAAGCAGATATGTACATAGTCTGCATCGGGTCTGAAGGACTCTCTGGTAGTTTCGGGGATGCGTGAGAAGTTGTCATCCTTTGAGGAAGCGGCAGCTACAACATCACCGTACTTCTGAGCTTCCTTGAAAGCTTTGGTGGAGAACTGACCGGAAAGGATGTAGTCAGCCTTCTTATTTTTATTCATAAGGTTAAGGGGTACTGCAGCGAACTGAGTCGAAGCACCGCCCTGTAAAAAGAGCACCTTATAGTTATCGGGAATTTCCATAATTTCACGGAGAAGAGCCTCAGCATCCTTGATAATCTTATCGTAAACAGGACTTCTGTGGCTCATTTCCATTACGGACATACCTGAATCCTCGTAGCAGAGCATTTCAGAAGCTGCCTTTTCGAGCACGGAAACGGGAAGCATTGAAGGACCTGCTGAAAAATTGAATACACGATTCATAAAAAAACACCTCTTAAATAATTCCATATATTCATTATGTTTATGAATATTATCATTTATTATATTACTTTACCTCGCTAAAGTCAAGACAGAATAATGCCTAAATTTTGTCGGATTTTTTGTGTATTTTGTATTAACGTGGTAAAGTTATAAAGCAAAATAGCGAAAATGAGCAAAAACCGTAGGGACACAACGTGTTGTGTCCGCAAGCTCTCTTTCAAAACAGGAGGGAAAAAAAGAGACCGACCCGAAGGTCAGTCTCTCGTAAATGTTATGTAATTAATAGTGAGCTACACCGCAGGCACAAACAGGATTAATCTTAAAGAGTCTATAGAAGATTCGGAGAATCTTGAAGATTAAGCCACTGAAACCACCTTTGTGGCAGTTACAGGTGCAGTTATCCTGAGCGATGTTTCTACCGCATACATCACAGTTTCCGTCACCGTCTGCATCGCTGTGAGGGATTTTATCCATGGTACTCGTCTGTTCATAGCCGCACTCTGTACAGTAGGTTACGAGAACGCCCTTATCGGTGCAGGTAGGCTCTGTTCTTACGTATTCGCCGTTCATCTCATGACCGAGCGCGCTGACAGAACGGGTTTCGTGATGTGAATAGCAGACTACACAGTCTCTTCCGTCATCACCCGCTTCCGTGCAAGTAGGGTCTTTTTCTCTGTACCATTCGCCCATAGAGTGACCTGTAGCAGGAATTACGCTTGATTCGTATTCCGAACAGTAAAGGCAATCTCTTCTGTCCTCACCATCTTCTGTACAAGTGGGATTTTTTTCTCTGTACCATTCGTCGAAGATATGTCCGTCAACTGCGAAATGTATGGTTGCATTTAATAACGGCTCGTTATCCGAACTAACATATAGCTTTTTCCACTGCTCTTCACTTCCCATATAATATACATCAGTTAGACTGTCACAACATCCAAATGCTGCATGACCTATCCATGTTATACTATCGGGAATTGTTACGCTTGTAAGACTGCTACAATTATTAAATATATACCAATCCATATCTGTTACGCCGTTACCGATTATCGCACTTGTAAGACCGCTACAATTCTCAAATGCAGCACAACCTATACTCGTTACACTATCAGGGATTACTACACTCTTGAGGCTGGTACAATTAGCAAACAGATAATCACCTATGCTTGTTACACTGTCAGGAATTATCAGTTCTGTTAAAAGTTCACCATTCAGATATAAATCAGCTCCGTTATTCAACGGATTTGCACTGCCGCCAAATTCAATACTACACCAAGCAGCTATATCCGTTATATATACACTATCAAGACCGGAACAATAATAAAATGCATCACTATCTATACTTGTTATACTGTCAGGTATTACTATACTTGTAAGACTCCTGCAATCACAGAACATACCATACGCTATACTTGTTACACCATTACCGATCGTTGTATTTGTAAGTCCGATACAATAAGCAAACGCATAAGAACCTATACTTGTTACACTGTCAGGTATTATTACGCTCGTAAGTCCGATACAATAAGCAAACGCATAAGAACCTATGCTTGTTACACTGTTGGGTATTGTGATACTTGTAAATCCTGTACACGAACTGAAAGCACCATCCCCTATGCTTGTTACACTGTTGGGTATTGTTACGCTCGTAAGTCCGGCGCAATCATCAAACGCATAAGAACCTATGCTTGTTACACTGTTGGGGATTACATATTCTGCCGCACCCTTATAAGGATATTCAATCAGCACACTTTTGTCTTTATTGAATAAAACCCCATATTCATCACTTGAATAGTTTTCATTCTCCTCATCTACTATGTAATAACCAAACGCATGAAAGCCTATGCTTGTTACACTGTCAGGAATTGTTACATCTGTAAGGCTATCACAAGCCTTAAATGCATACCTTCCTATACTTGTTACACCGTTGGAAATTGTTACATCTGTAAGGCTGCCACAATTTTGAAACGCACAATCACCTATGCTTGTTACACTGTTAGGTATTGTGATACTTGTAAGCGTTACACACGAAGTGAATGCAGCATCTCCTATGCTTGTTACACTGTTTCCGATTGTTACACTTTTAAGATTGGAACAATAATTAAATGCACCTTCGCCTATGCTTGTTACGCTGTCAGGTATTGTTACGCTTATAAGATTGGCACACCTCTTAAAAGCATTATTACCTATGCTTGTTACACTGTCAGGTATTACATATTCTGTCACACCCTTACTGGGATATTCAATCAACACACTTTTGTCTTTATTGAATAAAACCCCATATTCATCACTTGAATAGTTTTCATTATCCTCATCTAATATGTAATAACCAAACGCACGGGAGCCTATACTTGTTACACTGTCAGGTATTATTACATCTGTAAGGCTGCCACAATTTTGAAACGCACCATTACCTATGCTTGTTACGCTGTCGGGTATTGTTATGCTTGTAAGGCCGCTACAATAAGCAAACGCGTAACTACCTATACTTGTTACATTGTTTCCGATTGTTACACTTTTAAGGTTGTAACAATCATTAAACGCACCATTACCTATGCTTGTTACGCTGTCGGGTATTGTGATGCTTGTAAGGCCGCTACAATAAGCAAACGCGTAACTACCTATACTTGTTACATTGTTTCCGATTGTTACACTTTTAAGGTTGTAACAATCATTAAATGCACCTTCGCCTATGCTTGTTACGCTATCGGGTATTGTGATGCTTGTAAGGCCGGTACAACTCTTAAACGCATAAGCTCCTATGCTTACTACACCTTCTCCGATTGTTACACTTTTAAGGTTGTGACAATCATTAAATGCATAAGCTCCTATGCTTGTTACACTGTCGGGTATTGTGATACTTGTAAATCCTGTACACGAACTG
Organism: Acutalibacteraceae bacterium; assembly: GCA_045613145.1. Lineage (GTDB taxonomy): Bacteria > Bacillota > Clostridia > Oscillospirales > Acutalibacteraceae > UBA6857. Next base: position 5,530 of record JAZLAJ010000021.1, read on the forward strand.
AAAGCACCATCCCCTATGCTTGTTACACTGTCAGGTATTGTGATACTTGTAAGCGTTGCACACGAAGCGAATGCAGCATCTCCTATGCTTGTTACGCTGTCAGGAATTGTTACGTTCGTAATACCGCTGCAATAATCAAACACATAAGAACCTATATTTGTTATACCATACTCAATAACAACACTTTTTATACCATCTGTATTTCTGAAAGGTGTATAATTATCAATACAATAATTATACATCTCCCCCTCACCGCTGATGGTAAGCTCACCTGTGCTTTTGTTAAAGTGCCAGAAAACATTATCACCTAATGAACCGCTTTCTTCCAAAGCACTTACCCCGAACACGAAGCACACACTCAGAACCATCACAGCTACGATGAGCATTATTACCTTTCTTAAATTTCTTTTCATCCTATTATCCTCCTTTGAATAATTCTTTAATTGCATTAATAATTTTTAATACAATCACCTTTATTATTGTATAACACATTAAGTTTATTGTCAATACGAAAATTTATCAATCAAAAAACTCCCCCACACCTTCACTGAACTGCCCCAATTTGTACGGACAGCACAAAAACCACCCTTGTGGTAGAAAATATTAAATTTTAAGCGACATACTGACTTCGTTTTTCCAACGGAGTCAGTTTTGTTTTTAGTTGTAATCTTTCATTGTTGTAGAAGTGGATATATTGACCTATGAGGAGGCGAGCCTCCTCATAGGTTCGCAACTTTGTTCTGTAGATACACTCTGTTTTTAGTATTGAGAAAAAGTTTTCTGCCATTGCATTATCATAAGGATTTCCTCTTCTTGACATTGACGGTGTTATGTTGTAAGATTGTGTTAGCTTAAAATACGGATGTGAAGTGTATTGAAAGCCTTGATCACTGTGGAGTTGCAGCTCTGCAGTGATCTTTTCCTTTTTCTTGGCTGCTCTGATTGTGCTTAATACAAGATTTACATTTTGTTCTGTTCCGGTTTTGTATGCAATTATGCTGTTATCATATAAATCTCTGATTATTGACAAATATAATGTTCCTTGACTTGTTTTTATATAAGATATGTCAGTAACCCATTTCTGATTTGGTCTCTCGGCATGAAAATCTCTATTTAGAAGATTATCGTATCTATGCAATACAGTACTGTAATTGTGATACTTCTTTCTCCTTATCTCTGACAACAGGTTGTATTTTTGCATAACTCTCAGTATTGTCTTGGGATTGTGATGAATTCCGTTCTTTTCAAGCCATATATGTACTCGTCTATACCCGTAGGTTTTACCGCACTTATCCTGACATTCTCTTATCTTTTCCGCCAATGGTAAATCCTTTGCGGGTTTATCCATTCTTTTGGTATAGTCATAGTAACCGCTTCTTGATACATTAAAGAACCGGCACATTTCACTTATTGAATATTTATCTTTGTGACGATAGACAACCATAAACTTTACACTTGCTCTCACTTCCTTCCTGTAAGCGAGAGAAAATCCCGCATCAGTTCATTTTCCATTTCTAATCTCTTTATGTGCCTTTCTTTACTCGCAAGTTCATACTGCAATTGTGTAAGTTTACTTAATTGTTGTATTGAAGGTGGTAATTCATTTTCGTCTTTTCTTGGTCTACCTTTTCGCTTCAATGGCATTCCTGCAGCTTGCTTTCGTTGATTTCGGTTGTATCTGTGAAAAAATTCTTTTATTTGTATTTGTTCAAAGCCCAATCGTTCTGCTATTTCTCTATGTGTTAATCCTTTTGCTCTTAATTCT